>NZ_CP134169.1:1762500-2658951 GCF_031583255.1 Thermosynechococcus sp. PKX82 | reverse complement strand
GCAAACCTCGTCCGTAGGATGTGAGCAATGATAGGCAACACGACCAAGACGGCAATAGCCTTGCAGGGCTACCGCTGCCTCACGGGAAGTGATACGATTGTAGATCGCTCTAACGACTGACTAGGGCGTGCCCCTTGGGGCAGTGTTTTTTCTGATTAACCATCATAACTGCAACAGCCATGACGCAACGTACACTGGGCGGTACTGTCCGCAAACGTAAACGCACCTCTGGGTTCCGCGCGCGCATGCGCACCAAATCAGGTCAGAACGTCATTAAGGCACGGCGGCGTAAAGGACGGGCACGGCTTGCAGTCTAGTGCTCCCTCGTCAACATCGCCTGCGCGATCGCTATGATTTTGACCGCGTCTATCAACACAAAACCGCCCACCACGGCAAACTGGCCGTTCTTTGGCTGGCGCCCCAAGCCGTCAAGGCAGCACCACGGCTGGGCATTGTGGTCAGCAAAAAGGTGAGTAAGCGAGCCGTCGATCGCAACCGTTTGAAACGGCAGTGGCGACGGGTGATCGGCTCACTCTTACTGCAGATAGCCGCAGGGTGGGATATGATTGTGGTAGTGCGTCAGGCGGCACTGCAAGTGAGTGACGAGGACTGTCGCGCTGAATTGACGCAGTTAATGGCCAAAGCAGGGGTACTGACGATGCCGGGAATTTCCGAAGACGTTTTCTACGAAGGCGGTCCCCATTGGGGTGACTTGGTGATCAACTTACTGTTGGGGCTAACGGTGATTTGTCTGCCCCTTACCGTTGGTGCCATTGTCCGTGCCCTCTGGCTGCGCTACCGCATTACCAATCGGCGGATTACGGTGATAGGCGGCTGGATGGGGCGCGATCGCTCCGATGTCATTTATAGCGAAATCACCAAAGTCGTCACCGTTCCTCGCGGCTGGGGCGCCTACGGTGATATGGTCGTCACCCTCAAAGATGGTAGCCGCTTAGAAATGCGTGCTGTCCCCCGCTTCCGTGAAATTTATGACTATATTTCTGCCAAATTGAGTCCCGCTGCCAAAAGTGTCAGTGGCGCGATTGGTTCTTAAGACCTAAGATAGTTCTGTTAACTGTTCACCCTTAATTGCAGGATTCCATGGATTTTGGTATCGGTTTCCTCTCCAACAATGTCATGCTGCCAATCCTTGACTTTTTCTATGGGATTGTGCCCAGCTATGGCCTTGCGATTGTGGCGCTGACACTGGTGGTGCGCTTTGCCGTCTATCCCCTCAGTGCGGGATCCATTCGCAATATGCGGCGCATGAAAGTTGTGCAGCCGATCATGCAAAAACGGATGCAGGAAATCCAACAGAAATACAAGGATAATCCTGCCGAACAGCAAAAGGCAATGGCAGAGGTGTACAAGGAGTTTGGTAATCCCTTGGCGGGGTGTTTCCCCCTGCTGTTGCAGTTGCCGATTCTCTTTGCTCTCTTTGCCACGCTCCGCGGATCACCCTTTGCCGATGTGAATTACCAGCTCAACCTACAAATTGTTCCCCCTGATCAAACTGTCTTAGCCCAGCCCTTTGCCACTAAGCCGCAAAATATCTACGTTGATGAGGGCATCCACTTCCCCATTCAGGCGGTGGTTCCCAGCGGTACCAAGATTCCAGTGGGTCAAACGGTGGATCTCCAATTCCAAACCAAGGAGGGGAAACCCTTTAGTGAACTGGCCGCCGCCTATCCCAATAGTCACCTGCAACCCAAGTGGCAAATTATTCGCGGTCAAGAGCGGGCAACCATTGACAGTGAGGGGCATCTGCAAGCCCTGCAACCCGGTGATGTAACGGTTCAGGGAACGATTCCGGGGATTGCGGCGGATAAAGGTTTCCTCTTTATCTCTGCCCTTGGCCATGTGGGTGTCATTGATCAAGGGGAACTCTTCATCACGCTGCCCGATGGCACACGCCAGTTTAATTGGGGCGCGATCCACTGGGATATCCTGATCATGATCCTTGGCTTTGGTGTCAGTCTCTACGTCAACCAGTTGCTCTCTGGCCAAGGCAGCAGCAATAACCCGCAGCAGCAAACTGTGAATCAATTGACGCCGATTATCTTCTCTGGGATGTTCCTCTTTTTCCCACTGCCGGCCGGGGTGCTGCTCTATATGCTAATCGCCAACATCTTCCAGACGGTGCAAACCTTTATTCTCCAACAGGAGCCGCTGCCAGAGAACCTGCAAAAACTCGTGGAGGAGCAGGAACGGGCTGAAGCGATTAAAAATCGGGCTGCTCTCCCCTTTGAGGGCAAGGGGGTTAAAAGTGCCAAGGCCACTAAAGCCAAGCGTCATCCATCAAGTTGAGGGGAGGCATGACCGCTGATCCAATTGCTGCGGGGTGTGCGTGGCTGGAACAGGTGCTTGCTCTAGCAGGCTTTAAGACAACCGTTTCTGTGGTGGAGTCCCCTTTGGCAAGTGTGGTGCCGGGGCACTGGCTAGAGATCGATCGCCAGTCCCTGAGTGCTGCGCAAATTGAATCCCTGCTGGCCAACAATGCCCAAGCTCTCGATGCGTTGCAATATCTGCTCAATGCCACGTTGAATTTGGGGCGATCGCGGGAGGAGCAAACGGCTTTTACCTTGGAATTGGCGGGCTATCGCCGCGCCCGTTATCGCCAGTTGCAGGAGATTGCCCATCAGGTGGCTGCCCAAGTCCTCGACACCGGTAAACCCGTTGAAATTCGCTCCCTATCTGCAGCAGAGCGGCGTGTTGTTCACAGTCTCATCAAGGTAGAGAGCGATCGCCTTGAAACCTTTAGTTATGGAGAGGAACCGGATCGCCGCTTGGTGGTGCAGTTAGCCCAAGGGACTGAGGCCGAGGTGGCGGCTGATGCGCTGGAGCAGGTATAGACCCAAAATCGAGTTGCCACTGCGATCGAGGGGTGGACTGTAGCAGGCGATCGCCCCCTGTCGCGGCACAATGGCCAAAATCACACCACTCACACCCGATTTCACGGGCAAGCCAATTTCTAGGGCATAGCGGGGGGAGTCCTCGTAGAGGCCACAGGTGAGCATGAGCACATTCACCTGCTGACGATGGCGATCGCTCACCTTGTCATGGGGCAGTGCCAACAGGAGACCCAAGCGCGCCACTTCCTCAATCGTTCCTTGGAAACAGCACACCTGATTGTAGATCTCAAGGGCAACCCCGGCATCGGCAATGCGTCCAGACTCCACTAAACAGTGGGCAAGGGTGCGATTTTGCCAGTTGGGATGGCGATAGACTGCCGCTAACACCTCCTGATCCACCTGCAACTGCGTACCCGCACACTCATTGAGCCAAGTCTGAAAGACCGCAACACCGCCAACATCAGCCAATTGGCTAGCAAGGGCGATCGCTCCACTATTAATCATGGGATTGCGCGGCCACCCCTGATCAAGGGTTAACTGCAACACAGAGTTATAGGGGTAATCTGAGGGGCGCTGTCCCACCCACGTCCACACCTGCTCCTGCCACAGCGTCAAGGCATACAGCAGCAAGAAGGGCTTAATTGCGCTCATTAAGGGAAAGCGCAAATTGGAACGCCCAAGGGTAAACTGGTGCTTTGGGGTAACAAGGGCAAAGGCAAAGGCTTCAGACCCCACCCGCGGTAGCCGTTGAAGGGGTTCCCCCTGAGGAAGTTCTGCCGATGCAGCCTTGAGCCACTCTTGGATGAGGGCAGGGTCTAGATCCCCCAACATTGCTATTGCTGAGCCTAAGTATTGGCATCGAGGGAGAGCTGCTCGCTAGTGGTGACCCGTCGCCGCCGCCGCCGACCTGCGGGCACGGAGGCCTCTGGGGTGGATGCTTCCCCGCCGGATTCAGACTCGGTCGTGACTTCTGGCTCACTGGTATTGAGCAGCGCAGTGGCTGGAATCGGCTCGACATTAATCGTGCTAACCACAGGGGCGGGCGGCTCATCAGCAGTCTCTGGGATATCCTCAGGCATTCCCTCACTAACGGGTCGTGCAGTTTTCTGGGGCAGGGGTAGGGGGTCTTGGCCGGGGCGTGCCACCATCACAATCGTTCCCCGCGGATTCTTCACCTCCTCAGAGTGCAACACAAGGGGTGAAATTCCCATTTCCGCATAGACCGCCTGCTCTTGATCCGTCATTGTTACGGTAATCACTTCCGCTGGTTCAGAGCGGCTAGGACGGGCAGGGCGCAGCGGACGGCTCTCCACTTTGACCACTGGCGGCGGCACCGTTTCTGTAGGCGTGGTAATCACCTTGCGACCATTGCCATTTTCAGAGGCACGACGAGGACTGCGGGGGGTTGGTGGATGACTACTGCGGGAAGCACGCGGGCGAATACCCCCTACCGCTTGATAGTCAGGGTGGTTAATGAGTTGGGTCTCTAGACTGCTACTGGCAAAGCCATTGGGTTCAGTGCGGGATTCTAAACTGCGGCGTGGCTCCGGTGGACGCGGCATGGGCGATCGCTCGACAATTTCGCCGGGGCTATCCTCCGGTTCACCGGGTAAATGCACCAAGTGACCCAAGCCACCGCAGGCACTACAGGGACGGCCAAAAAGTTCATAGATATTTTGCCCTTGACGTTTGCGGGTCAGTTCCACCAGCCCCAGTTCTGAGAGTTGAGCAATTTGGGGGCGAGCTTTATCAGCACGCAGGGCTTTACTAAAGTGCTCCAGCAGTTGCAACTGGTCGCGGCGGGAATCCATGTCAATAAAATCCACAATGATCACGCCAGCAATATTGCGCAGTCGCAGTTGGCGAGCAATCTCCGTAGCCGCTTCGCAGTTCGTCCACAGCACTGTTTCCCGCGAGGTGGCTGAACTAGTGAATGAACCAGAGTTCACATCAATGACCGTCAGTGCCTCTGTTGGTTGAATGATGATATAGCCACCGGAGGGCAAATCCACACGGGGTTTCAGGGCTTCACGGATGGCAGCATTCACCCGAAAGTAATCCAAAATGGGAATGGGTTCTTGGTGATAGTCAATGAGAACCCCCACCGGCTTATTGACATTCCAGTTTTTCAGGTGCTGTTTGACCCGTTTGACCCCATCCGGAGTATCCACCACAATGCGGTTGACATCACTGCTATAGACATCCCGCAACACTTTTTGGATAAAGTCATCATCGCGCCCCAGAAGCTGGGGAGGACGGCTGGAGGCCGCCTGCTGTTGGATCGTTTCCCACTGCCGTTGCAGGAGTTCCAGATCCTCAAGTATGGCCTCTTCGGAGACACCCTCAGCCTCTGTACGCACCAGTAGCCCCATGCCAGCGGGTTTGACCAAAATGCCCAAGGCACGTAGCCGATGCCGTTCCGCCTCATTGGTAATCCGTCGCGATAGATTCACCCCCCGACCATAGGGCATCAGCACGAGATAGCGCCCAGGCAGGGAAATATTTCCCGTCAGCCGTGGCCCCTTGGTGCCCGTGGGTTCCTTCATGACCTGAACCAGCACTTTTTGCTGCGGTGCGAGCAATTCCGTGATTGCCCCAGCCGTTCGCTTCAGGCGCAATGGGCCAAGGTCAGTGACATGGATAAAGCCATTACGGGAGGCATCCCCCAAGTTGACAAAGGCAGCATCAATGCCCGGCAGGACATTTTCAACCACCCCAAGGTAGATGTCCCCCACCTGATGGGTGCCCGTGGCCACGATTAATTCTTGAATTTGATCTTCGGCAAAGACCGCCGCTAGCCGATGTTCCTCGGCAATAATAATTTGCTTAGGCATTCATTATCCTTAGAATTTCTTAACAAAATAAACGTCAGCATGAATGGGCTAAAGGCATCTAGCACAGTGTTGAGCCACTCTTGCCCCTGTAAGGGACGCGTGCAAGTTTGGCTTTAAGATGGTTGGGAAAAGGGTTCCTGTAGAGGTGGGTTGGCATTGGAACGCAGAACGCAACTCTGGTGATACCTAAAAAGCTCTGCACGACTTGCAGAAGGAAAAGATGTCACCCCATGCCAGCCTTGATGAAAGTCTATGCTTAACCTTTGGTCTCTTAGGCTATGGAGGTTAAGCAAAAGGGATTTTTCTACAGTACCTTTAATGGTCTCTGATTATAGGTATCTCTGTCAAGATTGGCTAGGGGATTTTGCAAAAATTTTCACTGTCGCTGCCGCTAGCCTCTTGAGCACGAGCATAGTGTGCCACTTTGCAAACCTGATAGGACACTTTGGCGATCGCCCACAAAGCTGCTACAACTATAAACATCTATTAAGCGTCTTGGCTAGAAAATTAGCCACATTGAGGAGAATTGCCCATGGGAGTCCACATCAAGCAGGCAGTGGAAGTCGCGACCTATATCATCTCACAACGCCTACAGGGCAAAAAGCGCTTTCCCCTCACCTTGATGCTTGAGCCTCTCTTTCGCTGTAATCTCGCCTGTTCGGGCTGCGGTAAAATTCAGCATCCCCTTGAAGTCCTGCGCAAATATCTCACCCCAGAGGAATGCTTCCGCGCCGTTGAAGAATGTGGTGCACCGATTGTTGCCATTCCCGGTGGGGAACCCCTGCTGCACCCGCAAATTGATGAAATTGTCAGTGGCTTGGTGGCACGGCGGAAGTTTGTTTATCTGTGCACCAACGGTATTCTCCTAGAGGAAAATCTCCATAAATTCAAGCCCTCCCCCTACTTTAGCTTCAGCGTTCACCTCGATGGTCTGCGGGAGTGGCACGACAAATGCGTGGATCGCAAAGGGGTCTTTGATATTGCGGTGAAAGCGATTAAAGCGGCTAAAGCCAAGGGCTTCCGTGTCACCACCAATACGACAATTTTTGAAGGGGTGGATCCTAAGGAAATGCAGGAGTTCTTTGACTTTGTCAGTTCCCTAGGGGTGGATGGCATGATGATCTCGCCGGGCTATGCCTATGAGTGGGCACCGGATCAGGAGCACTTCCTCAAACGGGAGCAAACCCGTGCCCTCTTCCGCGAAATTCTCGATCCTTACCGCGCGGGTCAGAAGAAATGGAACTTTAACCACAATCCCCTCTTCCTTGATTTCCTGGTCGGTGAAAAGGACTATGAGTGTACCCCTTGGGGAATGCCCAGCTATAGCGTCTTGGGTTGGCAAAAACCCTGCTATCTCCTCAATGAGGGGCATTACAAAACTTGGAAGGAACTGATTGAAAATACCGATTGGGAGAAGTATGGCCACAAAAGTGGCAATCCCAAGTGCCGTGACTGCATGGTGCACTGTGGTTATGAGGCCACCGCTGCCATGGATGCCTTTAACCCAGCCAATATGGTCAAGGCGGCGGGTAGTCTCTTTTAACGCGGGCGCATCAGTTGCCAACGTTGCTCTGCGGTTTCCACTGCGGTTTTCGGGGTTGATTTGCCAAGGAGAACGCTTTCGATCGCTCGTCCAAGGGTTTGGGAAAAGCGGGTATAACCACGGAAGTTGGGACGTGCCTGAGCAGCGGCCATCTGATCTAGAAAAACACGAAGCGCAGGTTGCTGTGCTACAAAGGCCTGATAGCGATCGTTGGTACGCACCCGTTCATTCACGGGCAAATACCCTGTGCCCAAAGCCCACTCCGTCTGAAATTCTTCACTGAGGACGTAGTCCAAAAAGGCTAGAGCAGCCTCTTCCCGTTGCGGTGTTGAGCGAAAGACAAAGAGATTTTCGCCCCCCAGTGCGGTTGCGGCGGTTTTGAGGGCGGGCATGGGTAGAACGCCAAAATCCACCCCCGACTGTTGGAGTTGCGCCAACGTCCAAGGCCCTGTAATTTGCATCGCCACCTCGCCACGAATCAATTGATCCAGTTCATAACCACGTTCCGGAGCAGAGAGTGTCGCTAAGCCTTCTTGTCGCAGGCGTTGCCAAAACTCAAGAGCCGCGATCGCGGGGGGTGTGTCAATGTGGGCGGTTTCTGGTGTGTCTCCGAGACTGCCACCCGCACTCCAAAAGAAGGGCAACCAAGTAAAGACGGCAAATTCCCCTTGGCCAAGGGCAAGGAGTAGTGGGGTGATGCCCTGTGCCTTTAGGGTTTGGCTGACCTGCTCTAATTCCTGCCATGTGCTGGGCAGTGTTTTCACGCCAGCGGCAGCCAATAAACTGGGACGATAAAAAATTCCAAGGTTGTTGGTGGCAAAGGGAATAGACCAGTAATGGTTGCCGTAGCGCATTGTTGGTATCAGGGCAGGACTAACTTGATCGCGGTAGGGGGAAGCTTGCCACCAGTCATCAAGGGGACGCAGGGCACCCAGATCAACAAACTGCCCCGTGATCGTGGGGTTATACCAGAGCAGATCTGGGGCGGCATTGCCCACCACTGCGGCCAGAATTTTCGGTAACTGCTGGTCGGGTTGGCCAACGTAGAGAGCTTGGACATGAATCTGGGGATGGCGGGCGTTGAAGCGATCCACAAGACGCTGGAGGATCACGCGGTTGGGGGGTGGGTTGACCCCATGCCAGAAAATCAGTTCAATCGGCTTCGCGGATTGGGTTGCCGTTGTACAGCCGATGAGCAGTAGGGCTAAGAAACCCAGTAGGAGTGCGAAACAGCCGCGTCTATTGCAGACGATCAATCGTGCGGTATTGAATGGCTTCGGCCACGTGGGCAGCGGCAATCGTTTCACAGTCGGCCAGATCAGCAATGGTACGGGCTACTTTTAGGATACGGTCTGTGGCGCGTGCCGAGAGTCCCAGTTGGGCGATCGCCCGTTCTAAGAGATTAGTCGAAGTCTCATCCAAACGACACCACTGGCGCAGATGGCGGCTTTGCATTTGGGCGTTGCAGTGGAGAGTGGGTTCTTGAGCAAATCGCTGTTGGGCGCGTTGGCGTGCCGCCAAGACCCGCTGCCGTACCGTGGCTGAATCTTCCCCTAGGGTTTGGCGGGTCATTTCCTCGGGCTTGAGGCGGCTGACACTCACTTGCAGATCAATGCGATCCAGCAGGGGGCCAGAGAGCTTTGCCCAATACTGTTCTCGCTGGCGCGGCGAGCAGGTACAGGGTTGCACTGGATCGCCATAGTAGCCACAGGGGCAGGGATTGGTGCTGGCCACGAGGGTAAATTGCGCCGGGAACACCACGGATTGGCGGGTGCGGGCAATGGTGACTTGGCCATCTTCAAGGGGCTGCCGCAAAAACTCCAACACATCCCGCTTGAATTCCGTTAATTCATCAAGAAAGAGCACCCCCCGATGGGCAAGGGAGATTTCCCCCGGACGCGGATAACTGCCACCGCCCACAAGGGCAGGGCCAGAGGCAGAATGGTGCGGACTCCGAAAAGGGGGTTCTTGGAGCAATTGGCCGCGTTCTTTGAGCAGTCCAGCCACGGAGTGAATTTTGGTGACTTCAAGGGCTTCCTCAAAGGTCAAGGGCGGCAAGATGGTGGGTAACCGCCGTGCCAACATTGTTTTGCCACTGCCCGGTGGCCCGACAAAGATGAGATTGTGCCCACCCGCAGCCGCAATTTCGAGGGCACGCCGCGCTTGATACTGCCCCTTCACGTCCTTAAGGTCGAGACTAAAGCGGGGAGAGGGTGGGGCATGCAAACTCAGGGAATTGGCTGCTGGCGATCGCGAGCTGGGGTCATTCAAAAAGGCTGCGACTTCGGCAAGAGTGTGGCAACCATAGACCTTTAGCCCCTGCACCACCGCTGCTTCAGTGACATTGGCCATGGGCACCACAAGACCGGTCATGCCTTGGGCTTGCGCCGCAACGGCGATCGCCAGTACCCCGGCCACGGGTTGCAAGGTGCCATCAAGGGACACTTCGCCGAGAAAGAGATGATCGCCGAGTAAATCCGTTGCAACCTGTCCTGAAGCAGCTAGGATACCAATGCTAATGGGGAGATCAAAGCTAGGGCCTTCCTTACGTAAATCGGCGGGGGTGAGATTAATAACAATTCGCCGCATCGGGAAGCTAAAACCGGCATTGCGAATGGCCGCCTTAACGCGCTCCCGTGCCTCTTGCACACCCGCATCGGGCAGACCGACCACCACAATCCCCGGCAAGCCGCTAGAAACATCTACTTCGACGCCGACGGGAATCGCGTCAATTCCTAGAACGGCAGCACTCCAAACCCGTGCCAGCATAGCCTCAAAATCAGAAAGAGCACCGACGACTGGCCGTGTTTCGTCTCGGTGCCCTTAACTGGTTCGCTCCTCACACACTTAATGACCTTAGCAGATGTATCGCTAATTTGTCACCATTGCATAGGATTTTTCATGAAGTTTATTTGCAAAACCCCAATTTCTGTGTCCAGTCTTAGCGCAAAGTGCCTAAGGTATGCCGCCAAGCCAACTCTTTGTTGATAATTTCGAGCGATCGCCGTTCAGTTCCACTGAACAGTGGCGTAATGGTTTCCAGAATTTGCCCCAACAAGGGTGCGGCATAGTTCCCCGTTGAGCGTAACAAATGGGCATAGTAGCGAAACTGGGCTTGACCTTGGGCACTGCGATGAAAGGCCAACACCTCAGCAGTGGTCAATTGCCACACGGGCGTATTCACAGGCACCACAAGGGTGGGCATCCCCTGCTGGCCATAGAGGCGATCCTCAGTAGTCACCAAATGACCAATGAGGGCAATCCACAGCAGTGTACGGGTTTCACTGACCAAATCGGGACTGAGAAAGGTGTCGGCATTGGTGGTGAGGCGCGGGCTGATCTGATGGAACTGGGGATTCAACAGTTGAGAGTTGTAAATGACCCCGACTGCCCAGTGGCGCTGCTCATCCTCGAGCTTGACAAAGCGACCAAAGCCATAGTCTTCTGGGGCGGGGGGGTGGGGCACATCCAAGCGATCCACCAGTTGCGCCACATAATCGCAGTGGGAGTTGGACTTGACGATGTGTCCGAGGTAAATGGCCTGCTCACTCATGGCTTGCCGCTAGGACCTGCTGTTGAATCTCAATGAGTTCTTGAATCCCTTGGCTGGCGACATCGAGAAGGCGATCGAGGGTTGGCCGATCAAAGGAACCGATCTCTGCTGTACCTTGAACCTCAATGAACTGACCATTGGCCGTCATCACGACATTGAAATCGACACTGGCTGCCACATCCTCAGCGTAGCTCAAATCCAAATAGGGGTCGCCATCAATCAGCCCCACAGAGACTGCCGCCACCTGATGACATAGGGGAGATTCGCTAAGTACCCCTTCCTGAAGTAAGGTACTCAGGGCATCCACAAGGGCAATGTAGCCCCCTGTAATCGCCAGCGATCGCGTGCCGGCATCGGCTTGGAGCACATCCGCATCCACAATGAGCGTGCGCTCCCCCAGTAAGGATAAGTCCAAAGCAGAGCGTAAGCTACGACCAATCAGGCGTTGAATTTCTTGGGTGCGCCCAGAGAGTTTGAGAAATTCTCGCTCTTGCCGTGGCCGCGTTGCACTGGGTAGCATGCGGTACTCTGCGGTGAGCCAGCCTTGGCCTGTGCCTTCTAAAAACTTGGGTACGCCTTCCTTGAGACTAACAGTGCACAACACTTGAGTTTGCCCCGCTTGGGCGAGCACTGAACCTAAGGCAAATTGGGTGAAATGCCGCTGAAACTGGTGCGATCGCAATTCCTGTGGTTGACGGCCATCGGGTCGCTGCCACCCCATGCTTGACTCCCTCTCAATTACCTTCCCTATTAGAGCTTATTTTCTGGAGCCAGCGCGAGACCTTGCCATTGGGCGATCGCCCGAGGATTGGAGATAATGTAGTTATTGCTACACGCTATACTCTTTTGCCAATGCTAAATAAAGATTAGCCCGTTGCCATAAAGAAGGAGTTTGACATTGAAAAAGGTAGAAGCCATTATTCGTCCCTTCAAACTGGATGAAGTCAAGATCGCCCTTGTCAATGCGGGCATTGTCGGCATGACCGTCTCCGAAGTACGCGGCTTTGGGCGGCAAAAGGGGCAAACCGAGCGCTACCGCGGCTCCGAATACACAGTAGAATTTTTACAAAAGTTAAAAATTGAGATTGTCGTTGAAGACAGTCAAGTGGATATGGTCGTGGCGAAAATTATTGAGGCTGCCCGCACGGGGGAAATTGGCGACGGCAAAATTTTTGTGACGCCCGTTGAGCAGGTCATTCGCATCCGCACCAGCGAAAAAGATCACGAGGCGGTTTAGGAGCGGATGCCGAAGATCTCTGGCCACACCCAGCTTCTGGGGGTGATTGGCGACCCGATTGCCCACACCCTCTCACCGGCAATGCACAATGCCGCGTTGGAGCATTTGGGTCTGGACTATGTCTATGTGCCCTTTTGGGTGAAGCCGCAGCAGTTGGGGGTGGCGATCGCTGGCCTCGATGCCCTGAATGTCGTTGGCTTTAATGTCACCCTTCCCCACAAAGAAACCATCCTTCCCTATTTGGCGGATGTCAGCGACCTCGCACAGCAGGTGGGGGCAGTCAACACCGTCTATCGCAGTGAAAAGGGATGGGTGGGTACCAATACCGATGTGCATGGCTTCTTGGCACCACTGCGGCAACAGTCCTACCCGTGGTCGGAGATTGCTGTTTTAGTCTTGGGCTATGGGGGTGCCGCGCGAGCCGTGGTCACTGCCTGTTATGACTTGGGCTGTCGGCAGATCTATATCAGTGGTCGCCAAGGGGAACGGCTAGAGGCCTTTGTTGCCAGTTGGCCACAGATCACGCTCCATCCCCTTTTATGGTCAGAGCGGGTCAGTTGTTTGGAGAAAGTCAGCCTTGTGGTCAATACCACCCCCATTGGCATGAGTCCCCATACTGGCACCACCCCCCTCACAGCCGAGGACTTGGCACGATTGCCCACCACCGCCATTGTCTATGACCTCATCTACAAACCTCGCCCCACCCTTCTTTTGCAATTAGCGATGGCACGGGGACTGCAAACCTTCGACGGCCTTGCCATGCTTCTCCATCAGGGAGCCGCAGCCTTGGAGTACTGGATTGGCCAACCCGCCCCCACTGCCATCATGGCCACTGCCCTTGAAAGTGCCCTAGGGATGGAGAAATAACATGACACCTTGGCTGTCAGAACTAAGGTGGTTATCGGCGGTTTTGCTGGTGTCGCTCTTCATGGCCCTAGGCATTAAATTTATTGCCCCCCTCTATCCCTTGCCGCCAAATTTGGGGCTAATTACTTTACTGCTCCTTTTACCGGCAGCTTTGATGGGGATTGTTTTACTGAGTCTCAACCAAAACGATAACCAAAACCGCGCACCGTAAGAATGTATTGGGGATGACTGGGATCGGTTTCAATTTTCTCCCGCAGCCAGCGGATGTGGACATCAACCGTTTTGCTATCGCCAATAAAGTCATGCCCCCACACTTGATCGAGTAACTGCTCCCGTGGCCAAACGCGGCGAGGGTGACGCATAAACAGTTCAAGCAGTTTATATTCTTTGGGGGAGAGATTGATCTCCTTGCCCCGCAGGGTTACGCGGCATTCTTGGGAATAGAGGCAGAGATCGCGAAAGCGCAGCACCGTTGGCACTGTAGCCTGTTGAATTTGCGTCCGCCGCAATAGGGCACGACAGCGCGCCAGCATCTCCCGCATGCCAAAGGGCTTGGCCAAGTAGTCATCGGCACCAATTTCAAGGCCAACCACTCGATCAATTTCACTGCCTTTGGCACTGATCATGAGAATGGGAACTGTACAGCCTTCACGGCGAATTAAGCGGCATAGGTCTAATCCATTGATGCCCGGCAGCATGACATCTAGGATGATCAAATGCACCTCTGCCTTTTCAGGATTAGTATCCGTCAAGAGATAGGTATTAATGAGATTGAGAGCCTCATAACCATCACTGGCCACAAGGGTATGGTAGCCTTCCTCCTGCAAAGCAAGGACAAGGGTTTCCCGAATCAGGTCTTCATCTTCAACCACTAAGATGTTGGCAAGGGCAGGTGGTGTGGCAAAAGGAGCCTTGGCGGGTTCGGCGGCTGTATCAATAGAAAGCATAAAAAACCTGCGTAGTGCCCGGTTGGCTTCATTCTATCACTGCGGTTCCTTGCCCCTATTGGTTCTTGAAGTTCATCGGGCCTGTGTATTGACTCAGCCGACTGAGTTCACTGAGCGATCGCGTGCCGGAGTAAAGCTGATCGTTGATTTCCCATGTGGGATAGCCCTGAATTCCCTTGGCACGGCAGCGTTCCACTTGGGGATTGGCACCATTGGGGTCACATTCAACATAGTTGAGTTCCCGTACTGCCTGCTTACCAAAGAGTTCCTTTTGATCGTGGCAGTGGCTACACCAATAGGCACCATACATAACCGCTCCCACTTGGGTGAGATGGCGAGCAAGGGCCATTTCCGCCGCACCTGAGGTATTGACGATGGGGATGCCAGGACCCTCAGGGTTGGCCATGCGGGCATTATAGATGCCAAAGACGGCCACCAGCGTAATCACAGCAGTAATCACGCCATTGAAAAAGAGTTGGCCGCGATCGCTCCATTCACGACCAATAATCGTCAAGATTAAAAACGTAAAGCTAAAGACGGCTGAGGCAATGCAATAGGGACAAGTGGCCTTAATCTCTGTAACCAAGATATACATGAGGTAACTGCTGAAGCTGGCCATGGCCGTTGCCCCCAGAAAGAGCAAAAGCCAAGTGGTGTTTTCAGCATTGCGGCGGAGTTCTTTTTGCTGCGGCTGGTTCAACAACAGGGGCAGGGCCGCCAACGACAGCATCCCCGTGTAGGCGACAAACCCAATGAGGGAGAGGGGAATACCAAACACGGTTGCCCAAGGACTATTGAGGACAATGTCACAGCCATCGGTGGGACAAGTGACCTCTTGATTGGTCAGCTTGGCGATCGTCAGGTAGGCGGTCACCACCATGCCAGCGAGGGCAACCCCGCCAATCAACCACCGTGACCAACGATGAATCCAAGGGGTGGAGCGTCGTCGAACCATAGGTGAGCCTCCGCATTGAATCATTTTTCATCATACCGATTGGCAGACAGCACCGCTTGGGCATTGCGGCGCCATTGGGCGGGTTTAATTCGCCGTAGGGCAGAACCACGGGTGAGTTCATCCCATGCTGCATCGCTGAGGGTGGCGAGTTCCTCTAGAGAAGTCTTCAAGAGGGGCGATCGCGGGGCAAAGTCGGCCACATCCGTGGGTTGAGCAAAGCGTTGATTCCAAGGACACACTTCCTGGCAAATGTCACAGCCGGCAACCCAGCCTTCTAAATGAGCAGCAATGGCGGGGGGAATTTCCGGGGCACGGCTTTCGATCGTGTGGTAGGCAATGCAGCGGTTGGCATCCACCACATAGGGTTCAACAATGGCGCCGGTGGGACAGGCGGCCAAGCAACGGGTACAGGTGCCGCAGTGATTAGTGTGGGGGCGATCGCCCGTCAACTCCAACGTGGTGATTAACTCTCCCAAGAAAATCCACGAGCCATACTGCCGCGAAATCACATTACTGTGCTTGCCAATCCAGCCAATTCCCGCCTGCTCCGCCCACACTTTGTCCTGTACCGGGCCTGTATCCACATACCAACGGTAGTCCATTTCAGGTACCTGAGCCTGCAGCCATTGCCCTAGGGCTTGCAAGCGTTTTCCCAAAACCCGATGGTAATCCCGCCCCCACGCATAGCGGGCAATTTTCACCTTAGGGGGTGGCTCTGGATCAGGCTGATAGTAATTGAGGGCAACGGAAATCACCGATCGCGCTCCCGTCAGGACGGCTTGAATCTCCTGTCGCCGCGGGTTGGCCATCCACGCCATCTCCCCTTGGAAGCCTTGGGCTAACCAGCGTTGTAGGGCAGCCACCCCAGAAGGATGGTCATGGGTATAGGCGCGCAAATCCACAATCCCCACCCGATGGAACCCCAACTGATGGGCAAATTGCTTAATCGCAGCAGCAGTAATCATAGAGAAATAATATCTCGCTCCTGTGAAAAGGGCTGTAGGATGAGGTTGCACCGTTTGCTGAGGGAGTAGGAAAGAGGAATGTCAGAGATGCCGCTGGTTGCCATTGTCATGGGCAGTGATTCGGATTTGCCGACCCTGCAGGGGGCGATCGCCATCTGTGAACGCTTTGGCATTCCCCATGAAGTGGCGATTCTCTCGGCTCACCGCACGCCCCTTGCCATGGTCGAGTTTGCCCAAAATGCCCATCAGCGGGGTCTGAAAGTCATTATTGCGGGTGCCGGTGGCGCTGCCCACTTGCCCGGCATGATTGCTGCCTTAACTCCCCTACCCGTGATTGGCGTACCCGTACCGAGCCGACACTTACAGGGGCTGGACTCCCTCTACTCCATTGTGCAGATGCCGGCTGGGATTCCCGTGGCGACGGTTGCCATTGGCAATGCCCAAAATGCAGGCCTATTGGCCGTCCAACTATTGGCCAGTCATGATCCAAAGCTGCTGGAGCAAGTGATAGCCTATCGTCAAGAGTTGGCCGCGACGGTGACCGCCAAGAATCAAAAACTGCAAACCCTAGGGGCTAGCGCTTATCTGCAACAGCAGTAATCTCTGATTCAGGTTCTAGGGACGAACCCGAGAGTCTTGCCTTTTGCAGATCCTGTCGAAAGAGGGGGAGAATACGGCGACATTGATCCACAAAACTCACTAACCATGTTTCCAACTGCTGCTGTTGAGTTGGGTTCACAAGAGTCTTCCCAGTTCCTAACGACCCGTGGTAGGTGATGTAGCCATCATCGGTAACAACAAAATCAGCAAACCAACTACTAGAAGGGCGGCAGGCTCGCCAGTAATTCGCGACGATGACTTTGCCAAGGTATTTTTGGGCTAATTCACTGACGCGGTTCAAGTGATCGAGGGCTTGAGCCACCGTTAAAGACGGCTGCTCTTTGACAGGGATGACTGGCTCCCTAGGCGCAGCTTGAGGACTCTCAGAGGGGCAGTCCATACCCAAAATCCGCCATAGTTTTTCCTCAAGGCTTTTGAATTGCATCTGTCGGTGAGGCTCCTCATTCCCCTCGTTGCTGAGGGAGCGGTGGAGGCGCACAATCATCTCTACAGCTGCTAATTCTGAGGGGGCAAGGGATTCTAGGCGATTTAGAATATCGTTCTCGCGATCGCCCCCAAGGGACGCTTCGCGATCGCCCGCTGCTTTCTCTAAACTTTGACCGGCGAGGGCAAAAATATCGCTTCCTTGATTGAGTAAACGCAGAATGTAGTGCCTTGTCATTGGTGTGAGTGAGACCCCCACGATACGCTTCCCCCTTGCTGATTAAAGTCCTTAATTTTTATGTTAAAGGAGATCAAAATTGAACAATCCCTAGCTGTAAAACTTGAGAGGGTTTAGGAACGTCTTTACGATCAGGATTCGCGCGATAGGCATGAAATTGAACTAAAATATACGTACTCGAATCCACTGTGCTGCTCTCCCGATCGCCTGCTGCTATGAACGCTTTTGCACCTAGCTTGCCGACTGATATTGAATTACCCGATTGGTTAGCGACGTGCCTGCGAAATCCAGATTCTGAGAATGGGGATGATTTAGTCTGTCGAGCGTTTCAATTTGCCTACGACCTACACCAAGGACAGCGGCGGGCGTCTGGGGAACCCTACATTGCCCATCCTGTGGCAGTGGCAAGTATTCTGCGGGATTTAGGCGGGGGGCCTGCTCTTTTGGCGGCGGGGTTTCTCCACGATGTGATTGAAGATACCGCTGTTACGGCAGAGGAGCTAGAAGCCAATTTTGGTGCCGAGGTGCGGCGACTGGTGGAGGGGGTCACTAAGCTCTCGAAGTTTAACTTCTCCAGTAAGACGGAGCGGCAAGCGGAAAGTTTCCGACGCATGTTTTTGGCGATGGCGCAAGATATTCGAGTCATCGTTGTCAAGCTGGCCGATCGCCTGCACAATATGCGCACCCTAGAGTATCTACCGGAAGATCGCCGCCGTGCCATTGCCCAAGAAACCCGTGATGTCTTTGCCCCCTTGGCCAATCGCTTGGGGATTTGGCGGATCAAGTGGGAGCTAGAGGATTTAGCCTTTAAGTATTTAGAGCCAGAAGCCTACCGCCGCATTCAGGAACTGGTGGCGGAAAAACGCGCTAATCGCGAGGCACAACTGCAGCAGGCGATTCAAATTCTCTATGACCGCTTATCGGGAATGGGCTTTGGATACTTAGAAATTAGTGGCCGTCCCAAACACCTCTATAGCATCTATCAAAAAATGATGCGGCAGCAAAAAGAATTCCATGAAATCTATGATGTGGCGGGCATTCGCATTCTGGTGGCCACAAAAGATGAGTGCTATCGTGCCCTTGCCGTCGTCCATGACTGTTTCCTTTCCGTGCCAGGGCGGTTCAAGGACTACATCAGCTTGCCCAAACCCAACCAGTATCAATCACTGCACACGGTGGTTATTGGTCTTGGGGGGCGCCCCTTGGAGGTGCAAATTCGCACATTGGCGATGCACCATGTCTCTGAGTATGGGATTGCTGCTCACTGGAAGTATAAAGAAACAGGTCATTCCTTGCCGCAACAGTGGAGTGCTCGCGATCAAAAATTCACTTGGCTACGGCAACTGCTGGATTGGCAAAATGACCTCAAGGATGCCCAAGAATATCTCGATAGCATTCGCGATGATCTCTTTGATAAGGAGGTCTACGTCTTTACGCCCCAAGGGGATGTCCTTGCCCTGCAACAGGGGGCGACGCCCCTCGACTTTGCCTACCATATTCACACCGATGTCGGGAATCACTGTGCTGGGGCACGGGTGAATGGTCGGATGGTGCCCTTGGATACACCACTGCGCAATGGCGACATAGTTGAGATCATCACCCAGAAAACTGCCCACCCCAGTTTGGACTGGTTGAACTTTGTTAAAACCACAACGGCACGCAATCGTATTCGGCAGTGGTACAAGCGATCGCGCCGCGATGAAAACCTGCAGCGGGGACGGGAATTACTGGAGAAGGAACTGGGCAAAGCGGGTCTAGAAGCCCTTCTGAAGTCACCGCAGATGCAACAGGTGGCAGAGCGCAGCAACTACCAAAGTGTCGATGATTTAGTGGCCGCCTTGGGCTATGGCGAAATTACGCTGAATCTGGTGGTGAATCGGCTGCGGGCAATTACCTTAGCGCGTCCAGAGACAACCCCACCGGAACTGCCTTCAGAATCTGCCCCTGTTAACCGTGTACCCGCCGCCACGAAACCCAGTGATTCCCCGATTCTTGGGGTGGAGGGCTTGGTTTATCACATTGCTGGCTGCTGTTGTCCTGTGCCCGATGAACCGATTATTGGCGTGGTGACGTTGGGGAGTCGGGGTATTTCAATTCATCGTCAGGGCTGTAGCAACCTAGAGTCGGTGTCGAGCGATCGCCTGATTCCCGTGAGTTGGAACACAAAAGTCAATCAACGCCGTCCCCAAACCTACCCTGTGGATGTGCAAATTGAGGTGATTGATCGCGTTGGTATTCTTAAGGATATTTTGACCCGTTTAACTGATAATCAAATTAATGTGCGACGAGCCAATGTCCACACAGATCCGGGACGCACGGCGATTATTGATTTGTGTATTGATATTGTGAATGCAAAGCAGTTGGATCATCTCTTGGCGCAAATTAGAAAAATCACTGATGTCCTCAACATTCGTCGCCGTCAGCAAACGGAAGTGAGTTCTCCCTAGGTCGGATCGTCCGCTCCCAGACCCCCAAGGACGATTAAGGAAACGCATTTGTGACATCACTCCTTCTGGAACCCCTACAACAGTACCCAGCGGAAGCCCTTTCCCCAACATTGGTTGCCCTGCAAGAGGCGCAAAAAATCTTGCCACCGCCTCATCCTGTCTGGCTGATTTCCACCAATGTCTGGCAACAGTTACGCTCTGGCGTCATTCCCCTGTGGCACGCGGCCTGCGATCGCTGGCAAGAGGTGCCCCCCAATGCGGCGGATTTCAAGGCACTGGCACTGAGGATGACCCATGAATTAACCCCTTTGGATGTGGGGGAGTTAGAAACAATTTTTGCTGCTTGTCATCACTTTTGGCAACAACAGGGGGGAGAACGTCATCTTGTTCTCACCACCTATCTTTGGCAGGAAGCGGTGGACTTACCTTGGGGGCTAGGCCGTGGAACCGTGTTACATCATCCCAGTTTACCCCTGTGTCATCAGGCGATCGAAGCGGCCTTTGCTGCCCTTGTCCAAGCCAAGAATCTCTATACCTATTGGCAGCAGGGATGGGATTTTTGTCACCTCAAAGTGGCGATTTTGCTTTACCCCTTGAGTACCATTGTTGCCTCAGGCTGGTGGACAGGGAGTGATCCAAGGTTGCCGGCGATCGCCAGCGGTGTGACGCTCCCCCATCACGGCATTCCTTTGCCCCCAAGGGGAATTGAGCTGACGCCCGCAGAGGAACAATACTTGCAGCAGGCCTGTCGCGGGTCGGCGTCCCATCTCTGGGTTTGGCATCGCAGTCAGACACAGGTTTGGTGGGGACAGTGTTTAGCAGAACCTCTGCCGCTGGCGCCCTTGCCGCAGGCCGTGGAGCGCACCCTCATAGCTGAAGGGCTACCCGCTGCGCCGGGGCAGGCGATCGCCCCTGCCCTTGTGGTTACAGACCCCTGTGCTCCTGCGGCTGTTGCTGGGCAGATCTTGGTGAGCAAAAGTATTCCACCCCACTGGTTGCCCCTCGTGAGTGCTGCGGTTGGTGTGATTTGTGAGCAGGGGGGCTTAACCAGTCATGGTGCCATTCTGGCGCGGGAATTGGGACGGCCAGCGGTGGTCGGTGTGGTAAATGCGACTCAGCAGATTAGTTCAGGAATGACGCTGTTTCTAGATGGTCATCGGGGGTCTATCTATCAACTGCCCCCAGAGCCATTGCCCGTGGTGGCGACCCCCTCGCCGCAAACGCCCTCACTCCCGACGGTCAAGCGGTTGCCGTTGCCGGTCATGGTAAATGTCAGTCAAGTCAGTGCCCTGCGGTTATTGCGATCGCTCCCCTGTGATGGCATTGGTCTATTGCGCTCAGAGTTGATGTTGTTGGCCTTTTTGGATCATCGCCATCCCTGTCATTGGTTGGAGCAGGGGGACGCTGAGCAGTTGCGCGATCGCTGGGTGCAGCACCTCTGTGAATTTATGCGGGCGATCGCCCCCCGTCCCCTCTTTTATCGCACATTGGATTTACGGCCAGCCGACTATCGCCAACTCTTGGGGGGACATCAGTTTGAGCCGGCAACGGATTGGGGACTGCGGGGAGTGAGTCGCTATCGCCATTGTCCAGAGCTGTTTCATTTGGAACTGTCAGCGCTGGCGATCGCCCACCGCTTAGAAGCCTGCCCGCTGCGTATTATCCTTCCCTTTGTCCGCAGTGTCAGTGAGGTGGTCTATTGTCAAAAGGCTCTTGCCCAGCATGGTCTGACAGCCAAGGCGGGTGTGGAACTGTGGGTAATGGCGGAGGTGCCGGCCATTTTATTTTTACTGTCTGATCTGGCCAACCTTGGCGTTGCTGGCATTACGATTGGCACCAATGATCTGACGCAACTGCTGTTGGGCATTGATCGCGAAACAACACTACCGGAATTAAATGAAGACCATCCTGCCGTTAGGGGGGCGATCGCCCAATTGATTCAACAGGCCAAAGCCCATCACCTAGGATGCCATCTGTGTGGCGAAGCCCCCACTCGCTATCCCCATTGGCTGCCGTGGTTAATTGATTTGGGGATTGACGGCATTTCTGTGAGTCCTGAGGTTGTCACCCAAGTGTTGGATCAGTTTTAATCGTGAATAAAGTGGTGCTTCTTGATGCAAAATCATGCTTATCTACTGCACCCGCCCCCAGTGTTCCCATCCCCACAATGACCTGCCTGAACTAGAGGGGGATGTCTTGGTGGATACCATTAGCCAAAAGTACTGCGCCAACTGCGGCATGCCCTTGATTTTGCGGGGGCGCTATGTTGCCCAACAGCTGTTGGGACAGGGGGGCTTTGGTATTACTTACCTAGGGCGAGATTTGGATACGCCCGCCAAGCGCCAATGTGTGATTAAACAGCTCCAAGTTGAAACCTCAAATCCAGACCTCTTGCAAAAAGCAGAAAATTTATTCAAGCGAGAAGCACGACTCCTAGAAACGTTGGGGGAACATCCCCAAATTCCTACCCTATTTGCCTTCTTTCAGGAGCGGGTGAGCAGCAGCACAGGCAAAGCAGAACAACACTATTTTTATCTGGTTCAAGAATTTATTGATGGCGATACGCTTGAGTGTGAACTTGCCTATCGCGGTTATTTGAGTGAAGAGGAAGTTCGTGAGGTCTTAAAGGATCTCCTACCTGTTTTGCAGTACATCCACGATCAAGGGGCTATTCATCGAGACATTAAGCCAGCAAACATCATTCGCCAATCGGCAAAGAACAGTAAATTTCCGGGGCAGCGTCGCCTTTACCTCATTGACTTTGGTGCAGTCAAGGAGATTTCCCGTGTTACCGAAGTTGCGAAGGGGCATACAAAAATTTATACAGCGCATTATGCCGCACCAGAACAAGTTAGAGGTGAGCAGGTTTTTCCGAGTTCCGATCTGTACGCCCTAGCAGTGACCTGTATTGTCTTACTCACGGGCAAAGATCCCAAGGAATTGTTTGATAACTACCATCACACTTGGAATTGGCAAAAGTATGTCCAAATCACACCAACGTTTCGCGATGTTTTGGCAAAGATGCTGGCCGTTGCACCCAGCGATCGCTATCAATCCGCCAAGGAAGTCGAAGCTGCCCTAGCGGATGCAGAGACAGAAACAAAAAAAACGTTAGAGATGCAGGCGCTAGAAACACCACTGATTACTAAACTGGTTACTGAGGAGTCTCCACCACCTCGCTTAGCGCCGTCGGTCAACTGGCTGCTTGAGAAGTACAACAGTGGTTTGCAGAGTGATTGGTTAGAGCTGCAAAACTATGGAACACTGGTGCGTCCTTCAGGTTCTCAAAGCGAGGGTGCCATTTTTACTGAGTGTCCTGCTCATCCCAGCTATTTAGTGATCACAGATATCAATCAACAGTCTTGGCTTGTTCCCTTGCATAGGGGAGACTTCGATGCTTACTTATTTCGGCGAACGTTGCCCCAGCACCCCAGTGAAAAGTCAGGGCAATTGCTGAGGCCAGCACGGGTTGAACGGCAGGATCAACATTGGCGGATGATTGAGGCAGGCAGTATTGTCCATGAACCGGTTGTCACACCCCCACCCCTCTCTACCACGCCTACAGGACAACCCTTCTCTGGGACTCAATCAGTACCCACAGCTCAGTCATCATTCGCACCGTGGTTCATCCTCGGCTCACTTGTGATTGCCTTTGGGAGTATGTTTGCAGCGATGGCTGTAATTTTGCTGTCGAACCGCCTAGAACCCCGCCCTCCCTCGCTAGCCAATTCCCCTACTGAAGTCGCAGAAACTCCTGACCAATCGCCCCCTATTGAATCTCCGTTGCCAACCCCAGAAACTGTTTCTACGCCCCCACCCACTGCAAGTGCTAGCGAACGCGTCCTGCTTGACCCGGAGCTGCTCCCTGATCCCAGCCTTTTTGTTGAAAATTACTATGCTCTGATTAACGCCGGCAATTACGAGGCAGCGTGGCATCAATTGACCAGCTCTTTCCAAAATGATGCCTCAGCACACCCCAACGGCTATGGTTCATACATCGATTGGTGGACTAAAGTGCAGTACGTTGATGTTTATAGTACTGAAGTTGTCGGTTTAACTTCAGATAGAGCCGTTGTTGATGCAAATCTTCACTACATAATGAACTCTGGTCAAGATTTTTATCAAACGCTACGCTTTACTTTAGTCAATGTTGGTGGCGAATGGCTAATTCAAGGAACCCAAGCTCTCTAGCGTGCTAGCGGGGGAGTCACTGGCTGATGCAGGATGGCACGGAGTTCAACTTGGCACTGCCGAGCAATCCCAAACTCAATCCCACGCGACAACCGACAGTGGAGGCACTGGCTCAGATTCTTGCCGATTACCGCGCCAAGGGCATTTCTAGTTTGACGTTATCGCAGGCGTTTCCCTAGAAGCCATAGTGTTCAATCGCTTCGAGAATCCCTTGGGCATAGTGACCTTGGGCAAAGTAAATATGGGGGCGATCGCGCAACTTTTCCAATTCCGGACTGTGATTGCCCACAACAACAGCAAGGGTATTCCCCGTCAGCATTTGCTCGTCATTGCCAGAGTCCCCAGCCACCAACAGTTTTTGCAGCGGATAGCCCCACTTGAGGGCAAGATAGCGCAGGGCATCGCCTTTAGAGGCACGCAGGGGCAAAATATCCAAGAACTGATTGTGGGAGAAAATTGGCCGACAATGGAGTTTCTGCTGTCGCAGTAAACGCAAGACCGGGGTAATGCTGGGGAGAACCGTGGTATCCACGTTGTAGCTAATTTTGTGGGAGCGTTGATTTTCTGGGGGTTGCAGCGTCAGGCCTGCCACATCGGCGAGGGTGTCTCTCACCCGTTGGGGTTCCCAGCGATAGCTAATGTGCTGCTGCCAACTGGTGTCGGGAACCAAGTGAGGGCCATAGTGAATTTCACTGCCCACGGACGTAATTAAAACATCGGGAATCGGCACGCCCCATTCATGGAGGATCTCTAGGGTAATTTCGAGATGACGCCCCGTTGCCACCCCAAAGCCCATTTCAGGACGGCGTTGCAGAAGCGTTAAGAGTCGCTCAAGGGCAGGGCGATCGCCAATCAAGGTATTGTCAATATCACTAATCAACAGGCGTTCGAGGGTGAGCAGGCGGTTCCGTGTCAGCGTCGTTGGCAGTTTATTACTCTGGTACTGAGCCGGTTGGCGTTGCACACTCAACACGGGCAAGACTGATTTTTCCGCCAGTTGAGCAAGGGCGTGCAGATACATCTCCACATGACTGCGCCAAGAGTAGTGGGCTTGTACCCCCTTCAGGCCATTGTCTGCCCAAGTCTGCCACTGGCTATCACTTTGAAAGGCTTGATGCAAGGCACTGCGAATGGCTTCTAGATCAAGGGCATCAAAGAGCAACCCATTGCGACAGTGGCGGAGAATCTCCTGCGGCCCGCCATCCGCTGTCGCCAAAATCGGTAATCCACAGGCAGCCGCTTCAATGAGCGTCAAGCCAAAGGGTTCAGTGAGGGCAGGGTTGATAAAGACGCCCCGTTGCTGCGCGGCTAAACGGTAAAGATCGGGGACTTCATCACTGGTGTGGGTTTTCGGATAGGCGACTTTGCCATAGAGGTCATAGCGATCGACCAGCAAAAAGAGTTCGGTCAACACTTGGCGAGGGCTGGCCTCCATCTTGCTAATATCGGTGCGATTGCCGAGTACTAAGACCAGATTCGCTCGCTCCTGTAAAAAGGGATCAGTGCCATAGACATTGAGCAACGCAGCCACGTTCTTGCGCGGTACTGGCCGGGAGAGGCAAAAGATAAAGGGCTTTTCCGGTTCCACTAAAAAGCGACGCAATTCCTTGCGAAAGGGTAAATCGGCAGGGACAGGCCCTGGATAGAAACGGCGGGTATCTACCCCCGGCGGAATGACGGCCATCCGCGACGGGTCGTATTGATCGTAGAGGCGATACTGCTCTTCGACCTCCTGATGGGTACTGGCAATAATGAGTGCGGCACTGGCAAGGGTTTGCTCCTCGGCTTCAATGCGAGTCGTAAAGTGAAACTGCTCCTCAATGGCATCGGGCTTACTACCCTGGGCAAGGAGTCGCTGTCGCTTGACCCGGCCGAGGGAATGCCCAGTGTGCACAAGGGGAACCCCCAACCAACCGGCAACACGGCAGCCCACATAACCAGCATCGGCATAGTGACTGTGGATCACATCGGGCATGCGGCCACTTTGGCGAAGATGGCGCAACAGTTCATCGGCAAATACGTCTAAATAAGGCCAAAGCACTTCCTTGCGCAAATAGCGGCGAGGACCACAGGCTAGGCGGACAATGCGGGCGCGATCGCCAATTCGCTCAATGGGCTGGGCATAGTCGGGGCTGACCTTGGCATCGGGAATCAGACGAGTGACCAAATCCACCTGCGCCACCCGGGGATGGGCTGCAAGGGTTTTTGCCAGTTCGACCACATAGCGCGTTTGTCCTCCCGTATCGGCATCGCGTCCTAGTTCAAGGCGATCGCCCCGAATCAAACCATGAATACTGATGAGGACAATGTATAATCCATCTTGCATAGCCGCTCCCTGACTTGGTGCACGACAACCCAATTGGGGGTCATCCTCACCCTACCGAAAAACATGAGCATTGTCCAAAAACCCATGGCGGCAATCCCCCCAGCAATTCATCTCAAAGAGGTCTCCTTTGGCTGGTCGCCAGAGGTTTTAGTGCTGGATCGGGTGTCCCTAGAAATCCCGCGGGGGCAACTATGGATGCTCCTCGGCCGCAATGGCAGTGGTAAGTCAACACTGGTGCGTATTTTGGGAGGTCTCTTGCAGCCCCAAAGCGGTGAAGTCTATGTGGAGCAACCCCTTGGCTTTGTCTTCCAGAACCCCGATCACCAACTGGTGATGCCCAGTGTCGGTGCGGATATTGCCTTTAGTCTCAATGGTGAATCCCTCAACTATTGGCAGGTGCGCGAGCGCGTCAGTGCCGCCCTACAAGCTGTGAATTTACAGGGGCTAGAACGCCGTCCCATCTATGCCCTCAGTGGCGGCCAAAAACAGCGGGTAGCCATTGCCGGGGCGATCGCTCGCCATTGTCGGGTGCTATTGCTCGATGAACCCACGGCACTCCTTGACCCCGATAGCCAGCGGGAACTCCTAGGCTACGTGCGCCAACTGGTCAACAGCCAAGGGATCACCGCACTGTGGGTCACCCACCGTCTCGATGAACTGGCGCAAGCGGACGGTGCCATTGTTCTGGATCGTGGCAAAGTGATTGGCCAAGGGGCACCCAGCGACATGATGCCTCTGCTGCACGCTTGAAAAGCCAACCATTCCTGCACCGAAAGGGATCTCTCAAACCGCTGGCACTCCTCTTGGGCTGCTATGATCAAGGACTAGAGATATAGAATGCTTGCATACGAATTCACCTGTAGGATTGAATTATTGCATTAGGAGCGATCGCCATGACTGAAACGCCTCAAACCCCACCCCCCGAAGAACCCACGGCCAAAGCTAGCCGTCCCGCCCGTCGCAGCACCCCGCCCGCCAAAGAAAATAGCGGTCAAATGGTTTCCCTTGCCGAAAAAACGGCTCTTGCCCCCGCAGGCACAACCACAGCCAGCGACATCGTGGTATGGCAAACCTTTAATAGTGCCGGCTTGCGTCCCATTGAAGCCAGTCCCGTGCAAGTGGTGCACATGATCAAAGATGCCGGCGAGCGTCCGGTGCTCAGCAGTGGCCTGCAAATCTACGACAGCATCAACTCCGCCGGTATTCGCCCCATCGTGGCCACCAATTTCCGCGTGGTTGAAACCCTGAACATCATGGGGGTGCGCCCCGTGGCAGCGGATGACTTTGAAATTGTCGAAACAGTGAATTGGATGGGCATTCGTCCGATTACCACCAGTGGCCTGCACATTGCTGAAACCTATTATTCCGCTGGGGAACGGCCTGTGGCTTCTAATATCATTGATGATTCACCCGTCCTCATGGGCTATCTGGACTAGGGGCATAGTGTTGATCATTCAACCCTTTAGGTGGGGGAATGGCAGTCTGAATGGCCATTGATCCTTATCGGCACCTGCTGCGGCCACTTCTTTTTTCTGGGTTGCAGGCGGATCCAGAATTTCTGCACCAGCAGTTTATCTCCCTCTGTGGGTGGCTTAATCAGGATCGTGCCCTGAGCACTTGGCTGCGGCAGCAACTTCAGCAACGCTATGCCCTTTCAGATCCCCGTTTAGAGCGGCAAATGTGGGGACTACGCTTTCCCAATCCCATTGGTTTGGCGGCAGGGTTTGATAAGAATGGTGTCGCCCGCAGTGTCTGGTCGGCCTTTGGCTTTGGCTTTGCGGAGTTGGGCACCGTCACTTGGCAGCCACAACCGGGAAATCCGCGTCCGCGCCTCTTTCGCCTAACAGCCGATCGCGCGGCGATTAATCGCATGGGGTTTAATAATGCCGGCGCAGAGGCCATGGCCGCCCTTTTGGAGCGATCGCCCCCGCCAACGATTCCCATCGGTATCAATTTGGGCAAGTCAAAAATCACCCCTTTGGAAGCTGCAAAAGAGGATTACTTAGCCAGTTTTCGCCGCCTGTATCCCCTTGGCGATTATTTCGTGATTAATGTGAGTTCTCCCAACACACCGGGGTTACGGGATCTGCAAGCCAAGGAACAACTAGAACCCATTTTGGAGACGCTACAAACCGCCAATCACCCCCGCAAGCCCCTGCTTCTGAAAATTGCCCCCGATTTGAGTTGGGAGCAGATTGCGGCAATTCTTGATCTGATTCAAACCTATGAACTCGCCGGCATTGTGGCCACCAATACCACAGTGGCACGGGAGGGGCTAAAAACCCAGATGATTCCGCAGACGGGGCGATCGCCGGCGGACGAGGCGGGAGGTCTCAGTGGTGCCCCTTTGCGCGATCGCGCTACCGCCGTGATTCGCTTTATCCACAAAGAGACCCAAGGCACTCTGCCGATTATTGGGGTGGGGGGGATTTTCACGCCAGAGGATGTGATCGAAAAACTAGCAGCCGGTGCAACACTGGTGCAACTCTACACCGGTTGGATTTACCAAGGACCGAGCCTATTGCGAGAGCTACTCCAAGGACTCTTAGCCCACGCCACCGATCAAGAGAAGCCAGAGAAATAGCGTCTGTGCCCTTGTCAAGGGGAGCATTCTAACTGTTAACTTTTCTATAGTATTGTCTCTATATTTTACGAAAGTATAAAAATATGACCGTTTCGCCCGAACAGATTGACCGCATTGTTTCCAACCAGCACCACGATCCCTTTGAAATTTTGGGATGTCACCAGATCAGTGAGAATGGCCAATCCATGTGGGCGGTACGCGCCTATTTACCCAATGCCGAACGGGTGAGTGTCCTCTGTCCAGAGCAGCGGCAAGAATATCCGATGACGCCAGTGCACCACCCCCACTTTTTTGAATGCCGCATTCCTCTGCCGGAACTGAATAATTATCAACTGAAAATTTATGAAAATGGCCACGAGCGGGTGATCTACGATCCCTATGCCTTCCGCTCCTCAAAGCTGACGGATTTTGATATTCATCTCTTTGCCGAGGGCAATCACCACCGCATCTATGAAAAACTCGGGGCACACCTGCTCACAGTCGATGGCGTTGCAGGGGTGTATTTTGCCGTCTGGGCACCCAATGCCCGCAATGTCTCTGTCATTGGCAACTTTAACCACTGGGATGGCCGCAAACACCAAATGGCACGGCGCGGCAATGGCATCTGGGAACTCTTTATCCCCGGCTTGGGTGTGGGCGAGCACTATAAGTACGAAATTAAGAACCAAGACGGCCACATCTACGAAAAATCAGATCCCTACGGCTTTTACCAAGAACCGCGTCCCAAGACCGCCTCTATTGTCACCGACCTCAACAGCTACGAATGGGGCGATAACGACTGGCTAGAAAAACGGCGCCACACCGACCCCCTGACGCAGCCGATTTCCGTCTTTGAGGTGCATTTAGGATCGTGGCTCCACGCCTCAATGGAAGACCCCCCTATTGGTGCTGATGGCCAACCCCAAGAACCCGTACAGGTGGCAGAACTCAAGCCCTGGGCACGCTTTCTCACCTATCGCGAATTGGCGGCCAAACTCATTCCCTACGTCAAGGAATTGGGCTACACCCACATTGAACTCTTGCCCGTTGCTGAGCATCCCTTCGATGGCTCTTGGGGTTATCAAGTCACTGGCTACTACGCCCCCACCTCTCGCCATGGCAGTCCCCAGGACTTTATGTATTTCGTGGATCAGTGCCACCAAAACGGTATTGGTGTGATTGTGGATTGGGTACCGGGGCACTTTCCCAAGGATGGCCACGGCCTCGCCTTCTTTGATGGCACCCACCTCTACGAACACGCGGATCCGCGCAAGGGCGAACACAAGGAATGGGGCACCCTTGTCTTTAACTATGGTCGCCACGAAGTGCGCAATTTTCTGGTGGCCAATGCTCTCTTTTGGTTTGACAAGTACCACATTGACGGTATTCGCGTGGATGCCGTGGCCTCGATGCTCTATCTTGACTATGCCCGCAAGGAGGGTGAGTGGGTACCCAATGAATACGGCGGACGGGAAAATTTAGAGGCGGCCAACTTCCTGCGCCAAGTCAACCATGTGATCTTTAGCTACTTTCCGGGAATTCTCTCGATCGCGGAGGAGTCAACGGCCTGGCCGATGGTCTCTTGGCCGACCTACATGGGGGGATTGGGCTTCAACCTGAAGTGGAATATGGGTTGGATGCACGATATTCTGGACTACTTCAGCATGGATCCTTGGTTCCGCCAGTTCCACCAAAACAATGTCACCTTCAGTATGTGGTATCACCACAGCGAGAACTTCATGCTGGCGCTCTCCCATGATGAGGTGGTGCACGGCAAGAGTCACATCATTGGCAAAATGCCGGGCGATCGCTGGCAGAAATTCGCCAATCTGCGCTGTTTATTTGCCTACATGTTCACTCACCCCGGCAAGAAAACAATGTTCATGGGGATGGAGTTTGCCCAATGGAGCGAGTGGAATGTCTGGAGCGATTTAGAGTGGCACCTGCTGCAATACGAACCCCACCAGCAAACCAAACGCTTCTTTGAGGATCTCAATCGCCTCTACCGTTCACAACCTGCCCTCTACACCCAAGATTTCAAACAGGAGGGCTTTGAGTGGATTGACTGTAGCGATAACCGCCATAGCGTTGTGTCCTTTATCCGCTGGGATAAGGACTACCAAGATTTTGTGGTTGTCGTCTGTAACTTTACACCACAGCCCCACAGCCACTACCGCATTGGCGTGCCGGAGCATGGCTTCTATAGTGAATTGTTTAACAGTGATGCCCGCGAGTATGGCGGTAGCAACATGGGTAACTTGGGCGGTAAATGGGCGGATGAGTGGCCTTACCACAACCGCCGCTACTCCCTTGATCTCTGCTTGCCCCCCTTGGCAGTGCTGATCTTGAAACTGGATCGCGAGAAAACAGCCGCTGAGCGGGCACGCTATAACCTCACACCCTAACCTTCAGGGAGGAGCTGGCCGGCCTGGACTTGCCAGAGGCCGTAATAGACGCCCTGCTGCGCCAAGAGTGCTTCGTGTGTCCCCTGTTCAACAATGTCGCCCTGCTCTAGAACGTAAATGCAGTCGGCGTGGCGAATCGTCGAGAGGCGGTGGGCAATGGCAATGGTGGTGCGATGGGCGGTAATGTGGGCTAGCGATCGCTGGATGGCGGCTTCGGTTTCGTTATCCACGGCGGAGGTGGCTTCATCGAGCACTAGAATCGGTGGATCTTTGAGCAGGGCGCGGGCGATCGCCAGCCGCTGCCGCTGACCGCCGGAGAGTTTTTGCCCCCGTTCGCCGACCACCGTGTCGTAACCTTGGGGCAGTTGCTCGATAAAGTCATGGGCTTCCGCCAATTTTGCAGCATGCACAACGTCTGCTAGGGTGGCCTGGGGGCTGCCATAGGCAATGTTCTCAAAGACGCTGCCATGGAAGAGAAAGACATCCTGACTCACCCAACCAATGGCACGGCGCAAGTCCCGCAGCCGATACTCGCGAATATCCACCCCATCAATGAGAATGCGCCCTTCTTGCACCTCATAGAACCGCAGTAACAATTTCACAAGGGTACTTTTGCCGGATCCCGTGGAGCCGACAATGGCGATCGTCTGACCTGCAGGCACGTGCAAGCTGACATTTTTTAGCACCGGCGCCCGACCCGCGTAGGCAAAGCTAACGCATTCAAAGCGCACCTCTCCTTTGACATGGCGCGGATCAAGGGGGCGATCGCCCGTACAAATCGCGATCGGCGTTTCCAGCAAATTCAGCACCCGCTGCGTTGAGGCCATGGCTCGCTGATACTGATCCAGTGTTTCCCCCAAACGGGTCAAGGGCCAGAGCAAGCGTTGAATCAGATAGACCATCGTGCTGTAGGCGCCCACATCCAAGCGCCCCTGAAAAGCGGCAAAGCCACCCAGCACCAACGTTCCCGTAAAGCCAAAGAGGATCACAAAGCGAATCAGGGGAATATAGGCAGCACTGAGGCGAATGGCGCGGCGATTACTCTGTTGGTAGGCTTCACTATCCCAGCGCAGGCGCTCCAATTCGTAAGCCTCGGCAGTAAAGCTCTTGATCGTTTGAATACCTGAGATATTGTTAGCCAAGCGTTCGTTGAGGCGTCCCGCCTTTTCCCGCACATCGGCATAACGAGGGGCGAGTCGCCGCTGAAAGATGACGGATCCCCAGAGAATAAAGGGCATCGGCAGCATCCCCCAGATCGCCACATTGGGCGCCAAATAAAAGAAAATCCCACCAATCACTAAGACGGTGGTTGTGACTTGCAACACCTCGTTGGCACCGCCATCCAAAAAGCGCTCGAGTTGGTTAATGTCATCATTGAGAATCGAGAGCAACACCCCACTGCTGCGTTCTTCAAAAAACGCCAAATCCATCTCTTGGACATGGGCATAGGTCTCAAGGCGCAGGTCGTGTTGAATCTGCTGGGCTAGGTTGCGCCAACTGCGGGCATAGGCATACTCAAAGAGGGATTCCAAGCTCCAGATCACAAATGATAGGCCGGCCAAGGCCAACAGTTGCTGCTCAAAGGTCACCAGCCCCCAGCGGGCGAAGAGGGAATCCTGCCGCTTCACCACCAGATCCACAGCAATCCCAATCAGAACGGGGGGAGCGAGATCAAAAATTTTATTGAGGATAGAGTAGAGGGAGGCAAGCCCCACTTGGCGTTGGTAGCGTTGGCTGTGGTGCAGCAGTCGTAAAAACGGATGCAAGGCTTCTTGGCCTCCCCAAAGTGCAGGATGATCGCGGGCAAGCAAATCACTCGCCTAATTCTTAAGATAGGCTAAAGAATTGCCCCCTTGGGGAACAACGCCGCCAACGCTACTGCCTACCTCTTAAACGGATGCTTTTCCTGCCTCCTGAATCGGTACCCACTCCGTATGGAAGGTTCCCGGTTTATCGATCCGCTCGTAGGTATGGGCACCAAAGAAATCCCGCTGTGCTTGGGTGAGATTTTGCGGCAGGCGATCGCGCCGATAGCTATCGAAGTACTCCAAGGACGCGCCAAAGGCGGGCACAGCAATCCCAGCACGGGTCGCCTCCACCAACACCTCCCGCCACGCCGCCTGTTTATCGAGGATGGTTTGCCGAAACTCCGGCGCCAGCAGCAGATTGGCCAGTTGCGGATTTTCGCTGTAGGCCTGCTTGATCTTATTCAGGAAGCCAGCGCGAATAATGCAGCCCCCTTTCCAGATGCGGGCAATCTCGCCAAGGTTTAGTTGATTATCAAAGAGTTCTTGGGAGCCTTTGGCAATCAGCGCCATCCCTTGGGCATAGGAGCAAATCTTTGAGCAGTAGAGGGCATCGCGAATTTTGTCAATGAATTCTTGCCTATTGCCGCTAAAGTGAGCCGCAGGGCCGGGGAGGACTTGGGCAGCCGCCATCCGTTCGGCTTTGATGGAGGACATGATGCGGGCATTCACGGCAGCGGTAATCGTTGGAATGGCCACCCCCATTTCAAGGGCACTTTCCACCGTCCAGCGACCGGTTCCCTTTTGACCTGCCGCATCCACAATCACATCCACAAGGGGCAAATGGGTTTCTGGGTCAATATAGGTGAAAATCTGGCTAGTAATTTCAATCAAAAATGAGTTGAGTTCGGGGGTCTCATTCCAACTTTTGAAAACCTCATGAAGTTGCTGGTGATTGAGGCCAAGGAGGTTTTTCAGCAGGTCATAGGCTTCGGCAATGAGTTGCATATCACCATACTCAATGCCATTGTGCACCATCTTGACAAAGTGCCCCGATCCCCCCGGCCCAATGTAGGTGACACAGGGGCCATCATCCACTTGCGCTGCAATTTTGGTGAGAATGGGTTCGAGGGCTTGATAGGCCTCCCGACTGCCACCGGGCATGAGACTCGGACCATTGAGGGCACCTTCTTCACCACCGCTGACCCCCATACCAAAGAAGCAGAGTCCTGCCGCCTCCATTTCAGCAACGCGGCGTTCGGTATCCGTGTAGAGGGAGTTGCCCCCATCAATGAGGATGTCTCCCGGTTCAAGGAGTGGCTTGAGTTGCTGGATCAGGTCATCCACGGGTTTGCCGGCTTTGACCATCGCCAAAATGCGGCGGGGACGCGACAGCGACGCCACAAATTCCTCAAGACGATAGGTGGCCTTGAAGCGACGGCCGGCGGCTCGTTCGGCCATGAAAGCTTCAGTGCGGGCGGGGGTGCGATTATAAACCGCCACGGAGAATCCATTTCGCTCCACATTGAGGGCAAGGTTTTCCCCCATGACAGCGAGGCCAATGACGCCAAAATCTTGCTGTGACATACATCCGTCCTGCAATGGCAAGGATCACTTCCACCATAGCGGCAAGCTCAGCCAGAGGAATGGAAGAAGACGTTAAGGTTCACTAGCGGTTGATGTCCCGCAGCAGACAGCGCAGGTTGTCCCACGTGCTCAGGTAGATCAGGTTATCAATTTGCCAGCGATCGCTCCCTTGGCGCAGGAGTACTTTTATCGGCACAGGCGTTCCCGATCGCCCCCGTAGACCTACCATAACCTCAATATCCACTTCCGCCACTTGGGGATGATTGGGCGATCGCCGCACGTTGCGCACTTTCACCCCTTGAGTACTCACTTGGGTAAAGGAAAAGGGATCAAAGTCTAGCCAAGCGCCATCCCGTGGCTGTTTGCGAAAGGCTTGCATCAACTGCTGGTATAGATCGGGCGTAAACGCTGCTCGCTGCTGAGAGAACCGTTGGCGGCCTTGATCTTGGTTTCGCACCCACCACTGATAAAATTGGCTCACCACTGTTTCTGGTGCTGAGCTGGCGATCGCCCCCGTCTCGATGACAAGGGCAAGACTAACGCCGAGGGGCAACCACCACTGCATCGGCTAGGCCAAACCCACCAGTTTTTCGCTCAACTCCCACAGGCGGCGCGCTTTTTGCTCATCACTGCCCTCTGCCGAGAGTTCTTGGACAAAGGCTTTGCGGCCCTCTTTTTGGCGGTTACCCCAACTCCAGTGCACCCCCGACTGGCAAAACTCTGGGTCGGCCACCACCATTGCGACGCGCTCACCCGCTAGTTCTTGACTGACATAGCCCCCCGTGATGTTTTTCTGGAAGAGGGGGAAGAGCTTCTGGAAGAGGGGAAAGTGGTTGCGAAAGAGGGGGGTGTCCGCCACACAGCCCGGATACAAGGAGCTAAAGACAATCCCCGTCGAATCATGGAAGCGGCGATGTAGTTCCCGCACCGTGAGCATATTGCAGAGCTTGCTGTCTTTATAGGCCTTGCCCGACTTGAAGGGCTTGCCGTTAATCATGGCGATGGGTTTCTTGAAGCCCTTCTCAAAGCCTTCGAGGTTACCCAAATCGGGGGGAGCAGGAATGGGAATTTTGCCGCCGAGTTCTTTGCGGTTGGCCGTCACCGTGCCGAGAATCACCAAGCGCTTATCGCTTTCGGGAGACTTCTTCAAATCATCGAGGAGGAGGTTGGCCAAAAGAAAGTGCCCCAAATGGTTGGTGGCCACACTGATTTCATAGCCATCCACACTGTAGATCGGTTCCTTGAGCAGGGGATAATAGACAGCGGCATTGCAGACAAGGGCACGCAAGGGGTGATTCAATGCCCGAAATGACTCCACAAAGCCGCGCACACTGGCCAACGAGGACAAGTCCAAATGCAAAATCGTGTAGGCCTGCGGCGGAATCTGCAAGTCTTTGGCGGCTTGCTCTGCTTTTTCAAGATTGCGGCAGGCCATAACAACGTGCCAGCCCCGATTAGCTAAGGCTTTGGTGGCATACAATCCGACTCCAGAGGATGCACCCGTAATAATGACCGTTGGGCGTGGCTGATCACTCATAGGTTCTGTGGCATACCTGCGGTAACGTCGCTATTGATCCTGCCATAGAAGCGATCGCCCCCTAGGCGCACCCCTAGGGATCATTTACAGTTACTTAATAAATAGACTCGATAGTTAATCAAGTTTTGTATCTAGCTCGCCTCTCCCCTATTTTCAGGATTAACCCGACTCTATGACTATCTCCCAACCCCTGCCGCCGTGGCTGCGCAAACCCCTTGGCAAAGCCAGTGAGATCTCCACCGTGCAACGCTTGGTGCGCCAGTATCGGATTCACACCATCTGTGAAGAGGGGCGCTGTCCCAATCGCGGTGAATGCTATGCCCAAAAAACCGCCACTTTTTTACTCTTGGGTGCCACCTGTACCCGTGCCTGCGCCTTTTGCCAAGTGGAGAAAGGTCACGCTCCCGCCGCCGTTGATCCAGAGGAACCGACAAAAATTGCGGCTGCTGTGGCTACCTTGGGATTGCGCTATGTGGTTTTAACCTCTGTGGCTCGCGATGACTTACCCGATCAGGGGGCGGGTCAATTTGTTGCGACCATGCACGCGATTCGCCAACGCTGTCCCGGCACTGAAATTGAAGTCCTCACCCCCGACTTTCGCATGGATCGGGGTCGAGTCTCCCAACGGGACTGCATTGCCCAAATTGTGGCGGCACAGCCTGCCTGCTACAACCACAACCTCGAAACTGTACGCCGCTTGCAAGGCCCGGTGCGACGGGGTGCCACCTATGAGAGTTCACTGCGGGTCTTGGCCACGGTTAAGGAACTGAATCCCCACCTTCCCACCAAGTCGGGCTTGATGTTGGGCTTGGGAGAAACCGAAGCAGAGGTGATTCAAACTCTAAAAGATTTGCGAGCCGTGGGGTGCGATCGCCTGACCTTGGGACAATACCTGCCCCCCTCGTTGAGTCATTTGCCTGTGGTCAAGTATTGGACACCTGAAGAATTTAACACCTTGGGCAAGATTGCCCGCGAACTCGGCTTTTCCCATGTGCGATCGGGGCCTCTTGTACGTAGCTCCTACCATGCAGCAGATGCCGCGCCAACCCAAGAAGCGTGATGGGTACTTCATTCAATCAGGAAAGTATTTGCCCCTTGTGGTGACCATTGCCGCACCGCGATCGCGAATCAACGCCTTGGCTGCCCGCTCAACGCGATAGCCAAAAAACAGAGGGCGAATCTCCTCGTTGGCCTCTACTTGAGACACAAGATCCAAAAAACGCTCCACTTCTGATTCAGTAATGTTACTTTTGACTTCCCCTAGCACTAACACTGGTCGTCCTTCTATGCGGCCGCGAATCACTAAGTCAAACTCATCACTGCCGTTGCGCAGCGGCAGGACATCCCGCTCACAAAATTCGATTTCCATGCCCCAGCGATGTTCTAGGATTTCGGGCACCACTTCCAGAGCAAGGTCTTCTAGGGACCCACCGAGAGCTTCACTGAGACCGCCCACTTGGCGTGCGAGTTGTTTGACGGCTCGTTCAGTGCGCTTTTGCGCTTCAGCCAGTTCTGCAACAGCAACAGCTAGCTGATCCACTCGTTCTTCAGTGCGTTTTTGAGCTTGGGCGAGTTCTTCAACTTGCTCTTCAGTGCGTTTTTGGGCTTGAGCTAATTCGCCTACGATGGACTTCAGCTCATTGAAGTCTCTTGCTTTCACCAAATCGTTGTAGGCTTCATGGATGACTTCTGCAAGCAGATGCGCCTGCTCGGGAGGAAACGCCGCCCGCAGCTTTTCTTCGAGGACAGAGGTCATTGCATCTATGAAATCTTGGCTGTACTTTCTATTGTACCGACCAAGCAGAACTTCTCTGGTTGCCACCCCCTCTATCAGAAAGGCTCCTTGTGTGCAGCTCGTACCACGCCAGCCAGACGAATAAAATTCCAGTGTCAACAAATCAAAACAAAGTATTTGACAAATCAAAGGGGAAGCACTTAGGATCTATTAGAACTTGCATAATCGGCTTGCAACACATTTAAGCCATATTGTGTAAGCTAAGTACTAGGGGACAGCAGAATGAATTGATCGCTCTGCCGAACCCAGACGCTCGTGAGTGAGGAGTAACATCGTGAAAAAGACGTACCTGTTAGCAGGTAGCTTGAGCCTACTGGGTGTGGTCGCAGGGGCTAACATTGCTACCGCGAATGAACCCGCCAACTTCGAAAACCTAATTGCTGCTGAACCACAAAATCTCCAAGTTTCTGAAGCATTGCCTGCCCCCAACACCATTGCAGACGCTTCGAGCACGATTACCTCTGTCAATCAGCTTCTGGCCAACGAAGAATCCATGGGGCAGGTGACCTCTGTCTCGCAGCTGTCTGACGTGCGTCCCACCGACTGGGCCTACCAAGCCCTCGCCTCCTTGGTTGAAAAGTATGGCTGTATCGCGGGTTATCCTGATGGCACCTTCCGTGGCAACCGTGCCGCCACCCGTTATGAAATGGCAGCAGCATTGAACGCCTGCCTCGATGTGATTAGCGATCGCTTTGCCACCAAAGAAGACCTCGCCACTCTTCAGAGACTCATGGATGAGTTCGCTGCTGAACTCGCCACCCTGCGCGGTCGCGTGGACAACCTCGAAGCCCGCACCGCTGCCCTTGAAGCCACTCAGTTCTCGACAACGACCAAGCTTACGGGTACGGCGGTGATGTCGGTGCAGTACGGTGGTCGCCCCAGTAGTAATAGCATTTTTGGCTCCCGGAGTCCTGCTGGAGGCATATCTTTCGCATCTGGTCGTACTAATCCGACTGTTATTGCTGGCGTTCTGCTGAACCTGAATACCAGCTTTACTGGCACTGATTTGCTGCAAACCACCCTGTCTACGGGCAATGGCGGTCGCGATGCCATTAGTACTTACGGTATTGGGTTACAAACTAGTTCAACTTTAGCTCCAGCGGGTACAACTGATATTTTCACAGCACCTTTTCCTTATGCTAGCCCCAGCCAGTACTACTGGTCGAACTTTGGTCCGAATGTGGAGCTATACCGCCTAGCCTATACGTTTAAGCCCACCCAAGATATCACCATTACTGCAGGGACACGGTTCTATCCGAGCGATATCATTGACACCAATAGCTGGGCGAACTCTCCTGCTAGTGACTTTGGCACTTACTTCTTCCTCAACAACCCCTTCATTGTGCCCTACGCCATGAACTACCTAGGGGGTGCAGGGGTTGCTATCCAGTGGAACCCCAATGAAGGTCCTTTTACTGTGCGGGCATTGTATCTTGCGGCAGAGCCAGGACGAGCTAATTCTGGCATTGCCCCTCCAAGTCCGGGGGGTGGGTTTGCGGGTGATCCCTACCAAGCTTCCTTGGAGTTGGAGTATGCCAACACCTTTGGCAATGGTCGCAACAGTTATGCGGTGAAGCTTCAAGGTACCTACTCCAAAACCTATGGCATTGAGGCGCAAGCGGGGGGCATCAACTTTGAGCTCAATCTGGGTCGCTTGGGCATCTTTGGCCGTGCAGGGGTAGCAGGGATTCCCAATGGCTACTTCCCCAATGTTTCGCCCCTACCGTTTTCTATTTTTGGTTTCCCTGCCGCTGGCATGATGGCCTATAACTTTATGGCGGGTATTGGCTACAAAGACTTGTTGGTGCCAGGTTCAGTACTGGCGGCAGCGGCGGGTGCGCCGTTTATCAACAGTGCACCTAGTTTTGCTTTCATTAACAATGCCAATCAGGTCAACATTGAGGCCTTTTACAAATTCCCCATCAGTGACAACATCAGCATCACGCCTATCTTCACAGCGATTATCAACCCCAACAATACCAATGGGGGTGGGGTTATTTCTGGTCAGCCGATTCTGCAAGGCGTGATTCGGACTACGTTCACGTTCTAGAGCGGGTGAATTTGCCCTCACCCTAGATCCCTCTCCCCTGTGGAGGGGGATTTTTTTACGGGAAGTATTTACCGCGGGTGGTGACCATTACCGCGTCGCGATCGCGAATCAACGCCTTGGCTGCACGCTCAACGCGATAGCCAAAGAAGAGGGGGCGAATCTCCTCGGGCGCTTCCACCTGAGCGACAAGATTCAAAAATCGCTCCACCTCTGATTCGGTGATGTTACTTTTCACTTCCCCGAGTACCAAGATTGGTCGCCCTGCCACCTGACCCCGAATCACTAAATCAAATTCATACTCCCCATTGCGCAGGGGGAGGGTGTCGCGGTCACAGAACTCAATTTCCATGCCCCAGCGATATTCCAGAATCTCGGGCACCACCTCAAGGGCGAGGTCTTCCAGCGACCCACCCAAGGCTTCACTAAGGCCGCCCACTTGGCGTGCGAGTTGTTTCACTGCTCTCTCGGTGCGCTCTTGGGCTGCCGCCAGTTGATCCACTCGTTCTTCGGTGCGCTTCTGAGCTGCCGCCAGTTCTTCGAGCCGTTCTTCCGTCCGCTTCTGCGCTTGAGCGAGTTCTGCAACGGTAACGGTCAGTTGATCCACCCGTTCTTCCGTCCGCTTCTGAGCTGCCGCGAGTTCTTCGAGCCGTTCTTCCGTGCGCTTCTGGGCTTGCGCCAGATCCGCGACAATCGCCTTTAGTTCGTTAAAGTCTTTGGCCTTCACCAAGTCGTCATAGGCCTCGCGAATTACTTCCGCCAGTAGGTGCGCCTGTTCTGGTGAGAATGCCGTCCGTAGCTTTTCTTCAAGTGCAGAGGTCATTGTCAGTGTTGATTAGCCATATTCCCATTCTAGGGAAAGTACTTGCCGCGGGTGGTGACCATTACCGCGTTGCGATCGCGAATCAACGCCTTGGCTGCACGCTCAACGCGATAGCCAAAAAAGAGGGGACGAACCTCCTCGGGCGCTGCCACCTGAGCCACTAGATTCAAAAACCGCTCCACCTCTGATTCGGTGATGTTGCTTTTTACTTCCCCGAGTACCAAGATTGGTCGCCCTGCCACCTGACCCCGAATCACTAAATCAAATTCATACTCCCCATTGCGCAGGGGGAGGGTGTCGCGGTCACAGAACTCAATTTCCATGCCCCAGCGATATTCCAGAATCTCTGGCACCACCTCAAGGGCAAGGTCTTCCAGCGACCCACCCAAGGCTTCACTGAGTCCACCCACTTGGCGTGCGAGTTGTTTCACTGCTCTCTCGGTGCGCTCTTGGGCTGCCGCCAGTTGATCCACTCGTTCCTCTGTTCGTTTCTGAGCTGCCGCCAGTTCTTCGAGCCGTTCTTCTGTCCGTTTTTGAGCTTGTGCGAGTTCTTCAACTCGTTCTTCGGTGCGCTTCTGAGCTGCCGCCAGTTCTTCTACCCGTTCTTCCGTCCGCTTCTGCGCTTGAGCGAGTTCTGCAACAGTGACAGTCAGTTGATCCACCCGTTCTTCCGTGCGCTTCTGGGCTTGAGCCAGATCCGCGACAATCGCCTTTAGTTCGTTGAAGTCTTTGGCCTTCACCAAGTCGTCATAGGCCTCGCGAATTACTTCCGCCAGTAGGTGCGCTTGTTCTGGCGAGAACGCTGCCCGTAGTTTTTCTTCGAGTGCAGAGGTCATTGCTAGTGCTGATTAGCCATATTCCCATTCTAGGGAAAGTACTTGCCGCGGGTGGTGACCATTACCGCGTCGCGATCGCGAATCAACGCTTTAGCTGCACGCTCAAGGCGATAGCCAAAAAAGAGGGGACGAATCTCCTCGGGCGCTGCCACTTGAGCCACTAGATTCAAAAACCGCTCCACCTCTGATTCGGTGATGTTACTTTTCACTTCCCCGAGTACCAAGATTGGTCGCCCTGCCACCTGACCCCGAATCACTAAATCAAATTCATACTCCCCATTGCGCAGGGGGAGGGTGTCGCGGTCACAGAACTCAATTTCCATGCCCCAGCGATATTCCAGAATCTCGGGCACCACCTCAAGGGCGAGGTCTTCCAGCGACCCACCCAAGGCTTCACTAAGGCCGCCCACTTGGCGTGCGAGTTGTTTCACTGCTCTCTCGGTGCGCTCTTGGGCTGCCGCCAGTTGATCCACTCGTTCCTCTGTTCGTTTCTGAGCTGCCGCCAGTTCTTCGAGCCGTTCTTCCGTCCGCTTCTGGGCTGCCGCGAGTTCTTCAACTCGTTCCTCTGTTCGTTTCTGAGCTGCCGCCAGTTCTTCTACCCGTTCTTCCGTCCGTTTCTGGGCTGCCGCGAGTTCTTCTACCCGTTCTTCCGTGCGCTTCTGGGCTTGCGCCAGATCCGCGACAATCGCCTTTAGTTCGTTGAAGTCTTTGGCCTTCACCAAGTCGTCATAGGCCTCACGGATCACTTCCGCCAGTAGGTGCGCCTGTTCTGGCGAGAACGCTGCCCGTAGTTTTTCTTCGAGTGCAAAGGTCATTGCTAGTGTTGATTAGCCATATTCCCATCCTAGGGAAAGTACTTGCCGCGGGTGGTGACCATTACCGCGTTGCGATCGCGAATCAACGCTTTAGCTGCACGCTCAACGCGATACCCAAAGAAGAGGGGGCGAACCTCCTCGGGCGCTGCCACCTGAGCGACAAGATTTAAAAATCGCTCCACCTCTGATTCAGTGATGTTACTTTTCACTTCCCCGAGTACCAAGATTGGTCGCCCTGCCACCTGACCCCGAATCACTAAATCAAATTCATACTCCCCATTGCGCAGGGGGAGGGTGTCGCGGTCACAGAACTCAATTTCCATGCCCCAGCGATATTCCAGAATCTCGGGCACCACCTCAAGGGCAAGGTCTTCCAGCGACCCACCCAAGGCTTCACTAAGGCCGCCCACTTGGCGTGCGAGTTGTTTCACTGCTCTCTCGGTGCGCTCTTGGGCTGCCGCCAGTTGATCCACTCGTTCTTCAGTGCGCTTCTGGGCTTGTGCCAGTTCTGCAACAGTGAGAGTCAGTTGATCCACCCGTTCTTCCGTCCGCTTCTGGGCTTGAGCCAGTTCTGCAACAGTGAGAGTCAGTTGATCCACCCGTTCTTCCGTGCGCTTCTGGGCTTGCGCCAGATCCGCGACAATCGCCTTTAGTTCGTTAAAGTCTTTGGCCTTCACCAAGTCGTCATAGGCCTCGCGAATTACTTCCGCCAGTAGGTGCGCCTGTTCTGGCGAGAACGCTGTCCGTAGTTTTTCTTCGAGTGCAGAGGTCATTGGTAACAGTCGCAAAAAAGCAGAGGCATCGTCATTTTTTAGAAAAGGGGTGTAGTCTACTATCCTTTGTGAAGGTCATTAACTTTTCTGAAGTTTTCTTTCATTTTTTCGCCGATACCGCTTAGTATAATCAACACACCAGTATTCTGAAGCACATCTCTCACTTTAAGGAGAGGAAAACATCTCAATTGGTTTTATTGTCAAATATCGCTGGTTGCTGCCGGAGTAGGACGAAACTTCGGTGGGGGTAGCAGCTCGGAGGCTAAATATGATGACATCAGATCGCGGTTTTAGTGGCGGGGGAACACCACAGTTTACAGAAACGCTTCAGCCAGAACGATTACTCCAGCAACTCAGCACTTCAGGAGGCACAGGTTGCTTCAGGGTGAGCGTTCAAGGGCAGCAGTGGTTTCTCTACTTTGATCAGGGAAGTATTGTCTATGCTACCCACACGATTGAACCGGGCGATCGCTTTGAGCGCCATTTGCGGCAACTGAGCTGGGACGTCTCCGCCTTGGATCGCGAGTTACGTGTCCAAGTCCGACAGCAATGGGAACAGGCCAACACCCCCACCCCGATCTATGAATATGAGAGTCTGCGCTGGTTGCTTACTCAAGACATCATTACCCCAGAGCACTTTAGCCGTCTAGTCGAGGGGCTAATCGTTGAAGTCCTAGAGTCGTTTTTATATCTCAAGAGCGGTCACCATCAACTTGTGCCCTATGTTGAAGTGCCAATTGTCAGCCGCTTTGACGCCACCCGACTGATTCAGCAGTGCAAATCCCGAATTCAGCAGTGGCTCAGCCTTGGCCACAAAATTGTCTCGCCTTTTCAGCGCCCCTACTTCTTTAGTGGTGCGCAACTCAATTTAACCCCAGAGCAGCAGCAACGCTTGGGGTCGATGTTGCGGGGGTTTAGCTTCCGCCACTTGGCCGTGCTCATGAACCAAAATGAAATTGCCTTGGTGCGTAGCCTCTTACCCTTGATTGATAAAGGAGCCGTAGTCGTTCGTGAGCCGCAACATCCCTTTGATTTGCTGCCCAGTTTTGATGCCAGTTTGTGGCAGGAAACCACGCCTACCGTTACAGAGGAGAGTGGCGATTTGGGCAGTGGCTTTTTTACCTCAAAAGTGCCAAACCGTACCTATCGGATCATCTGCATTGACGATAGTCCGACCATGCTCAATGAAATTAAGCGGTTTTTGGCGGATGATGCCTTTGAAGTCATTGCCCTCAATGATTCTGTAAAAGCCCTGATGGAGGTGATGCGCCTCAATCCAGATCTGATCCTGCTGGACGTGGGGATGCCCAACATTGATGGTTATAAGTTTTGTAAAGTCATTCGCAACCATGAACGCTTTAAGTCAGTGCCGATCATTATGGTCACGGGTAACACGGGTCTCGTTGACCGCGCTAAAGCCCGCCTCGTGGGAGCGACGGACTATATGACCAAGCCCTTTACCCAAGCGGAACTCTTAAAAATGGTGTTTCAGTACTTGACGTAGTACAGGCAACCTGTGGGCAGTATATTGACAGTAATCGATTATTTGAATTGACATTTGGGAGATGACATGACGACGGTTTTAGTGGTGGAAGATACCCCCTCGGAAATGGCACTGATTACCTCGCTTCTTCAGGAATCGGGCTATACCGTCATTGCAGCCACCGATGCCAAGGAGGCTCTAGAAAAAGTCACGCAGTACAAGCCCGATGTGGTGGTGACGGATGTGGTGATGCCAGGGATGAGCGGATTTGAACTTTGCCGCAGTCTCAAGAAAAATCCGGAAACAGAAAAGCTCCCCATTGTTGTCTGCACGTCGAAAAACCAAGAGCTAGACCGCCTTTGGGCAATGAAGCAGGGGGCAGATGCCTATGTCACGAAGCCCTTCAGCCGTGAGGATCTCCTGCGGGCACTGAAGTCGGTGGTGGTGTAGCGATGCTTGGGGCAGCACCTTGGTTGAATCATGGTGAAGGGCGGGGCGATTCCCCAAAGAGTACGCTACGCGATCGCCCCCAAGGGGCGCCCTATTTGCGTTTGGTTATCCACGACCAATTAACGGCATTGCTGCCGATGACTGAGATTCAGCAGGTGTTGGTGATCCCACCGCAACAGCTCACGGTGATTCCTAATATGGCCGCAGTGGTGATGGGACTGCTGAACTTTCGTAACCGCATTGTTTGGGTGCTGGATTTAGCCCACTTGCTCAACTTGGAGCCACTGGATGCGGATATTTCGGTGTTGACGATCGCGCTGCTGCACACCCCCAAGGGATACCTAGGATTGGCGCTCAAGGAGGTACGGGGGATCGTCCGTCTTGCTGAGGGAGCCATTCAATCGCCTGTGGGTACAGTGAGTGCGGCGCTGGTTCCCTACCTCAAAGGCTGTTGTCGCTTAGGAGAGGAGTTGTTCTTTATCCTTGATGGGGCAGCGATCGCCGAAAGGTCTTGCTCAAGTGTTCTTGCTGTTGATGTCGGATAGCCCTGCTGTTAATGCTGTTAGGATGTGCCAACAATGACCACTGCCAAACCCTCCCTTGATATTCCCCCTCTACCACCGTCGGTATTGAACTACCAACTCCCTCCCCTAGAGGAGAAAAAAGCAACCACCAACGGCAAATCCCCTGAACAACCCTTGCCGCCTCCTTCGCCACGGCGCAGGGGTTGGGGTCTTCGTCCAAAATTCATTACCCATGCTGTTGTCTTGGCTACACTGCCCATGGTGGGGGTGGGCTTCGTGGCCAATCAACTGGTACGGCAACAGTTCATAGAGCAGGTTATCTCACTCGAACAACAGGAGGTAGGGGATGCCGCAAGGGCGCTGAATGAGTATCTGCAAGACCGGCAAGGGGATGCACGGCTTATCAGTCTGTTCTTAAACAGGCACTATACTGCAGAACTTCAGCAGCGGAATCGCCGCAAGCTGGAAGGGGTTTTGAATGAGTTTGTTGAGAACTCTGCTCGTTTCGACAGTGCCGCCATCATTGCCAACGATGGCCAAGGGACTGTCATTGCCCAATCTGCAGCAGGCAACCAGCTAGCCAACAACATTCTCCAAAATCACGAGTACTTTAAGCTGGCAATCCAAACTCGGGGCTTGGTTTTAACGCTTGAGCCTACGCTGTCGCTGCCTGCCCCTAGCCGTCCTTTCGGGCTGTTTCTGGCAATGCCCCTGATCAATCCCCAAAACCAGCAAATCACGGCAGTGCTGCGGTTACGGGTACCCAAAAGTAGCCTTAAAGAGGCCTTGCGAGACTATCAGCATAACCAATATGAAAATTTTTACCTGATAGGGTCGCAGGGAAAAATCGTGGCTGCCTCTATCCCAGAGTTGCAGCGCCGACCCTTGGCGGAAGTCTTTCCCCAACTCAGTCAACAGTGGGAAACCAACCTCGCAGTGGGCACGCTGGTTGAACAACGCCGCTCTGATGGCAAGTTTCAGTTTGCTAGCTACGCCCGTGCTAACCACCCGTTTACCGCGGTTGTCCTAGATACGGATCGCGATTATGCGCTCAGACCGCTGCGAAACCTCACTTGGACCCTCCTGTTAGGGGTGGGGGTCACGGCCATTGTGGTGGCAGCAATTGCCATCTATGCCAGCGATCGCGAGATTCAACCCCTGCTGCGAGCCACCAAGGCGGTGACGAAAATTGGTGAAGGGGATCTCCAAACCCGTCTGCCTGTGGAGGGGGATGATGAACTGGCAACCCTCAACCGCACGATTAACCAGATGGCTGAACGGCTAGAACAGTCCCTCACTGAAGCCCAACAGGCGGCTCGGCGGGCACAACAATTGCGCGATAGTATTTTCCATTTAACCCAGCAGAGCGATCGCCAGCAAATTCTCGATAATCTGGTCAATGAGGGGCGCCATCTTTTGGGGTGCGATCGCGTGATCTTCTATGAATTTGATGAGAACTATGTCGGCAAAGTCGTTGCCGAGTCTGTAGCCGTCGGCTGGCCCCAAGCCCTCGAACAGGTGATTGACGATCCCTGCTTCCGTCAAAATTGGGTTGATGCCTACACCAAAGGGCGCGTGCAAGCCACGGCAGACATTCTCAATGCGGGTCTGACAGACTGCCACCTCAAACAACTTGCTCCGTTGAAGGTGCGAGCCAACTTAGTCGTTCCCGTGTTGGTGGAGAAAAAATTGGTCGCGCTTTTAATTGCCCACCAGTGCAGTGAGCCGCGCCAATGGCAGCAGCCCGAAATTGATGCTTTCCTCCAGTTGGCCAACCAAGCCGGACTGGTGCTTGAGCGCAGCAAATTCCTTGAGCAGACCACCGCTGCCCAAAAAGAGGCCGAACGCCTTGCCCAAGAGCAACAGCAGCGTACGGAACGCATTCAAATGCAGTTGATTAACCTGCTCACCGAAGTCGAGGCAGCCTCCCAAGGGGATCTGACGGTACGGGCCGACATCACCGCCGATGAAATTGGTACCGTTGCCGACATCTTCAACTCCCTCATTGAGAGTCTGCGGGATGTGGTGGTGCAAGTGAAAGCGACCACGGAAAAAGTGAACACCGCCCTCTTGGCGGATGAGACAGCCATGACTGAGCTGGCGGAAGAATCGCTGCGGCAAGCCAAGAAAGTAAATCGGATGCTAGATGCCGTTGAAGCCATGGCCAGCTCGATTGAATCCGTGGCCAACAGTGCCAACGAGGCGGCAGCAGTGGCGCGCAAAGCCTCAGAGCGAGCGGTCATCAGTGGTGAAACGATGGATGCCACCGTTGATAGCATTCTCTACCTGCGGGAAACCGTGGCCGAAACCGCCAAAAAGGTGAAACGCTTGGGCGAATCCTCGCAACAGATTTCCAAGGTGATTTCGCTGATTAACCAAATTGCCCTACAAACCAACCTCTTGGCCATCAATGCCAGTATTGAGGCGGCTCGTGCCGGTGAAGAAGGCCGCGGCTTTGCTGTGGTTGCCGAAGAGGTGGGTGAACTGGCGGCGCGATCGGCAGCGGCAACTCGCGAAATTGAGCACATCGTAGAAACAATTCAGCAGGAAACCCATGAGGTGGTGAGTGCCATGGAAACAGGTACGGCTCAGGTGGTTGAAGGCACCCGCCTTGTGGAGGTAACCAAGCAGAATCTCCAAGAAATTGTGCAGGTGTCGCAGCACATTGACGAGTTGGTGCAGTCCATTTCCCAAGCTACTGTCTCCCAAGCCCGCACCGCCAATACGGTGAACACGTTGATGCGCGATTTTGCCAAGGTCTCAGAGGGGATGTCGGCCACATCCAAAGAGATTTCTGAGTCGCTGCAAGCCACCGTGGACATGGCCCAAGAACTCCAAAACTCCGTCAACATCTTTAAGGTGACTGCTGAGGGATAACCATGCCCGAACCCGGCGTTGAGGAAACGATTCGTCTCCAGTTCCTCGAGGAGGCTCAGGACTACCTGCAAACGATTGAAGCAGGGATACTGGAACTCTCCCACCAGCCGGGGATGATTGATGCTGTACTGCGGGCGGCTCACTCCATTAAAGGGGGGGCAGCGATGATGGGCTTTATGTCCCTCAGTGAACTGGCGCATCGCCTTGAGGATTTCTTCAAGGTCTTGAAATCGCGCCCCTGCGACGATGTCGAGGTGCAACACCTCCTGCTCAAAGCAGTGGATCAACTGCAAGCAGTTATTACCCTCCATCGCCAAGGCGTGAACCCCAATGAGGGCTGGTGGCGCACCCAAGTCGAGCCACTTTTGAATGAGTTGCACGGACGCTTGGGCGATCCCACGGCGGAGGATGATTTGACGCTCCTCAGTGGCGATGATGGCCAGCAGATGCGGGTGGTTCTCTTTGAAACCGAGGTGGAAGCCTGCCTACAACGCTTGGAAACTGTTCTGGACACCCCCGGCCAACCCTGCCTCAGAGAGGAGCTGGCGATCGCCGCCCAAGAACTGGAAGGCCTCGGACAAATGCTCGAACTGCCTCAATTTGCTGAGTTTTGTGCCTCCGTCAGTGCCTATCTGGAGCAACCCAACTGTGATGTCAGCGCAGCGGCTGCCCACATTGTGCAGCAATGGCGACGCTGTCAAGCCCTTGTGATCACTGGTCAACTTGACGCTCTGCCCACGCGCTTGGAAATCCCGGAAACCGATGACGAAGAGGAGGACGAGGATCAAACCATTATTGATTTACCGCTGGCCAACCTCAATCAAGAATTAGGGGTCGAGGACTTTGCCAGTGCTGAAGTGGAGACCTTCTCCTTAGGTGATTTATTGTCCCCCCCACCCACCCCTACAGCAGCCCCTTCCCCTGCGCCAGAGGCTGAGACCACCCCAGTAACTCCCCAGCCCCAAGAACCCAAGGAAATGACCGTGCGGGTGCCGGGGCATCAGTTGGATCAACTGAGTGATTTGATCGGGGAATTGCTCATTGAGTGTAATGGTCTGGATTTACAACGGGAACGCCTCCATGATCTGCTAGTGGGTCTCAAGCAAAAAGTGCGTGCCCTTGAGCGTGCCAACTTTCGTCTGCGCACAGAGTATGACCGTGTCAGTGCCCCCCATCACTTTAATCCCCAAAATCAGCATGGCTTCGATGTTCTCGAGTTCGATCGCTATACCGATGTGCATCTGCTCTCCCAAGAGGTGATGGAAACCATTGTCCAAGTGCAGGAAATCACCAGCGATTTGGAATTGAGCCTAGAGGACACCGAACGCACTGGCCGTGATCTCAACCGCACCGCCAAGCAACTTCAAGCTCGGTTTACCCAAGTGCGGATGCGCCCCTTTGCGGATCTGGCCAACCGCTATCCTCGCCTAATCCGCGAATTGAGTCGCGAGCATGGTAAAAATGTCAACTTAGAGATTGAGGGCAGCCACGTTCTCATTGACCGCACGGTGTTGAGTGTGTTGGCAGATCCCCTCTTGCACCTTGTCCGCAATGCCTTTGATCACGGAATAGAACCCGCAGAGGAACGCCAAGCCCTTGGTAAGCCCACAGCGGGAACCATTACCCTAAAGGCGGCCTATCGCGGCAACCAAACCGTTATTACTGTGGCGGATGATGGCCGAGGCCTAAATCCAGAGAAAATTCGGCAAACGGCACGGCGATTGGGCTTAGCCCGCGACTGGTTGGAAACCGCGAGCGATCGCGACCTTTGGCAACTGATTTTTGAGCCGGGCTTTTCAACGGCCTCACAGGTGACCAGCCTCTCCGGGCGCGGTGTTGGCATGGATGTAGTGCGCACCAATCTGCGGCAAATTCGTGGGGACATCCAGATCCACAGTACCCCCGGCCAAGGCACGCGATTTATAATTACAATTCCCTACACCCTCTCAGTGGTACGGGTGCTCTTGGTGGAGGCCGCTGGCATGCTCTTGGCGGTACCCACCGAAGAAATCGAGGAAATGGTGCTGGCCGATCGCTACCCGCCCATCGAAACCCTTGGCTCAACCCTAATTGACTGGGAAGGCTATCTCATTCCTGTAATTGACCTCACCCAGATTTTCCACTTTCAGCGCCCCTATCGTCCCGTGGAAATGGAGGGCGCACCGACGATTAACGAACCAACCCTGATGATTGTCAGTCAAGGGGATAGTGCCCTTGCCCTGCGGGTCGATCGCTATTGGAGCGAGCAGGAAGTCACCATTCGCCAAGTCGAAGGTGAATTAGCCCTACCCAAGGGTTTTAGTGGCTGCACGATTTTAGGGAATGGCCGCATTGTCCCCCTACTCGATCCCCTTGCCCTCTTTAATTGGGCAGAACAAGAGAGTTCTCATGCCCCTGTGGCTAGCCCCGTTGCCCCTAGCCAAGACACCGTCCTTGTGGTTGATGATTCAGTAAACGTGCGGCGTTTTCTCGCCAGTACCCTCGAAAAAGCCGGCTATCGGGTTGAGCAGGCCAAAGATGGTCAGGAAGCCATTGATAAACTCCAAGGGGGGCTACACGTCAACGCTGTTATCTGCGACATTGAAATGCCCCGCCTCGATGGCTTTGGTGTCCTCACTCAAATTCGCCGCATTCCCCAGTGCCAAAACACCCCCGTCATGATGCTCACCTCCCGCACCGGTCAAAAACATCGCCAACTGGCAGAACGTCTAGGGGCAGCTGCCTACTTTAGCAAACCCTTCCGCGAAAGTGACCTCTTGGCCACCCTTGATCAGTTGATCCGCCATGCTTAAAAGCCGCCGTCGCCGCCAAAGCCAACCCGTTGTTTTAGAGCAGTTCCTGACCTTTATCGTGCGTCAAGAGCAGTTTGCCGTGCCCATGGCACAGGCCTATCGGGTCATTCCTTTACCGCCTATTCATGGCGATCCCCACCAGCGGGGGATTGGCCTTGTCACCTATGAAAATCACGAAATTCTAGTCATTGATATTGGCCGCTGTCTCTTTGATGATCCCCTCTCAACCTCAGAAACCCAGAAGCTAAAATTTTTGCTCATTCTCCAGCCCCGCTTAGCAGGGGAATGGCTTGGCCTGCCCCTCATAGACCCCCCCGTGATTGAGCGCATTCCACGGGATGCCATTCATCCTATTCCCACTAACTATCTCCACTGGGGGAGTATTCACAACGTCAGTTCCCTCATGGTCAGTAGTCAAGAAGATCAGGAGCTACCCCCGATCTTTATCGTTGATATTGAGCAGGTACTGCACACCCTAAAAACGCGATAACCTGCCTGCATTCCTAGATGGAGGCGCACCAGCCATGAGTACACTGTATGAAACCGACTTTTATAGCTATTCCAATAGAGAATGAGATATCATCCAGCACAATACTTGCGAATCACCTCATCAATCGAACAGTTTGACCCTGCATGCCTCCGCGGGTTATCCAACAACTACAAGGGCTGTATTGCAGAAAGCTCTACCCAAATGAGATGCTAACTTCATCCCAACGGCCTGATAGTGCGATTGCCTTCAGTTCATCAATAGACTTAAATTTTCTACCCTGTTTAATTTCTTGAATAATTTTTTCAGCTTCTTTAAGCTCTAACCTCGGAACACTCTTGGCAAGATTCTTAGCGCTTTTATAGGAGTTGATGCGCACAGATTTTTGTTTTTGTGGATTGGGATTAGTCTTTGTCTCTTTAGAGATATCCTGCTGCAATTCACTAAATTTTCTTTTCAGATCATCCAATTCTTGGAAAATTTTTTCTAGAAAATTTACAATAACCTTATTTTGGTCATTTAAGCTCTTCTGTAACTCAGAAAATAATTTCATAGCTGATTGGGAATCTTGATCAACTAAGTTACTTCTCTCTGATTTTTGTGAATAAGAGCCATCATCTTTAGAATTTATTTGCAAGATAGATTTGCATCTTTCTTGGAAGGTTAGAACTTCTTCATCTTCAAGCTCAATTCTTGATGCCCATAATTGATGGATACCCAATTCACGGGCAAATTCAACTATCTCCTTGCCGAAGACCACTTCATACGCTGTCTCACCTTCTGGTGTAGTGACTGGACGAATAATGAGGGGGATGAGGTTGGTTTTATATTTGTCTAAGTCTTCACGGATCAGTTGTGGTGAAGCAGAGAATAAGTCTTTGGGATAGGTCTCTGGGATTGTCAGATAATCAATATGAATCTGACCCTGATGTGTCTGATGTAAGCCGAGGTGCTTCGAGATGCGATTGGAGTGACTCATACTCTATGATGCCTGAGTAAAAAGATAGCGAGCTAAATTTTCAAATGAAGTCGTTAAATCATCAATCGATTCTTTATCTGATCGATTTAATTCTTCATAAAATTTTCTACTAAATATCGGTTGCTGAGACTCTGTGGCTCGCAACATCACAACTCGGTGTGCAATCCATGTTGATTCGGGTAGAATTTGCACGGTCTGTCTTCCATTGGCTGCTTTTTCAAGAATATTCGACAACTTCTCTTTCATCTCATAGTTAGCTGCCGATGTTGTACGATTATACATACTCACAGCGATTCCAAGGGGTCGAGGCGGAGTTTCCATGGCATCCCTCATGGCCTCAAGGCGGGCTAGAACGTACTCTATTGCCCGTATAGGGTAGGGAGCAAATTGCGTCGGTATGAGTACCCCATCAGATGCCATCAAAGCAATGGCATTGACTTTACCAAAGGCGGGTGGTGGATCAATCAGCACAATGTCATAGCCATGATTTTTGAGTTTTCGTTGTAATACCCGATCAATATCAATCGTGCTGATGAGTGCGGGTTCCTTGTCAGCTAGGCGAATGTGGGCGGGAACAATGTCAAGGTGTAGGTTGCCCCAAGCTCTTTGATAGACCACATCTTCTAGGCCAACCTTTGGCTCTAGCAATAGGTCAGCAATATCCTTCTTGCCTTGCTCTTCTACATCTTTGAGGGGGTTAATGCCGACGCCAATGGTTAAGTTGGACTGTGGGTCAATATCAATCAAGAGAACTCGCTTACCCATCGTGGCAAAGGCAGCACCAAGATTGAGGGTTAGCGTTGTTTTGCCAACGCCCCCCTTGTGATTAAAGACGGTAATGATCATGGGTGACTCCTGAGGAGCAGTTGAGGAGATAGAAAAACTCTTTGCAAGTGCCTTTTCAAAATAATGATAGACTTTGAGCCTTTGCTGGGTTAAGGCAGTCACTAGAGCAGCGGCTGCAGAGCGGTGTAAAATTTTAGTCAGTTTCTGAATGGTTTGTTTATCGAGGATCCCTGAAGCACATGTCACCGGTTGAAGTGGTTCTCTAAGGGGATTTTGATACAAAAGGTGGTATTCTCGGCCATTGGTGAGTAACCCAAAAACAGCCTGCGCTGCTTCCATGTAGTACCTCAATTGCTGGCCACCCGTCAGCCGGGACTGCACTGGGGTTTTCACCTCAATGATCAGATAGTTCAGGGGGCGATCGCCCGCCATCGGTAAGGTCACCAAAAAATCAGGGTAGCCCTTTCCAATTCGAGGTTTGGCTTGATACTCAGAAGACTGATAGCCCCACTGCTTGAGTAACGGTAGGATAATTTTCTGTTCCGTATTTGCTTCATTGCCCATGGGAAGCCGCTATGCAGGGAGCGCGCTCAGAGGCACATCCAACAAAATTATCCTTGACAACAATAAGCAATTCAATTTGTTAACAAATCTTTATAATGTAATCTAAATATGACAAGTGCATGGTGATTCTCCCTTAAGCCAAGCGTGCCAGCCAGTCTGGCATTTCCCACTCCAGTATATTTTTGGGGGTTTGAAGCATGATTTCTTCATACTCTGGATTGAATTGATAGTCGCCTGCGATCAACTGCTGAGCATCGTGACTGAGTAGCTCTTCAAAGGAATTAGCAAGAACTTCATAGCTAGAGTTTTCGTCACAAACCTCGATCACCTGCCCGATCGTCCCTGTAGTCGCGGGGTCAAGGTCAATGTATCGCAGAATGTTACCATTCATACAAGTAATTGGAATCCAGTGGGGATAATAAATCAACGGTTTCACCGCCCCTTTGATAAAAATAACTTGGGAAGCCACCCGACTCTTCCAAAAGGAAATGCTAAAGAAATCAGGGTCTTGGCAACTGCGGCCAATGTCTTGATCGAGTTCGTATTGCTGCCAAAGACACTCAAAACTCTGAAAACTGGTACAGAAGAGAATCGCATCCCCTTTATGTACGCCACATTTCAGAAAAGAGCTGTTGCACAATAGCAATAGATGCTTGAGGTGAAGCAGATGCCCTCTCTACGTTATCTCGATGCTTTGGAGTATGCCGCTGTTCTGCATCGTGAACAAACGCGCAAGGGATCAAATGTGCCCTATATTTCCCACTTAGTCGCAGTATCAATGATCGCCCTTGAGTATGGTGCCGATGAGGATGTGGCGATCGCCAGCTTGCTCCATGATGCTGTTGAAGATCAAGGGGGACTGCTGACCCTAGAGGCTATTCGTGAGCGTTATGGCGATCGCGTTGCTGCAATTGTCCGCGCCTGTTCTGATTCAGTGGCCAATACCCTAGAAGGAGATGCAAAATTGCCTTGGGCAACTCGCAAACTAGCCTATATCAAACACATCCAACAGGGCACCACTGCCGATCGCGACACTCAACTGGTCTCCGCCAGTGATAAATTGCACAACCTACTGTGCATTCTTAGAGACTATGGCAACATTGGTGGTGATGTTTGGGCACGTTTTCGGGCGGGTCGAGAGGGGGTTCTTTGGTACTACCGCGAGTTGATTGCTGCCTTTGAGGGTGCTCATCTTATTCCTCTAGGCCTGTTAGAGCAGTTGCAACACACCTACCAAGAACTGACCCGTGCCGTTGTGAGTCGGGAGGGCTTTGTGCTGCCGTCTAGTTATGTGCCTATGGTATAGGCCAAGGGTGGTGCTTCCCTAGAGTCTCCGCAGGAGTAGTATCATGAAAGCAATTTCAAGCCCACTGGCGTCACCAAGTTAGGAGCATCAATCAATGGATGGCTTTTGGGAAAATGTCCTGCGCTACCAACGGTATTTTGTTACGGTTCTATTGGGCGTAGTGTGGAATGTCGTTGAGCCATTGGTGCCTCTTTTGAAGCGTCCGCTGAGCGCGATCGCCCTTATTGGCCTCATGGTGGGACTCCTCACATTTGTGGCATTGACGTTACGCGCAATGTTGGGTTTAACCGCTGCATAAGGTGGCACGATGACCTCTTCCCTGCCCATCAAGGCACAAATTGACCTGATTTTGCTGAGTCTCGAAGCCTTGGCTCATGTGGGTTCGGCAGAGGTACTAGCATTGGCAGAAGTCATGGGGTTTGAGGCCTATTTGCCCGATCGCGTGGGGTTATGGCGACTGCGGCAATCAAGTCCCCTGCGGCGAGGTCGTAATGGGCGACGCAAATTGGATGTGGATGAAGCCCGTGCCTTGGCCTTGATCTGCACCCGCTTAGCGCAGCAACACCAGCAAACCATCCGCACCGCCATTGAACGCTGGCAACAGCAGACGAGTCAAGGTCGCCCGCCCCACTTAGAACCCATTCTCGGGGATTACATTGACCGCTTCACCAATTTGTATCAAGAGCGAATGGCCGACAACAGCAGCGATGGTCGTGAATTGGCACAACTGGCCTTAGATTTACTCGTGGATTTGCTCTTTTACAGTACGCCCCAAGGGGCACGTCGCCTTTGGATCACCCTGCTAGAACGCACTACTCCCGCGCCCCCCTCACTATCGTTGGTGGAACCTGAACCAATACCTGCACCAGCTCCTGAATTGCCCACCCTGTTTCCCCATTCCGATGTCTAATGAGTACCACCCTCAGCTACTCTCAACCCACCTGCCAATTGGATGTTGCTGCTGAATTTTTGCCCTTCAGTCAGAAGCGGCGCCGTGCGCCGGTGCGATCGCTCCACTTTACACTGGCTGTCGGAGAAAAACTCTGCTTTGAGGGCAACGATCGCCAGCTCTATCAACTCAAAACGCTGGTCAACGAGTATATTGAGGCTTTCCTGAGTCATCACCAAACACCGACAGAAGTAACCGCAGAGGGCTTTGTCCTGCGATCGCGATTGCCCCTCGAACATGAACTCCATCTACCCGATGGGCGGGTAATTCTTCTGCAACTGACAGAACTATACGATTTGGTGACGGTTCTTGATGACTGGTCTGCCGTGATGGAGCCGTTGCCGGAACTGGTGGAGCGCGCCCAATCAATTGTTGCTCAAATCCCAATCTGGGCCAAAAGTGCAGCGGTGGCCGTGGGTGTGGTTGCTGCCTTCACCCTTGTTACCCAACGTTGGCTCATCCCCCCCGCTTCAATGGTCGTCACTTCCTCTGAGGCCACCCGTGAGGAACCTAACTTGCCTCCCCTAGCGATGCCATCCCCTTTGCCAGAATTGCCAGAACCTGCGGAAACCCCACAACTGGCTCCCCTACCTAGCCCGCCGCCAGCTGCCCCTGAAACATCTACCCTTGTGCCGCTGCCCTCACCGCCAGAAATGCCGCCCCCAGCGATCGTGCCACCCCCGCCCCCTGTTCCCCAAGAGGCACCTCCCCCGCAACCCCCTGATCAAAATAACGTGGTGGTGCAAGCTCCCGCTGGCCGCGCGCCCGCCAGTATTGAACCTGCCCCAATGATCACCCCTCCAGCCGAAACCACCCCCGTCCCTGCAACCACCCTGCGGGAGGTGAAAACCTATTTTCAAGACCGTTGGCGCCCACCGGCCAGTTTAGACACGAGTTTGGAATACCGCATTGTGCTCAACCCCGATGGCACCCTTGCTCAAGCGCTGCCCCTCAATGGTGCAGCCGTTCGCTTTATTGATCGCACCCCAATTCCTTTACAGCAAAGCCCCCTTGCCAGTCCCTTGGGGGGCGATCGCCCGATTTTACTGCGGTTAGTGTTGATGCCCTCTGGAAGCGTGCAAGTGTTTGGTGAAAATTGATGTTCTATGAGGCACTTGAAGAGACGGCGGGGGTAATCGTCGCAATTTCCTGCAAGCGTTTCTTGACTTCGGCGGCGTTGGGATAGCGTTCCCGAGGATCAGGATGGGTCAAGCAGTTAATTAAATCCACCATCAGCGGATCCAAATGGGGAATGTCCTCGGCATAGAGACGATATTCACGGGTGCCCCAGCGGAAATAGGTTTCTGGTTCATAGCCCGTGAGCAAGTACACCATCGTTGCCCCCAAGGCAAATAGATCGGAAGCGGGTTCGGGTTTTCCCTCCTGCTGTTCTGGCGCCGAATAGCCCACTGTCCCAATAAATGTCCCTGAGTCAGAGGTTAAGACGGATGCTTTGCCCCAGCCCACAAGCACGAGTTCTGTTGTTTCCCGTTTAACGTAGGGATGAATGAGATTGGAGGGACGAATGTGTAAATGCAACACAGGGGGGGCTTGCTGGTGCAGCACCTCAAGCAATTCACACACAGGAATCAGCCAACGACTGACCTCAATCACGTTCATTGGCCCTTGATCCTGAATCCGCTGTTTTAGGGATTGGCCATAGATCATTTCTGAGACCAAGTAGGAATCGCTGCCGCACTGAAAGGCCTCCCAAAACTGGGGTAAGACCGGATGCTCGATTTTGCACAATTGCCGCGCTTGGCGCTGAAAGGCACGGATTTCGTTGCGTGACGCCGCAAGACTATGTCCCTTAATCACCGCCGTTAAGCCACTGCGCCAGCCCAAATAAATGTTGCTTTGACCAAGGGCACGAATAATCTGGTAGTTGCCGAGGGTTTTCCAGACGCGCAGAGGCACACCGCAGTCAATGCAAAAAACATCGTTCTCTTGGGCATGGTTGTGCTGGCAATCGGGGGGAGCACGCCACTCGCTGAGTAAATGAACCGGTAGTTGGCCTGTCACCGCAAACTCAGCCTCTTCCTCCGCTTGGGCGGTGGCACTGCTACTACTGGTGGTGGGGGTGCTTTCTTCAGCACGGGAGGTGGGTTCGGCGGCTGTACCGATGGCTTCTTCTTCCCCTGAATAGGTGCCCTTCTCAACATCCACCAAGCGACCTTCGGGCACCGTTTCCATGCGGACATTGGGAGTGGTGGGACGCTGATCAGAACCGAGGCGAATTTGAATATTGGGTCCAGAGCGAGCCAAACGCAGGATGCCACCATCCATCAAGGTTGCCTGTTGAATACGTTTGCCATCCAAATAGGTGCCGTTGGTGCCAAGATTGACCACTTCCCATTGCAAGCCATTACGACGGAGTTCCACATGGTGACGCGACACCACCGCGCTATAGAGCACGACGTGATTATCGACTGCTCGGCCAATACGGATGACATTTTCATTCTCAAAGGTCCAGCTTTGGACTGGGGTGGCTTGAACGGGATGGAGTAATGTCAATGTAATCACGTTGTCTAACCGCCTCTTCGTACCTGAATACACTCTAAAGAACTAGGAGATGCGTTCATAGATAAAAGTGACTAAATCTCCCTTGCCTAAGGCAATGCGATCGCCCGATTGCAGGCGGTGACGATTGCCCGGATAAAGGGGAGTATTGTTAATGTAAGTTCCATTAGCACTTCCCACATCTTCAATATAGTGGGCATTCCCCTCAATCCGCAGATCTGCGTGGATACGGGAGACAATTTCTGAGTTGGGAAAGCCAGCCACATCAATATCGGGGGGAATCCGATCATTGGGCTTGCCAATATGAATGACGGGACGCCCTGTGGGAATTTGCAGTTCTGTGCGAGTTTGCACATGAATCAGCTTGGCTTCAATGGTGGCAATCTCAACCGAGAAGACATGGGCCGGTGGTGGGGGCGGCGGGGGTAGCGTTGTCAGGCGGCCTTGATGGGCAACGGCTTCCACGGTTGGTGCAGCACTGGCTGTGTGTTGCATTACCTCTGGCATTGGGGGTGCACTGACGGCAAGGCGACGCAGATTGAAACCACACTGGCCACAAAAACTAGCGTCTGGTTGAACTGGGGCACCGCAATTTGGACAAGGAGTCATACTGGGCATGGGCGAAAAGCACACTTCACATTGAACAGCACCAACGGGATTGGGATGGAAACACTCGGAACAGATCATCATAGAAATGATGTCCTATGCCACTGCCGATCCAACCAACCTAAGATTAAGGTACCCATCGTTTCTCTCTACTTCCCAGAGTAAAGCTAAAAAAGCTAGCTGCCTCTATATTTAGGTTAGCTTTTACACCCCAATTCTATACGGGTTCATTGCCAAACTGCTGCTCAGTGAGAATGATTAGAAACGACCACTGACATAATCGCAGGTTAAGGGATGCTGTGGCCTTTGAAAAAGTAAGCGCGTGGGAGCGTACTCAATCAGTTGACCCACTGTCTGTCCCTGAGGATTGGTTTGCAGGGCTAAAAAGGCTGTCCAGTCGGAAATCCGCGCTGCTTGTCGTAGGTGATGGGTTGCCATGATCAGGGTGTAGGTTTGTTTGAGGTGGCACAGACACTCCTCCATGCGGCGGGTCGCAGTAGTATCAAGCCCCCTGCAGGGGTCATCCAGTAACAGAATCTCCGGTTGCAGGGCGATCGCCCGCGCCAGACAAAGGCGTTGTTGCTGCTCTAGGGATAGCTCTAGTGCCGGCTCGCCCAAATGATTCTTCAGAGTTTGCCACAGATTCACCTGTTCCAAGGAAGATTGCACAAGGGCATCGAGATCCCCTTGATAGCCATGCACCCGAGCACCAAAGGCGACATTTTCATAGATTGATGTTGGAAAGAGACTCGGTCTGCTGAAAATCATCGGCATACGACAGCGCAGTTGCAACGCATTCCACTCCTTGAGGGCGTGCTGCCGATAGTGAATTTCGCCAGTCACATGGAGATGCGGAAAAAGTTCAATCAAGCGGTTCAAACAGCTTAACAGTAGGCTCTTGCCAGACCCAGAGGCACCGATCAAGGTCACCAGTTGGCGCGGCTGAATCGTGAGGCTGACATTGCTGAGCAGCGGTTGATTGCGGTAAAACACGCTCAGTTGGCGTACCTCAAGGAGAGTATGTTGGCCAACGGCAAGCGGGTCAACAGCAGTCATCGGCAGGACTTGGGCAGAGGCGTCACTACCACTCTAAACAGTAATGTTGGCCTACAGCTTAGCGTTCCTGAAGCTCCTCAGGGGAGGGACTCGTGGGGGGAACGACTGGTGCTGGTAATGGCTCAGGAAGACTGCGCTGGGCGATACGCTCAAAGCCGTGCAGAATCACATAAAAACAGGGAATAAGAAAGAGGGTGAGCAGTGTTGCCACAGCCAAGCCAGAAAACACAACAATGCCAAGGGGCTGCAAAAATTCTGAGCCTTCACCTAGCCCCAATGCCAAGGGGAACATCCCCACCACCGTTGTAATCGTGGTCATCATAATCGGGCGCAGACGGGCAGGGGCAGCTTTGCGAATGGCTTGGCTACGGCTACAGCCCTCCTGTCGGTAAATCTCATTCGCCAACTCCACCATGATGATGGCATTGTTGACGACAATCCCCACAAGCAAAATGGCACCGACAATGACCGTGGCGCCAATGGCCGTCCGTGTCAGGTACAAGCCCCAAATGCCACCGGCCAAGGCCAAGGGAATGGTAAACATAATCACTAGGGGGTCAAGCAGCGAATTGTACTGTACCGCCATGACCACAAACACGAGAAAGGCCGCCAAACTACCCAAGACCACTAAGGCCTGTTGCAATTGCTGATTGGCTTGAGCCGCCGTACTTGGCATTAGGGACACCCCCGGCGGAAACTCCAGATCGTTGAGAATGTCATTCACTTGGGCAAGGGCAGCACTGAGACTGGCACCTTCAACAAGATTGCCCGCTAGCATAAAGACCTGCTGCTGGTTAATGCGGCGGATTTCACCGGGGGCTTGACTGGGTTCGATGCGAGCGACATCCCCAAGGCGGAGGGGACGGTTATTGGCGGTAAAAAGGGGAATCGTTGTCAGGTCAGCGGGCGTTTGAATGCTTTCACTGTCCAGTTGGACACGAATATCCACTAGGCGATCGCCCCGTTGCAGGCGGGTGGGCACAAACCCCTCCAAGGCGGTTTGAATCGTCTGGCCAAGGTTGAGGGTATTCAGCCCCAGTTCACTGACGCGCTCCCAATCCGGCAGAATTTCAATTTCTGGCTGGCGAGGATCTACATCGGGACGAAAGCGCACCAATGTAGCCTTTTCATCAAGGACTTGGAGGACTTGGCGACCAAAGCGGTTGAGGGTCTGCTCATCACTGCCCCGCAGCATCACATCCACATCGGCACCGCGTACAGGTGAGTTGGTGAGAATAATGCCGCGCACTTGGCCGGGACTCAAGCGCAGCCGCACCCCCAGGAGGTTAAGTTGATCAAGGGCTTTTGTTGCTTCTGTAATGTAGCGATCCACATTCACCCCACGCCGTAGAATGATGTTGCTATTAGCTCGCAGCGGATTGGCAATTGTATTCGTGCCAAAGAGGGCACCCCCCGTTGTGGTAAAGACGGCCTCTGTGCCCGGTTGTGCCATCAGCACCTGATCCACTGCCGCCATGACCCGCCGACTGGTGGGCAGGGGGGTTCCCGGTGGAAAAATGGCCATGAGGTTGACTTGACCCGTATTAATGCGCGGCAGCAGTTCTTGGGGAATTTGCTGAGCTAAAAGCCAACTGCCTCCCCCTAGAAGGGCGATCGCCAGCCCCACCACCAGCCAGCGTGCCCGTAGCACCTGCCCCAAGGCCCATTCATAGCGCCCCGTCAGCCAGAGGAACTTTTCATTAAAAAGGCGAATAAACGCGACCTGCCGTAGGCGATTTTGCACCGGCACCCCCAAAAGGCGGGAGGCCAAGGCCGGCACGACCGTGAGTGCCACCAGCAGCGATGCGGCAACCGCAAAACTAATCGTTAGAATCAACTCATTAAAGAGCAGCGCAATCAAGCCCCCCAGCAACAAAAAGGGCAAAATAGCGACCAAGTTAGTGAGGGTAGAGGCCAAAAGCGCTGATTCGATGCCTTGGCTACGCCGTTTTACCTCCTCAAGGTACTGTTCTTGGCTCATGGGGTGGGGGTCAATATCCGCCAAGGTTTCCAACATCACAATGGCGTTATCCACAACGATGCCAACCCCAAGGGCGAGTCCACCCAAGCTAAACACATTGAGGGAGAAGTTAAATAGCCCCATCAGCAACATCGCGGCCATCGTTGACAGGGGAATGGCCAGCAAAATAATCAGGGTTTGCCGCACCGAGCCAAGGAACAGCAGCACCGCGATCGCCGCCAACAGGGTTCCCGTCAGGCCTGCCGTGATCACATTGTTCAGGGAGTTGCGGATATAAACCGACTCATCAAGGACAGGAATGATCTGCGCATCGCGGGGCACGAGATTGGCTGCCTGTAACTCGGCTAAACGGCGCTTGATACCATCAGCCACTTCCACCGTATTGGCTTCCGGCTGCTTAAGAATACTGACTTTGACGGCAGGTTGGCCATTGAGGGTCACAAATACCCGTTGCTCGGCACTGCCATCTATGACTTGCGCTACATCCCGCAGATAGACTCGCTGACCATTGGCACCCGTCAGCATCACCTCCTCAATTTCACCGGCATTGCGAAACCGTCCCACTGTGCGGGTTAAGGGTTCTGCCGTTTGGCCGCGAATGCGTCCCCCTGAGACATCTTGGTTGCGATCGCTCAAAGCAGTTAAAACTTGATTTAGCCCCACCCCCGTGGCCTGCAATCGATCCAGATCCACAAGAATTCGCACTTCTTCGGTTGTCCCCCCAGAGACATCGACTCCCGCCACGCCGGGGACAACACTCAGCTCTCGATCCAAATCTTCGTCGGCAAAGACCCGTAACTCACGGCCACTGAGGGTTTCTGAGGTTAGGGCAAACTCATAGACCGGCAATTGTGACGGATCAAACTTAAAGAGGCGCGGCGACTCAATAATATCCGGCAACCTACTGCGGGCACGGTTAAAAGCAGCAGTGGCTTCATTTAAGGCTTGATCGACATCGCCACCGGGTTCAAAAAATAAATCAATACTGACTTGACCTTCGCGGGTTTGCGAATAGACCTGCACCACCCCCTCCGTGCGACTCAGGGCTTCCTCAAGGGGCTTGGTCACCTCCTCAACAGCAACACTAGGTACCACGCCCGGAATATCCAGCCGTACCCCAATGCGCGGGTACGTAATCGCCGGCAACAAATCCACTTGCAGCCGCATGAGAATAAAGACCGCCAACACAATGACAGTCAGGGTCAGCATCAGGGTGCCGATGTGGCGGGTCACCGCCAAGCCGCTAAAACTAAACCGTGGGGAGGTCATGCAAGTTTAACTGGTGTACAAGTCATCCTTTAGACACCGCTACTCTAACAAATCGTTTCTGAGCTTTCATCCCAGTCAGTGGGGTAAAGTGTCATGCCCAAACCCAGCGATCGCGCCCCCCATGTTTCGCCTTATACAAGGCTTGATCCGCGCGAGGAATCGAGTCACTGAGCACCTGTTCACCGGGTCGAAAAAGCGTGCCACCCAAACTAATGGTTGCAGTCAAAAACTGCTGATCCCCTAGTTCAATTGGTTGGCTTCTCACCACAGCGCAAAGTTCCTCGGCAACGGATTTAGCATGGTCTTCATTGGTGGCAAAAAACAACAGCACAAATTCTTCGCCTCCCCAGCGAACCAAAATACTATCTTTACAGGCCTCTATCACCTGCTTTGTCCTTGCCGCCAATGTGCGCAGAACCACATCGCCCTGATCATGCCCATAGGTATCGTTGATGCGCTTAAAGTGATCAATGTCGAAAATCATGACGATTAGCAGCGCGTCTCCTGTCGCTGCTTGGGACTGATAAGCCTCAACCCGACTCAAGAGAAAGCGGCGATTAAACGCCCCAGTCAAGGGATCCAACCAAGCCAAGGCCAAAAGTGCTTGCTCTCGCTGGCGCATATCACTGATGTCAGAAACGATCCACACACGCCCTAGCCGACTGTCGCCTCGCACGGGGTGGGTATCAATGAGGAAGGTTTTCTCGCCCATCAGACACTCCCCCTTTGCACTAAAGTTGGCATCGGCACTCAGCCCTTGAAAAATTCTGGTTAACTCATCGCGGTTATCGCATCTCTGGCGTGCTTGTTTCATGTGCTCGGCAACAATCTGAACCGGATGGCTTCCGGCTGGCAGTTGCAACCATTGACTGGCATAGGCATTAACCATCGCTGTAGAGCCATCCCCCTTGATCAAAACCAAGCCCAGCGGCACGGTGTCGAAAATATCTTGGAATTGCACTTCAAAGATGAAGCTGTTTTGCCGTTGGCGATGATGAGCCAACAGTTGCCGGTAAAGAGCTGCAATGTAGCCTTTTTGTTCTGCGAGTTGGCACAGCAGCCCCTCTACGGGATTCACCAATAGCAACCCTTGCCGCCACTGCTCTGGCTCACCGCAGGGAATATAAACGATTCGCTCAACCTTATCCAAAAGGCAGAAAAAGATAGAAGGCAGTTTTAGAAAAGGCGTGATATCAATGACAGCCTCCTCAACCAAATCTGGCCACGGAGCAATAATTTCGACGTTGGGAAATCGGCTGGTGCTGGTTGTGGTGATAATCTCTGCCCGATTGCCATGTTCATCGACTGTTAAGGCTAAGACAAGCTCAGACTGCGACCAATTAGCAACTAGATGACAAAATGCTGTAATGGCATCGGGAGTAGGGAGAAGTTGGCGGGCGAGGTGTTCGTGCAAACTTTTGAGCATGCCCTAATCAGAATGGATTATATATTTTTTGAGTAAAGAGCCAACGGCCTCAGGATGAGTCATGTGGGGAAGATGGCCTCGCGCGTCGATCCAATCAAGTGTACTATTTGGCAGTTTCCCCTGCAGCCACAGTGCCACAGGTTGGGGAACCACAAAGTCGTCACGATTGAAAATGAGGTGCACGGGTTGAAAGACTTTGCCCACAAACGCCCTTGTATCAGAATCAAAAATGACCTGAAGTGTGCGCAATGCAACACTTGGCTGCAATCGAAAGAGGGTTTTTGAAAAATCAGCTAGCCGGTGATCCTCGGTCAGGCCAAACATCAGGGGAGCAAAACCCGCAGCCCATGTTTGGTAGTTGGTGACCATGGCGTCATAAATGGCCTGTAGGTCTTCGGGGGTGAGGGTACCGGGATAATTCTCATCTTTGAGATAGCAAGGGGAGGGGTTGAGCCAGATATGTCGTCGAAACAAGTCAGGTCTGGCGATCGCGGCAATTGCGCCAATCATGCAACTGACGGAATGACCAACATATATGCAGGATTGGACACCAAGGCTATCTAGTAATTCAATGAGATCGTCAGCATAACCATACAAATGACTGTGTCTTTGCAGGTCGTAGCGGCGCAACGTGTCTTCGTCGGAGCCACAGCCTGCAAGATCATAGCGAATATAGGTGAAGCCCTCAGGGAAGAAAGGCATTAGGTAATCCCAAGCGCTTTTATCGGTACCAAAACCGTGTCCTAGAACAACGGGAACTGTCCCCCACTGGTCAATCTGGACGTATGGCTTGAGAGACTCGGGAAGACCAGCAACTTGATGCGTGATTTGCATAAACGTTTCGCACTACTCAGCCAATTAATTAAGTTTTTTTAATTTTCAGTGGATAAATTGAGTTCGAAACTTGAAGGGCAATGCTAGAAAAAACATAGCACCTAGATGATCTTACAAAACTCCATTCACCTGAGAAAGAAATCTTTAACAATTTGCTATTGACCGGCGAACCGTTGCCGCAACCGTCGCAGCGCAGCCCCTGTGCCTTGGGTTGCCGCCTCTTCGAGGACAGCACTCATCAACGCTACTAAGTTAATGTCTGGAAAATAGCGGCTTTTGGATCGAGGGACATAGGTCTGGCCATCGAGAGCATAAATGCTCAAGCCCGTTGACTTGAAGAGCCACACTTCAGGAACGCGATAAAGAAGGTAGTCCTCAGCCGCCGTATAGGTGGTGACATCAATTTCAATCACCAAGTCGGGTGGCGGATCGGTTTGCCAATCAATACGGTCTTTGCCGACGGCTGCCGTCCAGTTGTCAATATAGAAGCAATAGTCAGGCTCAATGCCACCCATCTCAGGAATCTCCATGGTGATCGGCGTAAAGGCTTCGTAATTGCGCTCCTCACTATCCAGCAAAATTTTGACAACATCGGCAACGATATTCGCTTCGCGGCCATGACGGGGTAAGGGACTCATGAGCAAAATTTCCCCCCGACGAAACTTGATGCGGGGAATCGAACCATCGCCACGGCTGTTGCGGAGGCAACAGTAATCTTGCCACGTACCGGGCATGCGTAGGACACTGCCGGGGGGAAGAATAATTTTGGCTGGAGAAACAACCGCATACATGGCAAGGTATATCCACAACAGGTCTAGTTCCACTGTGCCACAGCATCAAGGTTGACGCGCTTTGCGGTTGCGAATCGCGCGGACAGTGTTCCCCTTGCACTAGCCTAGAAAAGGCAGAGATTCAGACGAGACAAAGATGCAAGACGGGCGTGTGATTGCCGATTCAATTTCGCCAGCAGGGGTGCGCTTGGTGACGCTGCAACTGACGTATCCGCGTTTTATCCATAGTGAACTGCTCACCCATCGCGTGTTTTCCCGTAATTCCGCTAGTTCGCGAGCGGTGCCTGTGGCCAAAATGATGGAGCAAGTCGAACACAACCCGGTCATTCCTTACCATTGGGGAAAAAACCAGCGGGGGATGCAGGCGCGCCAAGAAAGTGAACATAAGGAGGCTGCCAAGGAAATTTGGCTGAAAACCCGCCTCGCGGTTCTTGAGGGGGCACGCCAACTCCATGAACTAGGCATTCACAAGCAGGTGGTGAACCGCATGCTGGAGCCGTGGCTGTGGATGCAAACGGTGGTGAGTAGCACGGAGTGGGATAATTTTTTGCGCCTGCGCAACCACCCCGATGCCCAGCCCGAAATGCAAGCCTTGGCTAAGCTGATTCAGCATTTGCTGGAAACCCATGAACCGACACCTGTGGCGGTGGGGGATTGGCACCTTCCCTATATCGATCCCAGTGAGCGCGAGCAATATAGCCTTGAGGAGTGTAAGTACATGTCCGTGGCTCGCTGTGCACGGGTGTCCTACTATCTGCGGGATGGCCAACGCAGTGACCCCGCCTCTGATCTGGCGCTTTATCAACGCTTGGCGGGGGCAGAACCGAAGCACCTGTCGCCCCTAGAACACGTGGCAGAATGCATGGGCGATCGCCAGCCCTATGCCAATTTTGTGGGTTGGCGGCAGTTGCGTTACTTTGAGGAGAGAAAATCAGCACATGCCCCCCAATGATCCACGATACACTGAGTAGCAGAAGACACCATTGACTGAGTTGACAAGAGCGAGGAGTGCAGCCATGGACGTTGCTATTAACGTGAAACCCATTCTACTGGCCATTACGCCGGTGTTTATTTTGCTGTGTTTGGTCTTTGGCACCCGCAATGGCTTCTACGACACCGATAACTACCACGGCAACGGTTCTGCTCACTAAAGCTAACCAAGGAGGGTGACTGTTCGTCATTCATGATCGAGTGCCTCAACTATGGGGTGGGTCACGCAGATGAGGGGGTGTGCATTGGCTTAGGAATTGGCACCTATCGGATTTTGCTGGACTGTGGTGTGCCGTCCCTTGATGTTTTGCCCCTTGATGAAATTGAACAGCATCCCTTTGACTTGGTGCTCTGTAGCCATGCCCACGCGGATCATGCCCAGAGTCTATTGGCACTCCATCGCCGTTTTCCCCATATTCCCATCTATGCCAGTGAGGTCACGACCCAGCTTTTGCCCCTCAATTGGCCGCATGAAACGGTTCCCCCTTTCTGTCGTGCTTTGCCTTGGCGATCGCCCGTTGAGTTTGGGGATGGCCTGACCGCCGAACTCTTTCCTGCAGGGCATTTACCGGGGGCTGCTGTTTTTGCCCTCACCTACCAAGACCCCAACCCAGAGCAATCGCCCCTGAGCGTGGTCTATACTGGGGATTTTTTCCTGTCCCATACTCGCTTTACGGAAGGGCTACCCCTTGCGGATCTGCGAGGATTGCAGCCGGATGTGCTGATCATTGAGGCCAGCTTGGGCACCGCGCGTCATCCCCACCGCCGTCAACAGGAAAACCAACTGGCAGAACGCATCCGCACGGCGGTTGATCAAGGCTACAATGTCCTACTGCCGCTGCCGCCCCTCGGTACTGCTCAAGAAATTCTCATCCTACTGCGCAGTCATCATCTTTTTACGGGACAGCCGATTCAAATTTGGGTCACGCCAGCGATCGCTCGCGGCTGTGATGCCTACCTCACGGTTTTGCCCCATTTACCCACGGCCATTCAAAATTTTGCCCAACACCAGTCCCTCTTTTGGGATCAGCGGGTCAAACCCCAAGTGCAGCCCTTAAGCGATTTGGCGCAAATTCGAGGCGCAGCCCCCACCATTGTCCTTGTGGAGGAGGATCAAGACCTGCGTCCCTACCTAGCTCAGGGGAAACGGCCTTGGCTGGTACTCTATCCACGTCTGCGCTATGGTCAGCCTTTTCGGGGCGGTGATCCTACCTTAGCCAGCTTGCCCAATGTAGAGGTGGATACGTTTTTACTTTCCCTCCATGCCGATGGCCCTGCAACGACGCAACTGATTCACAATATTCGCCCGCAGCATGTGGTGCTTATCCACGGCGACCCCAACTACCTTGCCGATTTAGCCAGCCTGAATGAATTGAGCAACCGCTACCATCTGCACACCCCCACCAGTGGCTCAACGATTCAATTTCCCATTGGCCAACTGACGCTTTCGACGCCGAGTTCGTTGGTGCAACTGGCCTATGAGGGGGAGGTGAGTGAGTGGAACGATGAAGCGATGATTCGCCTACCCGCTTCTATTACCACAGATCCACGCTGGCGACGGTTGGCGGATACGGGCTTTGTCCTTGCCTCATGGCAGGGGGAGCAGTTGCTGATTCGCGGCATGACCCCCAAGGAAGTGCTGGGTGGAACATCGACCCCGATCGCCCCCGATCAGGAGAGCTGTTTTAATTGCCAGTTTTATCGCGGTCAGCGCTGCTGGAACGAGGCTTCTGCGCTCTACAACTTCAAAGTGGCACCAGAGGGCTATTGTCCAGCCTTTGAGCGGGCAGAAACACAGCCGGAACCCGAAAGCTAGGCCCCTTGGAGCTGTCGCCGCAGGGTGACCGTCGGACTTTCCGCGCCTGTTTTGGGGTCAATGGCGATCGCCATCAGGGCAATGGAACGCACACTCGCGGGCACGTCAATGTGAAGCACGGTTTGCCAGTAGTCCCCATAGCGATAAAAATCAAACTCCACGAGCCAGCGGGGGCCAGCAATTAACTCTCCTGTTTCGCCATTGGTGATCCACACCTTCACAGAGCAACCCCGTTGTGTTGCCGGCAAATTCACCTTGAGGTGCAGCGGCGATACCAGTGGCTCCGGTGACAGCAGGAGCTGGGGGGGGGTCAATAGATAGGGACTCTTAGGATTCGTGGATACTGGCGGTGTGGGTTCAACGGGGGGCGCTAATTCCGCTAACTGTTGCAATCGCGACCAAAATCGCTCTTGGCGATCAATGGGCAAATCCCGAGGTGGCGGCACGGTAACGGCAGATAGGGGCTGGCAAAAGCTAGGCAAATCCACGACAACAGGGGCTTTTACAGGCTTCAGTTGGGGCGGTAGGGAAAAGCCGCTCACTGGCACAGGTTCGAGAGTCTTATCCCCTAAGATGGGCAACTGCGGGCCAGCGGGTGTTTCGCTCTTAGATGGGGCGGGTTGGCGGGGCGCAGAGACGGCAGGCATCTCCGGTGCCGGTAACACCGTGACCATAAAGGCTTGCACTTGGCGAAGATCGCTGTGCTCTAGGGGTTGGTTGGGCAGGAGGCGGGCTTCCCCCACCATGACTGGATAATCGGCCAAGGGGGTGAGTGTACAATGAAACCCCCATTTCCCCTCGCGGGCGATCGCGGGCACTGAGTGCTCCTGCACCACATCGCGGGTGACGGGATTGCGCAAACGAATCACCACCGTACCGGGAACGGCAACTGTGCCCTCTAAAACCAGCGTTTCATCGGCAAAGATCGTATAGGCACTTTGGGGCAGCTCAATGAGCGTCGTGGGCAGCTCAGCAGGGGAGGGTGCTTGCGGCTTAGGGGGGTCGGCAGCTTTCACCGGCTGCTCTGGAACCGCAGGCAAGGTTTCTGGTGCCGGCAAATCCCACTCTTCGCTTTGGGCAAGGACATCAAGGGCGATCGCAAACACCTCTGCATCCAGCACCCCCTCTTGGGCCACACGGCATTGAAATTCCCAACGCCCCGCCTGCAAATACGTAAAGGGCAGAATACCCATGAGTCCTGTGGAGCTGCTGCGGTGGGTGCGGCGTTGGTAGCGCTGCTTGGGCACCCCCTGATCATCGTAAAGATGGGTAATTTGCACTTCCACCGAGGTTTCGGCAACCGGACAGCGCGCCATCAAGCGGTAACTGCCCTCCAAAACTTCCGCCGAGGGTGGTTCTAGGGGCAACCAAGCGCGATCGCCCTCCTTTTGCAGTAAAAACTCCCATCCGCCCATAGCTCATTTTCACTCTCCCACTGCTTAGGATATTGCACAGAAAAGGCCACATTATGCAATCTCAGATGCAAAGTTAAGCCGATGGAAAGGCCACTTGCACCAATGAAACATCATCACTGCCAAAGGCATCGGGCGCTGCATGGCTCTGCACTTGGGCAATCAACTGGGGCAGCGCCGGCACAGGGTCTTGGGTGTGGGCAGCAATGAGCAACTCCCTAAAGGCTTCGAGACCCCAAACCCGATTGTCGGTTGTTTCAAACTCATAGATGCCGTCACTAAAGAGGTAGAGAACTGCCGAAGGGGGGACTTCAATCGTGGCTTGGCTAAAGGCCATGTCAGCAAACATGCCAATGGGAATGCCCGGTGTCTTGAGGAGAGTTGCTCGCCAGCCATCAGCCTCAGGGGTGAGGAGTAGTGCCGGCGGGTGTCCACCACTGGCATAGGTCAACTGCCGTGTTTGGCGATCGTACACGCCGTACCAAATCGTGAAATACTTCTCGTGCTGATCCGTCATTTGAAAGCCATTGTTGAGGGCTTCGAGGACTTGGGCAGGGTGCAGATAGTCAAATGTGCCGCTCGTTTGCTCTCGCGTGGTGCTGCGCAGGAGGTTCAAGACGGAGACCGAAGGCAGAGCCGCCCCCAAGCCATGGCCGGAAACATCGAGAATGTAGAGCACTAAATAGCGATCGCCCACCCCAAAAAAGTCAAAGCAATCGCCGCCCAACTGACTTGACGGCAAAAAGTAGTAGTTAATTTTGCAGGGGGCTTCTTGGGGAGCCGGTAGGAGCGATCGCACATAATCCGCAGCCTCGTGCAGTTCCGCCTCAAGGAGTTGTTTCTGCTTGAGCAGATCTTGGTTAAGTTGATAAAGGCGCAGACCCGCCTGAATCCGTGCCCGCAGTTCATTGGGGTCAATGGGCTTGGATAAGAATTCATCCGCACCAGCATCTAAGCCCTGAATGCGATCCTCCAGTTCCCCCTTGGCGGTCAGCAGCACAAAAAAACTGCGGGAGAGTTCCTGATCCTGCTTGATTTGACGGCACACCTCTAGGCCGTCCAGTTCGGGCATCATCCAGTCGCAGATGATCAGGGCGGGTTTCTCAGCGGTGGCGATCGCGATTCCCTCGCGGCCATGGCTAGCAACCGAGACCTGGTAGCCCAGATCCTTTAGGGTTTTGCGCAGCAGCAGTCGGCTAGTAGGGTCATCATCAATGACGAGAATTCGATAGGGCTGGCGATCGCCGCTCATAGCTTCAGCCTGCAAAATCTCCCCCTAGTGTATCCCAAGGCTCTTGGCTATTTTGGGGTTTGCCTCGGATCAAGGGCATCCCGCAGGCCATCGCCAACAATGTTGAAACACAGCACCGTCAGTACAATCAGTGTGGCGGGTGCCCAGACTAACCATGGCTGCAACACTAAGATTGAGGCATTCGTTGCCAACGAGAGCATATTGCCCCAAGAGGGATCCGGCTGCTGAATGCCTAGACCAATGAGACTGAGTACCGATTCCGCCACAATAAAGCTGGGAATCGAGAGCGTTGCGGCAATCATCACGTAGGTTGCTGTCTGGGGAATAATGTGCCGCACAATAATATAGAGCGATCGCCCCCCCATTACCTGCGCCGCTTGGACAAAGGCCATTTCTTTGATCCCCAGCACCTGACCGCGAATCACCCGTGCTAGCCCCGCCCAACTCACAAAGGATGTGATTACGGTAATTAGCAAAAATCGCTCACCACTACTGAGTCCCGTGGGGAGTACTGCCGCCAAAGCCACCAGCAGATAGATGGTCGGCAGCGTCATCAGCACCTCAACGCCCCGCATCAAAACGGCATCGAGCCAGCCGCCAAAGTAGCCAGAAATTGCCCCCACCAGAATGCCAATCGGGAAGGCGATCGCCACCCCCACTAGGCCAATACTGAGGCTAATGCGGGCACCAAAGAGCAGCCGACTGAACTGATCGCGTCCTTGGTCATCCGTGCCCAACAGATTCAGATAGCCCTTACCCACCGTGCCAAAGAGATGGCGATCGCTGGGGAACCCGGCAAAGATCGTACGTGGTTCAATTTGTGGATTGGTGAGACTCCAGCGAGTCGGTAGGGGCAGGGTAATTTCCAAGAAGCGATAGGGGCTGCCCTTGACAAAGAGGCGAATCGGCGACGGTTCCTGCCAGTCTACAATCAGAGGACGTTCCCCTGTTTCCAAGTTCACAGGCCCCAAGCGGGTGGGATAGACATGGGGGCCAAGCCACTGACCGTTGGGGGTGCGCCAGTAAATGCGGGTAGGGGGCAGCAGCGCACCCTCCACTTGAAAGGTATAGGGACTGTAGGGAGCAATAAAATCCGCGGCGATCGCCAGCAGGTACAACGTCAGCAACACCCCCAAACTGACCATCACTAAGGGGTTGCGCCGCAACGCTTGCCAAGGGGTCATTCGTCACTCATCCGCTAGGGTACAGCCACTATACAGCCTTTTTGCTATCCTAGGGCTGCTCTGACAGACTCAATGCCGACATGTCTTCCCTATTTTTAGAGAGGCATGATGCTATAGATAAATTTGACTCAAAAATCAATAAGTGATAAATAAAACTTAACAAACTAACATCAAATTCCTTTTCTTGTTAAATAGATTCGGTATCACTATATGATTATACTGATTGCTTCAAACTAACATATTGTTAAAAAAATACTTTGTGTTTCAAATAAAGTGGTAACTTGATTAAATCTAATGATTTCTAGTCAGATCATTCTCGCAGGCTCCCTTTTTCTCTCTAGTGCAGGTACCTGTTGATTAAAGAACAATTGAGTTGCTTTATTCATTTGAATAGTGTTCTGACAGAGGAAATATAGAGCGAATGGAAAAACCAAAGCCCCTAACTGGTAAAGCACTCTTGCAGCGATTAAGTGAACTGGGTTCTGCATCCCGTAAAGAAGCCGCAAAGCTCTGTGGCTACTATCGCGTCACAAAATCTGGTGAGGTGCGTGTTAACTTAGGGAAATTTTACGAAGCGGTACTCGCTGCCGGCGGACTAGAAGTCCAGTCATCAGAAAAAGACGTCAATGGTCAATCAGGACGGGGGCGATCGCCCTCCTATCGAGTGAAGGTGCACCAAAATGGCCAGATTGTCATTGGTGCTGCCTATACCAAAGCCATGAACCTAAAGCCGGGGGATACCTTCAAAATTAAGCGGGGGTATAAACATATTCATCTCTATCTCATCGATCCAGAAGAAGTGGATGGCGCCCCCACAGAGTAATCAATGGTTTGCCCTAATGATTGGCAATAGTCGGCAGCACTGGGCTCTCTTTACGGGTGAACACCTCAGCCGCACTTGGCACCTCACCCCTGAGGAATTTGCCTTTAATCCTGCCCAAAACTATCCCAACCTCCCCTGCTGGGGTGCGAGTGTTGGTGCTGTGTCCTTGCACCAAGTCTATCCGACGGCGATCGCCCTCACCCTCGAGGATATTCCCATTCCTCGGATGTACCCCAGCCTAGGGATTGACCGTGCCCTTGCCCTCTGGGGAGCGCTTCAGGTTTATGGGGCACCAGTGTGTGTGGTGGATGCGGGAACTGCATTAACGCTGACCCTAGCCAACGATCGCGCTGAATTTGCGGGCGGTGTGATTCTCCCGGGTGTTGGGTTAATGGCACGAGCACTGGCGGACTATACGGCGGCGTTACCCTATGTGACGCTTCCCCCCGAACCACCCCCCCGTTGGGGAACCACTACTACCACAGCGATTGAAAGCGGTCTTTACTACGGTACTGCCGCCATGTTGCACGCCTATCTGGGCGCCTTTTTTCAGGCGTTTCCCCAAGGTACGGTGATTGTGACCGGGGGCGATCGCCCCTTTCTCAGTGAACTGTTAAAGACATTTTTAGATGCCGATCGCTGGCATGAAGATGATCATCTGGTTTTTTGGGGGATCCGCGCCCTCCGCAACCCAACCGTTAAGATAGAAATGCACCCGATGAACAGGATTGACGACTTCCGCTAATGGAGCGACGGGATGACTTTACGGATTTAGCCTTGGGACTGGTTTCAGCCCAGAGCTTTCCGGCGATAGTGGGCATTGCCGATCACATGCTCAAATCCGCCGATGTCCTCCTAGTGGGCTATGAAAAAATTGGCAGTGGCCACTGTACCGCAATCGTGCGCGGGCGAATTGCCGATGTGCGTCTAGCTGTGGAAGAGGGCGCTGAGCGGGCACAGCAGTTTGGTCAAGAACTCAGTACCTTAGTCATTCCCCGGCCTGACCCCAACCTAGAGAAAATTCTTCCGATTGGCAGTCTCCTCGCCCAGATTGCCTCTAAAAGTCGCGGCCATCGCCTCAGTAGCCACGCAGTTGGCCTATTGGAAACGCGAGGATTTCCAGCCATGGTGGGGGCAGCGGATGCCATGCTCAAGGCGGCAGATGTGATCCTAACGGCCTACGAAACCATTGGCGCCGGTCTATGTACGGCCATTATTCGCGGCACGGCCTCCAATACCGCGATCGCCCTTGAGGCCGGGATGGCAGAAGCCGATCGCATTGGTGAACTCCATGCAGTGATGTTGGTACCTCGTCCCCTTGAGGATTTGGATCAATCGTTGCCCTTGGCACCCGCCCTACAACGGGAACTGCAACCCCTGCGCCTACCCCTCACCCTCAAGCAAAAAGAAACCGAACCCCTTGCCCTTCAAGGTGCGGCTCAAGAGAGTGTGGCCGTGGAAGCGCCTGCCGAAACGGTGCCCGTCGAACCCTCTGCCAATCCCTGACCGGCAATCCAGCCCGTTGTCCACGCACTTTGCAGATTAAAGCCCCCCGTCACGCCATCGATATCGAGAACTTCGCCCGCAAAGAATAGCCCCTCACAGCAGCGGCTGGCCATGGTTCTAAAGTCCACTTCCTTGAGAGCCACCCCACCACAGGTGACAAACTCCTCTTTGAAGGCGCCCTTGCCAGCGATCGCGAAGGTACCTCGGTGCAAGGCCTCCGCCAGTGCCAGCAGTTGTTTTTTACTGAGGTGTGCCCAAGTTTGCTCAGCCGGAATCCCCACGCTGGTTGTCCAGTAGCTCCAGAGGCGGCGCGGCAGCGGAAAGGGACAATGGCGGGCGATCGCTCGCTTCGGGGTATGGCTACGACAGGCTGCCAACTCCCCTTGAATCTGCGGCAGTGACAGATGGGGGAGCCAATTCACCACCAAGGTGCCGCGATAGTTCTGCGCCGCTAAGGCACGTGCCCCCCATGCCGAGAGTTTCAAGACCACAGGGCCACTCAAGCCCCAATGGGTAACGAGAATAGCACCGGTTTGGGTTAAGGGCGGCTGCTGCAACAGTTTGAGGGTTGCTTCCACGGGTTCGACACTGAGGCCTGAGCGCTCCTGCAAGAGCGGGTCATCAATGTGAAACGTAAACAGCGAAGGGACGGGGGGAATAATGGTGTGTCCCAATTGTGCCGCCAAGCGATAGCCTTGGGAACTACTGCCGGTGGCCAGAAGGACGCGATCGCCCACAAGGGGTTGAGGCTGCTGAGCAACCGTGACTTGAAACTCATTGCCGACTTTCACCATCTCCTTCACTGCTGCGCGGGTACGGAGGCGAATGCCCAGAGCCGTTGCTTCTTGCACCAGACAGTCAATAATGGTTCCTGAGTCATCACTGACGGGAAAGACTCGCCCATCGGCTTCGGTTTTCAACTTCACCCCCCGCGCCTCAAACCAAGCGATCGTGTCTTGGGGTTGGAAGCGACTAAAGGCACCCCGCAAGGCCTTGCCACCACGGGGATAGTGCTGCACCAATAGCGCTGGATCAAAACAGTGGTGGGTGACATTGCAGCGACCACCACCAGAGATGCGGACTTTGCTCAGCAGCGTTGCCCCAGCTTCTAAAATCGTGACGAGATTGCGAGAATTAGCCGTCGCACAGGCGATCGCTCCAAAAAATCCAGCGGCACCACCGCCGATGACCAAAATGCGCTGACCTGCCATCAAGATTCCAAAGGAGAAGGATAGGTATGTTCATCGTTGTCGTTTTTGCCGTTGCGATCGCGCGCCAAATGCAGCTGTTGATGCAGCCGACCCACGGCAATCCCCTCTGTGGCCATCAGGTTGAGCACCCGCCGCCGAAACTCCCGCCCCACGACCCATTGTTGTCCCGGTTGGGTTTTAATCCAAATGCGCACGAGTAAGCCACTGGCGGTAATCTGATCAATTCCTAGAACTTCTGGCCGCTCCAGCATCTTCAGTTGCCACTCCGGTTCTTCGTAAAAGTGGATACTCAAGTCATTCAGCAACGACAACAGGCGATCGGGATTGGTTTCAATATCCACCCACAGTTCGAGATTAACCCGTGACCAAGTGCGGGTCAGGTTGGCTACCTTGGTAATCGTACTATTGGGAATTGTAATCAGCTGACCCTCGGCATTGCGCAACTGAGTAATGCGCAAATTGAGATTTTCCACTAAGCCGGAGTAGGGTTCAATTTCCACCACATCGCCAATGCCGTACTGATCCTCCCAGACAATGAGCAGACCATTGATAATGTCCTTCACCAAGTTCTGTGACCCTAGGGAAATGGCCAAGGCTAAAAAGCCCCCCACAGCGAGAATGGAGGAAACAGGTACCCCTAAGGAACCCAAGATAACCACTAGTCGAATCAAATAAATGACAACGGTCTTAAAGCCGCGCATCACTTCCACAGTGGTACTAATCCGCAGGGTTTTACGCTGGGTATCAGCAAACTTGAGCAGATTATTTTGCTCCCAGAAAACACGAATGCGATCAAAGGCCAAGTCAGCAAATTGATTCAGCAGCCCCGTGCCAAACCAGACCACCATCCACAGAATCGGCAAGCCATAGACTTGGGAACTCAGCCAGCGGGTCATGGGGAAGAGGCGTAGAATTGCCGCTAGGCCGAGTAGCCACAAAGCCACTTGTCCCCACAACAGTAGATACCGAACGAGACTAATGAGCTTGATGCGCTGCTTGAGAAAAAAGTGGTGCCGCAGATGGGGCAGAAGCGGCAAAACCCACTCCGGTTCCGTCGTTTGAGTGGTCACTGTGTCGAGTTGCCCTTGTAGATGCTTGCGTTGGCGGATCAAGAAGCGTTGCACAATTAAAATGACGAAACTACCTGCACCCACCTTGATAAAGATCAAGACAGCCTCCTGAATTTGCGACATCAGGGCTGTGTCGGTGCGTTCCTGAATCGCTCGGTTCATCTGCTGTTGCAAAATGTCTCGCCACTGCTGGGCAAGGGTTTCAGGGGGCAGTTGATGGTAGTCGCTGTCGGCCTCTGTCACCGTCAGGAGGCGAGTGGTGCGTTCCGCTTGGCCAATGCGGGCACTGATCACCAACACATTATTGAGGCGAGCCACACCAATGTTTACAAGTTCGGGCGATCGCCGTCGCTGGCGGATAGCACTATGGAGGACGCGCCGTAGATTTGACTCAATGAGTTCAGCGCGCACTTCAACGGGAATGGCCTCACTGGGATGAGTGCGATCGCGCACCGTCGGCGCAGCAATGGTAAAAAGGGTGCTGCCATCGAAGCGAACATCGGCAATTTCCAGCTCACCAATGCGGGTAACACCGGGAGGTGGGGGGGTGACTGCGGTTTGACTGATGCCGGGTACGGCGAGCTGAGCCACACTTGGCCAAGGAGAGAGAATGGCTAGCAAGAAGGTCACAAGGGCGATCGCTCCCCACCGCCATAATCGCTGATACCCGTTGATCATTCGCACGTACTGATATTCTGCACGGCAACACGAACTAGGACTATCCTCTCACCTTTTGAAGGCTGAACTCAGTTCACGGTTCCCTAGGGGCAGTCGACCCTAGCTTGCAGCACCTGCTCCCTTGCCACATCGCGGATTAACGAGAGACGCGAGGAAATGTAGCGTTCCAGATGATAGCGCTGGTTATGCTCTAAAGGATAAACGTCACTAAACTGCGTCACCAGCCACCCCTGTAGGGCGTGATCATCCATACTCAACAATCGTCCCACCTGTACTTGCTCAACAAAGTGCCAGAACTGCCGGAGGAGAGAGGGGGTCATACTTGCCCTCCTTTTAAGGTTTTCTTTAGATTTTACCTATCTACTACCATACGTTGCCCCTCGGAAATTGGGGCGCAATCTGCTGAAGCTGCAACTAAAGTTAGGGAATCCACATGAAGTCCTGCAAACTTCTGTTGCGATTTCTAAAGTGCAGCCCTCCTGCAAACCTGTGATTCTTTGGGGATGCTCCGCTAACGGTAGGGCGGTGAACCGCTAAAATAGTAAGGCTTTACCAACATACTCACAAATCATTGGGGTCTATGCGCACACACTACTGTGGCGATGTTCGGCTAACGGATGTCGGAACAACCGTCACCCTCTACGGTTGGGTGGATCGGCGGCGTGATCATGGCGGCGTGATCTTTATTGATTTGCGCGATCGCTCCGGCATTGTCCAAATTGTCAGTGATCCCCAGCGCACTCCCGACTCCTATGCTCAAGCCGATCGCCTGCGCAGTGAGTATGTGGTGAAAATTGTTGGCCGTGTCAGCAAGCGCCCTGCGGATTCGGTGAACCCAAAATTGGCCACGGGCGACATCGAGATCTACGCCGATCACATTGATGTCCTCAATACGGTGCGCCAGCAACTGCCCTTTGCCATCTCCAGCACCGAGAATGAGCCAGTGCGGGAAGAGGTGCGGCTGCGCTACCGCTATCTTGATCTACGGCGGGAACGGATGGCACGGAATTTGCAGTTACGCCATCGCGTTGTCCAAGCCATGCGGCGCTTCCTCGAGGATGAGGCGGGCTTTATTGAGGTGGAAACTCCTATTCTCACCCGCTCGACGCCGGAGGGGGCTCGCGATTATCTAGTGCCCAGTCGCGTGAATCCGGGAGAATGGTTTGCCCTCCCTCAATCGCCGCAATTGTTCAAGCAGTTGTTGATGGTGGCGGGGTGCGATCGCTATTACCAAATTGCCCGCTGCTTTCGCGATGAGGACTTAAGGGCCGATCGCCAGCCAGAATTTACGCAACTGGACATGGAAATGAGCTTCATGGATCAGGATGAAATTATTGATCTCAACGAAGCACTCATCTGCCACATTTTCAAAACCGTGAAGGGCATTGATCTGCCGCGCCCCTTTCCCCGCCTGAGTTACCAAGAGGCCATGGATCGCTATGGCACCGATAAGCCCGATACCCGCTATGGCCTTGAACTGGTGGATGTCTCCGATATTCTGAAAGACTCTGGTTTCAAAGTTTTTAGTGGCGCGATCGCCCAAGGGGGCGTGGTGAAAATTTTGCCGATTCCCAATGGTAACGACCGCATCTCCAACGTGCGCATTAAACCCGGCGGCGATCTCTTCCAAGAGGCCACCACTGCCGGCGCCAAGGGGCTGGCTTATATCCGCGTTCGCGACAACGGCGAGATTGACACCATTGGTGCCATCAAGGATAACCTCTCCCCAGAGCAGAAAGCCACGCTCTTAGAGCGCACGGGTGCCGAGCCGGGGCATCTCCTCCTGTTTGGGGCAGGGGATACGGCAACGGTGAATAAAACCCTTGATCGCCTGCGCCAGACCATTGCCCGTGAATTTGACCTCATTGATCCGACGGCAACCCATCTGGTGTGGGTGGTGGATTTCCCCATGTTTGAGTGGAATGCCGAAGAAAAGCGCCTTGAGGCCTTGCACCATCCCTTTACGGCACCCCATCCCGCCGACCTTGAGGATCTCAAAACTGCCCGTGCCCAAGCCTACGATCTGATCTTCAATGGCTACGAAGTGGGCGGCGGCAGTCTGCGTATTTATCAACCGGAATTGCAGCGGCAAGTTTTTGAAACCATCGGCCTTGATGAGACGGCTGCCCAAGAAAAATTTGGCTTCCTTCTCGAGGCCTTTGAATTTGGTACCCCTCCCCACGGGGGTATTGCCTATGGCCTAGATCGCTTAGTCATGCTCCTTGCCGGCGAAGACTCCATTCGCGACACCATTGCTTTCCCGAAAACCCAACAGGCGCGTTGCCTTCTTACCGGTGCCCCCAGCAGTGTTGAGCCACAGCAACTCAAGGAACTCCATGTGGCTTCCGCCAAGCCCGCAAAAACCACTGCTAAAACCCAAGTCTAGGCACGTAGGTCTGTTGGCCGATTCCACACCCCCTCTAGCAGCCATTCGCCGTTGACATCCCGCACCCGCTCAGTGCTCATCATATAAGCCCATGCTGTGCCCAAAGGTTGATGATTCAAGTCATACACTGGCACCTGTTGGCGATGGTAGGCATTTACTTCGGGAGCCAAGTTCGGATGGTAGCCTTCAAAGGCATCCAGCCGCGCCAATACGCTGGGAGGTGGATCATGAAAGATCAGTAACTCCCCCTGCACCCAACCTTCCTCAGCCGTCAGACCGGGATACCCCATCGGTAGGTGATAAAGGCGACCTCTCACCAGCGCTGATTGATGGGCACTCAGCCAAGGCCGACAGAGGATTTCATGGGGTTGATAGCCGGGTTTAAGGGTGCCATAGACAAAAAGGCGCAGGGTCGTCACTCGTCAATGAGGGTTGATTTTAGCCACAATACAATTTAAGCCTAGCCAATTTAGTAAGGGCAAGAGCAATGAAAATTCTCATTGTTGAAGATGACCCCCGCATTGCAGCACCTTTGGCGAAGGATTTACGACATCAACACCACACTGTTGATATTGCTGAGGATGGCCTGAGTGGCTGGGACTATGCCCAAGCAACTGCCTATGACCTCATTTTGCTGGACTTAATGCTACCACGCCTAGATGGCATCGCCCTTTGTCAACGGTTGCGGGCGGTAGGTTGTCAGGCACTGATTTTGATGTTGACGGCCAAGGATACGACCACTGATAAAGTCATTGGCCTAGATGCAGGTGCTGATGATTACCTTGTCAAACCCTTCAAGTTGGAAGAGCTGGCGGCACGGATTCGGGCACTGCAACGCCGCAGTCGTGAACTGAAACCCCCTGTGCTATGTTACGGGGCACTGCAACTGGATCCGGCGAGTCAGGTGGTGACGTACGATCAAACGGTGCTCTCTCTGACCCCCAAGGAATATCTACTCCTAGAGCATTTTCTGCGGTATCCGGGGCAGGTCTTTAGTCGCACAGCCCTCCTAGATAAACTCTGGACATTCGATCAAGAGGCTGGTGAAGGCACCGTCAAAACCCACATCACCAATCTGCGGCATAAGCTGAAGGCAGCAGGTTGCCCCCAAGAATTGATTGAAACGGTTTATGGCGTTGGCTATCGTTTTGTGCCCCCCCACGTCTAGCCCAATGTTTACCCATATTCGCCGCCGCTTACTGTTCTTTAATCTCCTCGTGTTTGCAGTCGTCCTTGGCGGGTTTGCGATCGCTGTGCGCGTGGTCTTTGTTCACAATCTCAGGGAGCAACTCACCAATCGTCTCATTGCCATTGCCCAAGGTGCGGCTGCTAATGCTGATATTGAGAATGGTCAGCTCAAGATTGAGGAGCACGGTTTGCCCCATGAGCTAAAGAAGCAAGCAGCAACCTTAGAGTGGTTTGATGCCCACGGCCGACTTCTCAAGCAACAGGGCGAAGAACTTCCCTACATACCGCTCAATCCAAAGGTTTCAGTAGCTATTCACACCCATGATCCCCCTTTGCAGTTAGTCACACTGCCAATTTTGCACCAAGCAACCAACGAAATCATTGGCTACATCCGCATTAGTCAAGAATTGGATGAATTTAATGAGACCGTTTGGCAGTTGGATACTGGTCTCATGGCAGGGGTCATGATAGGACTCCTCCTCAGTGCTATGGGTAGTCTGTGGCTCAATCGCCAAGCCATGCAGCCTATTGAAGCCAGTTTTGAGCGGTTGCGACAGTTTACGGCTGATGCCTCCCATGAACTCCGCAGTCCCTTGATGGCCATTTCCAGTAATGCTGAAGTTGCCCTTAAGTACGATGAAGGAATGCGACCAGAGGATCGGGAAGTCCTAGGGGCGATCGCCAGCGCTACGGATCAAATGACCCGCCTCATTGATGACTTATTGATTCTGGCAAGAACTGATCGTCAACGACCGATGGCCATGCGGACGATCAACCTCGCAGAGACCTTAGCGCAATTAATTCAACTGTATAAACTACAGGCACAGCAGCAGCAAATTAGCTTAGAGTTTAGTACCGATCCCCAACTGCTGCTGCGGGGGGATGAGGCGGCTCTCATACAGGCTTTCACCAATCTTTTACAAAATGCGCTGCGCTACACTCCTGAAGGGGGCAAAGTCAGTGTGACTGCCAAGCGTCTCATGCACCATATTCACGTGACTATCGCTGATACGGGCATTGGTATAGCGTCTGAGCACCTTAGTAAAATTTTTGAGCGCTTTTGGCGAGCAGATCCCTCCCGTCACTATGTGGATGGAGGAGCAGGGTTAGGCCTATCCATTGTCCAAGCAGTTGTCCAGAGCCACGGTGGCAGCATTGATGTCAAGAGTCAAGTGGGTCAGGGCACCTCATTTACTGTCAGGCTCCCCCTCAGTCATTAACTTATTTGATAAAGGTGATCACGCCATCTGCAATGAGCTGCACCGCGATCGCTAAAATCAAAAAGCCCAAAATCCGATTGAGTGCCCCTATGCCTGTTGTGCCCAAGCCCTTAATCAAAGGCTCCCCTAGAATTAAGCAAAAGTAGGTGATAAAGCTAAACAGAGTAATTCCCAGAACACAACCAAGATACTCTGGCCATTGATGGCAGCGGGTTGAAAAACCAATCACAATACCAATCGCGCCCGGCCCACTAATGATGGGCATTGCCATAGGTGTAAAGGAAATATCTTCTTTGTCCACTGCCTCCAGTTGCTCTTGATTGGTCAGACGCGGTTGAGGAGCAACCATCTGCCAAGCTGTATGTGCCACAATCAACCCACCAGCAATTCGCACTACTGCTAGGGAAATTCCAAAAAAGCTGAGAATAAACTTGCCCACCAAGAAAAAAATTGCTAAGACAGCAAAAACATTAAAGGTAATTTTTCGTGCTTGTCGCAGGCGATATTTCGTAGTGTTTCTAGCAGTCAAACTATAGAAAATAGGAATTGCCCCAATTGGATTCGCAATCGGAAAGAGGGCTGTCAATATGCCGAACATAAAAGAAAAGAGGGTGTTAACCATGATTGGTACTGCTAAATTAAAGCGAAATACAACCCTTTTCACATATGGAACAAGCTCAAAACTGCGGAAGCCCCTATGAGAGAGGATTACATCCCCTTTACGTATTCCATATTGCTAATATCAGGACTGTAGTCAGTGGTACGAACAAAAGTGAATGACAGACTCACCCGTGGAGCCAAAGAAGGGTTTCAATGCTTCGGAAGATGTAACTATCTTATGTTTGAGTCTAACAGGCTTGGTGTGACACATGATCAGCCGACGACACATTCAACTGGTCTCACTTTTGGGATTGGGCGTATATTGGGAGTATCCCTTGGGGGATAAAAAGATGGATCACGCCTATTTTTGTCCAGCATGTTTTGCGGAGATTGCCGCGGACGACTCAATCTGTCCTGTATGCGGTGTCAACATTCACCAGTGGGAACAGGAGCATCCCTCCTACGAAGATCGACTGATCAATGCCCTAAAGCATCCCAACTCCGAAGCCCGCATCGGTTCAATTATTACCCTTGGCAATCGCAGTAATCCCAAAACGACCATTCCCCTTGCCGAATGTGCTTCAACCTACTCCATTGACGTTTGGCAAGCTATGGAAATCGTTCGATCCTTAAGAAAGCTACCTGACTCTCCTGAGAAAACCACAGCCTTGCAAATGTTATTGGATCATCCTGCGCGAGTCATTCGTGAAGAAGCAGCGGCCACTCTAATTCAAGTCACCCGTGAAACATGTTCCTAATGGATTGGCGTTCCCCTTGAAGTTGCTATACTCTTTTCACCACAAACCCATCTTTAGGCAAAAAATTAGGGTAGATATTTATGCCTGTTAATCTACCCTAGACAGCTTGGTAATTTGAGTAAAATTCAGAGAACCTTAAGGATGGTTGCCATTATTGCTATGGACGATCAGAATTGGGGACTTGGATACTGCCACCCAAGGGAGCTTCATGAAGGTCATTTTCCTCTTGACCCGCTAGTTCCGTTCTGAGGATACGCCCATTACCGGCATCCACTTTGACCTCAGCATTGGGAAAGCGCACTTCATAAACCAAGCTACCGTTTTCTGCCCCTAGGGCAACCCGTATTGCCTTTTGGCCTTGAGCCGCTTCTGCAATTTGTTGAGCTTGTTGGGGGCTAATTTTAGCAAGGCTACGGTATTGGGCTTCCTCTTGCATTTCTTCAGCCGTATTTTTCGCTTCATAGCGATCGCTCTCGTCATACCCACCCTTTTGATCTGTTTGTGCCACCAGAGCATAGCTAATATGACGCTGCGTTTTCAGTGCCATTGCACTGCCACCAATGGCGATCGCTGAGAGCACTCCTAGTGTCATTAAAACTTTTATTGAGTCTTTCATCGTAGAGTCTCCAAGTTCAGTTCACTGTTCCTGAGGCGGAACAATTCCCACAGTAGGGAGGAATTGTCAAGAAGTCGTCAAGATCAAAAGGCAATTTTGAACCTACCTAATGCCTAATAGAGTCTTGTTGGCAACAATGACACGTGCTCAACACTGGGGAAACTAGTCTAGGGTAGCCGCTGACCGCATACTTCAGAAAAGGGCTGTAGTCTGCATTTCTTATCAAGTTCTTGACAGTTCGTTCCTATAGTAAAGCTATCCCAAGGAAGAGGAATAGACCGATGACTTTAGAAGTTCTGCCTATTCCAGTACCAGCACAGTTTGAACGTGCTTTAGCGCTGCCTGCACAATCCCGTTGGCTGGGTCTGTATTGGGAGCCACAACTGGGGTATCCCTGCTACACCGATGGCCAGACAGTGGGCACAGCAAATCTGCAAGGATGGCAATTATTTTGCCAACATCCAGAGATACAACCCCGCCTGTTGTCCTATCAACTGACGGCAGGGGAACGGGCGCCCCGGCATGGATTGCTCTTCGATCGCCAACATCGCCGTCTATACATTGGTGAGCTAGAACGCATCCAAGAGTATTTACAGCATCCAGTTGCCCTAGAAATTTTAGAGCCACTGACGCCAAGACATCGCTTTTCCCTAAAGGAGGGTTGGCAGTTCCTCAGGGAGAAGTGGTTGGTGGGGCTAGCCCTCGTGTTGTCGGTAATCGTGGGAGTGGGTGTTGTGCGTACGGCTGGAAAGTATGTTCACGAGGTGTTTGAGGAGGTCTTTGACGATTGATCCAATGGCCAAAATCAAGTGTTCAATAGGGCAATAATCTCATGGCTAATGGCGCGCAGTTGGTTTTGCAGATCTTCGCTAGGCAAATTGTTGCCACTAAAAACCCCCTGACCAATACTACTGAACCGCCACTGCTCACTCATATAGCTAAACCCCACGATGTCTAGACCAATGGCACGGCGCTGGGGAGAGTCTGGATCGCAATAGAGGCGAATTTGCAGAAGCAAACTGCGGGCTTGCCAGCGGCGACTCCAGCCCGGTAGGTGAAAACCAATGTCAATTGAATCGGGATCCACTAGGTTGCGGGTATGGGGGTCATCGGCCCAAGGGTGCAGGTCTGCCCGCAGATCCGCATTGCACTGCTTAAAGAGGTGGACGATCGCCCCCAATTTGCTGGCCATCTGCACGGTCACTGCCTGCTCTGCTGCATTCACCGTCATTCTCTCCGCAACACCTTTGTTCCCAAGGTTAGCGAGGGGAAACCGCTTGATCAACTCTAGGGGTTGGCAGCGGTGCCAAAGGACGCTCAAGGCGGGGTTGCCCCACGGAGTAGCTCAGGGCATAGCTTTGCACCAAGAGCCAAAACCAAAGTTGCGGCGCCATGGGTTCTAGCCACGGTTGACAACGACGCACCAAGGGGGGCAGCCAAAAGCCAAAGAGGGCATGGTACAGGGCATCCAAGCTAAAACTGAGGTAGCTTTGCAGCCAGCGCAGCAGATCCCCAACCCCCACCATTTCGTAGATCCACCAAAGGAGGCCGGGGTTTTGCCAAGCAGCTCGCAGTGCCATACGGTTAAAGGGGAGCCAACCCGCACGGTCTTTGATAAAGCGATCGGCCAATTCGGGGGATTCCTGGGCGAGGATGCCAAAAAAGGTGTTCAACGTGGCATTGACGCGCTCTGGGGGCAGGGGGCGATCGCTGGGCACCATCATTCCCCGTGAAAAGAGCCATGTCACCGCTGTATTGCTCTGATAAGCGCGAATTTGGTTGAGGAATTGCTTTTGCACAAGGTCATGACGCAGGGCGGTGTCCAGTAGATCCGTCAAGCGGGGCAGGTTGCGCACCAGGGAGCCAAAACCAGTAAACACCAAGGGAGACTGGAGTGAGGCGGCATCGCCAATGGCCAAGACGCGATCAAAGGCCACCGCGCGATCGCCCCGGTGGTGGCTAAAGTAGCCGGGGATGTAACCAAAGGTGGGTTTGACCCAAGTGAGTTGATCGAGATCGCAGCGGCGGTACTCCGGCAGGATGGTAAAAAAGTCCTCGTACAGTTCCAGCAAAGAGCCGGGAAACTCTGGCCGGATGTGGTGGTAGTGAAAGAGATAAATGGTGCGCTCTTCCCCCGCTCCCGGAAACAGTTCCCAAATGAGTTGCCGTCCCCGCGAAATATCGCCGTGGCTAAAGAGAACATCGCCATAGTTGCCATCCCAAACCTCTGGGACAATGCCCTTGACGATCGCCCCCACCGTCGGACAGACGCTATCATAGGCACGACCGCCGTTCAGTTGACGGGCAATGGGGGAGGCGGTGCCCATCGCATCAATGAGGACACGGGCGATCGCCTGTCGCTGTTCTTGGGTTTGGCGGTGCTGGGTTTGCAGAACCACACCATTGGGATGAATCGTGGCTGTCTCAAATTCCGTCCAATCCCAAATCTCACCCCCCGCTTGGCGCAGTTTCTCACCGCACAGATGCAGGAATTTGGCCGAGTCAAGGGCAATATTGAGAACCGTCGGGGTGTGCAGTACGGGTGCCCGACAATGGGGAGGACTAGTGGCATCAAAGAACTTGTTAAAGCCATCGCGGTACTCGCGGGCAATCAGGCTCTCAAACTCCGCAGTCGTAAACAAGCCCAAATCAATCAGACTCTGAAATTCCATGCGGGAGATATTCCACTCCCGATTCATGCGGCCAAAGGGCAACCGCTCGATCACCAGAACCCGATAGCCCAACCGCGCCATCACTGCTGCGTGGATCACCCCCAAGGCACCCCCCACATAAACTAGGTCATAGCGAGGGGGATCACAGGGTGTCGTTGCAGTGTGCAAAACAGGAACCGGGGGCGTGGGCTGTTGTACCCCTTGGCGCCAGCGTTGCTCCCACCAATAAACCCGCTCTAAATCCGCCTCACCTTGGGGCATGTGTTGGAAGTATTTCACGGTCAGCGGATAGCGATCGGCCAAAGCTTCAAAAATTGTCTTGCCAGCCGGCCAAGGGGGAAGCGCCTCAGGTTGCAGTGGAAAGGCCAAACGCAAATGCTGTTGAAGGTGTTGGAGACAGGCACGCTCCTGAGGGAAAGGCCGCTCTCCCCAGCGCATCACCTTGAGGTATGTGGTTCGCTGCAAGCTCCACAGGAAAATGGCCAGTTCCGTGGGCGCCTCAGGAACCTGCCAGCAACCCCCGGTCGGTTTTGGCGCAATGGTGCCAATGCGCGGCTCAAAGGTGTGGTGCAGCCAGTGAATCACCGCTGCGGTATCGAGAGTGGGCACCTCAAGGTATAACAGTTCTTGCATTTTGTTTCAAAAGTCCGCTAAGGAGCTTGACAACGGCACGATTTGGCGTAAACTTCACTGTACTAAACAGTTTAAGAGAGTTTACGGTTTCTCAGAATTACCCTGTTGCCCTATGCATTATCCCATTCCAAGGAGTCTCGAAGAAATAGCAGCCCTCAGCCAGCAGCCTGTCAGTGAAGAGGTGGTGGCGGCAGCGATCGCCGGCGTGATTACGATTTGCCGTGCCGAAGGCCACAGTTTGGCACAGGTGCAGGAATGGGTACTCGCCGAGGATGATCTGCTAGATCGCAAAACCCGCCAATGGCTCAGTGAAGCGGTGGCAATGGCTTGGTCAAGTGTCGAGGCAGGGGCAGTGACGACTGGCCGTGAGGGCGATCGCTAGGGCATCGGCAGCGTCATCGGGCTTGGGCAGCGTGCTGAGATTGAGTTCCCGTTGCACCGCCTGTTGAACGTCTATTTTCGCGGCATTGCCATAGCCGGTGAGGGCTTGCTTCACTTGGGGAGGGGTGAATTCCATTAGGGGACAGTGCAGTTGACTCAGGACTAAAAGAATCACGCCCCGCGCTTGAGCAACCACAATCGTATGGCTCATTTTGTAGAAAAAGAGGCGCTCCAAAGCCACTAAATCTGGTTGGAGGGCAGGAATTAACGTGTGCAGATCGCTGTAGAGACTCTGGAGGCGATCGCCCGCGGGCATATCCGCAGGAGTGGTAATCACACCAAAATCACACACTTGGCAGGTGTTGTTCTGCACCTCAATACAGCCATAGCCAAGGGTAGCAAGGCCGGGGTCTAGGCCAAGGATGCGCACACGTTCTAGTTCACGGTGCCGGTCAACAGATCCAAAATTGGTTTCGCCATCCAGTTTAGCCCCACCTTCAGTTGATGTTCAAAGGTGGGCATGCGGTAGAGGTAGGCCAGTCGGCGTGCCAAGTAGGCCAGAGGGCCATCGAGGGTCAGTCCTAGCCCTGCCAAGGCGGCGCGATCAGTTCCGAGGGTGAGCATCTCACCGAGATGGGAATAACGACAGGGCAGTAGCGGGCGATCGCTCAGACTGGCCCAAAGATTCCAAGCCGCATAATCCGCCTGTTGAAAAGCCGCCTGTGCCGTATGGGGAATCGGTTGTCCCTGTTCATCTACCGCATCCGCGGCATCCCCAAGGCCAAAAATCTCTGGATGATCAACGACTTGCAATGTGGGCATCACCTGCAGGCGCCCCGTGGAGGTTTTGGGCAAATCAAGGGCAGCAATCACGGGTGAAACGGCTGTACCGACCGTCCATAGGACAATATCAACGGGCAGATCATCCACGCGGTCTTTGTATTGCAGGGAAATCTGATCCGCAGTGACAGCAACCGGGGTTGTTTCTAAATCAATCCAAACCCCCCGCTCTTCAAGGGCACGCAGAGCTGCCTTGCGATTAAATTCTGGAGAAGACTTGAGAATCTCGGTGTTCCGATCCACCAAACGAATGCGCCCGCGGCTGCCCAAGCGCTCCGCTAGTTTACAGGCCAATTCCACGCCACTAGGACCAGCACCGACCACCACCACGCGGATGCGATCGCGATCGGAGCGCTCCCGCCGTTGCAACGCTTCTTCAAGACGGTAGGCATCACTGAGAATTCGGAAGGTCAAGGCATACTCTGCGACACCGGGAATGCTGTTTTTAGGGGTTTCCCCTCCCAAGGCGAGAACCAGTTTGTCGTAGGTGAGCGGGGTGCCCTCAGTCAAGTGCACCGTTTTTTCCTTGAGATCCACAGCGCTCACAGTTCCCTGATGAAAGACGACCGGGGTCTCCTTGAGCAACTCAACAAAGGGCGGGGCAATTTCCCACGCCTGTAGCTCCCCTGTAATTAATTCGTAAAGGAGGGGAGTAAAGACAAAGCGATCGCTCTGATCCACAAGGGTGATCTCTGGAGGCGCAGACCAAGGAAATTGAGCAAGGCGGAGGGCGGTATAAAGGCCGCCAAACCCACCACCTAGAATACAAATTTGGCTTGTCACCGCTGATTCCGTTATGACGCTTTCCCACTCAGTATAACTTGCGCCGCTGTGAGGTCAGCAATTTGGGGCACTGCTCGGGTCTCCTTGATACTTGGATCCGGCAAGAGCGGGCGATCGCGCCGCAGCCAAATCGCTTGCAGACCAGCACCTTGGGCACCGAGGACATCATCCTCCCAACTGTCACCAATGTGCCAAACCTGAGAGGTCGCATAGGGGGTCACCGCCCGCTCAAAGATCAGCCGATTCGGTTTCGCCGCCCCCACCTCACTGGAAATCCACACCTCCTTGAAAAAAGGGGCTAACCCCAAGGCCTCTAGCACCCCATAGAGACGGCTATCAAAATTCGACACCACCATCAGAGGAATGCCCTGAGCTTGCCACTCCTTCAACGCAGGCAAGACATCCTCATACAGAGACCAAGGTTCAGCCGTGGCATAGTAGGCAAAGACTGGAGCAAAAAACGTATCAAAATCAGCAAATTGATCCAAGACGCCCGCGCGGCGAAATGTCTCTGCCGCAACCCCTTGCCACCACCGCAATTCTGCCTCTGCCCGTTGTGAAGCCTCAAGATCAGGGAAAGCGCAGGGCGGGGTAGCCCTAAAGGCCTTAAAGAAGGCCACATCTAATGCGGCTGAATCAACCTGAACCCCGACTTCAGCAGCAAAGCGACCATAAACGGTACCCACGGATTCCCGTAGGCCAAAGAGGGTGCCGACCGCATCGAGGGTAATGAGTTGGGGCAGATCAGGCCGGTGCATCGGAACTAGCATCTACAGCGGGTGGGGGAGAGGTCTCCTGAGCACGGCGCTTGCGTTCTTGCTCCACAAGTTCTTTCATCAGACTGCGAGCCTGATTGATTTTGTCGAGGTTGCTGCGGTAGAGTTCGAGATCGCGCTTGACTTTCTCGATCGGCAGCTTAATGACGGGAGCCAGTTGATCCAGTGTCTCGTTGAGATTCGTTGTCAGATCCCCCGCCAGCTCCTCAAGGAAGGCATACAGTCCTACCGCATGGAGGCGGCTATATTTGCCCTCGTGGTTGAGGCTGTTGAGGGGGGCACTGGGTTGACCCCTGTTGAGTTCATCGAGGATTTGACTCAAGGGGCGGCCTTGGTACTGTTGCCAACTGGCGGCATCCGCCTGCAGCTGTTGCGGGTTCATTTCCTCAGCGCCGCAGAGGGCATGAAAAATACTGGCGCGATCGCCCTCAGGCTGATACCCCTCCATAAACTGGTCAAAGGCGGTCACGACCCCAAGGGCAAATAGGGGAGAGTAGCGAAAATCTACATTGACGCGCAGCAGGTGGATTTCGACCAGCAGTTCTTCAATAAAGCGACGGTAGATCGAGTGAATCGGTCGCGTGTGAGCTGCATAAAAGGCGCGTTTGGTATCAGAGACAGTTCGAGGATTTTGCACAAGCTCTGCCGATATTCGTTAAAAAATGTCATGATTCTTTACTATTATCGCCCATTGCGCTTTCCCAATCAATGATGCGTCCTGAGCTTGCCCTAGCCATCACTCAATTCAACAGCGGCGAATTCTATGCCTGCCATGACACCCTCGAAGCCATCTGGTTAGAGGCCAGTGAACCTGAGCGCACGTTTTACCAAGGTCTGCTACAAATTGCCGTGGCCTGCTATCACCTGAGTCGGGGTAACCAGCGGGGGGCGATTTTGCTGTTGGGGGAAGGGCGGCGTCGTCTAGAGCAGTGTGATCCGAACTTTTGCGGCCTAGATTTGACAGCCTTTTTGACGGCAGTGGCGGCGTTACAGGCGCAGCTTCAGACCCCCCTTGACTCAGAGCCAAAAATTCAATTGCATCTTGCTGTTGCGCAATCCCTCGATCAAGCCTAGACCCCGACAGCCCTTAAAACTCAAGCTCATCCTCCTCAGAGGCTTCAGCAATTGGGGTGTCTGGACTTTCTCCCTCATCGGGTAAGCGAATAACCACCCCGTTAAAGAATCGTGCCAGTTTTTCGGCAGATTCACGCACAGGATCCGGGGCAGTGGTGAGAGGGGGCGGGGGTGGAGTAGAGGTTGGTTCTATGGGGGGTGGCGGTGGCTCTTCCCGTGGCTGAAAGGGAACGACGACAGCGGAGTGCGGCGGCTCCTTGGCTTTTGGCGCAGGCGTGGTTTTGTGGGGTAGGGGGGCAATCTCAAAGGCGACTTTGATGCGGCGGCCTAGAACTTGGGCAAAGGCGGCTTCAATTTTGGCTTGGTTATTCTTTGTCAGATTTAACAAAGTTTGATTAACAATGCCGATGTGCACCTCGCGATCGCTCATTTGTCGTAGATGACCATGCTGCGAGAGCAGAGCATAGGTGCTCATTTGCATCTGCTGCAAGACCTGTAGTGCCTGTTCCCACACAGGTTCGGTATGATCTGCCCGCGGTTCAGGGGTTGGCTTGGGTTCAGGAGCTGGAGCAACCGTGTCTTTCGTGTCTTTAATTTGAATATGTTTGACTGGTGACTCTGACTCCTTGGGGGGTGCCGCAATCCCTGGGGGGTCAGGCTGAGGGGGCGAGACAATCGTGAGCTTCGGAATGGCAGTAGGCGCTACATTGGGCACACTGGATTGGGGTGCCGTTTCCGTCATCAACCCCAGAATGCTAATTTCCAGCCAGAGACGGGGTTGACTGCTCTGTTTGATTTGGCTTTCACAGGTGCGCAGATGTTGTTGGGCATGCAGAATCTCCTCAACGGACCATCCCTCAGCAACGGCAATCAAAGCCTGCCAAGTTTCTGCTGTCAGGGCTACCAAGTCCTGCCGTTCAGGGACGGTTTTCGCCAAGAGCAAATCACGGTAGAGACTGGCCAGATTTTGCAGAATTGTCAGCGGATCGCGACCCCGTTCTAGTAATTGGCGGGTGTGCTCAAGAACCGCCACCGCATCCCGACGGGCGATCGCCCCCAGCAATTGCCGCAGATCCTGTTCTGGTACTGCCCCAGCCAGTTGCCATACATGTTCTACGGTGATCCGTTCAGGATATAAGCTCAACTGATCCAGCAAGCTTTCAGCATCCCGCAGTCCCCCTTGGGACAATTGCGCCACCAGGGTCAAGGCCTGCGGCTCAATGTCAATTTGCTCCTTATCGGCAATGTGCTGAAGGTGGGCAACCATCTCCCCTAGGGGAATCCGCCGAAAATCAAACCGCTGACAGCGGGAAATAATTGTTGGCAAGACTCGCTGCGGATCTGTGGTGGCAAGGACAAAGACCACATGGGGCGGCGGCTCCTCTAGGGTTTTGAGGAGGGCATTGAAGGCCGACACACTGAGCATGTGGCATTCGTCAATCACATAAACTTTGTAGCGACACTGTACTGGGGCAAATTGTGCCTTCTCAATCAGTTCGCGGATATTGTCCACCCCCGTGTGGCTGGCAGCATCAATTTCAATCACATCTAAGCTGTTGCCGTTGGCCACCTGACGGCAGACTTCACACTGGCCACAGGGATCGGGGGTAGGCTTGGCACTCCTCAGGCAGTTGAGGGACTTAGCCAAAATACGGGCACTAGAGGTTTTACCCGTGCCGCGAGGACCACAAAAAAGATAGGCAGGGGCAATGCGCTCCTTGAGTAGGGCTTGGGTAAGCGTGGTGGCGATCGCCCCTTGACCCACTAGATCTGCAAAGCGTTGGGGACGATATTTGTGATGCAGGGGTTCGTAGGTCACTGCTGGGCTGCAATGGATATGCCAGAAGACGCTGATGGGTAAATGCCACGCATGTTATTCTAACAGGCCAACGATGGCCATAGGCTGACCCCCTGATGCGCCTGCGATGGAACCAGCCCTAGGATCTAAAACCAGCCTTTTTTGTTAGCAATGTATGTTCTGTGAAATTCTTGATCACTTTTGGTCAGGTAAATAATGCCCTCAATGAGGCCAATAATGGCTATGACAGGGGCAAGCAGGCCACAGGTCAAAAGACTCACCAGTAGCATGATCAAGCCCTCCGTGTTGTAGCCGAGAACAAACTTGTGAATGCCCAAGGCACCCAAGAGAATACCGCAAATGCCGGCTGCAGTTTTTTTCCCTGAAATATCGGAATTCGAGGTCATTGTCCCTTCCCCAATGGTTATTTTTGATACAGCGCGATCGCGCTCTCTTGACCTATATCCTTCAGGGTTTCAGGGGAACCGTCAAGGGGTGAGTAGGCAGTTTATCGATTGACGCAAGACGTGTCTGGTCTTAAGCGGCAGCGACCCAATCAGCAAGGGGTTCCCAGCGCACAGTGCGATCGCCCCCCACTTCCACCACCACTTTGAACTTCGGTAGGGTCTGGGTTAACTGTGCCAAGTAGGCAAATTCCTGCCTTGAGAGCCGCTTGCCATCAATCAGCCAAAGCACCAGTCCCTTGGCATTGGGGGGCAGGTTTTCCAAGTGGTAGGTCACTAGGGGGGGCTGGAAATAAACGCGAATGTCTTCCTTGCCCGTGTGAGCCGGACGAATCCCGTGCGCTTGGGTCAGGTAGGCTGCTAAATCCCCCAAACCCGGTGCGCTCATGTGCAAGGTGGTATAGCCCTTGGAACGCAGTCGCCGTTGATAACGACCCTCAAAACCACCCTCCGGGGGAACAAAGAGTGCCAATGCCCCAGCGGATTCTAAATCCTTGACAAATTGATAGCCAGCCAGCAGACCCATAGATCCTTTCTCACAGGTTTTAGCATTCCATCCAGCACTTTATCACGGTCATTCCTACTGCGGGTATGCCTAAGTTAATAGCAGGGCAAATAGCCCACATAAGGCAATACCATCAAAAACACCCGCACCACCAATACTCAGCACTCCCGCCGACATCCGCTCAATTTCCCGTAGGTGGAGTAAATCTGCACCAATCAGGGTTCCCAGCACACCTCCGGCAAAGGCAATGGGTGCCGCCGCTACGCCTCCAGAAATCAAAATAGCTGTCATTGCTGCTGTCAGGGGCGCGACCAAGGCATTCATTTGAATACCAATCCCCGGTACCACCTGAGCAGAGTAGTAACTGACAGCGGCCACAATTGCCGTCACCAAGAGAATCGCCAAGGGACTGACGCGGGTAAATTGATAGAGGGCTAGCACCGTCGGGATCAAGCCGCCCCCCACATTCAGTGCCACAATCGTCTTTTGCTCAATTTTGCGCAGGGGAATGCCCCAAAACCGACTGAGCCAGAGTTCTTCAAAGTCGGGAACAATGGCCACCGTAGAAACCCGCTCATAGAGGGGGATATTAATCGTGCTGCCGAGAATCACAAGCAGCAGTAAGACCGAAGCAGCAGTAGGTGAAAAGCCCAACTTGGCAACGGCCACTTGTACAGCATCGAGGGCGATCGCTAGCCAAAGGAAAGGCAGCGACAGTAACAGCAGCACAAAAAGTAGAGCAGTAACAGGCAGATAAATCATAGAAACGCAAAATGACCTTAAAACTTGGGACTCAAACGTGGGAGGACGCCTGGGACACTGCCGCCAGAGCCTCCCTCAGCGCTTTGGCCAAAGCAATCGCGGAAGGATAGCGATCGGGCAACAGAGGAGCCGTAGCGCGGTGCAACACCTGTTTCAAGGGGTCGGGAATCTCGGGGCGATCCGAAACATCAAGGCGATGAAAGCCATCACGGTGGTGATAGAAACGAATCGGACTATCCCCCAACAGCAAAAAGGCTAGGGTTGCGCCTACTGCAAATAGATCCGACTGAATGGTGGGTTGACCCATCATCTGTTCCGGAGCACTGTAGCCCTCCACGGCAATGCGGGTGCCACCGGGGGAATGCCCCAGTTCTTTGACCGCCCCAAAGTCAATCAAAACAATTTGGTTATCGCGCGATCGCACCAGTAGGTTACTGGGTTTGAGATCCCGATGAATCACGGGTGGATCCTGATTGTGCAGATAGTCCAAGACACCGCAGGTTTGAATCATCCACTGCACCGCCTGAGGAATCGGCACCGTGCCATTGCGCAGTACCCAGCGCTCTAGGTCAATGCCATGAATGAGTTCCATCACCAAATAGCTTTTACCATCTTCCACAAAAAAGTCATAAAAGCGGGGAATCCCTGCATGGTCAAGGAGCTGTAAGATGCGAGCTTCCCGTTCAAAGAGTTCCTGTGCCTTTTCATTGTCCTCCATATCAGACCGCAGTTCTTTGAGAACCCACACCTCCGGTACCTTGCCAGTCCATCCCCCGGAGGGTTGCGCTTCACAGGCCAAGTAGGTTGTGCCAATGCCGCCATGCCCTAAAAGGCGCAGGATGTGATAGTTGCGTACGGTGCGCTGCACATTGAGGGGTTGACCACAGTGAATGCAAAACAGATTCCCCGGCATATTACCGGCATGGGTACACTCACTGAGGGTGGGCGCACTGCGGCGAAAGGTTTGCTCATGGAATTCAAGAATTGGGCCTGTGGGGCCTAGCTGAATGAGACTGCCACTGGCAAGTTTGCTCTCATCAACAAGGCGACCATCAACAAACGTCCCGATCGCTCCCAAACTTTTGAGATACCAACGTCCGAGATTTTCTGGATCCCGATAGCAACACAGTTCAGCGTGATAGCGACTAATGAGAATATCATTGAGAATCACATCGTTATCTGCGGCACGACCAATACGAATAGTTGTTTTAATCGGGAAACGCCATGTTTTGACCGGGGTGCGTTTCCAAGGATCTAACAGGTGCAGAATAATCACGGATGTGGAACTGCCACAGCAAACTCATCGAGATTTAGCCTATTTTCCTACACTTTGCCGATGTCTGCAGTGTTTTGCAATAAATCATAAACAGCTCAAGATGCCAAGGCTAAGTGTTCTAACGGAGCATGCAGCCCTACTCTAGACTGTCTATCCGGCTTGACAGTGCGCAATTCTTTATGAAGGAGACTATGGTCTAAGATTTCTCACGACTGCCAAAGCGTAGTACACTAGGAATAGTGCTGGTGTAGCTCAGTTGGTAGAGCAACTGACTTGTAATCAGTAGGTCGTCGGTTCGAGTCCGACCATCAGCTTTACTCAGTGTTCGCCCAAAAAGTATTGGGTCTTTGGCTTAGCCTTGCCTGCCATGACGGCACTATGATGATCAAGGAAACGATCTTGCCACCCTTGCCATGCTTGTCTATTGCACCCGTCCCCACTGTCGTTGTCCCCAAAACGATGTTCCAGACTTAGACAACCCCAACAAACGCTACAGTCGCGTGGCGGAGCGATTTTGTACGGCCTGTGGGATGCCCTTGATTCTACGGGGACGATACGTTGCAGAGCGGGTTCTGGGTCAGGGGGGGTTTGGGGCGGCCTATCTAGCACGGGATTTGGATACCCCTGGTCGGCGTGAGTGTGTGATTAAGCAATTTCGTCCCAACGTGTCCGATCCCCAGAGTCGGCAAAAAGCTCAGGAACTCTTTGAGCGAGAGGGTGAAGTTCTCGACCAACTGGGGCAGCATGCGCAGATTCCTGATTTACTAGCATTTTTTGCTGAAGAAGTCCCCAGTGTGGATGGACAAGGGGTAGAGCAGTATTTCTACTTGGTACAGGAATATATTGACGGCGAAACCCTCGAGGATGAACTGGCTCAAAAGGGATGCTTTAGTGAGGAAGAGGTGCGGCAGGTGCTGCGGGAACTCCTACCCGTGTTGCAGTACGTCCATGACCACGGCTCGATCCACCGTGATATTAAGCTCTCAAATATTATGCGCCAGCACCCCAGCAAGACAAAGTTTCCCGGCCAAGGGCGGCTCTATCTGCTGGATTTTGGTGCGGTGAAGCAGATTTCCCAAGCGGGGGGACAACAAGGACACTTTACGGGTATTTATACCCAATACTATGCGCCACCGGAACAAGCACGGGGGGAACGGGTCTATCCCAGTTCAGATCTCTATGCCTTAGCAGTGACTTGTATCATATTGCTGACCGGCAAAGATCCCAGTGAGCTATTCGACGCTTATAACAACCGCTGGCATTGGCATTCCTATGCCCAAGTCAGTCCACAACTGCAAGCCATTCTCGATCGCATGCTACAACCGGCGCCTAGCGATCGCTACCAATCAGCGGCAGAGGTCTTAGCGGACTTAAATGCTTACTCTACCCCCGCCCCACCACCGCCTCCACTGCCACAACCAGTAACAGTAGCACCCCCTTCCCCGCCACCCGTAGTGTCACAACCGGCACCCCCTCCTTCACCTGGACCGGTGATGCCACCGACCAGCACACCACGTCCGAAAGCAAAACCGCCCCGCCAGCCTGCGCCTCCCTTACCGGCATTGAAAATTCTCATTGGTGCTGGCTTTACGGGCTTTGAAATGACGGCCTTGGGGTTGATGATTTTTAGTTTGATGACCGCTTGGCAGTTGCCTGTTGGTGTGAGTGCGGGGTTGATTGGTGCTCTATTTGCCTTTTTGGTGTTTTTGCAGTACAAACGCTGGATTGAACACTGGGAGCAGTTGATCATTGCAGTCATTTCAGGGGCAGTTCTTTTTTTTGTCCCCCTCTTGCAAGCAGGCCTAGGGGGTGTGACAGCGCTGCTCATTTGTGGTTTAGTGGGGTTGGGTTGCATGGTTATGGGCAACATTTTTTTGCTAATTTACAATATCTTGGCGCGATTACTGTAGGAGCGGGGCAATGCAGTTAACGTGGTTGGAGAGCAATACTTGGTTGTGGAAGTTAGGTCATACGCGGATTTTGGTTGATCCGTGGTTTGTGGGGGCACTGACTTTTGGCAACACGCCTTGGCTGTTTCAGGCGGAGCGATCGCGCCCCTGCCCCATGCCAAGCGATGGGGATGTCATTTTGCTTTCCCAAGGGCTACCAGATCACTGCCATGAACCTACCCTCCGCACCTGCGATCGCGCCCTACCGGTCATTGCCTCCCCCAGTGCCGCCAAAGTTGCTCAAGGTCTTGGCTTTGAAACAGTAATTGCCCTTAGCCCCCACCAAACCTACACGTACCGCGATCTCACAATCCAAGCCACCAAGGGCGCCAGTATCGGCCCTCGTCAACAGGAAAATGGTTACATTGTGCGCTGGGGCACTCAAAGTCTCTACTATGAACCCCACGGCTGTCATGATTCGTGGCTGCGCACCTACGGCAAGGTGGATGTGGTGATTACGCCGCTGTTGGATGTCTGTTTACCCATGGTGGGTGCGATTCTCAAGGGGGGCAAAACGGCATTGGAATTGGGACAATGGCTTCAGCCCAAGGTGATGATCACCACTGCTGGCAATGGTACCCTCCGTCTTCAGGGATGGCTACCGCGACTGCTCTCGGTCAAAGGCACCCTTGAGGAACTGCAAGTGGCGTTTCAGCGGCTAGGTCTCAACACTCGTTTGGTGGAACCAGTAGCCTACACTCCCCTTGTTCTTCTGGCTGAGGTCTAGGGATGCGATGCTGGCTACGGCCTTTGATTCTCTTTTGGCAAGAGGTAATTCTTCTACTTCAGGACAATCAGCGGTTTTTGCAGTTGCTCAGTCAGATTGAGGGGATCGCGACTCGGGTGCTGGCGATCGGGATGCTGCTGGTGGTCATCGTCGCCATTATTGATTTGGGGCGGATTTTGACCGTGGAGCTATTCTCACCCCCCTTGGGACAGTTTAGCCTTGAACTGGTGAAAATCTTTGGCCTCTTTCTCAATGTGCTTGTGGCTCTGGAGATTCTTGAAAATATAACCGCCTACCTGAAAACCCACGTCTCGTCGCAAATCGTTGAGCTAGTAATTGTCACGTCTCTAATTGCCATTGCCCGCAAAATTATCATTCTGGATATTGGCCAACCGGAAACGGTGGCAAAGCTCTTGGGGCTGGCGATCGCCATCTTGGCCTTGTCTGCCAGTTACTGGATTGTGCGTCGTTTAAACTACCGGCGGCGTCCCTGAGGGATAGACCTGCTCGCGGTAGGCTTGCGCCTGTTCTAGGGTGGTTTGCAGCCGCTCCCAGTCCTCCTGCTCCACTTGGCGAATCAGATCATCAAGGGTGGCACGGTAGTGGATCAGGCAGTGGCGCAACGCCGCGCGGTTATATTCCGCCATCATCCGTCCCAACTCTGGATTGCCGCCGCCAACACGGCTGGTATCGCGAAAGCCGGAGCTAGCCAACTGCTGGGCAAGCTTCCGAATCGGCTCATTGGCTTCTTGGGCATTCGCAAGAATCAGTGCTGCACTCACGAGGACGGGAAGGTGGGAAATCCAAGCAACAGCGCGATCGTGATCCGAGGGGGTGGCATAGAGTAGCTTGGCGCCGAGATCATTGACCACACCAGCCACACAGTCAATGGCCGCACTGTCAGTGTAGAGGGTTGGGGTGAGAACATAGGGGGCATTGTCAAAGAGATGGGCTTGCGCCGCTTCAATGCCGGATTCTGCGGTACCGGCCATCGGGTGCCCACCGACATAGCGAGGCCAGAGTTTTTCGAGGGCGGGGACAATTTCTCCCTTGACGGATCCCACGTCTGTCAGCACTGTTTCTGGACTGAGGTAGGGGGTAATATCCAAGGCGACACTGAGAATGCTGCCAATGGGGGGACAGAGAAACACCAGATCAAGGGCACGCAAAATTTCTGGCTCCGTACTGCCCCAGTCAATGGCACCCTTGGCGATCGCCCGCTCACAGGTTTCAGGACGCCGACTCAGCCCAACCACATAGTGCCCCTTTGCCCGCAGATCAATGCCCAGTGAACCACCAATGAGTCCCAGCCCGACAATGCCAATCCGCAGCATAGTGCCCCTAAACTTGAATACCTTTACGATTGTGACATTGATTCTTGTTCTGAGGGACATTCCCCTCCTATGCAGATTTGTGCTTTGGATTCACAGCCAGAGGGGGGGCTTCGATACAATCAGAAATGACTCTGTTGCGCTTTAGGCCACCAATGATGAAACGCCTTGCCCATTTGCTTCAGCAGACCCTCAAATGCTGCCTTGGCCTTGCTCTTGTTTGGTGCCTCAGTAGCGGTACACCGGTGTGGGCAGCAGCAGCTCACCATAGTTTTGTGGCAGCCGCAGTGGAGCGGGTTGGCGATGCGGTTGTTCGCATTGATACCGAACGCACGATTGTGCGCCCAGCGGATCCCCTCTTGAGTGATCCCTTCTTTCGCCAATTTTTCCCCGGTTTAGCCTTGCCCCCCCAAGAGGATCGGCTGCGGGGTCAGGGGTCGGGGTTCATCATTGATCCCAGTGGCATTGTCATGACCAACGCCCATGTGGTGAGTCAAGCAGATACGGTGACGGTGCGCCTCAAGGATGGCCGGGTCTTTGAGGGAGAAGTGCGCGGCGTGGATGAGGTATCTGATCTAGCGATTGTCAAACTCAAAGGGGTCACCGAACCCCTACCCACTGCGCCCCTCGGCAATTCCAGTGACGTGAAAGTGGGGGATTGGGCGATCGCCGTCGGGAATCCCCTTGGCCTTGATAACACCGTCACATTGGGCATTGTCAGTACACTCCACCGTTCCAGCGCCCAAGTGGGTATCCCCGATAAGCGCCTTGATTTTATTCAAACGGACGCGGCCATCAACCCCGGCAATTCTGGGGGGCCTTTGCTCAATGAAGAGGGGGAAGTGATTGGCATTAACACTGCCATTCGTGCCGATGCCATGGGGATTGGCTTCGCGATTCCAATTAATAAGGCCAAAGCCCTGCAAGAGCGCCTGATTCGCGGTGAAAAAATTCAACACGCCTACATTGGCATTCAAATGACCACCTTCACGCCAGCAATGGCCAAGGAAAACAATGCTAATCCCAACTCACCAGTGATTCTGCCAGAGGTCAATGGCGTTCTTGTCCTGCAAGTGTTGCCCAATACACCGGCCGCAAAAGCTGGTCTGCGCTGGGGGGATGTGATTACAGCCGTGGATGGGGAACCGATTACCAGTGCCGATCAGTTGCAGGGGATTGTTGATAGTGCCGCTGTGGGGCAAGTTCTCAACCTGACCGTTCAACGGGGCGATCGCAGCCAACGGATTGCGGTGCGGACAGCGGAGTTGCAGGGAGCGGCTTAGGATGCCCTTGGGGCTACTGCTGCTGTGGCTCTTTGCCCTTGCCACCCGCTTTTGGGGGCTGACTCGCTTTCCCACACTGGTATTTGATGAGGTCTATTTTGCCCGCTTTGGCCGCAACTATCTCGCCGGGGTTCCTTTCTTTGATGCCCATCCGCCTTTGGGAAAATACCTGATTGCCCTGAGCATCTGGCTGGGGGGCGGCTTTCACCCTTGGGGCTATCGCTGGTTGAATGCCCTGATGGGATCACTGATTCCCATAGCAGTGGCGGTGTTGGCCTATCTCCTGACGCGGCGATCGCGAGTGGCACTGCTATCGGGACTCTTTGTTGCCCTCGATGGCCTCTTTTTGGTGGAGTCTCGCTATGCTCTCATCAATATCTCCCTTGTGCTTTTGGGTGTGGTGGCACAGATTCTCTGGCTATGGGGGTTGCGCTACCAAGGAAGGGCGCGATCGCTCTGGCTGATGGCCGCAGGCATTGCCTTTGGCGCCTGTGGGGCAGTGAAGTGGAGTGGCTTGGGATTCCTGTTGGGGGTAGGGCTTTTCTGGCTTCTCCAGCAGAGTTTACCGCTGCCTGCTGAATGGAAGACCACTTACCAGTGGTGGCAGATGTGCCTGCTACTCCCCGTTGTCGCCTTTGTGGTTTATACTCTGCTCTGGCTACCCCATCTCCAGTTTCATCCCCACCAGAGCCTACTTGACCTCCATCGCCAAATGTTTAACTTTCACCGCAGTGTGGCCAGTACTGCCCATCCCTACTGTTCGCCGTGGTGGTCTTGGCCGCTCCTGCTGCGCCCCATGAGCTACTTTTTTCAGCGGGTGCAAACCCTCAGTGAATTCGTGCCCGTCATTGGCCCGCCCCTACCACCGGCAGATACCCAATGGGTTTATGCCGTCTATGCCCTCTTTAATCCCCCTCTTCTGTGGCTGGGAACCTTGGCCACGTTGGCTCTTATCCCCCTTAGATTGACGACAACCGCAGGCCGTTTTGTGCTCTTAAACTATGCTGCCAATCTCTTGCCCTGGGCACTGGTGAGCCGCTGTGTCTTTATCTATCACTACCTCCCCGCTGCCCTCTATAGCTTTATGGCCTTGGCCTTGCTCTGGGAAGCCAGCCACGATTGGGGAGCTTGGGCACGCTGGGCAGGCATTGCCGTCCTAGGGGTGGTTGTTGGGGGCTTCCTCTACTGGCTCCCCCTGTATTTAGGACTACCCCTGACGCCCCAAGACTTTTTGAGGCGGATGTGGTTGCCGTCTTGGATTTAGGACTATCCTAGGAGTTGTTTAACAGTGGCAATGAGTTCTGCAGGATCAAAGGGTTTGGTGATGTAGGCATCCACCCCCTGCTTTTTACCCCAGTGAATATCAAACTCTTCGCTTTTGGTGGTGCACATGATCACGGGCACACTTTGGCAAGCCGCTTCACCCTTAATCCAGCGGCACAGTTCGTAACCATTCATGCGCGGCATCACCACATCCAGAATCACCAAATCAGGACATTGAGCCTTGATCTTTTCTTGGGCTTCGATACCATCCTCAGCCTCAACAACGTCATAGTTCTGCTCTTTCATCAGCTGAACAATCATTGCCCGCAGGGTGGGGCTGTCATCAACAACCATAATTGTGGCCATAAAGGTTCTGCCTGATGCCGCAAATAATACGCTGGTAATTAGTGAACAGTTGGATATTCTACCCATCGCCTAGCTTATCATTTTCACCGGAGTCCTGAACATCGGCACCTTGGTCTTTAGGGGCGATCGCTCCTTTGGAATTCCTGAAAGAGAGCAGCCAATTCTTGACTCAAGGCTAGGGGGGTGCGGGGCAAGGGTCGCTGGCGACGCCAAAAGGGCGGAAATTGTTGCCACAGGTGCAGTAGGGTAGGCGTTCCCAATTCAGGGGCAAGGGTCGGCCACTGCCCAAAGACATGGGAAGCGCGATCGCTCACGGTGACCTGACCATTGACCAGCACCATAATCCAGTCGGCCCAGCCATAGGCAAAATCAAGATCATGGGTGGCAATCATAATCGTGGTTCCCTGCTGGTGAATGTTCTCTAGGGCCTGCTCCAGTTGCTGCCGCTGCTGATAGTCGAGATAGGTGGTGGGTTCATCAAGCAGTAATAGCGTCGGTGCTAAGGCCATTACCCCAGCCAGTGCCACCCGCCGTTTTTGCCCCAAACTCAAATGATGCAGGGGGCGATCGGCAAGCTCCACTAAATCAAAGTTCTCTAGGGTTTGGTACAAACGCGCTTCGATTTCGGCGGTGGGTAGGTCTAAGTTACACAGCCCATAGGAGATGTCCTCCGCCACGGTGCCTGCCACCAGTTGCTGTTCGGGGTCTTGAAAGGCCAAGCCAATGCGTTGCCGCCACTGCCGCAGTCGCTCTGGTTGATGGACGAGCCGTTGCCCTTGCCAGTAAATTTCACCGCGATCGCGCCGATAGAGGGCCGCTGCCAGATAAAAGAGCGTTGATTTGCCTGAGCCATTCAGCCCCAAAAGGGCAACTTTCTGTCCCGCCTCTAGCGTAAAGGAGCAGTCTTGCAGCACGGGGGTAGTGGTATTGGGATAGCGAAAGCCAACCTGATGAAATTCCAGTAGCGGCACAGACATCTCAGATGATTGCGTTCAGCAGAATGAGGGCACCGCCACCAATGACGATTTCAAGGCCATACCGTTGGGAATAGGCATAGGACTGGGGGCGCAATACCCGAAACTGCCCCTGAAAACCCCGACTGAGCAGGGCAAGGTTCACCTGTTCATAGCGGTACAGAGACTGCCGCAGGAGTTGAGCCGCCAACAGGCTGACACTAACGAGCCAGCGCGATCGCCGTTGATAGCCGCCCCGTGCCCGCTGCGCCAATTGCAGTGTGAAAGCGGTTTCTAAGAGGGTGAAGATATAGCGGTACATCAACATCAGAATATCGAGGATGAAATGGGGAACCCGCCAGCGCTCGGCCACACTCAACAGGGCTGGAAAGGGGGTCGTCAATAAAATCAATAGTAAACAGGTGCTGGCAACCATTGTCCGCAGTCCTAGGGTTAAGCCTTGGTGCAATTTCTCGGCACTGATAAAGAACGACCAGCCCATTAGGGAGATGTCACTGAGAACCACTTGCCCCGAAGTCCGTAAAGTCTCCGTCGGGATGATTTGCACCACTAACCCTAGCAAACTCACCAGCCAAAACGCAGCAACTGTGGCTAAGAGGGTGAAATAAACCCGCCACGGAATGCGGGCATAGCCGAGAATCCAAAGGCTCAGCCACAGCCAAAGCAAACTCTGGACAAGGGGACGAGCAAAAAACGTCAATAACAGGCTGGCGATCGCAAAAATCAACTTTTGTTCAGGGTGCAAATGCCGCAGACCATTGGTATAGGCATAGGTATCGAGGTGATGGTGCATTGACTGCTCAGGACTGTTGCGATTTTGAGGCAGCGGTTGCCCTTTGGCGATGGCGTTCGCGGTACTGACCCAAGATAAACCCCATGACCCCCGCCCCCAGAGCTGCTTGCACAGCAAACAGCAGGGATTCAATCTCACCACTGGGCGGTTCAAACAATGGCTCTGCCCAAGGTTCAAAGTCTGGTGCCACCTCGCTGATTAACGCTTCGGCTTGGGCATCGGCACCTTCAAAGTCACCCTTAACCAGCAGTAGGGGAAGTGTACTTAAGAGAATTGCGCCGCCCAATAGGAAGGCCACTGTTTTTTTATTCATTGGATTCCCCTCCAGGCAAGAGTTTTAAGGTTTGCAATTCGGCTGTGCAGTACGTGGTCAACCAGTTCCACACCAACACCGTGAGTAACCCTTCACTGATCGCCAAGGGAATCTGCGTCACAGCAAAGAGCGCCGCAAACTTGGCAAAAGCCGTCGCCACCCCACCCATACTATCGGGAAAGGCCAATGCCAATTGTAAAGAAGTCACCGAGTAGGTGGCCAAGTTACTGATCAGAGCAGCACTAAAAATCGCGATCGCTGGCTTAGCCGTGGCACGGGACATCCCCCAATAGGTCAACCCAGCCAACCAAGGTCCCACCACCGCCATCGAAAAGCCATTAGCGCCTAGGGTGGTCAGGCCGCCATGGGCAAGGAGCAGGGCTTGAAAGAGCAGCACCAATGTCCCCAGCACGGCCATCAGCGGTGGCCGAAAGAGAACGGCTCCCAAGGCAATCCCCATCGGATGGGAAGAGCTACCCGTAACGGAAGGAATCTTCAACGAAGAGAGGACAAAGGCATAGGCACCGGCTAAGGCAATCAGCAGGGTTGACTCTGGTTGCTGTTGAATCTGTTGTCGCAGTGCCCATAGTCCCCATGCCAAAAAGGGTAAAAAAACCAGCCACCAGCCCACTGCCCAGCCAAGGGGCAAAAACCCCTCGCTAATGTGCATCGCCAAGGCGGGGTGAGGACTCGCGACCACGAGATACGCGCTCAGAAGGGCGATCGCCCCAAGGGAGCTATATCGCTTCGCTTGGCTACGTTTGATCATTGAGATAGTCCTAAACCTAAGTGCGCCTATTCTAGTGCGCAACCAGTAACTTGCCTATGCCCAGTGGGGGCTGCAACCGATATTAGAAAGAGCTATGCCTGCTCAAAAATTCACGCAGTGCCAAGACTGTAAGGCTGGAATTTGCATAAATTTTGATGTAGTCGGTATAACAGGATGAAGTCTAATGTCATTATTGAATCGTAGGTACTGTTGCTATGTTCCCAGGGGGGAGTTGTCATGAGTGAACTGACTGCCTTTGGTCATTCCTTGAGTAGTGGCTATGAAGTAGTGGTGATCAAGCCGCAGTCCCTCAGTGATACGACCCTGATCGTTCAAGCGCTGCGGGCTGACAAGGCAGTGATTCTCAACCTAGAGCACCTCGATGTCACCGAGGCACAGCGCATTTCTGATTTTGCCGCTGGTAGCACCTATGCCATCAATGGCCATCAATCGCGCCTTGGGGATGGGGTCTTTCTCTTTACGCCCAACGTGATTAATATCCAAGAATCCACAGCAGCACCGACACCCGCTGGACTGGCCTAAGCCGTTCATGAATCCTGCAGATCTGCTCACCGTCAGTGAGTGTCAAGAGATTGATCAACTGCTCTTACCGGCCGCAGATCGCTTTGCTATTCGAGTGGCGGTGTATGCCCAGCGCTATTTGCGAGCTAAGACTGAGGGAAACCCCCTCGAAGACCTGACGGAAGCCCAAGTCTATGAACTTGTTGCTGCCGATCCCCAGTTGCAAGCGGAGGAGCAGCGCCAAGGGGGGTTTATGACATGGTATGGCCAAATTTTAATCAGTGCCCTCAAGCAACTGCGGCAAATTGCTGCAAGGGAGGGGGTGCCCATTGCTGAGCTAACCGTTTCCCAGATTAGTCACTGGTTTCAGCAGCAGTGTCAGGCACGCTTGCGATCGTCCCCGCCGTCACCTTAAGAATTTGTGCTTGTTGCCGCCAAGGGGTGGCAAAGGGGGCAAGGTGGGTGGTGGTAATCAGCGTTTGGTAGCGATCGCCCATCACCTCTAATAAAATTCCCTGCCGCTGCAAATCCAATTCGGCGAGGACATCATCCAACAACAAAAGGGGAGTGTCGCCCACCACACTTTCCACAAGAGCCAGTTCCGCCAGTTTCAACGCCAATACCAGCGTGCGCTGCTGCCCTTGGGAAGCAAATTGACGGGCACTTTGCTCATTGAGGCACAAGCCCACATCATCACGGTGCGGTCCCACCAGACTGGTTTTTTGCAGCAGTTCAATAGTGCGGCGAGCGGCCAAGGCCTCATTAAAGGCAGCCACAATCACTTCAGAAGTGCCATCCCCAAGGGGCACATGGCTCTCATAAGTCAAGGTGAGTGTCTCGCGATCGCCACTCAACACGCGATGCCACTCCTGAGCCAAGGGTGCCAAGCGTTCAATGAGGCGCTGTCGGCGGCGGATAATGCGAGTGCCATTGATCACCAATTGCTGATTCCATGCCTGCCAGAGGGCTTCATCCCATCCTTGGCTGCCGGCCTGTTTGAGGAGAGCATTCCGTTGGCGCAGGGCTTTTTGGTAGGTTTGCAGCAGTTGGCTATAGAGGGGTTCCAATTGCACCAAAATCCGATCCAACCAGTTGCGGCGAATGGCCGGTGTGCCCCGCACCAGTTCCAAATCCAAGCAGGAAAATTCCACCGCATTGAGTTGCCCCAGAAATTCCGCCGTGCGCTTAACGGTACAGCCATTCACCCGTAGGACACGGCCTGCGAGGGGGCGCAAACTCACCGCCAGATCAAGGGGGACGCCTTGGCGCTCTAGGGTGGCTTCAATTTGGGCACTCTCTTGTCCCTGCTGAATAAGGTCGCGATCGCGATGGGTGCGATGGGATTGCAGTGTGGCCAGCCACTCCACAGCCTCTAGCAAATTGGACTTGCCTTGGGCATTGTCCCCAACGACGATGGTTTTTGGCGCAGCAAACGTCACCGATTGCTCGCTGTAGTTGCGAAAGTGGCGCAGATGGAGTGATTTGAGAAACACTTAGCAGCCCTTACCAGCCCCAAGTCCCCGGTGCCCCCTTAAACGGGCCGACAATGTCCGGAGTAATCCAGCCGCCATAGAAGCCCCCCGGTTGCGGAATCACCACCACACCATCCACGGTGCATTCATCCATCAAAGCAGCATAGAAGGCAATGTAGTTGCAGATTGGCGCAAAAGCAGGGGTAGGTTTGGGATAGTACCAGGCTGCATTATCCGCTTGGCGATCGCCCACCTTGACGTGGTAGTAGGCGCCTTGTCCTTTCCACTCGCAAAAGGTTTGCCGTGCTGAGGGCACCAGATACTGCACCTGTACATCCTCTGGCGGAAAGTAATACACTGGGGGATGACTGGTTTCTAGTACCCGCTGTCCCCGCTGGGTGTCGGCAATCACCACACTATTAAAGACCACCCGCAGGTGTTTTGAGGTGGGTTCAACACGGGGCGGACGGGGATAGTCCCAAACCGATTCTTGGCCGGGGGCAGGGGGAATCCGTTGCATCGCGTTTCAGGTCCTCAACACTCTTCCTTGACGGTAACAGCTATGGCTCAAGCTTGGGAACTGGTTTGTCGCTCCACCAAGCCCTGTTCAATGGCCAGTCGCACCAGCTCAGCTCGATTGTGAACCGCTGTTTTTTGAAAGAGGCTACTGACGTGCTTTTCAATCGTTCGGGCGCTCAAGTGCAGGCGATCGCCAATCTGGGCATTGGAGAGTCCTGCCACGAGTAACCCTAGCACTTCCTTTTCCCGTTGAGTGAGATCAACGCTGAGGGTTCGTGTTTTCGGCGCCGCAAAGGGTTGCTGTCGTTGCTGCCATTCGATTTGTACCAGTTGCGCCCGATCCAACAGGTTACGCACCACCGCTGCCAACTCATTGAGGTCAAAGGGCTTGGAAAGATAGACATCGCCCCCGGTGCGATAGGCGCGAATTCGCTCTTCTAGTTCTGTGCGTGCGGTGAGGTAAATTACTGGTAGTAAGCGCAATGAGGGATGCTGGCGCACCTGCCGCACCAACTCATAGCCATTCATGTTGGGCATGGCAATGTCCGTAATCAGCAGATGGGGCTGATAGCGGTGGATCATTTCGAGGGCCTGGGCACCATCTCCCGCCGTCAGACAACAGTACCCTTCGGATTCCAAAAAGTGACTCACCGACAGGCGGATGCCGGGATCATCATCGGCAATGAGTACCGTGAGGGACATAGGAAATTTAGGTCTCCACTAGACCACAATACTTCTCCACACAGCGGACAAACAGCTCAACCCCAATACTTAAAACAGTTTCGTCAAAGTCAAAGCGGGGATGATGGTGGGGAAAATCTAACCCCAGTGTGCCATTGGCTGACCCCAAAAAGAAGTAGCAACCCGGAACCGCTTGCAGGAAAAATGACATATCTTCCGCCGCCATGGTTTGACAGTGGGACGTGACCCCAGCCGGCACTTCAACCACCGATTCAGCAACAGAGCGCACTAATTTCGCCATCTTGGCATCGTTGACGGTGGGGGGATACATCCGCTCATAGCGAAAGTCATAGGTGGCGCCATGACTCTGACAGATACCCGCAATCACCTGTTCAATGCGCTGGGGTAGCCAGTCCCCCAACTCTGGCTTAAAGTATCGCACTGTTCCCCGAAAGGTCGCGGTATCGGCAATCACGTTCTTGGCGGTGCCCGCATGTACTGCCCCCACGGAAATCACCGCTGTCTCTAGGGGATCCACGTTGCGCGAGACGATAGTGTGCAAAGCCGTAATGATCTGGGCAACAACGAGAACCGTATCCACCGTAAATTGGGGTAAAGCGGCGTGTCCCCCCTTGCCGTGTACTTCACACTCAAAGAATTCCGCTGCCGCCATCAACGGCCCACTACGCACCCCCACCGTACCAACGGGCAGAAAGTTCCAGAGGTGCAGGCCAATAATGCCATCCACTTTCGGGGCATCGAGAACTCCCGCTTCAATCATGGGTTTAGCCCCACCGGGGCCTTCTTCCGCTGGTTGAAAGATGATTTTGACCGTACCAGCAAAATCGCGGTGCTCAGCAAGGTATTTCGCAGTCCCAAGGGCGATCGCTGTGTGACCATCGTGCCCGCAGGCGTGCATTTTCCCCTCATGGAGAGAGCGGTAGGGCTTATCGTTTTCCTCCTGCACTGGCAGCGCATCCATATCGGCGCGAATCGCCAGCACTGGCCCCGGTCGCGCTCCCGGAATCACGGCCACAATTCCCGTTTCCGCAATACCCGTGCGATGCTGAATGCCCCATTGCCGTAGTTTCTCACTGACAAAGGCCGCCGTCAGGTGTTCTTGAAAGCCCAATTCTGGTCGCTGGTGCAAATAGCGTCGCCACTGCACAAGTTCGGTTTGGAGGGCAGCCACCTCTGGACGCAGTTGGCAGCTCAATTGGGGAAGATGGAAAGCCATGGGGCAGTCTTTAGATTTTGTTTAGCATTGCCTTTCTCTAGGATAAACGATGCTCTGGGGCAGTGACAGTCAATGTAACCTCAAGAACAGGTGACGCGCCACTCGCTTCCACCAGTAGTAGGATTTTTTGATCAGAACCCCCTGACTTAGGAAACATTTGTTATTATGACAGGTAGCTCCCTAGGGCAAAAGTTAAAATAGTTCAGTATTGGATATTACACTTTGCCAATTCTGAATCCTAGGGTCTCTTCAGCCAAACGAGGATGTTATGGTTCAATCCCTTCAATACTCCATCGAACTCGTCAAAGATGAAGCACGACGACTGGTGGCCAAAGGTGTGGTGAGTCGGCAGCAGCCCATTTACACCCTCTGCCAGTTTGTGCCCGTTCGGGAGTGGCCCCTCATTGAGGCAGAGCTAGAGCGCTGTGATTTTATGCTGCGCGATCGCATTGGCGACCTCATTGGCCGTGAGTGCTGGGACAACGACTAAAGAGCCATCATTCAGGGCACCGACTTCCCAATAATGCGCAAATCCTAGGACGTGGGTGCCTGAGAATCCTGCTGTAGGTCTTGGCGAATGGCGCGCAGCGTTTCGAGAAGCGTTTGAATATCTGCGGCTAAGTCAGCACTCTCGCGAGGAGCAGGCTCAGGGGTCGCAGAGGGTTGCTGCTGTTGGGCAATGAAGGCTTGAATCAGTTCCCGTGCTTGCGCTTCGGTGAGGCGGCCTTTCTCAGCACAGACGGTGGCCAATTGGCGGGCATCCACCCGCAGTTGCGTCAGGTATTCTTGGCGTTTGGCCTCATCCTGTAGGGATTCAATGGCAGCAGCAGCCGCTCCAATACCGGTGTAGTAGAGTTGTTGTACAAGATCGAGGGGATTGCGATCCATAGAAATGTGCTCGGCGTGAACTCTCCTCTGCTACTGTACGGGAAATCTCCCTTGCTCATCAAGGTTGAGGAAAGCGACTGCGGTAGAGATGAACAATTTTACTCACCACCTCATCGATCCCCAAGTTGTCCGTACAGACTTCTATGGCATCGGCAGCTTTGCGAAAAGGGGCGTAGGTGCGTTGCTGATCCGCTGTGTCGCGAGCGGTAATCTGAGCGAGCAATTCCTCGTAGGAGAGGTCGCATTGTCCTTGTTGTTGTAACTCCTGCCAGCGGCGCTGGGCACGCTCTTCGGGCGAGGCCGTTAGGAAAATTTTCAAGCCTGCCTCGGGAAAGACATGGGTACCAATATCACGACCTTCGGCAGCAATGCCCCCATTGGCTCCGATCGCCCGCTGTTGTTGTACCATGAGTCGTCGCACACCCCGCAGGGCGGCAATTTGGGACACTCGCTGCGTCACCTCTAGGGAACGAATCGCTTGGCTGACCTCGCAATCGTTGATCCACACCCGTGTGGGTTGAGGGGGATCGCTGCTCTCAAGACGCAACTGACAATGGGCGATCGCCTCTACGACGGCTGGCTCATCCCTGAGATCAATGTTATTGCCCAAGCACCACCAAGTTACTGCTCGATACATGGCACCGGTGTCAAGGTACTGCAACCCTAGGGCTTGGGCTGCTAGTCGCGTCACGGTTGACTTCCCCGCGCCGGCAGGGCCATCCACAGCCAGAATCGGCAGGCGGCGATCCAATAGGCAATTGTCAATGAGGCGCGTTTGCCCCACCCAACCCGCGATCGCCAGCAGTCCCACGGTCTCAATGCGTTCCAAGGGCACAAGGGTCTGGGGATGCACCAATTCGGCATAGTCGAGGCGCAACTGGGGAAACTGGCGCAGATGGTTGTGAACCTGCTCCAAGAGATCGCTGGCAGCAAAGCAACCTTGACGAAAAGCAGCAGTCGCTGCCTCTAGGCTCTGACTTAGGGCTAAGGCGGTGGCGCGATCGCCCGCACTGAGGTATTGATTACGGGAACTGAGGGCAAGGCCATCGGCATCGCGGACAATGGGGCAGCCAATGATCTCCACGTCCAGATTCAAATCCGCCACACAGCGGCGAATAATTGCTAACTGCTGGGCATCCTTTTGGCCAAAATAGGCGCGATCGGGCTGCACCAAATGCAAGAGCTTCAGCACAATTGTTGCTACCCCGCGAAAATGGCCGGGGCGCGATCGCCCACAGAGGCGTTCCGTTAACTCCCTTGGTGGCTCAACTACCGTGAGACTCTCCATCCCCGCTGGATACAGTTCAGCCACACTGGGCACAAAGAGCAGATCCACCCCTAACTGCTGACAAAGTGCCGTATCCGCCTCAAGGGCACGGGGATAGCGCTCCAAATCCTCTTGGGGGCCAAACTGAAGCGGGTTGACAAAAATACTGACAACGACCACATCACACTCTTGCCGTGCCCGCTGGATCAAGGCGGCATGCCCCCCATGCAGTGCCCCCATTGTCGGCACAAAACCAAGGGTGGTTGCGGGAGGTAATGTGCCAAGGGCAGCCTGTAAACCCGCCGTGGTGGTCAAACGGTAAAACTTACCCATAGAGTGCTTCGGGGGCGATCGGTGCAGTTTTGATACAATCTGTCATATTACAGCCCTTTTCACACCGAGAGAAGACACGCCAGCTTCTGAAAGCCACGATTAGAGAGGCGGGTTTGGTGGATCCCAATGTTAGAAAAGGGCTGTCCAATGCCCGTGCCCGCTTTTTCTAACCAAAGTTTGTACATTTGTTGCAAGGGCTTTAATCTTGGGGGCAGGTTTTCTAAAATTCAGGTACCTTCGTTTCTCTGTACTTGCCAACCCTGTCACGCAACCTCCGTTTTACTCCCCCTGAGCCAAAAGCTTATTTTTTAACTGGAACTGTTCAGCATACGCCGCGAGGATAGCCCCTATGGCCAATGAACTACAAAACAGCTTACAAAAATACCGTTTCGTCTGCACCCTCACCTTCGGGGATATTTATGGCCAAGTCATTGTTTGGCTGATTGTGATCTTTATTGGTTTGGCCGCATCCCTCACCCTCTACAATAATCCCGTGCAGGCGTTTCTGGTCGGGGGGCTAATTTTGGTCTTAACCTTGCCCTTTTTGCTCTTTGCCTTTGTCACGACACTGCTCAACCATATTGAAATGCGACCTGTGACAGTCACAGAGAAGAAAAAGCGCAAAGATGCCGCCGTGGCCTCAACCACTGAAGTGGCTCCAGCGAATTAAAGAACCCTTAAAAATAGCGGGCGATCGCCCCCAAAATGCCACACTGAAATTAACGCTGAGGGGGCAGTTCTATGCTTTACTGGCTGACATTTTTGCAGGCATTACCGACACCAGAATTGCCAGCACCTCCCCGCACCCAAACCAAAGCCACAGTACTGGCGGAGTCTCCCCCCATTGTCATGGGTAATCTGGGTGGGCTGCTCTTTTTTCCCGGTGTGATTGCCGGCATTGTGATTTTACTGCTCCTGAGCATTTGGGCTTACACGCGCGTCTATGTCATTACCCCCAACAACGAAGCCTTTGTGCGCACGGGGGGGATTTTTGTTAAGAAAAAAACAGTCATTCTCAATGGTGGCTGCATTGCCCTGCCGGGGTTCCATGAGTTGACACGGGTACCGCTGCGGGAAATCTCCATTGACGTAGAGCGAACGGGCAAATTGGCGGTGCGTACCCAAGATTATCTGCGGGCTGATATGCGGGTCACCTTTTATGTCTGCATCAATGCCACCGAAGAGGATGTCCTCACTGCCGCCGCTCGCCTTTCCCAAAATAACCGCATTACCCCCGAAGACATCAAGAATGCCCTTGAAAAACGGGCGGACGATGCCATTCGCGCAGCTGCAAAACACAAGTCCTTGGCTGAAATTGACTCCGACAAACTGGGGTTTGCCCAAGAGGTACTCAACCTGATGCAGCAGGATCTGCAAAAAGTTGGACTCACCCTCAACAACATTGCCATCTCAGAAGTCCAAGAGAGTGACACCTACGACGAAAACAACTTTTTTGATGCTCAGGGGGTGCGGCTGCGCACAGAAACGATTCAACGCTCGATTCAACAAAAGCGGGAAGTCGAACTCTCAACCCGGGTAGCGATCGAACAAAAGGAACTGGATGCCCAAAAACGCTCCCTGCAAATTGAAGAGGAAAAAGAAGCGGCACTGTTAAGCCAACGCCTGAAGGTGGAAGCCCTAAAAGCGCAGCGGGAAAGGGAAATTGAGGAGGCCAAAGCAGCAGAGGCAGCCGCGATTCAGCGGGCAAAGTTGCTCCAAGCCCAAGCGGTTGAGGAAGAAGAAATCCGCAAAAGACTTGCCATCCAACAGAAGGAAATCGAGGCCAGCATTGAACTGGAGGAAAAAAATAAACTCCTGAAGGTAACGCAAGCCCAGCAACAGCAGGAGGCAGAAATCGCCGAGATCAGTCGCCAGCAGCAGGTGGAGGCCAACCGTTTGCAAGCACAGGTGGCCATTGCGGAGTCCGAGCGTCAAGCGCGTCTTGCCCAAGAGGATGTGGCGATCGCCGTTGCCACCAAGAAAAAAGAAAGTCTGATTGCCGAAGCCGAGCGGGCACGGGCAGAATCTGCGGTCACCACCGCCATCGAAGTGGAAAAAGCCAATCGCCAGAAAAACCTAGCGATTATTGCCGCAGAGCGGGAAGCGGCTGAAAAACGGGTGCTAGAGCAAAACGTTGTGGAAATTGATGCCTTTCGGCGGCGGCGGCAAGCGGAAATTGCCCAACAGGCAGCGGAACTGGAGGCGGAAGCGATTCGCACCCTTGCGGCGGCCAACCGTGATAAAGCCCTTGCTGAAGCTGAAGGGATGGAGGCCATGCTCGCGGCCAAAAATGTGATTAGCAACGCTAACTTGACAGCTCAAGTGATTACAGCCCTCTGGCCAGAACTGGCACCGCAACTGCCACAAGTTCTCCAAGCCCTTGCCCCGCAACCGGGGGTGATTGGCGATGCCAAAATTTATACCTTTGCCAACGGGGGCACCCCTGCTGATCTCAATAAACTGCTCCTATCCACCAGCGGGCTAGCCCTGATCAATGCCCTTTTTGAGGAGGGGAAACTGGGGCAGTTGTTAGCACAAATTAAATCCCTACTCCAAGAAAATACGTCTCATTCCTAAGACGCGACTGCATACCCCTAGCCGCAAGAATGGATAACTCTTCAGTAGGTCTGAGGCGTGAACCAAAGATTTATTAACTCCATCTGTATTTTCAAAATTCATAGAGATTTTTCAATGGGGTAAATATAAAAAAAAGATTAAGAACCGCCAAAGGTCGGTGTTAGTATTCCGATGAACAGATTTAGAAATGTTAAGATTCTTAATATATGTAACGTATCTACGAAAACGCTGTTAAAGCACCGTTGGCTTGGCCGCGATCTTTAGCAGGGGCGATCGCCCATCCTATAGAGAAAACGATATTCCTAGGCCTTGGACGAATCACTGCTGTCAACCTTGAGAACGAGCGATAGGGACTATGGATACTTCAAAAGATTTAGTGCGCACTTACCTACGGGAGATTGGCCGTGTGCCATTGCTCACCCACGAACAGGAAGTGATCTACGGCAAACAGGTGCAGCAGCTTAGCGCCATGAACGAGATTCGCGAAAAGCTCGCGGCAGAACTCAACCGTGAACCTACCCGTGCTGAATGGGCCGCCGCCGCCAACATGAGTGAAGCAGAATTAGAGACAATTATCGAAAATGGCGAGCGCGCCAAACGCAAAATGGTGGAGGCCAACCTGCGGCTGGTGGTTTCGGTTGCCAAAAAGTACATCAAGCGCAATGTGGATCTGCTTGATCTAATCCAAGAGGGCACAATCGGGATGCAGCGGGGGGTAGAAAAATTTGACCCCACCAAGGGGTATCGTTTCTCCACCTATGCCTACTGGTGGATTCGCCAAGCCATTACACGGGCGATCGCTGAAAAAGGGCGCACGATCCGTCTGCCTATCCACATCACCGAAAAGCTGAACAAAATCAAAAAAGCCCAGCGACAACTATCCCAACGCCTCGGTCGCGCTGCCACGATTAATGAACTGGCGGCAGAACTGGAATTAACCCCTGCCCAAGTGCGGGAATATCTCGAACGGGCGCGACAACCCCTCTCCCTTGATGTCCGTGTCGGCGATAATCAGGATACGGAGTTGGGGGAATTGCTCGAGGATCCGTCCATTTCACCGGAGGAGTTTGCCGCTCAATCCTCGTTGCGCAGTGACCTTGAACGGCTGATGGCGGATCTGACCCCGCAGCAACGCCATGTGCTCTCCCTACGCTTTGGCCTAGAAAACGGCCAGCCCCTCACCCTTGCCAAAGTGGGCGAACTGCTCAACATTAGTCGCGAGCGGGTGCGGCAAATTGAGCGGGAGGCCCTCAGCAAACTCCGCAAACGCCGCGGCGATATTCACGAGTACCTTGCCAGCTAGCCCATGCTCACTGACGAACAGCACCGCCAAAAAATGCAGCAGCGCAAAGCCGTGCAGGCGCAACGCCTCGCGGAGCGCACCCGTGAAAAAGGTCTCATTATTGTCCATACGGGCAACGGCAAGGGCAAAACCACAGCGGCACTTGGCATGGTGCTGCGTTCCTTGGGGCATGGCTATCGCGTGGCAATTATTCAATTTATCAAGGGGGCGTGGGAGCCAGCGGAAAAAGCGGTTCTTAGCCATTGGTCAGACCAACTGGCCTTCCATGCGATGGGGGAGGGCTTTACATGGGAAACCCAAGACCGCCAGCGGGATATCGCCTGTGCCCAAGCGGCTTGGGAGCTGGGTCTGAGCTACATCACCAACCCCGAGTACCGTTTGGTACTGCTCGATGAAATTAATGTCGCCCTCCAGCTGGACTACTTAACTGTGGCACAGGTGCTCGAGGGACTTGCCCGCAAGCCAGAAATGACCCATGTGATTCTCACCGGACGCGGTGCTCCCCCAGCCCTGATTGACGCCGCAGATCTGGTGACGGAAATGACCCTTGTCAAGCATCCCTTTCGCGAACAGGGCGTTAAAGCCCAGCCGGGGATTGAATTCTAAAGCAGGAGTTCGCCAGCGAAAATCGTAACCGCCTGACCCAATAGCCGCAGGCGATCGCCCCTGTGGGGGTGAATTTTAATCACGCCCCCCCGCGCTGAGGCTTGATAGGCCAATAACTTGTCCTTCCCCAGTTTTGCTCGCCAGTAGGGATACAAGCTACAGTGCGCCGAGCCAGTGACCGGATCCTCAGGGATGCCCAGTTGGGGGGCAAAAAAACGGGAGACGATGTCATATTCCGCGCCATTGGCCTGGGCGGTCACAATCAATCCTCGGCAAGGCAGGCGGGCAATTTGGTCAAAATCGGGTTTCAACTGGGCTACAGCACTGGCATCGACCAGATCCACCAGCAGATCGCTGCCCGCTTGCCCCATAAATATGGGTGGTGTCCCGAGCGCTGCAATGATTGAGGCTTGCACCTGCTGATCCGCAAGGGGCATTACGGGCTGCTGCGGAAAATCAAGGGCGATCCAATCCCCAAGGCGCTGGGCACGCAGGAGACCGCTGCGGGTGTGAAATTCTAGATCCCCTACCACCCCTTGATGCTGCCAGAGGACATGGGCTGTTGCGAGGGTGGCATGACCACAGAGATCCACTTCTGCCACAGGGGTAAACCAGCGCAGGTGAAAGCCACTGGCCAGCGGTACGACAAAAGCCGTTTCTGAAAGATTCATTTCGCGGGCGATCGCCGCCAAGGTTGCATCCTCAAAAAACGTCCCTAGGACACATACGGCCGCCGGGTTACCCCGAAAGGGTTCTTGGGTAAAGGCATCAACTTGGTACAGTGGTAGCGGCATCCGACCCCCGAAAACCGTAAAATCAATCCTGTAGATCGAGCAGAGGACATACTGCGTGGAACGGACATTTCTAGCCATTAAGCCCGATGGCGTTCAGCGTGGGCTAGTGGGGACGATTATCCAACGATTTGAACAAAAAGGCTACACACTGGTCGGCCTCAAACTGATGCGGGTCAGCCGCGAATTGGCAGAGCAGCACTACGGCGAACACAAAGATAAGCCCTTCTTTACGGGGCTAGTGAATTTCATTACCTCTGGACCGGTGGTGGCCATGGTCTGGGAAGGCCGGGGGGTGATTGCCAATGCCCGCAAACTGATTGGTGCCACTAATCCCCTCAATGCGGAGCCAGGAACGCTCCGGGGCGATTTTGCTGTAGATGTGGGACGGAATGTAATTCACGGCTCCGACAGTCCCGAAAATGCTGAGCGGGAAATCAATCTCTGGTTCCAGACGCAGGAACTGGTGCCTTGGGAGCCGGCCTTCACCTCTTGGGTGTATGAGATGTAGGTTCATGGGTTGACTTGGGAAGGGTTGGGGGGGTGTCTGGCTCCTCCACCTCCCGCTTGGAAAAGCCCCACGTAAAGCAAAGGGCAATCAGGCTAATCATCACCCAGTCCGAGGGTACCAGCTGGGGATTAATCACGCGAATGAGCAGCCGCAGACCCACCAGCATCACTGTGAAATAGCCCGCATCCTCAAGTCGAGGAAATTCTTTTAGCCAGCGGATAAATAGCTCCGCCATAAAGCGCAGCATAATCACGCCAATCGTGCCGCCGAGTAATACCAGCCAACGCTCATCCGACAGGGCGATCGCCGTTGTCACGCTATCGAGGGAAAAGGCCAAATCCGCTAAGGCCAATAGGGGGACTGCCTGCCAAAAAGAACGAATCACCCGCTCGTGTTCATGTTCTGGCTCGGTCGTAAAGAAAAAGTACTTTGCCGATAACCACAGCAGATAGAGTGCCCCCGCCAACTCAAACTGCCAGAACCGCAAGACCCAAGTCGCTGTGAAAATCAGGCCAATGCGAAAAACGTAAGAAATGGCCAGTCCCAGATTGAGTGCCCGCCGTTGTGCATCTAAGTCTTCGATGCCTCGTACCAAGGCCGCTAGGGCGATCGCATTGTCCGCTGAGAGAACCGCTTCGAGTGCCAACAACACCACAAGTAACAACAGGGTATCCAGTCCCCAGTTGGGCGAGAGTTCCAATAGTTCATCAATCATCGGGTGAGGGAAGTTCTCCAGATTTTTGGCTGCTTATATTTATCGTCGCACAGGAGCGGTACAGCCCTTTTCCCAAAGATGGAACACCCTCAAACCCAGACGTAGGCGCAACCCAAAATGCTAGTGACCTGACCGTTGGGCTGACGGTAGGCCTTACGCACATCCAGTCAGCGGACAAGCGATTCCCCTTTGGTTCTGGTGTGCATAGTCCTGCATCCTGTCGCATTTTCACCGTTAACCTATCACGAGGACTGAAATCTTGGGGAGCCAAGGGGGTGAAAATTCTTGGATTGGATCGCTCGCTTTACCAAGGTGGCGATGATTGAGCAAAAGGCAGTGTTCGCTGGGGCATAATTCAGAATTGTCGTTGACGTCGTAGAAATTTTACTTTGCTATGGGACTCGTTAACAATACGCTAAAAGCGGCAGGCAAGCTCGATCCGCTTTCTTTAACGCTGTGCATCGTTGGCTCTCGCAAAATCTATCATGAGGATGATTATGCCCAATCTCCATGGCATATCTTTGCCCCCAATCTCAGAATTTATGGTTTTGATGCGGATGCCGACGCCTGTGATCAGGCCAATACCGCCTTAGCCGCCCAAGGAATTACGTGGTTTGAGCGTCACTATCCGCTGACGTTGGGCAAAGAGGTGGGAGAATCAACCCTTTACATTACCAACGCCATTCATTGCAGTTCTTTATATCCACCAAATTTGAGCTACACATCGCGATTTCAAGGATTTAATCCTGGCTTGGATGTAGCGGCAAGTGTTCAGGTGGAAACAACCACCCTTGACGCATTTGCCCAAGCTGAAGGCCTTGAGAGCGTAGATGTCCTGCAAGTGGATGTCCAAGGTGCAGATCTAGATGTGTTGCAAGGCGGTGAGCGGCTTCTGGCAGCCAGTACTTTAGCAATCATGGTTGAAGTTGAGTTTTCGGAGGTTTACAGAGGGCAGCCCCTCTTTGGGGATATTGATGCATATTTGCGCGCTCAAGGCTTTGTGCTCTTTGACCTACTCACCAATGATGGTTGGTGCCGATTACCGCGCTACGTTTCCCCATTTCACTCCCAACGGCGAGGGGGTCAACTGCTATGGGCCGATGCAATTTACCTGCGGGATTTGCTCAATGAGAATCAACAGCAGCAAAACCAGCACCTACAGAGCCCTAGCCACTTGCTAAAACTGGCGGCAATTGCTGATGCACTGGACTTTCCTGATTATGCGCTGGAAGTTTTAACGCAACTGACGCTTCGCTATGGCAAAATCCCTCAGTGGAACTGCCGCAAAGAAATTTGCGCTATTTTGGAACAGGTTCAGCCCCTGCTCGGCACAGATATTGCCAAGCTGCCAATTTCAAAGCTGCTGTCTGAGCCAACAACCTAGCCTTGGGGCAAAAGGCGACGGCTAAACTGCTGAATTTCCTCGCGAATCCCTCGCGGCAATTGGCTTTGTTTGGCTAGGGCTTGCTGGAAATATTGCTGTGCCTGCGATCGGTTGCCACTGGCGGCCAAAATTTGTGCTTTCAGATAAAGGAGTTCTGGATTGTGGGGGGCAAGTGCCAAGGCTTGATCAACTGCGTTTAAGGCTTGCGGCCATTGCTTGCGATCGCGATAGGCCAAGGCCAAGCCTCGATAACTCAGGTAATTGGGAGCGGCGTAGGTTTGCAGGGTTTGAATGGCCCGATCCATGCTGACAAAGCCCACATTACTGGCAATACCCCACTCCATAAAGCCACGAACAAGATTCAATTCCGGATCGCGAGGATTGACAGCTTCGGCTCGCCCCACATGATCGAGAACCCGCTGTACCCGCAACAGAGCGGCGGGGGCACCAGCCACAGGCCCCGATCCGGCATCGGAAATTTCATAGCCAGCCATCAGGAAATGCCCCACGGCTTGATAGAGATTTCCCCGCAGGCGATCGCGGCTCGTGAGGGCTTGGGCAGCGCGTAGGGTCTCCTCAGCGTAGCGTTTGTACCCTGCCCAGTCTTCATTAAGATAGGCAATGGCAGCAGCCAAGGTCAGGGTTAGGGGTTCTTGGCGATCGCGCTCCAAGGCCGCCGGCAGTAACTCTTTACCTTTGACATAGTTGCCATCGCGAAAGAGGGCAACAAAGACAGCTTCCGTTTGATCGGAAATGGGTCGTGCTTGAGCGCCCGTACGGAAAGGATCCCCAGCAAGGGCAGCGGTACTCAGTACCCAGGGGGCGATCGCTCCACTAAGATAGAGAGCAAAGCGTTGCCACAGGCGCAGTTGACGTGTTTGCACGGTCGTTACCTCCGGAGTCTGCATCTTGTTTTCGGTTCACCATCTCAGCTACCACCCCGCCGCCACCCCTCAGCCCATTTTGCGGGACATTAATTTAGACTTGGGTATGGCTGAACTGGGATTAATTATCGGACCCAGTGGATCCGGCAAAACCACCCTACTAGAGATTTTAGCGGGCTTGGCCACCCCCAGTCGGGGAATCATTCGATGGCAGGATCAGGTTCTCACACCCGATCATTTACAACAGTTGGCCGGATTGGTCTTTCAGTTCCCAGATCGCTACTTCTGTGGCAGTACCATTCTCGAAGAGCTGCGCTTTGGCCACCCAGAAATTCCCTACGAAAACTTTTACCGCGCCCTTGCCGATGTGGGTCTCGATCATTTGCCTTTGCACACCCGCCCCGAATCCTTGAGCGGTGGTCAGCAGCGTCGCCTCGCGCTTGCTGTGCAACTGGTGCGCCAACCCTACCTGCTCTTGCTCGATGAACCCACAGCGGGTCTGGATTGGTCAATGCGCCGCCAATTGGTACAGGTGCTGCGCCGCCTCAAGGAACACTGGAGCCTGCTTGTGGTCACCCATGAGGCCACTGAATTGCGAGAGATTAGCGATCGCACGTGGCGATTGGAAAACGGTTGTCTAGTGCCCTTGATTTCCCAGCGATCCAGTCCTGTAATAAGTTTTAATACTTAGGTAGCAATACTTTGCAATTTGTTACCACAGAACCGCAAAGTCGCTTGCCAGCTTGATTTTCTGCTACAACCACAAAAGGTATATCCCCCTTGGGGTTTGGTCTCGATCGTTACAAGGAGTTTGAACGCATGTTCACCCACGTCAAGTCCACGATTCGGCATATCGCGCCAGCGGCGTTAAATGGGCGATCGCTGTTGCGAGTGGTGTATGTGGTACTTGAAGCCCAATACCAGAGCGCGCTGTCGGCAGCGGTTCGCAGCATTAACGATACCCATCCACAGGTGGCCATTGAAATCAGTGGCTATCTCCTTGAGGAACTGCGCAATCCCGAAAACTATGCCGCCTTCTGTGAGGACGTGGCGCGGGCAAATGTGTTTATCGCCTCCCTGATTTTCATTGAGGACTTAGCGGATAAGGTGGTCGAGGCGGTTCAGCCCTATCGCGATCGCTTGGATGTAGCGGTTGTCTTCCCCTCGCTGCCCCAAGTGATGCGCCTCAACAAAATGGGCAGCTTTTCCTTGGCTCAGATTGGCCAATCCAAGAGCGTCATTGCCAACTTCATGAAAAAGCGCAAGGAGAAGTCAGGTGCCGGCTTCCAAGATGCCATGCTCAAACTCCTGCGAACCCTGCCCCAAGTGCTGAAGTACCTCCCCATTGACAAGGCTCAGGATGCCCGCAACTTCATGCTCAGCTTCCAGTATTGGCTGGGCGGGTCGCCAGAGAACCTAGAAAACTTCCTCCTCATGCTGGCCGATCGCTACGTCTTCAAAGGTCAGCCAAACAGCAACCTCAGCTACCAAGAACCGGTCACCTACCCCGACACCGGTATTTGGCACCCCCTTGCACCGCAAATGTTTGAGGATCTTAAGGAGTACCTCAACTGGTTCAACAGTCGCCGCGATATTGGCGCTGATCTCAAAGACCCTCTCGTGCCCACCATTGGCCTGCTGTTGCAGCGTACCCACCTTGTCACCGGTGATGACGCTCACTATGTCGCCATTGTGCAAGAGTTTGAATCCCAAGGGGTGCGGGTGATTCCCGTCTTCTCTGGTGGGCTGGACTTTTCGACGCCCCTAGAAAAATTTTTCTACGATCCCGTCAACCCTGAGAAACCCATTGTTGATACCGTTGTCTCTCTCACGGGATTCGCCCTTGTGGGGGGGCCTGCCAAGCAGGATCATCCCAAAGCTGTGGCGGCACTGAAAAAACTCAACCGTCCCTACATGGTGGCACTGCCCTTGGTGTTTCAAACCACTGAGGAATGGGAAGACAGCGATCTGGGGCTGCACCCGATTCAAGTGGCGCTGCAAATTGCTCTACCGGAACTGGATGGTGCCATTGAGCCAATTATTCTTTCCGGTCGCGATGGCGTGACCGGTAAGGCGATCGCCCTCCAAGACCGCGTCGAAATGATCGTACAGCGGGCACTGAAGTGGGCCAATCTGCGCCGCAAACCCAAGGTGCAAAAGAAAGTCGCCATCACCATCTTTAGCTTCCCGCCGGATAAAGGCAATGTTGGCACCGCCGCCTACTTGGATGTCTTTGGCTCCATCTACAAAGTCATGGAAGCCCTGAAAAACAACGGCTATGACGTGCAGGACATGCCCGAGAGTGCCGAAGCCCTGATGCAGGAAATTCTCCACGATGCCCGTGCCCAAGTGGGGAGTCCCGAACTCAACATTGCCTACCGCATGAGCGTGCCGGAATACGAGCGCCTCACCCCCTACGCCAAGCGCCTTGAAGAAAACTGGGGCAAACCGCCAGGGCACCTGAACAGTGACGGCCAAAACCTGCTCATCTACGGCAAAGCCTACGGCAACGTCTTTATTGGCGTGCAGCCCACCTTTGGCTACGAAGGGGATCCAATGCGGCTGCTCTTTTCTCGCTCTGCCAGTCCCCACCACGGCTTTGCTGCCTATTACACCTTCCTCAACCACATTTGGCAGGCGGATGCAGTGCTCCACTTTGGCACCCACGGTTCTTTGGAGTTCATGCCGGGCAAACAGATGGGCATGTCTGGGGATTGCTACCCCGATAATCTCATTGGCTGTATTCCCAACCTCTACTACTACGCTGCCAATAACCCCTCCGAAGCCACCATTGCCAAACGCCGCAGCTATGCCAACACGATTAGTTACCTCACGCCCCCCGCGGAAAATGCCGGCCTCTACAAAGGGCTGCGGGAACTCAGCGATCTCATTGGTTCCTACCAAACCCTGAAAGATAGCGGTCGGGGGGTTCAGATTGTCAACACGATCATGGACAAGTGCCGCCTAGTCAATCTCGATCAGGATGTGGCTCTCCCCGCTAAGGACGCGGCAGATCTCACTGCCGAGGAGCGCGATACCCTCGTGGGCAAGGTCTATATCAAGCTGATGGAAATTGAAAGCCGCCTCCTGCCCTGTGGCCTGCACGTAATTGGCAAACCGCCGACAACGGAAGAAGCAGTGGCTACCTTGGTCAATATTGCCAGCTTGGATCGCTCTGAGGACGGCATTAAGAGCTTGCCCAGGCTCATTGCCGAGAGTCTAGGGCGGGACATTGATGAGATTTATCAAAATAGCGATCGCGGGGTACTGGCGGATGTTGAACTGCTGCGCCAGATTAACGAGGCGACCCGTGCTGCCGTCAGTGCCCTCGTCCAAGCCCAAGCCGATGCCGAGGGTCGTGTGTCGCGGGTCTCGAAGCTGAACTTCTTTAACATGGGGCGCAAAGAGCCGTGGATTGAATCCCTCCATGGTGCAGGCTATACCCAAGTGGATGCCGCTGCCCTCAAGCCCCTGATGGAATACCTCGAATTCTGTTTACAGCAGATTGTGGCCGACAATGAACTGGGGGCACTGCTGCAAGCCCTTGAAGGCGAGTACATTCTCCCCGGCCCCGGTGGCGATCCAATTCGCAATCCTGAGGTCTTGCCGACGGGCAAAAATATCCACGCCTTGGATCCCCAAGCCATTCCCACTGCCGCTGCTGTGCAGTCTGCCAAAGTTGTGGTCGATCGCCTTCTAGCGCGGCAAAAAGCGGAAAACAACAACCAATGGCCAGAAACCATCGCCATGGTGCTCTGGGGCACAGATAATATCAAAACCTATGGCGAGTCCCTTGCTCAAGTGCTCTGGCTAGTGGGGGCACGTCCTTTACCCGATTCCTTGGGACGGGTCAACAAAGTGGAACTCATCCCCCTAGAAGAGCTGGGGCGGCCACGCATTGATGTTGTCGTCAACTGTTCTGGGGTCTTCCGCGATCTCTTTATCAACCAGATGGCGCTCATTGACCGTGCCATCAAGATGGCTGCCGAAGCCGATGAACCCCTTGAGCTAAACTTTATCCGCAAGCACGCCCTGCAACAGGCTTCAGAATTGGGGATTGACCTGCGCCAAGCGGCCACACGGGTCTTCACCAATGCCTCCGGTTCCTACGCGGCGAATGTCAACCTAGCGGTGGAAAATAGCTCTTGGGAGCAGGAGTCGGAACTTCAGGATATGTATCTCTCCCGTAAGTCCTTTGCCTTCTCGGCAGATTCTCCGGGGACGATGCAGCAGGCGCGGGATTTGTTTGAAACCGCCCTCAAAACCGTGGATGTAACCTTCCAGAATCTCGACTCCTCAGAAATTAGCCTCACCGATGTCAGCCACTACTTTGACTCAGATCCGACCAAGCTGGTGGCGGCACTGCGCAGCGATGGCAAGCAACCCAAGGCCTATATTGCCGATACCACCACAGCCAATGCCCAAGTGCGGACGCTCTCGGAAACCGTTCGCCTCGACAGCCGAACCAAGCTCCTGAATCCCAAGTGGTATGAAGGGATGCTCTCCCACGGCTACGAAGGGGTGCGCGAGATCTCGAAGCGACTAGTCAACACAATGGGCTGGTCGGCCACCGCAGGAGCTGTGGATAACTGGGTTTATGAGGAGGCGAATGCCACGTTTATTCTCGATGAGCAGATGCGGCAGCGGCTTCTGAATACCAACCCCCACTCCTTCCGCAAAATGGTGAGCACCTTCCTCGAACTTCACGGACGCGGCTATTGGCAGACCAGTGAAGCCAATCTGGAACTGCTGCGGCAACTCTATCAAGAGGTCGAGGACAAGATTGAGGGCGTTGAGTAAACAACGTGAATAGCATGGGGGAGGCTCTTCCCCCTTTTTATTTGGTCACTTTATTTGGTTATTTGGTTACAGATGGGATCGGAGCGCTCCCTGCTCCTTAAGTGTCAGACCTTGCAGTACGTTTTTTCTGTGGAGAAGTTGACCCTCCTTCAGAGTATGTGGTGCAGCCAAGAGTGGTTAGTGTTCCGCCAGCCTCCCCGCGATCGCGCCATTACCGCAAAAAGTCCGATCGCAATCAACCGCAGTATGTGATTCCCGCGAATCCGAGTGGGGTGCTGATCACGTTTTAAGTATTCCAGTCGGAATCGCCGCCCCTTCTGCTAAGATGGATTACACATCAGTATTCCGACCGATTTATCGTAGATTGATGGCAGAATGGTCAATTGGCGGCGTTTTAGGGTTTGGTTGAGCTTGTTCTTACTAGCGGTAGGTCTCAGTGGTCTCACCGCTGCTTGTCAATTTCAGGCCACTCTGCCCGATGGTCGCCCTGCTCAGGTGAATCTAACCCTTTCTTCGTTCTCGGTCACTAAAAAAGCGCACGAGGCTATTATGCCCCTGTTTGCTGCTCAATGGGAACAGGAACATCAACAAAAAGTGCGCTTCCGAACGAGTTATGGTCCCTCGGGCAGTCAGTCACGGGCGGTGATTGATGGCCTAGAAGCCGATATTGTCCACTTGTCCCTTGCTTTAGATGTCGATCGCATTGCCAAAGCAGGGTTAATTCGCCCCGATTGGGCTAGCCAAGCCCCCCACAACAGCATTGTCACCACTTCTGTCGGTGCCCTGATTACCCGTGACGGCAACCCGAAAAATCTGCAAACATGGCAGGATCTCACCCGTGAGGGGGTGACATTTGTGACTGCCGATCCCAAAACCTCTGGCGCGGCTCGCTGGAACTTCCTTGCGCTGTGGGGATCGGTCACGGAAACAGGGGGAACGTTTGATCAGGCGCGGCAGTTTGTGACTGAAGCCTTTCGCCATGTGGCCGCTCTCCCCCGCGATAGTCGTGAAGCCACTGATGCCTTTTTGAAACAGGGACAGGGGGATGCCCTGATCAACTATGAAAATGAAGTGATCTTGGCTCGCCAAAAGGGCAAGACCCTTTCCTATATCCTTCCTCCTGTGAATATCCTGATTGAAAACCCGATCGCCCTTGTGGATCAATACGTGGATAAACATGGCACACGGGAGGTAGCACAGGCCTATATTGACTTTCTCTATACTCCCCAAGCTCAGGAGATCTTTGCCCAATATGGTTTTCGACCCGTGGATGCCACCGTCCTTGCCGCTCATCAGCAGACGTTTCCACCCGTGCCCACCCTCTTTACCGTGGCAGATTTAGGGGGCTGGGAGAAGGTGCAAGCCCAATTTTTCGCTAATGGCGCCCTGTTTGATCAAATTCAGCAGGAGAATCAAGCCTGATGACCGCTACCCACCCCATTTCGCCGTCACTCTCTCCTCAGAAACAGCGCTGGCAGTTTCCTTGGGTTTGGAGAATCACGGTCTTTTACTTACTCGTGATGCTGGCTGTACCCATTGCTGCCCTCTTGAGCCGTGCCAGTAGTGCTGGGCCACTGCATTTTTGGCAGGTGGCAACGCGGGCGATCGCCCTGTCGGCCTATGAAGTCACGTTTGTGACTGCCCTCATCGCAGCGCTGATCAATGGCGTCTTTGGTACCCTGATTGCTTGGGTGCTGGTGCGCTATTCCTTTCCGGGGAAGCGCTTCTTTGATGCTGTCGTGGATCTACCTTTTGCATTGCCAACGGCGGTGGCGGGTCTCACCCTCGCAACGGTCTATAGCGAAAATGGCTGGATTGGTAGCTTACTAGCGCCCTTCGGAATCAGAATTGCCTTCAGCCGCTGGGGGGTGGCGGTGGCGATGCTCTTTATTTCCTTACCCTTCGTGATTCGCACGGTGCAGCCCGTCCTCACTGAAATGGAAAAGGATGTGGAGGAGGCAGCATGGTCGCTGGGTGCTACTCATGGGCAGACCTTTTGGCGAGTGATTTTGCCACCTTTGATGCCCGCTATTCTCACAGGCGTTGCCCTAGGCTTCTCACGGGCAGTGGGGGAATTTGGCTCAATTGTGATTATTTCCTCCAACACTCCTTTTCGGGACTTGATTGCCTCAGTGCTGGTGTTTCAGAGCTTAGAGCAGTATGACTATGAGGCAGCAACCATTATTGGTACGGTGATGCTCTTGGTATCCCTAGCGATTTTATTTCTGATTAATCTGCTGCAAGCGTGGGGGCGGCGCTATGCGGAGCGTTAAACCCTCGCCCACCCAAGAAAAGCCATGGCTACATGCCCTTTTGATTGTTATTGCCATCGCCTACTTAGCCCTTGTGCTTTTGCTGCCGGCGGCCAATGTCCTTTTCCAAGCCTTTCACAAGGGAGTCATGCCCTTTCTGGAAAATTTGCTGGAGCCGGATTTTCTGCATGCGGTGTGGCTGACCTTTGCCCTTGCCTTGGTGGTGGTGCCCTTAAACACGATCTTTGGTCTCTGTGCCGCTTGGGCGATCGCCCGCCATCGCTTTGTGGGACGCACCCTTTTACTGAGCATTATTGACCTACCTTTTTCCATCTCCCCCGTTGTTGCCGGACTGATGCTGGTACTGGTCTATGGCCGCAATGGCTGGTTCGGGGGCTGGCTGCAAGCTTTAGATATTCGCGTTATTTTCTCTTTTCCGGGGATGGTGCTGGCAACAGCCTTTGTGAGTTTGCCCTTTGTGGCGCGAGAAGTCATCCCTGTTCTAGAAGAAATCGGCACCGAGCAGGAGGAAGCCGCAAAAACCCTAGGCGCCAATGAGTGGCAAACCTTTTGGCGAGTCACCCTACCCAATATCCGCTGGGGGCTGCTCTATGGGGTCCTGTTGACCAATGCGCGGGCGATGGGGGAGTTTGGCGCTGTGGCAGTAGTCTCTGGCAATGTGGCGGGTCTGACGCAAACCCTGCCCCTCTTTGTGGAGGATGCCTACAAAAACTACAATACGGAGTCCGCCTATGCGGCAGCGGTGATCCTTGGCTTGCTAGCGCTTGTGACGCTCGTGGTTAAGGAAATTTTGGAGCGGAAAACAGGGATCAAGCCCAATCCCTAGGAGGTGCCGAGGACGCGCAAAATCGAGGGCACGGCTTCAATATCGGTCATTTGGGCAATCTCGGCCATAGCTTGACGAAACTCCCCTTCGCGCACATGGTGGGTGACAATCACAATTTCTGCCAGTTCATTGTGGCTGCCAATTTGCACAAGGGATTCCAAGCTAACATTGTGGTTGCCAAAACAGGTACCCAGTTTCCCTAGGACTCCCGGATGATCTTGGGCATGGACACGGGCATAGAAACGACTATCCACCTCCGCCATCGGTAGCAGCGGCATAAACTGATCGTGCTGGCAGGTGAGCAAGGGATGGCTGGCACGTCCTTGGGGGAGAAGGGCGGCAATGTTGATTAAATCCGCCACGACGGCACTGGCGGTTGCCCCTGCACCGGCACCGGGACCATAGAACATTACCTGACCCAACGGCTCTGCCTCTAGGAGAATGGCATTAAAGACGCCATTGACGCCGGCAAGGGGGTGCTCAAGGGGCACGAGCGTCGGATGAACGCGCACCTCTAGGGGCTGGCCACTGAGCTGGCGGGCGATCGCCAGCAGTTTAATGCGAAATCCGAGTTTTTCCGCATAGGCAATATCTACCGCCGTGATCCCACGAATGCCCTCGCAATACACTTCCTCGCGGCGAATCCGCCCCCCAAAGGCAAGGCTGGCCAGAATGGCAATTTTATCCGCGGCATCCCATCCCTCAATGTCAGCACTGGGATCGGCTTCGGCATACCCTAGGCGTTGGGCATCGGCAAGGATGGGGGCAAAATCCCCCTGTTCCTGCTGCATGCGGGTCAGGATGTAGTTGGTGGTGCCATTGAGAATGCCGCTGACACTGTGGATACGATTGGCACCTAGGCTCTGTTTCAGGGCTTGAATGACGGGAATCCCACCAGCCACGGCCGCTTCGAGCATCACATAGACCCCTTGGGCATTGGCGGCATCAAAAATTTCAGCACCATGACGGGCAATGACGGCCTTGTTGGCGGTGACAATGTGCTTGCCGTGGGCAATGGCTTTGAGGATGAGCGATCGCGCCGGTTCAATGCCGCCGAGGACTTCCACCACAATGTCAATCTCAGGATGAGTCACAATGCGTTCTAAGTCAGTGGTCAGGAGCTTGGGATCAAGGGCAACGGCACGGGGCTTATGGATATCCCGTACCCCCACTTGGGCGATCGCCAGTTCCTTGATCAGCGGATGGCGCCCCGCTGGATCCGCCAAAATTTGCGCCACACCGCCACCAACAGTGCCCAACCCCAGTAAACCAATGTGATACATCAGACCCGTCCTATTGCACTGTTCCTATTATCAGTCGCGCTCGTCCTAGTCACACACATGGCGAACGTAGGGTTCCTCCTCAGGCAAAAAGGATTCAAAACTCGCCACTTGGGCAGCAATGAGATCGGGCGTGGCCTCGGCAATATCCCCTTGGCGATCGCTCAAGCGACGGCGCAGTTCCTCAGGCGGTGCATTACAGAAGTGAATCTCCAAGGGCACCTGCAATTTCTCAGCTAAAGCAATCACGGGTTGGCGCAGCGCCACGCGATCGTATTTCGCATCCAAAATCACCGTTTGTCCCTGACGCAGCAACAATTCTGCATAGGCCAAGAGTTGATTATAGGTTTTTTGGGTCATGGCCTCAGAATAGAGATCGACCTGCGGGAAATCACTGCTGCGGCGGTCAAGGGGTAAACCCGCCAAGTGCTTACGCACGGCATCGGAGCGGATTTGAATGGCTTGCTCGGCTTGGGCGAGACCCCGTCCCCGTGTACTTTTGCCTGCCCCAGAGAGACCGCACATGACATAGAGCTTGGCTTGACGTGGTTGGGTGTAGCGATAGGCCGCCTCATAGTAGGCCGCAGCCGTGGCTTGAATCTGTGCCTTTTCGGCCTCGCTAATAGCGGGATCGTTGAGGGCCAAGGCGTTCACATTGCCGCGAATATAGGCTCTGATGCAAAGGTAAAGGGGCAACAGCACCGCCCCAGCGTAGTCCCCACTCCACTCCAAGTAGGTATTGAGGAAGAGATTGGCCAAGTCCCCGCGACCCCGAAACTCCAGATCCATCAGCAAAAAAGCGGCGTCATAAATGACATCAATGTTGCGAAATTCTTCGTTGAACTCAATACAGTCGAAAATTTGCACCCTGCCGTTGTACAGGCAGATATTGTTCAGGTGCAGATCCCCATGGCATTCGCGGATTTTGCCTGCGGCTTGCCGCTGCACCAACCACTCCTGATGCCGGGTCAGAAAGTTATCGGTAAAAGCCTGAATCGCCGCGTACTGTTCTGGGGATTGACAGCGACCGACAAACTGAGCCGCCAAGGCATGGCAATTGTTAATCACTTGGGCGATCGCCCGCGGGGAACCAAATTCACTAATGTGGGGATCTGTGGCAGCGGCGCGGTGGAAATGAGCCAGTTCTTTACCGAGGGATTCAATCAGGTGGGGGGTGACTTGGTTGGCTGCAAAGAGGTGCGAAAACAGTTGCGACTGATCAAATTGCCGCATTTGCACGGCATAGTCAATCACCTCAGCTCCCGCAGGTAAGTCTTGGGGATCCGCCACAAAATAGCGATCGCCTACCGCCACAATGGGCACCACCGCCAAGTAGAGATCTGACGCCAAACGGCGATTCAGCCGTAACTCTTCCCGACAGTAAAATAGCCGCTTTTCTAGGGTTGTAAAGTTCAAAAAGCCAAAATCCGCCGGCTTTTTCACCTTATAGGCATAGTCCCCCGTCAGAAATACGTAGGAAATATGCGTTTGCAGCAATTGAATGGGAGAGGTCACTGCATGGGGGTACGCAGCAGGGGTTAATAGGGCTTCGACAAAGGCAGGCAAAGACATGCGTATTGTGGCTAACATCGCGCCCCAATCATATCACTAGACTCTATGCCTGTGGCTAAATTGACGTTTTGAGCGTTCCTTTAGAGGATGGGGATACGAAGCTCGTGGATTTGACTATGGTGCGTCGCCCCGTAACCTTACCCCAACTCCAGCAAAAAAAACAGCAGGGAGAGCCGATTACCATGCTCACAGCTTGGGATTATCTGTGGGCGCGGCTATTGGATGCGGCGGGGGTGGATGTGATCCTTGTCGGGGATTCCCTTGGTATGGTTGCCCTTGGCTATCAAACCACGTTGCCGGTGACCCTTGATCAGATGATTCACCATGCGCAGGCGGTGCGGCGGGGCGTCAGCCACAGTTTCCTCGTGTGTGACCTGCCCTTTTTGAGCTACCACGAAAGCCCCGAACAGGCCCTGCGCTCAGCGGGGCGTTTAGTCAAAGAAGCAGACGTCCAAGCAGTGAAAATGGAAGGTGCCTCTCCGGTGGTGCAGGCAGCAACGCGGCGCTTAGTGGAGGCCGGCATCCCGGTGCTGGGTCATGTGGGTCTGTTGCCGCAGCGGGTGCATCAGTTGGGGGGATGGCGACAACAGGGGAAGACACCACAGGGGGCAGAAGCAATTCTCGCAGATGCCCTTGCTCTGGCCGAAGCAGGTGCCTTTGGCATCATTTTGGAGCATATTCCTGCGGATTTGGCACAGCAGATTACTGCCAAGCTGAAAATTCCCACGATTGGAATTGGCGCCGGCCCCTACTGTGATGGTCAGGTGTTGGTGACGGCAGATGTTTTGGGCTTGAGTCCACAGGTGCCCCCCTTTGCTAAGGTGTATGCCGACTTGGGCACTCAGGCGATCGCTGCCCTTAAGAGCTACTGCCAAGCTGTAAAATCGCGGCAATTTCCCTAACTTAGAGCGGCCAATGGGCACGGGGGTTAAAGGTGCGGAGCGATCGCAACTTTTCGTAGAGTTCTTTTTCTTGGGCACTCAGGGATTTGGGGGGCACAATTTGCACCTTGGCAAGGAGATCGCCAGTAATGCCGCTACTACTGCGCCACCCTTTGCCCCGTAACCGCAGCGATTGCCCAGATCGCGTACCAGGGGGCACATTCAAAACCACAGTCCCAGAGGGCGTCGGTACCGTGACTTGAGCACCCAAGGCAGCTTCATCCGGCGTGATTGGCAAATCAATCACCAATTGATCCTCTTCAAAGCGGAAGAGGGGATGGGGCGCCACCTGTACCGCGAGATATAAATCCCCTCGCTGTTGGGTGTAGGGGTTATATTGACCTTTCCCCCGCAGTCGTAACTTCGTCCCCGGCTTAATACCAGCGGGAATCGTCACAGTCACCTGTTCATTGCCAATCTTGAAGGTTTTTTGGCAGCCTTCAAAGGCCTCTTGGAAGCTAATTTGCACTTCCGCATCAACATCGGTACCCCCAAATGGCGATGAATCAAAGCCAGCGCTGCTCCAAGTGCGGGTACGCCCTGTGGTGGTGCCAGTGGCAAATCGCCCCAGCAACTCGTTGATAAAGTCTTCAAAGCTGCTAAACTGACTAAAGTCAGCGCCAAAGTCACCAATATTGACATTAAAGCCACCGGCACCCGCCGCACTGGCCTGTTGCCAATACTGACCAAATTGATCGTATTTGCGTCGTTTTTCCGGATCTGAGAGCACTTCGTGGGCTTCGTTAATTTCCTTGAAACGAGCTTCTGCCTCTTTGTCCCCCGGATTTAAGTCGGGGTGATACTTGCGCGCGAGGCGGCGAAAGGCTTGCCGAATTTCGGCATCCGTGGCATTTTTGCTGACCCCGAGGATTTGGTAGTAATCTTTGAAGTCGGTACGCGCCATAGGAACATTCGCCTCTACGTAATCAAAAGATGAAGATTTAGTGTCAGGGCTGGCAGCAAATTAAGGCAAAAAGCTCAGTGCTATTATAGTTGAATCCCTTTATACCGTCTTGGCATGGCGACGTTTCTTCGTCCAGAACTGAGCAACCTCCGCGCCTACTCCACCCCCAGCAGTGACTCCCTACCCCTAGAACTGGATTACCTCGATACCAATGAGTTTCCGTGGGATTTGCCCACTGCCCTTAAGGAGGCGTTAGCTCAACAGTATGTCAGCACCCTCGCCAGTCATCGCTATCCTGACAGTCATCATTGGCCGCTGCGGCAGGCGATCGCTCGCTATGTCAGTGAACACAGCCCAACGGAGATCTCCCCACACCAAATTGCGGTTGGCAACGGCTCCGATGAGCTAATTCGCTCGATTTTACTGGCCACTGCGATCGGGGGCTACGGTTCTATCCTAGTGGCAGAACCGACATTTTCCATATACGGGATCCTCGCCCAAACCCTAGGGATTCCCGTCCAGCGATCGCCCCGCGATCCTGACACCTTTGCCGTGCAAATTGCTGAAGCCAATACCCTCATTGCCCAAGCGGCTCCCCCCGTGCGCGTTCTCTTTATGCTGCAACCCAACTCCCCAACAGGGAACCCCCTAACCGCAGCGGAGGTGGACTGGCTACGGCAGCTTCCTGAGGACATTTTAGTGGTGATTGATGAGGCCTATTTTGAATTTTCGGGCAAGACACTGGTGGGGGACTTGGCAGCGCATCCCAACTGGTTGATTCTGCGTACGTTTTCCAAAGCCTTTCGACTCGCCGCCCATCGGGTGGGCTACGCCATTGGCAATGCCGAGGTGATTGCGGTTTTAGAAAAGGTTCGTCTGCCCTATAACCTGCCTACGTTTTCTCAAGTGGCGGCGCAGGTTGCCCTTGACCATCGGCCGGCGTTGCTGGCAGAGATTCCCACGGTGCTAGCGGAGCGGGAGCGCCTCTATGAACGGCTTCAGGGTTGCCCCCAACTGCGGGTATGGCCGAGTGTGGCCAATTTCCTCTTTTTCCGCTTGCAGGAACCGCAATACACCCAGCCCCTGTGTGATGCCTTGCGGCGTCAGGGGACTCTTGTACGGGCGATCGCTAGCGGCATTCGGGTCACCATTGGCACACCAGCGGAGATGGAGCGCTTTTGGCAACGGCTGCAAGCTTTTTTGCACCAGCTTTAGCTAATCGGACAAGCGGCCATTGGGCAGGACTGTTCCCCGCAGGGTTGCCGTGGCTAAAGACGTGTAGGTCAGTGTGGCACCCCGCAGGTTGGCGCGACTCAGGTTGGCTTGGCGCAATTGCACAGCCGTCAGTTCAGCATTGATCAGCTTAACTTCAATCAGCTTGGCATTGGTCAAATCCACGTTGGTCAGTGTGGCATTGCTTAAATCCGAGCCACTGAGATCGGCCCCTGCCAAATTCACATCTTCTAGGTTGACACCGCGCAAATCCAATCGCCGAAAGTCACGCCGCCCTTTGGCATAGTCTGCCAGCATTTGATCAGCTCTATTTTGATTAATGATGGCTGGGGCGTAGCGACTGAGAAAACCGTGTTTATCAAAGGCGTCTGAAGGTTGCCCCGAAGAAGCAGACATCACTAAAAGTAGGATCAGGGTTCTGATGATTTTACTATAGTTTAAGCCTAGGGCAGCGACCGTTTTTGGAACTCGTGGCCAAAGGGTCTAAGGAAAGTGGCATACTGCTATAGATAAGGAACCAATAGGGAGATAACGCTGTGGGACTGTTTGATCGCGTCAGCCGTGTGGTTCGCAGTTGGCTCAATGCGCTGGTGGGTGCTGCTGAAGATCCCGAAAAAATCCTTGAGCAGACCATGATTGAAATGCAGGACAATCTGGTGACCCTGCGGCAAGCCGTCGCCCAAGCGATCGCCTCCCAAAAGCGGTTAGAGCAACAGTTCAACCAACATCAACAGCAGGCGGCTGAGTGGGAGCGCCGTGCCAAAATTGCCCTGCAACATGGGGATGAGCAACTAGCGCTTGAGGCCTTGAGTCGCAAAAAAACAGCACTGAATGCAGCCATGGCTCTCAAAGGGCAATTGGAGCAGTCCGTGACCCAAGTGGAAGCCCTCAAAAAACAAATGCAGCAGCTTGAAAGCAAAATCGCGGAAGCGAAAACCCGCAAAGAAATGCTGGTGGCACGGGCACGGGCAGCCAAGGCCTCAGAGCAACTGCAACAAACCTTTAGCAGCCTCAACACCAATGCCCCCATGGCCGCCTTTGAGCGCATGGAGGAACGGGTTCAGGAAATGGAGGCTCGCTCCCAAGCCGTGGCTGAACTCAATAGCGATACCCTCGAAGCCAAGTTTGCCGCCCTCGAAGCCGGCAGTGTGGATGACGATTTGGCACGGCTGAAGGCAGAATTGGCCAACCCGCAACTGTCACCCAGCAGCACCCCTGCCTACGATCCAGAGTTGGAAGCCCTGCGGCGGGAACTGAAGAAGAACTAGTTATTTTCCATGGATCTCCTGCGATCGCTCCCTTTGGGGCTATACCTTGAACAACCGGTGACTTGGCTGCACCGCCTTGATCCGCGGGTTAAGTTGGCATGGTTGATGACGTTTCTGTTGGCACCTATTTTGGCGGATGTCAGTTGGCGGTTGGGGCTAGTGGCCAGTTTAATTCTCCTGACCCTCCTAGGGGGGATTCCCGCACGGGTGTGGCGGCGGCAACTGCTGTGGCTCCTCTTGGTGGGGAGTTTAATTCTAGTCATCACGGCTTTGATGCCCGATGGGATGGCGGTCACCTATCAACCCCGCCGCCCTTTGGAAGCCACCGCTCCGCCCACGAGTTACAGTTATATCCTGTGGCAGTTTCGTGCCCAAGTGGGTCAGTTTCCGATTCATCTGCAAGTCTCCCAGCGATCGCTGGATTTGGGGTTACGCCTGAGTACCCTCCTGTTTACGCTCCTTTACAGCACGCATCTGTTTTTGCTGACCACTGCCCCAGAAGAAGTCACCGCTGGCTTGGAAAATCTGATGCAGCCCCTGAAACGCTTTAAGCTGCCAGTGGCGGAAATTGCCCTGACCTTGACGCTGTCGCTGCGGTTTATTCCCTTGGTTTTAGAAGAGGTGCAAAACCTGAGCCGCTCAGTGCGGACGCGTGCCATCAATTGGCGACTGGTGGGCATTAAGGGCAGCATCAAGTTGTGGCTCACCTTAGCAGTACGGCTGTTGGACAATTTACTCCTGCGGGCAGAACAGGTGGCCTGTGCCATGCAGGTGCGGGGCTTTCAAGAACCGGGAACCTACGATAATCCCTGGCACCATCTGCGACTGCAGCGGCGAGATTGGTTGGCTCTGGGGGGCATGGGGTTATTTTGGTTGGTTCGTTTGGGTTGGTTGGGGGTGACACACCATTGATGTTCCCCTGTCAGCCGTGGCTATGGTGCTGTTTGCCGCTGCGGCGTCGCACGGGTCGCGCTATTTTTCAGCAATTGTTTTTGACTGAGCCGATTGCCGTTTTACTGGAAAGCCCAGCCCAAGCCCCGACTCCCCAAGCGCGCTATTCCATTTGTGCGGGTTCCCCCCGCGGCGATCGCCAGTGGCCACTCTCCTTGGGTCAAGTCCTGCCGACGCTACACAGCTTTCCCCAATGTGAAGCGGTTCCTGAAGCGGTGCGCCATCTGCCCTTTACTGGTGGCTGGTTGGGATGGCTGGGGTATGAGTTGGCGTGGGAAATTGAAGCCCTGCCGCCTCTGAAGCCTGATCCTCTCCCTTTTCCAGTGGCCTTTTGGTATGAACCCCAAGCCTTCGCGGTTTTAGATCATCAAGAAGATCTCCTCTATCTAGCAGCTTCCACCGAGGCAGAGTTAACCCTTCTCCAACAGAGCCTAGAGCAAACGTCCCCTGCCCTTCATCTGCCCCTACCCGATCGCCCCGGCAGCATTGAACTAGCCGCTGGCTGGCAACCCGATACCTACCAAGCAGCGGTGCGGCAGATTCTCCGCCATATTCGTGCCGGGGATATTTTTCAGGCCAATCTGTCGGCCCGCTTTTGCCATTACGGGCGCGTTGATCCTTGGCAACAATACCTGCGGCTGCAGCAGATTAACCCGTCTCCCTTTGCCAGTTTTTGGCAGACCCCTTGGGGCTACATTGTCAGTTGCTCACCGGAACGCTTGGTGCAAGTGCAGGGAGATAGGGTGCAAACCCGACCCATTGCTGGTACCCGTCCGCGCGGCCAAACCCCAGCGGGCGATCGCGCCTACGCCGAGGAACTCCTCAGCAATACCAAGGAACAGGCAGAACACATGATGCTCGTGGATTTAGAGCGCAATGACTTGGGGCGAGTGTGCCAGTGGGGCAGTGTGGTGGTGGATGAACTCCTAACGCTGGAGTACTACAGCCATGTGATTCACTTGGTGAGCAATGTTCGCGGCACGTTGCAGCCGGGGCTGTCTCCTGTGGATGTGATCCGTGCCCTCTTTCCCGGTGGCACGATTACCGGCTGTCCCAAGGTACGCTGCATGGCGATTTTGGCCGATTTGGAACCCTTTCCCCGCAATTTGTTCTACGGTTCCTGTGGCTACTGGGATCAGCGGGGGCATTTGGACTTGAATATCCTCATCCGTACTCTTTTGGTGGCGGGCGATCGCCAGACGACTTGGGGGCAAGTGGGCGCCGGTATTGTGGCCGACAGTGATCCAGAGCGGGAATGGCAAGAATCCCTGAGCAAAGCCCAAGCCCTACTCCTTGCCCTTGGGACACCTACGCCCATCAGCCCCCGTTCCTAGACTCCCTCCATCAGAGCGTGCCATTCAATTACCACAGCCGCAGGCACAGCAATCTCAATCCCCTGCTCCTCTAGGGGCGGACGCAGTACCAAGGGTTCACTCTGGGGCAAGCGCGGTACAAGGGGCAACAGGTCAAACTGTCCCACATTGGCAACGGAGTCTGCCTTGGGAAAGTCATCTACGGCTGTGAGGGTTTGACCGCTCGATGTGATCAGCACCAAGGGATCGAGATGGCGAAAGTGGTACTGCTCGGGAAACCCCACCAAGCGTAATTGCAACTGGTCACGACGGGAAAAGAGAATCACCTGCCACGTGAAGCCACGATTATCGCGCAACTGATGCCGCGACTGCACCACCACTTGATTGGGAGCCTCTTCAATGGTGCGAATCATGGCAGGGCTACTGGGGGACACCGCTAGCCACAGGAGAATGACGAGCAGGATCACAAGTAACCAACCCTGCCAACGTTTCATTGAAGTTCCTCCCTAGGGTGAGGTTTGGAGTGCCTGTTGAATTTGCGGAATCGTCACAGCGTACATGCCCCGCAGATCACCAACACGGAAGCCATAGGCGCGATCGCTGGGATATTTTTCTTGAATAAAGGCAGGCCGCCGATTTTTCGCCCCATGACAGGCAAGGCAACTGGCTTGGACATCAATGCGACGGAAGTAGTGCACCCCTTCAGCATCCGTTTGCCAAAAGGCTTGGAGTTGACGATTGTTATCAAAGCGATTGAGGGCTTGCACTTCCAGCGCTGTGCGCGGGGCATGGTTGGGGTTGCGGTACTTGAGGGCTACCTGACGCAGTTGCCAGCCATTGGCAGCAGCAATTTCCTTCGCTTTCTTGCCCACGGGGGCACAAACAGCCTTAAAGGTGTCAAGGGTGGGTTCGGTGGTACTGCCCTCTAGGGTAGAGGCAAGACCAATGCGCATTTGATCCAATTGTTCAATCGCAGTTACGGCTTTCCCCAGTTCATCGGGATTCACACTGGCCAAGGTGGCCGGGGAATTCTGGAGCCATAGGAACACCATCAACAGACCCATGAGAAAGATGCGCACCATAGAAATTGCTCCTTTATGAAATTTTGTCAATGTTTCTCTATCAAACTTTCATAGTTGGTTGCTGCTCTGGGAACACAGTGGGTTGAAGGGGACGCACAAGGGAGAGGCCAAAGAAGAGCCGCAGTCCCCACTGTTCAAACCAAGGAACACTTAGCCCCCATCGCATTTTCAGCAGGAAGTAGCGTTCAAAGGCGGCCTTGACCCAACTCACCCACAATCCTTGAATGGCGTAGGCCAAGCGGCGCTTCTGCCCGAGGGTCTCAGGAATCACAGGAGCGGCAATATAGGCAATACCCGTGTCGCCAAAGTCGGCAAAACAGAGGGCATCCAGTGTCGGCACCACAGGCTCAGCCGCTAATTCCCCAAGGGCAACGGCAATGTTGTGGCTCGCAGCCATCGCCATCTCTTCGGTCATTTGACCCGTCTTGGGCAAGCCCATAGACACAGGGGTGACTTCTATCGGCGGCAGGTGAACACTAATACCGACCCCATAGATTTCAGGATAGTCGGGGTGCTGAAGGGTGGGCAGCAGGGGCAAAAATCCCTTTTCATTGCCAAGACCCGAGGCACGCACAAAGGCTGGCCCGCGAAAAGGTGGCAAAATCATGCTGTAGCCAAAGGGGATTACCCGTCCATCCCGCAACAAAATCCGATGCGGCTCAATGGCCGTGATCTCGGCATTCGTGATGGTTTCAATGCCCCGCTGTGCAATCAGGTCTAGGGTGAGTTGATCACTGTTGGCCAAGCCACCAATCCCCAGATGGCCAATGTAGGGTTCAGGGGTAATGAATGTCATCTTGACGCGATCGCGCAACCGATGACGCCGCAGGGCATACTCCGCCAAAAACAGAAATTCATAGGCAGGCCCAAAGCAACTGGCTCCCGGCGCCGCACCCACAACTAAGTCCTTGGGGTCTTTGAGGAATGCTTGCCATCCTCGATGGGCGGCAACTGCGTGGGCGGGGGTACACACGGAATGACTGTGAACGCCAAGGCCGGGAATCAAATCGAGGGCGAGTTCTGCCCCTGTGGCAATCACTAAATAGTCGTAGTCAAGGGTTTGCTCAGGCAAATAGACTTTCTTAGCTTTAGGGTCAATCTGCTGAACTTTGCCTTGCACCCATTGCAACCCATGGCGACGGCTCACGATCCCTAGGGGCACTTGCAGGCGTTCGAGGGAATGGTGTCCGAGGGCAACTGCCACTAGTCCTGGAATAAATGTAAAGCGATCCACATCGGAGACCAACACCACTTGATGGCGATCGCCCAAACGATGCCGCAATTCGTAGGCTGTGGGCAATCCGCCAATGCCCGCCCCAAGGACAACCACCCGTGCCATGACCGTGTCCTCTGTAAGTTTATTTAATTAACTATATGGTAGTATAAGAAGATACAATTGGCTACAGCCGTCTGTGCTAGGGAGAACCCCAGCGTCGCGCTGTATTGATCCTGTGGCCTTGTCGCGGCAGCCGTTGGGACTATACTGGAAAGAACACGACCTGTTGGAAGCTCATCGGATGAATAGTTGCGTCCTCTTTGCAGAAGTGATTCAAGCGCCAGAACTGCGCTACACCCAAGAAAATCAGATGGCGGTGGCCACAATGGTGGTGCAGTTTGCTAGCCTGCGCAGTGAAGAGCCACCCATGAGTTTGCGAACAGTGGCGTGGGGCAATTTGGGGCAAAAAATGCAGGCAGAATGCAAAGTGGGCGATCGCCTGATCTTAGAAGGTCGGCTAAAAATGGACACCATTGACCGCCCCGAAGGTTTCAAAGAAAAACGCGCCGAGTTGGTGGTAAGCCGCTTCTACACCGTTGAGGGCAATATTGTGGATCATCCGGCACAGCCGGCAACCACCCCCATGGCCACACCCGCAGCCACTGCACCTGTCACACCGAAGGTGGCACCCCCACCCCCCGAACCCGAAGATATTAACCTAGATGAGGTACCCTTCTAGGGATTGACGCTGATTCGGCTAGCGTTTAGCACGAACACATCATCTCACCCACGTCAGTTTGGGATGAGGAGAACTAGAGAGCCATGGGAGGCTTCTTAGTCTGATGGGCAGAGGTCACAAATGAGATTCACGCAGCAATTCACAGGGCAAGAATTCCCTTCGCATCCCTTTCGTAGTCAGCCCAACTCAGACCCACCCCTAGCCTCTCTCTGGAGGGAAAGTTTTGGAGGCGTTGTCCTTTATCCAGGTTGCGATCGCCTCAAGGACTCCCTCAACATTGTGGCACACCTCTTCATCTCGAAACCGCAAGAATCGAACCCCTAAGGCTTCAAGCCTTTGCTGACGGTAGCGGTCTTGCTCTTGAGCTTCTTCGCTATCGTGGGATGAGCCATCAACTTCGATCGCTAGCTTCAGCTTTTTGCAGTAGAAGTCAACAACGTACTCATCGATAGGACGTTGGCGATCGAAATCATAGCCATTCATCTGCTTGCCCTTGAGATGCTGCCAGAGAATCACCTCCGATCGCGTCATTCTTTTTCGTATAGCTATTTCGAAAGGGAGTGAGATATTTTCAAGAGGGATAGGCTATACTCAAAGCGTCATGAATGTTACTCAAGAATATGAGCTATAGCTTGGACTGACGAGAGCGGGTTGTCTCCTACATCCAGCAAGGTGGCAAAATCAGTGAAGCAACTCAAATCTTTCAGGGCAGTCGCGCCACCATCCATCGCTGGCTGAAGCGAGAGGACTTAGCGCCCACGGTTGTCCCCCGTCGTCCTTGGAAACTGGATTGGGCGGCCTTAGCAGCGGATGTTGCTGCCCATCCCGATGACCGTTTAATCGACCGTGCCCAGCGATTTGGCGTCCAAGTTTCCACCATTAGTTATGCCCTCGCCCAGATGGGCATCACTCGAAAGAAAACAGATACGTTACCAAGAAAGGTGTGAGGCAGAGCGACAAGCGTATCAACAGCAGCTCGACACATGGGTAGAGAGCCATGGGGAGGAAACGGTGGTGTCTATCGATGAGAGGGGGTTTGACTCTCGAGTGGAGTGTGAGTATGGGTGGTCAGCGCGAGGCCAACGAATTGATGGAGAGCGAGTGGGAAGGCGTCAGAAAAGAGAGAGTTGAGTCGCAGGACGGTATAGATACTAGAAAGACTTCATCGCCCCAATGCTGTTTTCAGGATATTTGAATGCGTTAGGGTTTGTGAGCTGGCTGAGTCAATACTGTTTGCTAGCGTTAGAGAAACGTTCGTTGTTGATGATGGATAATGCACCGATTCATCCAAAAGGGGCGATTCAGGCAGTGGTGAAAGCGGCGGGTCACGAGGTGTTATTTTTACCGAAATACTCTCCTGATTTGAATGTGATTGAGCACAACTTTAGTGCGTTGAAGCGAGCGCGGATGTATGCAGGGTCAAACAGTTCGATTGATGAGGTGATTCGCAAGTATTGTGCTGGATGATGTCTCATTCTTGATTAGAATTGCTATAAACTGCAACAGCCAATCATCGGTACTGTGGTAGGCCGTTTCTAAATCTTCAAGGGCAAAGGGAACTTGTAGGGCAGCCATCGCATCCGCTGCGGCAGCACGGACATCCGTTTCGCTGTCATGGAGCAGGCGATCGCGCAACAGGTCATGGGCTTGATTGAGATTGACGTGCCCAAGGCTGGCAATTTGACTCACCGCAGTGTAGCGGACACGGGAATTTTCATCTTGGCTGAGGGGTTGAATGAGCCGAAAGGCATCGTTGGGGTCAAGGCTACGCAGTTGATTGATGCCCCGCAGGCGATCGCCCAGCAAGGCAAATTTAACCAGTTGACAAGGCCATGATTTTCCTGATAGTCTAAAAATCGCTCAAAAATTGGGACTGTAGTTCAATCGGTTAGAGCACCGCCCTGTCACGGCGGAAGTTGCGGGTTCGAGCCCCGTCAGTCCCGTTAGTTTTTAACCAGAAAGTTATCGTTGGGCTTGGCTACCATACATGGCCTGTAGAACCACGGCAGGGTTGACCAATTGCCCTCGGTGGCGGAGCGTCCAGTGAAGGTGAGGTCCGGTGGTGCGGCCTGTCATGCCCACTCGACCAATACGTGCCCCCGTGGGTACCCGCTGCCCCTCTAGGATGAAAATGCCACCGGCGCGATCGACCATGGCTCGTCCTTGGGGGGTCTGCTCAACCCGCCCCATCATGTGGCAGTAAACGTGTTCCCAAGCCCCCGATTGAATTCGTACCAGTGTGCCACAGGCGGTGTGATCGGAAACTTCAATCACCTGCCCCGCCCACCAATTACGGATATAGCTCCCTTGAGGAGCGGCAAAATCAAGGCCATTGTGAAATTCGGTCGTGGGTTCCCCCGTGGGCGATCGCCGGTAGCCAAAGGGAGAGGTATAGCCTTGGAAATTTTCCACAGGAAAGGAAGCATCGCTCCAGCGGAGTGTCCCTGCACCAGTATTTTGGGAGGGTTGACTGAGTTGGGGAATTGCAACCGTGCTACCCAAGGCGATCGCCAGTGCTACACTGATTCGCTGCCAATGCATATCAAACTCCTCACATCTTTTTTGGCCTACGGCCTTAGACCGTTATTGATGCACACCGTTCCCCATTGTAGGGACGTAGGATATTTTCAGGTGATGGGAAAATCAAAATGGCTACTCACAAACCCCAGCAACCGGCTGAAGTGACTCAATCAACCCTGCGCGATCGCCTGCGAGCCGAGGCAGCCGCTCCCTATCGGGGACTACGGCGCGTTTTCTATGCCGTTTTTGCCGCTTCCGGACTCATGGGTGCCTTTATCCTTGGCCTCAAGGGATTGGCGGGCACTGCTGGTAACGATTTGGTGTGGAATCTGGCATTACAAATCGGAGTGGTTGCCCTGATGGTTGCTCTCTGGCGCTGGGATCGCGGCTAAACTGCTTGAGCGAGCAAAAAGCGATCGTGGCCACTGAGATCCCGAAGAATTTCCACTCGTTCATAGGCTTGGCTGGCCATTGCTAGCGCTGCCACAGCTTCCCCTTGGGTTGCCATCAATTCGATAAAGAGCCAGCCTTGGGGCTGAAGATACTCTGGTGCCGTCTCAACAATCTGACGAATCGCCTGCAAGCCATCCGCACCACCATCGAGAGCAATAGGGGGTTCATGGCAGCGCACCTCAGGTTGGAGAGTGGCCACTAGGCGGGTGGGAATATAGGGAGGATTACTGACAATGCCCTGCACCTGCCCTTGCAGATGGGTAAGGGGGGCAAACCAACTGCCAACATAGCAACGCACGCGATCGCCCAAAGCGTACTTTTGAATATTGACTTGCGCGACCTCTAGGGCCTCAGGGCTACAATCTACGGCATGCACCAGCGCCGCCGCAAATAACCGCGCCAAGCCAATAGCGATCGCCCCACTCCCCGTACCCAAATCCAGCCAATGCCCCTGTTGTTGCCAAGGGGGTACCGTTACTGCCACCACTTCTAGGAGTTCCTCTGTTTCTGGCCGAGGAATCAACACACTGGGGGTGACAACTAATTCCAGATCGTGCCAGTGAACCGTACCAATGAGATATTGCAGGGGAACCCGCTCCTGCCAGCGGCGTTGCCAACGCTCTTGGAGTTCTGCAAGGGGCAGTTTTAGAGGAATCTCGGGCGGAAAGCGGCGCAGGGTGATGTCAAGGGGACTCAACTGTGTGAAGGCACTGAGAAATTGTTTTAACTCCCGTAGGCCACTCTCGCGCTCAGGGGCTGGAATGATCGCCTGTGCCCAGTGCCACCATGCTTGGAGTGCCTCGCTACTCACGAATATATCTTGACCCTTGTTTTCTGAGGATACTCGTATCAAAATAGCCCTAGAATTTCTAACTGTGCCTTATCCACTGTGGCAGATTTTCAGGAACAGCTTCAACGTCTGCAAGAGCAACTGCAACGGGCGCAGGCGCGAGCAAATGAACTGCCGTCACTGGTTCCTGAACCGCCCCCACCGCCTGTAGATCCCGAAGCCCCGGAATGGGCGGACGAACGAGCCCGGATTGAAGCCCGCGTGCGCAGTGAAACCTCTGTTGCCGAACTTCAGGCACAACTGATTGAAGCCCTCTTGGACAATGAACGGCTACGGCGTGCCCTAGAGGAGGAACGGCAAAATCATGCCCGTACCCGTGAGGGACTCATTACCGCCTTGGGGGATGCTTTGGATACCCTCAAACAGCGGCGGCGATCGCCGAACCCCCCTAGGGACTAGGCCACAGTGCTACACTTAAACCCACCAGCACCAGACTGCCCCCCGTCATCACTGCCGTTGTCGGCACCTCACCAAAGAGCAGCAGGGCAAAGAGACTCGCAGCAATCGGTTCTGCCAACACCAGAAGAGTTACCCATGTAGGGGAAAGCCAACGCACCCCCCAATTGAGACTGGTGTGCCCCACCAACTGGGGGATCAAAGCCAGCAGGAGAATCGCACCATAGAGCTTCAGCGGCCAACCTCCGTAAGTCAGACCCAGCAGTGGCGGCAGGGGCAAGAGAACCAAGGCAGCAGTGGCATAGGCCACAAGGGCGTAGTGGTGAATCGCCAGACCCGCCTTTTGAGCCGCTTGACCACAGATAAAGTAGGCACTGACCGCCCACGCCGCCGCGATCGCCAGCGCATTTCCGAGTAGGGGGTTCCTTGCCACAGCACTCGTCGGTTCTGCCGTCCCAATTAGGGCGCTGCCGCCAAGGGCGATCGCCATGCCCACCCAAGCACGGGGTTGAAGGGTTTGTCGCTGCCAAAGGTACCCGACGAGCGCCGACCAGATGGGCGTTGTGGTCACCAATGTGGTTGAGGCTGCCACCGAGGTGTAGTGCAGTGAGGTGAACCAGAGGCTAAAGTGCGCCGCAAGGGCAACCCCAGCCGCCAGTGCCCAACGCAGATTTTGGCGAGTCAGGTCTAGCCACGGCCACGTGTAAAGTTGCGGGGTCAAAAAGAGAGCAGCCAAACTGAGGCGACCACTGGCCAAGAAAATGCTCAACCCCACGGTCATGCCTAGGGAATCGGTGGCTAAATCAGCAACACCCCAGCGCACCAGCACAGCAGCTGTAGAAACCGCCAACACGCCCACGCCGAGGACAAGGGCAATTTGCCAATAGGGCGGTCTATTTACCGACATCGGGAATGACGACGGGAGCCTCACCATCTAAACCAAAGGCTGTATGCACCGCCCGCAGCGCCCGCACCCCCTCCGATTCTGCCACCACACAACTCACGCGAATTTCCGAGGTAGCAATCATTTGAATGTTGATGTTTTCACGGGCGAGGGCCGCAAACATTTGGGCAGCAATCCCCGGACGGTGGATCATCCCCACACCAACAATGCTCACTTTGGCGATCGCCGTATCTATGAGGATGTCGCCGTAGCCCAATTGGCTCTGAACCCCCTTGAGTAGTTCCGTGGCTCGCTCGGCATCGGCAGAGGCCACCGTAAAGGCAATATCGCGGGTCATCACACCCCCCAAGGAACGCGATCGCTGGGATTGGATAATCATATCCACGCTAATGGCGGCATCCGCAAGGGTCTGGAAAATTGCCGCCGCCATACCGGGGCGATCGGGCACATCGCGAATCGCAATCCGCGCCTGCTTGGGATCAAGGGCAACGCCCCGCACCGCTGGGGCATCGGGGGTTTCTTGGGGGACAGTGGTGGCGGCTTCCACATCAAAGGTTTGGGAGAGAACAGCGATCGCTCGACCTGCATCCGCTGCGGCCACTGTACAACTGACATTCACTTCAGAGGTGGAAATCATTTGTAGGTTAATGCCCGCTGCCGCCAAGGCCGAAAACATCTGAGCGGCCACCCCCGGTCGGCCAATCATCCCGGCACCGGTGATACTCACCTTGGCAATGTCGGCATCCACGAGCACATCCGTCTCTTCAACCCGTGGATTCAAGCGGGGATAAAAGGCCACAGCAACAGCCTCGGCTTGTTTAAGAACGCGCTTTTGCACGGTGAAGGCAATGTCGTTCGTCTGACCTTCGTGAATGGATTGGATAATTAAATCCACATCAAGATTTTGCCGTGCCAGTTCGCCAAAAAGCTGTGCCGCAACGCCGGGGCGATCGGCCACCCGCAGTAGTGCCACCTTCGCCTGATCCGTATCCAGCGCCACCCCATCCACAGGTTTGCCCAGTTCAAGATTTTCCACGGGACGCGGCGGCCGCGATGGTGCAATGACACGGGTACCGGGATCATCCGTCCAACTGGAGCGCACCACCAAATCCACGCCATAGTTGCGGGCAATCTCCACGGCGCGGGGGTGCAAGACCTTTGCCCCTAGGCTCGCCAACTCCAGCATTTCATCGCAGGTAATCTCACTCATGAGTTGGGCATTGGGCACCAGTCGCGGATCCGTGGTCAAAATGCCGGGGACATCGGTGTAAATTTCGCAGCAATCCGCCCGCAGCGCCGCCGCCAAGGCCACAGCCGAGGTATCCGAGCCACCCCGCCCAAGGGTGGTGACTTCAAAATCCGCAGCAGCAGTAATCCCCTGAAAGCCGGCCACAACCACCACTTGTCCTTCTTTGAGGTGCCGTTCGAGGCGCTGGGTCTCAATGTGGAGAATGCGGGCACGGGTGTGGGCCGGTTCGGTGACAATGCCCACTTGGGCACCGGTGAGGGAGATGGCGGGTTCCCCCAAGGCATGGAGCGCCATCGTCAACAGGGCGATCGAGACCTGCTCCCCCGTGGAAAGCAGCATATCCATTTCCCGCTGACTGGGGCGATCGCTAATGGCATAGGCCAGTTGCACCAAGCTATCCGTGGTTTTGCCCATGGCCGAGACCACCACCACTACCTGATGTCCCGCTGCCACAGTTGCCTTGACTCTGCGGGCTACCGCTTGAATGCGCTCGACACTACCGACGGACGTGCCGCCATACTTTTGTACAATCAGTCCCATGGGCGTTCTAAAGAGAATGCTGTCCTATTTTATATTTAGGGCGGTGATTCTTGGCTGTGGCTGATCCAGGGCGCTAGGGAACTAAAAAATCGCTGTTAAACTGGAAATTAGAACTGAATTTCGGAAACGGGTGCCGATGAAATACGCTCAACGCCTTTCCCAACGGCTGAGTCAACTGGCTTTGGTCGTGGGTCTCTCGTTAGCTCCCACTCACATTGGTTTAGCGCAATCGAGCAATAACAACACCGTTTCCTACAGTCAATTCCTCAATGCCCTCAAGGCGGGTGAAGTCAGCTCCGTCGAACTCTATCAGGAACAGGGGCTAGCCAAGTTTCGCCGTAAAGATCAACCCGAACAATCTCCCCCCCAAGAGGTACGGCTCTTTGATCGCAATCCTGAACTTGTAGAACTGCTGCGCCAAGTGAGTACCCGCTATAACACGACGGTGCGGGTGGTGCCCTCTAGCAGTGATGGGGCAGTGGTTGGCGTCATTTCTAACTTGATGCTGGGCTTCTTTCTGCTGATTTTATTCCTGATGATTTTGCGGCGGGCGAGTAATGCCCCCGGCGGCCCTGGGCAGATTCTCAACTTTGGTAAATCCCGCGCCCGCTTTCAAATGGAGGCACAAACGGGGGTGACCTTTGGCGATGTGGCTGGGATTGAAGAGGCCAAAGAAGAGCTGCAGGAAGTTGTGACCTTTCTCAAGAATTCAGAGAAATTTACCTCCATTGGTGCCCGTATTCCCAAGGGGGTGCTGCTAGTTGGGCCACCAGGAACCGGAAAAACGCTCCTTGCCAAGGCGATCGCCGGTGAAGCTGGGGTTCCCTTCTTTTCCATTTCTGGTTCTGAATTTGTGGAAATGTTTGTGGGCGTCGGTGCCTCCCGTGTGCGGGATCTCTTCAGAAAGGCCAAAGAAAACGCCCCTTGTCTGGTGTTTATTGATGAAATTGATGCCGTCGGTCGCCAACGGGGTGCCGGCATTGGCGGTGGCAATGATGAGCGCGAGCAAACCCTCAATCAACTCCTGACGGAAATGGATGGCTTTGAGGGGAATACGGGCATTATTGTGATTGCGGCAACGAACCGCCCCGATGTTTTGGATGCTGCCCTCCTGCGTCCGGGTCGCTTTGACCGCCAAATTACCGTTGATTTGCCCAGCTACAAGGGACGCCTGCAAATTCTCCAAGTCCATGCGCGGCACAAGAAAATTGCTCCCGAGGTGTCCCTAGAGGCGATCGCCCGCCGTACCCCCGGCTTTTCGGGTGCCGAACTGGCCAACCTCCTCAATGAAGCCGCAATTCTTACTGCTCGGCGTCGCAAACCGGCCATTACCAATGCCGAAATTGACGATGCCATTGATCGCGTGACGATTGGCATGACGCTCACTCCCCTCCTCGACAGCAAGAAAAAGTGGCTGATTGCCTACCACGAAGTGGGTCATGCTCTACTGATGACGCTCTTGAAACATGCGGATCCCCTCAATAAAGTGACCATTATTCCCCGGTCGGGGGGCGTTGGCGGCTTTGCCCAGCAGATCTTTGATGAAGAGCGGGTGGATAGTGGCCTCTATACCCGCGCATGGCTCCTCGACGAGATCACCATTCTATTGGGGGGGCGCGCTGCCGAAGTGGAAATCTTTGGCGATGCTGAAGTCACCGTGGGTGCCAGTAGCGACTTGCGAGCAGTGGCCAATCTGGCGCGGGAAATGGTGACCCGTTACGGCATGTCGGATTTGGGACACTTAGCCCTTGAAACGCCGGGCAACGAGGTCTTTCTGGGTCGAGATCTCATGCCGCGCGCTGAATATTCTGAAGCTGTGGCCGTGCAAATTGACCACCAAGTGCGCGAGATTGTTATGCACTGCTACGAGATTGCCCGCAAACTGATCCGCGAGCATCGGGTGGCCATTGATAAGCTGGTGGAGCTGCTCCTTGAGAAAGAAACCATTGACGGTGATGAGTTCCGTGCCTTGGTGCGCCAATATACTACCCTACCTGTCAAAGAACCCACTTGGAAGGTGACAGCGACACCAGTATCCTTTCGTCAGGGTGCCCAGCCGTCCTAGGCAAGGAGGCAACGGTGAGCCACGAGCGGCAGGCAGTCCGCCACCTGTTAGTCCTCGAAGACAGTGAGGGGCGGCGACCTATTTTGCTAGAGGCAGCCACTTATTCCATCGGTCGCGATCCAACGAATTCAATTGTCCTGCACTCCAAGATGGTGTCACGGCAGCACGCTATTCTCCTACGGGTGACCAGTCCTGAAACCAATAGCCATCTTTTTCGCCTCATTGATGGTGATTTGCAGGGCAAGCGCAGTACGAATGGCACTCTGGTCAATGGCCAGCGGATTGTTGCCCATGATTTGCGTGGCGGTGACATGATTGTGTTTGGCGGCGATGTGCGTGCCCGCTACTTGACCTTGACGAACATGACGGATACGGAGTTTCAGGATTTTTGCCGCAGTACCGATGTCTTAGGATTTCTCTCCAAAAGCACCAATCCCTTTGCAACACTTGTCCCCCTCAGTGAAGGTAATATCGAGAATTTTAGTGAAGCGGCCTTAGTGCGCTTGGCCTCCTATCCGGAGCTGACGCCCAACCCAATTTTGGAAGTGGATTTAGAGGGGAGGGTGACGTATCTCAATCCAGCGGCAGTGATACAGTTTCGAGATCTACAGCAACAGAAGTTGACTCATCCTCTATTGCTGGGATTGCCGGAACTCGCACGCTACATGAAGCAAACCCAAGAAAAAGTGCATGTGCGGGAGGTGGAGTACCAAGGGCGCATCTACGAGCAATCCATTCACTACATCTATGAAAGTGAGCTGATCCGCAGCTATGTCATGGATGTCACCGATCGCAAGCGAGCCGAGGAACAACTGCGCAACCAAGCCCGCCGTGAGGCCATCATTAACCGCATCATTCAAGCCATGCGTACCACTATGGTGGCAGCGGAAGTTCTGCAAATTACCGCTGATTTACTCCTAGAAGCCTTGGGATCGACCCTCTGCCTGATTACGCAAACCCATGCGCCCAATAGCCCTACCTATGCCAGCCGTCCTCAATTTGTCAGCTTACCCAACCACTTGATTGCTCTCAACCAGCAGGCGATCGCCCTCTTTGAACCCGCCCTCAGCAAGGGTGAACAGGTGGTCTTGGCGGCGAGTTGTACGGATTTGCCGCAGCCGCTGCAAACAGATCTCAGAACCTTCAACGTCAACGCTTTGGTAATTACTCCCTTGGTTTACCTCGGCCAACTTCTCGGCCAAATTACGCTCCTCGATTGGGAGTGGGAACCCAGTGAGGCAACGTCCGTTTTGGCAAGCGATCGCCAGCTTTGGCAACAAACCCTGCCCAAGTCTTGGACACCAGAAGATTTAAGCCTCGTCAAAACCATTGCCGATCAGTGTGCCCTCGCCATTCACCAAGCGCAGCTTTACCAACAGGTACAAGAACTCAATGCGGATTTGGAGCGCCAAGTGCGCGCCCGTACTGCCGAACTGGAACAGAAAATGCAGGAGCTAGAGCGGCTCAATGCCATTAAGGATGATTTCTTGAGTACCGTTTCCCACGAGTTGCGTACCCCCATGGCCAATATGAAAATGGCCATCTATATGCTGAAGCAATTTGCCATCGACGATCGCCAGAAACGCTACCTCGACATTCTCGCCAATGAGTGCAACCGCGAAACGGAATTGATCAATGATTTGCTGGATCTGCAACGCCTAGAGGCAGGGCGCAGCCAGATTCAACAGGAGGTGATTGATCTCGACAGTTGGCTGCCCTCGGTGCTCGAACCCTTCCGCAACCGCATGCAACAGCGGCAGCAATCCCTTGAGATTTTGCGCCCCGCCACGTTGCCGCCCCTCCTCTCCAACCGCCATGCCTTAGCCCGCATCTTGGCAGAGTTACTCAACAATGCCTGTAAGTACAGCCCTGCTGGCGCACAGATTGTTGTCCGTTTTGATCCAATCGGGGGCGATCGCCTGCAAATTCAAGTGAGTAATCCCTCAGAGATTCCTAGTGAGGAGCTACCGCGCATCTTTGAAAAGTTTTATCGCATTCCCAATGCCGATCCGTGGCAACAGGGGGGAACGGGTTTAGGCCTTGCCCTCACCCAAAAACTCGTGGAGCAATTGCAGGGTGAAATTAGCGCCGACAGTGAAGCGGGCATTACCACCTTTACCCTCAGCCTACCCACTGCATCAGGTGATCCCGCTGCCTGATAAAATAGGGTGCTAACGTTCTTAGGGTGCCATGACCCTTTCGCGAGTCGCTTTAAGTAGCCTACAGCAAGACCTTGAACAGTTAATTCGTCGCTTGGATAGGGTGCCCCACGGCGACGTGATTTACCAAGCCCTGCAACTTTTTCTGGATATTGCCAATGAGGAACTGGAACGACTAGATTGGAAGATTCTGCGTTCCTGCCTGCGGGATATGCACCAAGCCCTGCGGGTCTTTGCCCCCTATCGCCATACCCGCAAAATTTCGATCTTTGGATCGGCACGCACTCCCTCCACGGCGCCAGTCTATGAAATGGCGGTGGCCTTTGCCCAAGCGGCGAGTGCCACGGGGTTTATGATTATCACCGGTGCCGGGGGTGGCATCATGGAGGCTGGCAACAAAGGGGCAGGCTCCAATAAGTCCTTTGGCCTGAACATTGAACTCCCCTTTGAGCAGGGGGCTAACCCCTATATTGAAGGGGATCCGCGTCTGATTCACTTCAAGTACTTCTTTACGCGCAAGCTCTTTTTGCTCAAGGAAACCGATGCCATTGCTGTATTTCCCGGTGGCTTTGGCACCCAAGATGAAGCCTTTGAATGCTTGACTCTCTGTCAAACGGGCAAAGCCCCCCCTAAACCCTTGGTCTTGATGGACATTCCCGGCGGCACCTACTGGCAGCATTGGGATCGATTTATTCGTGAAGAACTGGCAGCCAAGGGACTAATTAACCGTGAAGATCAGGAACTCTACCGCATTTGCACCAGTGTTGAGGAGGGGTTGGCTTACCTCAGTGGCTTTTACCGGGTTTATCACTCCAGCCGCTACGTGGGCGATCGCCTCGTGCTGCGGTTGAACCAAGACATTAGTGATGCCGCCCTTGCAGAACTCAATCGCGATTTTCAGGACATTCTTGTGGCGGGTCAGATTGAACGCACTGAACCGCTGCCACGGGAAGTGGAAGACGAGCAACCCATCAACCGCCCCGCCTTGACCCACACCCTCCACCTGCCGCGCTTGATCTTGCACTTTAACCAGCGGGACTACGGCCGTCTGTACCAACTGATTTACCGCCTCAATAGCTTTGCCACGGCGGCAACCACCTGCCATCCCGAACGCAAATAGGCGATCGCCCCCAGATGACCGTTTTTGATCACCCTTAGAGATACATACGCCCATGATCGAACGCTATACCCTTGCCCCAATGGGGAATCTCTGGACGGATGCCTACAAATTAAAAACATGGCTCGATGTTGAGATTGCGGTCTGCGAAGCCCAAGCCGAACTGGGACATATTCCTGCTGACGCCGTCGCTGAAATCAAAGCCAAGGCCAAGTTTGACCCCCAACGGGTGCTGGAAATTGAGGCAGAGGTAAAGCACGATGTCATTGCCTTCCTCACCAATGTCAACGAACATGTTGGCGATGCCGGCCGCTATATTCACCTTGGCTTGACCAGTTCCGATGTCCTCGACACCGGTTTAGCCCTGCAATTGGTGGCCAGTCTGACGCTGATTCAAGAGCAGTTGGAGCAGCTCATTCAGGCAGTACGCCACCGTGCCCAAGAACATCGCTATACGGTGATGGTGGGACGCAGTCATGGGATTCATGCCGAACCCATTACCTTTGGGTTCAAACTCGCGGGTTGGCTGGCGGAATTGCTGCGCCATCGCGATCGCCTGTGCCAATTGCAGCGCACCGTGGCCGTAGGCAAAATTTCGGGGGCAGTGGGCACCTATGCCAATGTGGATCCGCGGGTGGAGGCGATCGCCTGCCAAAAACTCGGTCTCCAACCCGATACCGCTTCAACACAGGTGATTTCCCGCGATCGCCATGCCGACTATGCCCAAACCCTTGCCCTCTTGGGAGCCAGCCTCGAGCGCTTTGCTGTTGAGATTCGCAATCTTCAGCGCACCGATGTCCTTGAAGTCGAGGAATTCTTCTCGAAGGGACAAAAAGGCTCCTCTGCGATGCCCCACAAACGCAATCCCATTCGTTCCGAACGACTGACCGGTCTAGCGCGGGTGCTGCGGGGGAATGCTTTGGCTGCCCTTGAAAATGTTGCCCTCTGGCATGAGCGGGATATTTCCCACAGTGCGGTGGAACGGGTGATTTTGCCCGATAGCTCGATTCTCAGCCACTTTATGCTGGTGGAAATGACTGACTTGGTGCAGACGCTGCAGGTCTATCCCGAAAATATGCGCCGCAATATGAACTGCTACGGCGGTGTCATCTTTAGTCAGCGGGTGCTCTTGGCGCTGGTGGAGAAGGGGCTGAGTCGCGAAGCTGCCTATGCCTTGGTGCAAAAACATGCCCATGCCGCGTGGAATCAACCCAACGGTGACTTTGCTGCCAACCTCAAAGGGGATCCAGAGATTCAGCGCTACCTGACACCAGAGGAACTCGAGGCCTGCTTTAACCCTGAACATCACCTCAAGTACCTCGAGGAAATTTACCAGCGGTTGGGAATTTAGACCGCATTGAGGTAGGCTTCGAGGTCGCTAATCCGAAAGAGCGATCGCAGGGGTATTCCTTGAGCGGCAAAGGCAGCTTCCCCGCCCGCTTGGCGATCGACAATGGCCAGAACCTCATTGACCACATAGCCTGCCTCTTGGAGCCGCAGCACCGCCTTGAGGGCAGACCCCCCCGTCGTGATCACATCCTCAAGCACCGTGACCACCGCCCCTTGGGGCAAGGGGGGACCTTCAATAAAGCTCATCGTGCCGTGGCCTTTGGCTTCCTTGCGCACAATCAGCGCTGCCCGATCCTGCCCGTGCACATTGGAGAGCACGCTCACTGCCACCACCAAGGGATCCGCCCCAAGGGTGAGACCCGCCACCGCCACCGCTTCAGGGGCTAACTGCGCCAAGAAGAGCCGCCCCACAAGGTAAGCGCCCCGCGCTGATAGGGTCACAGGTTTGCAGTTGATGTAGTAGTGGCTTTTTTGGCCAGAGGAAAGGATAAACTCGCCGGCACGGTAGGCATCGCGGCACAGAAGCGCCAAGAGTTCCTGACGCAGGTCAGCAAGGGAATCGTGCATAGTGTTCTCCACAGTTAGGGGGTTGAGCCAGCGGGCACGCGAAACCAATGGGTGGTGCCGTCCTTTTGATCCACGAGTTTGACCCCTTGAGCCAAAAGGAGATCCCGCAGGCGATCGCTCTCCGCATAGTTCTTGGCTTGGCGGGCAGCGGTGCGAGCAGCAATTAACTCTCGAATCTCCTCATCGGTTAGGCCAACCGTTGACGCAGCTTGTGCCTCTGCTTTTGCCTCTAGACCCAAAACCTGAGCAAGAGTGACTAGGGTGTGCCAGTCGCGGCTGATTTCAGCGGGCGATCGCCCCCAGTCTCCCCCGTGGAGATAGCGATGCTGCTCACGATTCAGGACTTTGGCCAGTTCAAAGATGACCGCTAGAGCTGCTGCGGTGTTCAAGTCCTCATCCATAGCTTGACAAAAGGCTTGGGTACTGGGGTGAGCTTTGACCCCCTCTGGATCAATGACGGGCAGGGAGAGCTGCCGATTGAGCTGTAGCGCCTCCTTCAGGGTTTGCCAGCCCTTGGCAGCGGCGGTCAGTGCCTCTGGCGTAAAGTCCAAGGGTTTGCGGTACTGAGCCTGCAAAACCAACAGGCGCAAGGCCATGGCATCCACCCCCTGAGCCAGCAGATCACGAATGGTTGTGAAATTCCCCAAGGACTTGGACATTTTCTCTGTGTTGACGGTAACAAAGCCGTTGTGGAGCCAAAATCGGGCTAGGGGCTGTTGCGTCACCGCCTCCGATTGGGCAATTTCATTCTCGTGGTGGGGGAAAATTAAATCCATGCCACCGCAATGAATATCCACCGTTGCCCCAAAGGCCTGTCGCACCATTGCCGAGCATTCAATGTGCCAGCCGGGGCGCCCTTTACCCCAAGGGGCTTCCCACGGGTCATAAACAGCCATTTCCTCCGGCTTTGCGGCTTTCCAGAGGGCAAAATCAAGGGGATGGCGTTTGCGCTGCTCCTCCTCTTCCTCAATGCGGCCACTGGCACCGGCCATGAGTTGCTCAAGCTGGCGCCCGGAAAGCTTGCCATAGCTGGGAAATTGTGCCACGGCATAGTAAACATCCCCGCCGGCCACATAGGCATAGCCGCGATCCAGTAGCCCTTGAATGAGGTGAATAATTTCTGGAATCACCTCTGTCGCGCGGGGATAAGCAGTGGCAGGTAGGATATTCAAGGCCGCCATGTCCTCGTGGTAGGCGGCAATGTAGCGATCGCTCACTGTGGCCATCGTCTCGCCGTTTTCATGGGCGCGGCGCAAAATCTTGTCATCAATATCGGTAAAATTTTGCACATAGTGCACCACGTAGCCCAAGAACGTGAGATAGCGGCGCAGCACATCCCAAGCCACATAGGAACGGGCGTGCCCCAAGTGGCAGTAGTCATACACCGTGACACCACAGGCATAGATCGTCACCCGCTCTGGGTGCAGGGGCGAGAAGGGTTCAAGGCGGCGAGACAGTGTGTTGTACAGATGTAAGGGCACAGAAACACCCCGCAAGGATCAACAGTTGCAGCAGCAAATCGCTCTTTGATAGGATATAGGATACCAAATTCATCATTATCGAGGACAAACACACCCCCATGGCCAAAAAAAGCATGATCGAACGGGAAAAAAAGCGGCAACGGCTTGTTGCTAAATACGCCAGCAAACGCCAAGAACTCAAGGCTCAACTGGCCAGCGCCGAAACCCAAGAAGAGATCATGAGCATCCATCGTCAACTGCAACGGTTGCCCCGCAATAGTGCCCCTTCGCGGCTACGGAATCGCTGCTGGTTGACAGGTCGTCCTCGTGGTTATTATCGTGATTTTGGCCTCTGCCGCAATGCCCTGCGGGAAATGGCTCACCAAGGGTTGCTGCCGGGAGTGGTCAAGTCCAGTTGGTAAATTGCCTCTGCTACCCTAGAGCTAATAGGGTTGAGGCACAACCATGGCAGAGCGACTCTCTCCAGCCGATATTGAGGCACAACTAGCAAACCTAGCGGGCTGGAAATTGGCGGGCGATCGCCTTGAGCAAACATTTGTTTTCAAGGATTTTCTTGGCTCCATTGCCTTTGTCAATCGTCTGGTGGATCCCGCTGAGCAAGCTGGACATCACCCTGATTTATCCATTTCTTGGAATCGGGTGACGGTCTGCCTTACGACGCATGATGCCGGCGGCATTACCCAAAAGGACATTGATCTGGCCAAGGTGATCTCCGATCTGGCCGCGGCATAACTTTCGTCAGCATTTGCCAATATTTAAGGATTGGGCGAAAAAGACAGAACTACGATAGGGAGTAGTGCCCGCGATCGCCCATCCTTATGAATACCGCCGAATTACTCGTGAAATGCCTTGAAAATGAAGGCGTAGAATACATTTTTGGTCTGCCGGGGGAAGAAAATCTTGATGTCCTGCAAGCGCTGCGTCGCTCCCCCATTCAATTTATCACCACCCGCCATGAACAAGGGGCGGCCTTTATGGCCGATGTCTATGGTCGTCTCACCGGCAAAGCGGGGGTGTGTCTTTCTACTCTCGGTCCCGGTGCTACGAATTTAATGACCGGTGTTGCCGATGCTAACCTCGATGGTGCTCCTCTTGTGGCCATTACAGGGCAGGTAGGCACCGATCGCATGCACATCGAGTCCCACCAATATCTAGACTTGGTGGCCATGTTTAGCCCGGTAACCAAATGGAATGCCCAGATTGTCCGCCCCAGCATTACGCCAGAAATTGTCCGCAAGGCCTTTAAGATTGCCCAGAATGAAAAGCCAGGGGCGGTTCACATTGATGTGCCCGAAAACATTGCCGCCATGGAAGCTGAGGGCTATCCCCTCAAGCCTAGCCCGCCCGAAAAAACCTATGCCTCGTTCCAGAGCATTCTCAAGGCCGCTGAACTGATCAATGCTGCTGAGAACCCCCTGATCTTAGTGGGGAATGGCGCTATTCGTGCCCACGCTGCCGCTGCCCTCACCCATTTTGCCGAAAAGCTGAATATCCCCGTGGCCAATACCTTCATGGGTAAAGGGGTCATTCCCTATCAGCACTCCCTTGCCCTGTGGACGGTGGGACTCCAGCAGCGGGATTACATTAGCTGCGGCTTTGATCATGCTGACTTAGTGATTGCCGTTGGCTATGACTTGATTGAGTATTCCCCGAAAAGCTGGAACCCCGATGGCCGCTTGCCCATTATCCATATTGCGGCCACCCATGCCGAAATTGACAGCAGCTATATTCCTGTGATTGAGGTGGTGGGAGATATTTCTGATTCCCTCTATGAAATTCTCAAGCGGGCCGATCGCCAAGATAAGCCCACCCCCTATGCCGTGCAACTGCGCCAAGACATTGTGGCGGACTACTGCCAATATGCCCAAGATGAGAGTTTTCCCGTCAAGCCGCAAAAGCTCATCTACGACCTGCGTCAAGTCATGGGGCCAGAGGATATCGTCATTTCTGATGTGGGTGCCCACAAGATGTGGATTGCCCGTCACTACCATTGCGATCGCCCCAATACCTGCCTGATTTCCAATGGCTTTGCCGCAATGGGGATTGCCGTACCAGGGGCAATAGCGGCGAAATTAGTCTATCCGCAGCGGCATGTGGTGGCAGTCACCGGCGATGGCGGCTTCATGATGAATTGCCAAGAACTGGAAACCGCGCTGCGCATAGGAACCAACTTTACAACCATCGTCTTTAATGACGGCGGCTATGGCCTCATCGAGTGGAAGCAGCAGCGCTACTTTGGTGAATCTGCCTATGTCCACTTTGGTAACCCAGACTTTGTCAAGTTGGCCGAGAGCATGGGACTCAAGGGGTATCGCATTGAAGCCACCGCTGATTTTATCCCAACGTTGAAAACTACCCTTGCGCAGTCTGTGCCCAGCATTATTGATGTCCCCGTGGACTACAGTGAGAATCTGCGTTTTAATCAACGCCTTGGGGAGCTAAGCTGCGAAACTTAGGCCACGCACGCCACCCGAATCCAAGGGGCGTAGGGGTTCATAAACCCCGTTACTGTGATTCGCTGCCCACTTTGATAGGTTTGCAGTTGCTCGTTGACGGTGGGGTGGAGTGTTACCAAAGGCCAAGACCACTGATCCGTGCGGAGTTGATACGCCTGTTCCCCTAGTTTCACAAATTCGCCGCTAACCGTTTGCATGCCGGCGCTCACGATCATGGGTGTCGGTTGGGCGATCGCCACCGTCGGCGGTAGGGGAACTGTGGGATCAAATGTATTGAGTGTCTGGAGTTGCCAAGCTTCCCATTCGGGATGTTGCGGCGGCAGGTTAAAGAAGGGAAAGATTGCCTGTCGGCACTCCTGAATCAGGGGCTTCAGATCAAGGGTGCCCACCAGTTGGTGCAGCGATTTCCCTTGGCGAATGGCTGTGGCGGCTAACCACCCTGCCCCCTGTCCAATGCCCATTACCAGCGGTTGCAAGCGAGTGGCACCATTGGCAATATGGGTCACCGAGATATTTTTCTCTGCCACTAGAAAGCCCTCTACCGTCTGGGGAATCAACGACGTATAGGGAATCACGAAGGGCGTCCCCGTCCAACGACCGCCCCAACGGATGGACTTAGGGACAAGGGGGAGTTCCATGCCCGGATAGTGGTGATCGTTCGGATAGTTGCCGATGGCAATGCCCGTGTAGTGACCTTGGGCATCAACGGGTGGTGGCGCAGTGGGGAGAATATCCTGCTCGTGAATTGTGGTGACACCCATCAGGCGCCGACTTTCGCGGTAATAGGGATGGAGGGCATAGGCACCGCCCCCCAGTTGGTCAGGGAGTTGGGGAAACGTCTCTTCCGCTAAGCCATAGCGGCGACCCAACTGTTGCTGCACATAACGGGCAAAATCTTGGGCGTGCCAGCGTGCCTCTTGGCAAAAGGCCTGTCGCTCTTGGGCAGAGCCAATCAGCCGTTCCAGACCCACCCCATAGTCATTCCCCTGCTGCGGCCAGTTGAGGATAAAGCGGTTTCCCGGCAGGCGGCCATAGTTGAGAAAGTGCAGCGGGTCATAGCCTGCCCAAGCACCGTTAAACTTGTGCTCATCCCAAAGGGGAGAAGGGGGAATCTCTGGGGCAGTGGCACCCTCACCGTAGTCCTGTAAAACGACAATCCATGTGGGGGCTTGAACGGGATAGGTTTGAGTCAAGGCTGTGGGTGCTGGGGGGGCTGAGGGTTCTTGGGTGTCTGCCTGCCACTCCCACCCCCAGCGATGGGGAATTTCCCCCAAGGCAAGGAGATCCCCGAGTTCTGTGGCGTCAATCGTGATTTGGGCATGGAGGGTGAGGGTGGTCAATTCCACCCCGAGGACGCGATCGCCTTGGCGCAAAACCGCTTGGGGAAGTTCACCGACAAGCCACGTCAGGTTGGGGGTTGCCTTGACCCACTCGGCAAAAAGATCAGCGGCGACCTTTGGCTCAAAGGTAAAAAAACTCACCCAAGCATGATCTAGCCCCCCCACTTGGCGTTGGGCGATCGCCCGCAGAAACTCACCCCACAGCCCGGTTTGCCACGCCATGAGTTCATTGCCATCGGGCGCCGCCACCCCAGCACTGGTGAGCATGCCCCCTAGCCACGGCGTTTCACTGACCAGCACCGTTTGCGCTCCCATGCGAGCCGCCGTTAAAGCAGCAGCTACCCCCCCTGTGCCACCACCCACAACGAGTACCTCGGTGCGCAGGGTTTGCCTCACTGTTGCGGTTCCTTGGGATCGGTAATCAACCCCCAACGATCGGGGGGCCAAAAGCGAATCGCCGCACGACCAATAATGTAATTGCGCGGTACCACGCCCCAGCAGCGGCCATCAAAGCTGTTATTGCGGTTATCCCCCAAGACCAAGTAGCTGTTGGCAGGAATCACCTGCGGTTGAGCCAGATAGGGCTGAATACCGGCACAGGTATCGACGGAGGTCAATGTCGAGGGAGCTAGATAGGGTTCGGGTAGGGGTTGATTGTTGATATAGACGCGCCCTTGGCGGAGTTCCACGCGATCCCCAGGCAAGCCCACCACCCGCTTGATAAAGGCATCACGAAAGCCTGCCTGTTGCAAGGCCGGAGTTGGATTGAAAACAATAATGTCGCCGCGATGAGGGGCATGGAAATAGTAGCTGATCTTTTCAATAATCAGGCGATCGTTAATCAGCAGGGTTTCTTCCATCGAGCCGGTGGGGATATAGCGCGCTTCTGCTACAAAGGTACGAATACCAAAAGCCAAGAGAGCAGCCAGCCCCAAGGTTTTGGCCATCTCCAGCCACCAAGGTTCTGTCGTCTTTTCGGCCTTGGCTGTCACTGATTCAGGGGTAGAAGCATTTGTGGGTGGCACTTTGCCATCGGACATAGGAAGGAATCTCGCAAACACTCAAAAATTGAAGCCATGCACTCCACGATACTACAGGGATGTGAGGCGAGGGAGCACTGTTTGATTTTAGAGTGCTTTGGCAAACGTTCTGTTCCACAGGGCAGCTTGTAGTTAAAGGATCTGCTCAATCATGTACTGGGCTTGAGTCCCATAACTGCCGCCAAAGAGATTGAAGTGATTGAGGATGTGGTACAGGTTGTAGATGGTTTTCCGTTGCCTATAGCCAGCCGCTAAGGGATAGGTGGCGTTGTAGCCCTCATAAAAGGCCGCAGGAAAGCCACCAAAGAGTTCACTCATGGCCAAGTCCACCTCGCGATCGCCATAGTAACTGGCGGGGTCGAAAATGACGGGTTCCCCCGTACGACAAAAGGCAGCATTTCCCGACCAGAGATCGCCGTGCACTAGGGTAGGGGTTGGCTCATGGTTCAGGAGTTCTGGAATGGCTGCTAGGAGCTGCTCCGCCTTGGGAAAGTGTCCACCCCGACGGCGAGCCAGATCAAACTGATAACGCAGGCGAGCATCGCGGAAAAACTCCCCCCAGTTGTCTGACCAAGGGTTGATTTGAGGAGTGGCACCAATGGTGTTATTCTCCGACCAGCCATAGCGATCGCCAGTGCTCTTGAGGTGCAACTGTGCCAGCTCTACCCCCATTTGCCACCAATCTCCGGCACTGGTGAGGGGCAAGTATTCCAACACTAAAAAACTCGCGTCCTCAACCACTCCCCATAGCAGGGGAAGGGGAACGCGAATCGCTTGAACCTTGGCGATCGCCCGCAGGGCATTGGCTTCGGCAGCAAACATGGCCTGCCGTTCAGGGCGATTGAATTTAACAAAGAGGGTTTGCTCAGGATGTTGCCACACATAGGTGGTGTTGATACTGCCGCCCCCTACCGCAAGGGCTTTACCCCCATGGAGCCGCTGACCCGTCGCTGCGGCAAATTGATCCCACAACTGTTGCCAGCGACCCACACCCTCAACCCTTAGTCGTCGTAAATGCGGCACTCAGCAGCATCAGGGTTGTCATCACAGTACTGCTGGAAGGAGGTTTTGTGATCTTGCTGCTCAGCGCGTTGGTGGGCAGCTTCCGCTTGCAGTTCCTCAAGGGCATCCCAAGCGGCGGCACACTGTCCAGAGGTTGCCCCTTCGGTGTCACAGATTTTGTGGGCTTCCTCGCGGGCTTGTTCAATTTGTTTCTCGAGATTACTCATAGAGCCTTTATTGAATCACCGTATTCAGTTTATGCAATCTGCCCAAGGGCAGGAATGCCGTTACTCCACTCTAGCAATGAATGCCCTGAACTGCCAGTTGGAGACGGTGCATTCCCACCCCTCACCCCTAGAGGGTACTGTCGGCAACGGTTGCTTCACTGACTAGGCTGGGGGCGGATTGGGTCAGTTGGGCATAGAGGGGCAGATGGTGCTGCGCTACCGCCGGCAGAGCCGCATGGACATGGCTAGCGATCGCTGTCGTGGTCACATCGTAGGTTTGGGTGGCTAGCTTGGGATACATCCCCACGGCAATAATCGGCACCAACAGGGACAGGGCAATGAAGGTTTCACGGGGATTGATGTCCAACAGCAGTTTGTCAAACATATCGCCCGCTTGTTTGCCCGTAAAGACACGGCGCACCATCGAGAGCAGATAGACGGGCGTAATAATCACCCCAACAGCGGCAAGGAAAATCACCCCCACTTTGAAGGTCGTGGAGTAGGCATCACTGTTGGTCAAGCCCAAAAAGACCGTCAGTTCACTGACAAAACCACTCATACCGGGCAGCGCCAGCGAAGCCATAGAGCCGGCAGTAAAGAGGGCAAAGGTTTTCGGCATGGATTGGGCAATCCCGCTCATTTTTGCCATGGCCAATGTGTGGGTGCGATCGTAGGTCACCCCGGCCAAGAAGAAGAGAACAGCCGCAATCAAACCGTGGGAAAGCATTTGCAGCATCGCCCCATTGAGACCAATGCCATTGAGGGCACCAATGCCCAGCAGCACAAAGCCCATGTGGGAAATCGAGGAGTAGGCCAGCCGCCGCTTCAGGTTTTCTTGGCCAAAAGCAGTCAGGGCACCATAGACAATATTCACGACCCCAAGGGCAATCAGAACAGGGGCAAAGTAGATGTGGGCATCCGGCAACATTTGCAGGTTGAAGCGAATCAGGCCATAGCCCCCCATTTTCAAGAGCACGCCTGCCAGCACCATTGACACGGGCGCCGAGGCTTCACCATGGGCATCGGGTAACCAAGTGTGTAGCGGAAAAATCGGCAGCTTGACACCAAAGGCAATCAGGAAACCACCATAGGCCAGCAGTTCCAGCGCCAAGGGATAGTCCTTGAGACCCAAGGCCGCCATGCTGAGCGTAAAGTCCCCCCCATAGAAGGCCATCCCGAGGCCAGCAATGAGGATAAAGAGGGAACCAACGGCAGTGTAGAGGATGAATTTTGTAGCGGCGTATTGGCGTTTGGCTCCCCCCCAGATGGAAATGAGTAGATAGACGGGCACCAGTTCCAATTCCCAAATCAGGAAGAAGAGGATGAGGTCTTGGGCGGCAAAGACGCCAATTTGGGCACTGTAGAGCGCCAGCATCAGGAAATAAAATAAACGCGGCTTCTGCTTTACTTGCCAAGCCGCAAAGATTGCCACTGTGTTGACCAGACCCGTCAGCAACATCAGGGGGACGGCAAGGCCATCAACCGCTAGGGACCAGTTCAGGCCGATTTGCGGCAGCCAAGGCACGGTTTCCACCATTTGGATCTGGGCGGATTGGGCATCGTAGTGCTGCCAGAAAACCATTGCCGAGAGGCCAAATTCGAGGAGGGCGATCGCTAGGGCATACCAGCGGACTGTCTTCCCCTCACGGTCGGGCAATACGGGAATGAAAAAGGCTGCCACTAAAGGCAGCAGTGTCAGTACAGTCAGCCAAGGAAATTGGACATTCATCAGACAACCCCCCAAGGGACGAGTCCAGTACTCTGTTCACGCATCTGAATAAGAATATATACCTATTTGCCAAATGTTGCAAATTGTTAAGCATTTTTCTAAATTATAAAGTTTGTGGCACTTCTATTGACAAAAATCTATTCTATAAAGAATTAATATTGATCTGAATAAAGTTAAGATGGGGGTTGACGGGCTTAAGGTTCCTCACCGTTGGTTGCGGCAGTGCAGTTTTATAGCAACAGGCAAGGTGTAACGGCAAAGCAGAATGTTACAGTTTGTTCTAAATACCAGAGTGTCTGGGGGTGGGGTCTCATGATTTTCTTGGAAGCCAGTGTTTTTGTCACTATCCTCGTCGGGTTTCTAGCAACGATCGTCAAGAAAAACCTGCTAATGAAGATTGTGACGATGGATGTCATGAGCACCGGCGTAGTGGCTTTGTTTGTGGTCATTGCCACCCACAGTGGTCTGGTCACGCCCATTGCCCGTGGCGGAGCCTTTGATGCTGCCTATGCCGACCCCGTACCCCAAGCCGTGATTTTAACCGCGATCGTGATTGGCCTTTCGATTCAAACGCTGATGCTGGTGGCAGCAATGAAGCTAGCGCGGGATAACCCGACGTTGGAAACCCCAGAAATTGATCAAAAGTACCTGTAGGGAGCGGCAATGACGGCGCTGGCGATCGCTTGGATTTTGTTGCCCTTTGTGGCGGGTTTAACGCTTTACTTATTGCCCCCCTTAGCGCGGGGTCTGCCGCTGGCGATCGCCCTTGTTTCCCTCTGTGTCGGCTTAGGCATCACCATTAACCAAGTCAACACTGCGTTTGTCCTACTCGATAGCTTTGGCATTTCCCTGAGCATTGACCCCCTCAGTGGCTACTTTATTGTCACCAATGCCCTCGTCATTTTGGCAGCACTGTTACATACGTGGCAGGAGGGTTATAAAGCGTTCTTCTATGTGCTGCTGTGTCTGCTCCACGGCTGTGCCAACACCGTCTTTATTTCAGCGGATTTCCTCAGTCTCTACGTCAATATTGAGGTGCTGGGGATTGTTGTCTTTTTGTTGATTGCCTATCCCCGTAGCGATCGCCCCCTCTGGATTGGCCTACGCTACCTGATGGTGAGCAACGTGGCCATGCTCTTTTATCTAATGGGGGTGGCGCTCGTCTATCAGACAAACCATACCTTTGCCTTTAGTGCCCTGATGCAGGCACCGCCAGAGGCTGTGGCGCTGATTTTGATGGCATTGTTGGCCAAGGGCGCCATTTTCATTAGTGGGCTTTGGTTGCCCCAAACTAACGTCGTTGCTGCTCCCATTGTTGCTGCTCTCCTAGCCGGCATTGTCGAAAATGCTGGGGTGTTTAGCCTTGCTCGCGTCAGTCTGCTCCATAGCAACATTGCCGATATTGTGCAGCTGTTTGCCCTCGCCTCGATCTTTTTTGGCTCAATATTTGCCTTGGTGGCCGATGATGTACGACGGATGCTCAGCTTTAGTACCCTTGGCCACCTGGGATGGGTGATCATTGCCCCACCGGCAGCGGGTTTGTATGCTCTGATGCACGGCTTAGCCAAGGCCAGTCTTTTTTTGAGTGTGGGGGAACTGTGCCACTATCGTCTTAGTGAATTGCGCCAAGAGGGTCTGCCGCGCCCAGTGGCGATCGCCCTGATTATTGCCGGTTATGGCATTGTCGGTGTGCCCTTCCTTGCTGGATTCCCCGCTAAGGCCTTGACCCTGAGTTACCTTGATCCGTGGCAGCAGGGACTGCTCTATGGTGCTGGCTTTTTGACCGCCACAATTTACAGCAAATTCCTCTTTTTGCCCCGCTATCCCAGCAAGACCCCTATGGGCTATAGTGCCGCCACAATGGTGCTCTTGGGTGGGCTATTTCTGGCCAATGCCGGCTACATGGAAGCCTACAGTAGTGGCATGAGTTTGTTACGCGCCTTTTTGCCGCCCTTGGTGGGGTGTGGCCTAGTGGCCTTGGGGGTCTCCCGCTGGGAATCCGCTTGGCGAGGGGCTTGGGAGCGCCTAGAGCATCTTCTAGGGGTGATGCTGTTACTCTTACTTGGCTTGGTGGGGTTAGCGCTATGAATTATTTGAACTTTGCCCTGCGCCTGACGATTTGGCTACTGCTGACGGCGGACTTTGGCTTGGTCAATCTGGCGATTGGGATTTTGGTTTCGCTCCTGCTGCCCCAAGGGCGAGGGGGTGTGGCAACACTGCGGCAGTGGCTGAGTACCCTAGGAAAAGTGGCGATGGCTGTTCCCCGTGCCTACTTTGAGACAATTGAAATGATGGTGCGTCCCCATCGTCATGAAGCGATCGTCCGTGAACCCGTTGATCCTACCCGTGCCCCCGGTCTGATTTTTCTGGATATTTTTACGATTACCTTCACCCCCAAGACGATCGTGCTGCACTACGACGAGGAGGGCTGGTTTGAAGTGCATCAACTAGTGGAGCACAGACCCGAAAAATGACCGCCTTTTTAGTCATCATGCTGTTGATTCTGGGCATTCCCCTCTATGCTGCTTGGAAGGGGGAGCACATCTGGTCGAAGATGTTGGCCTTTGCCAGTATTGCCACAAAGGCAGCCATTATGATCTTGCTGGTGTCGGTGCAGCGGGATGATTGGATGATTGGCATTGTGGGGGTGATCATCCTTAGTGTGGGCAATGGTGCCCTGATGCTCTTGGCGCAGATTCTGCGGCGACTACGGGATGTCGCCAATCTTTAGGGAGGGGGTCAGTGATTTTACAGTGGATCAGTTATGCCTGTATTAGTTTTGGTCTCTTTCTTTGGCTGTGGGGAACATGGCCGCTGGTGGGTCGGCGATCGCCCCTGTATAAACTGCATTTTTTGTCAGTCTCCGATACCTTAGGTTCGATGGCGATCATGATCGGGGTGTTACTGCGCATTCCCCGCGAATGGCCGCTTCTGGTCTTGGCGTTGATCTCCCTCGCCCTCTGGAACACCATTCTGGGCTACGTTTTGGCCTACTGCTCCCAAGGGGAGGACACTGATGGATAGCTGGCTCATTGCTGTCACTGCACTCTTGCCTCTAACGGCTCTGATGCTGGTGTTTCAGGAGAATCCCTACCACGCCCTTGTCATTCGTGGCATTATTGGTGCGGTGGCGGCCCTGCTCTATGCCATTCTCGGCGCTGCCGATGTGGCGCTGACCGAAGCCCTTGTGGGAACAATGCTCTCAATTATGCTCTACGCCGTTGCAGTACGCTCTTCCTTGGTGCTGCGATTGGGCATCTTAGCTTCGGCACTCTCCAGCGATAGCTTGGATCACTTACTGGCAGCCATTCGTGAAGCCGTTGCTCCCTATCATTTGCGTGTTGAATTAATCATTTATCCCACCTTTGAGCAACTTAAAATAGCGCTCCGCGATCGCGAGATTCATGCCCTATGTGCTGAAGAAACCACTCAATTATTAACGATGACCCGTGTAGCACGCCTTTACACCATCCTCAAGCCCCAGCTCACCAATCTCACAGAACTCGTGTATTACCCCTTGCCCAGTGAAGAGGAGTCAGCGACATGATTTGGCTCTATGGCATTGCGGCAGTGCTGCTGCTGGTGAAAATGCTGATGATCCCCACCCTACCTGCGGTACCAACGCTTCCCATTGTCGAAACCCTTGTTAACCAGAGTGGCATTCCCAATGCCGTTACGGCTGTGATTTTGCGCAATCGCCTGTACGACACCATTTTTGAAGTGGTGGTATTCACTCTTGCCATCATGGGGGCACAGTATCTACTCAGCAATGAAAAACCCCTTGGCCACGTTAGCCGCTTTAATGATCAGCCCTCGATTGTTTTGGCAAGATTTGGCGCCACCATTTGCTCCCTTGTGTGTATTGAGTTGGCCTTGCGGGGGCACCTGAGTCCGGGGGGTGGATTTGCGGCTGGCGTTGCTGGCGGGACGGCGATCGGGCTTGTGGCCATTACCTCAGCTCCAGAGTGGCTAGAGAGCATCTATCGTCGCTTCCATGCCGCCAGATGGGAAAAAATCTCTGTGATTGTTTTCATTCTCTGCGGTGCCAGCCTATTGATGGGGGTGGCCTTGCCGGCGGGTCAGTTTGGCACGCTCCTCAGTGGTGGCTGGATTCCTTGGCTGAATATCCTCATTGCCCTGAAAGTGGCTTTGGGGTCGTGGGCGGCAGTGCTGACATTTATTCGCTATCGCGGCCTGCTTTAATCCATGCTCCCGTGATATATTCCCTAGCCCATGCGCCGCGACTCCCTCTTTTAACAACTTTTGCCCAACTGCCTCAGATGCTCTTTGAGCTGCTTGGAATTGACTATCCTAGGGGCTACCGCTTTGACTCCGTTGAACTCAAGCAAACCGCCTTCCGCATTAACGGTGTCTTTGTCCCCCCTGATCCCTCAGGAGTGGTCTATTTTTGTGAAGTCCAGTTTCAAAGAGATAATACCTTCTACGAACGCTTCTTTGCTAAAATCTTTCTCTATTTGCGTCTGTATCGCCAGACCTTCTCTGATGGGCAAGCCGTGGTCATTTATCCCAATCGATTACTTGCGCAGCGGAGTCAGACAGAAACAGACCTGAAGCAGCAAGCCATAATAGAGTTAATCATAACAACTGTCCTGTACAAGTTCACCACACTAAGTCGCGAGGAGGTGCTGCGGATGCTGGGGTTTACGACTGAAGAGCTGAAGCGGACGCGGTTTTATCAGGACTGACCTTGGGGAAGTGTCTGATTGGCTTGATTTCTATGCTTAGCCCATGCCCCCTGACTCCCTTATGAGCTATAGCTCGGACTTACGAGAGCGGGTTGTCTCCTAATATCAAGCAAGGCGGCAAAATCAGTGAAGCGACTCAAAGCATCCCGATGACCGTTTAATCGATCGTGCCCAGCGATTTGGGGTACAAGTTTCCACCGTTGGTTACACCCTCAATCAGATGGGCATCACCCGAAAAAAACAGATGCGCTAGCAAGAACGGTGTGATGAGGTGATTCGGAATTATTGGACTGGATAATATCTCATTCTTGATTAAAATGGCTATACTGGTGTTTGACGAGAGTGACAAAGTTGCGCAGTAGTTGCAGGCCGATCTTGCCCGACTTTTCGGGGTGAAATTGACAAGCAAAGACATTGGTGCGGGCGATCGCGGCTGTGACAGTTTGCTGACCATGACGGACGGTGGCGGCCACTAACTCTGGATCCTCAGGGGCGACAAAGTAGGAGTGAACAAAATACACCCAAGGGGTTGGCGGTAAATTCTGCCAGAGGGGACAGGCGGGTTGCGTCAAGGTCAGTTGGTTCCAGCCCATGTGGGGGATGGGGAGACCGGGTTCAGATTGAAAGCGTTTGACTTTCCCCGCAAAAATACCAAGGCCGGGTTCTCTGCCTTCTTCACTGCACTCAAACAAGACTTGCAGACCCAGACAAATCCCCAAAAAGGGCATCCCCTGCTGAATCACCCGCTGAATGACAGGCACCAGTTCCCGCTCGTGGAGATGGGTCATGGCGGGGTCAAAGGCACCGACACCGGGGAGAACCACGGCATCCGCAGCACAAATGTCACTGGCGCGATCGCTCACTAAGGGCATTGCCCCCACCACATCAAGGGCTTTACTCACGGAATGCAGGTTGCCCATATCGTAGTCAATAATGGCGATCGCGGGTGTGCTCACAGAAAGCCTCTCCCAAAGGGTAACCCTACCTATTCTACAGGGGTACTCATCCCTGCTTGCCTTGCATCCCGAATAATGCGAATCCCGCCCCAAAGCACAAGGCTGGCGATGCCAAACCCCACAATCAAATCAGGATAAGGAGACTGAAAAACGGCCACTAGCGCCCCTGCTCCAATCACGCTGACATTGGCAATGACATCGTTTTGGGTAAAAATCCAGCTCGCCCGCATATGCACCTCCCCCCGCCGATGTTGGGCAATTAGATACAGACAGCAAGTATTGGCTACTAGCCCAAGGAGGGCGATCGCCATCATCCAATCTGCCTCTGGGGCACTACCGCTGACAAAGCGACGGATCACATCCAGCAAAATTAGGGCGGCTAGCGTTATTTGAAACAGGCCACTTAGACTTGCTGCACGGGTTTTCTGCTTGAGCGATCGCCCCACGGCATAGAGGGAGAGGCCATAGACGAGAGCATCGGCCAGCATATCAAGAGAATCAGCAATCAAGGCAGTGGACTGGGCAAGGACGCCAGTAATCACCTCCACAAAAAACATGAGCACGTTGATCAGCAGCACAATTCGCAGGGTTTTGCGCTCCGCCGCATTTCTTGCTTCGATGTGGCAACCACAATCGGACATGGGCTATTCCCAAACGTATCTAAATATCATGGCTGAAGTAGCTATAGGGTTGCCAGACCTCGAATAGCACAATTGTTTAGCTAGTCAATTGTTTAGCTAGTCAATGCAGATGTGACTTGCCGTACAACGGTCAGAGTTATTCTTTTAAATTAAACTGTCACAATTATTGACGCAAAGTGGCTTTAACTAGCAGCTACAGCTACTTAGGGTACTAACCGGTATTCGATAATACAATAATAACATTGGAATAACATTGGCACTTTGATTGACAAGCCGGTCTGATTGTCACTTGATATGTTAATTTTTGTTGCAAGATTCAATATTTCTGCCTCAAATCAGATCGTTTGACCATAGAATTTTTCTAGAACATCTTTTTCAAGCGTTAAGACTGTATGACTCAGTAACACCAAGCTCTATACTGGTCAACTTTTGGGGCTATGCAGAGGTAGACTATAATGTTGAACGTGTTGAACAAATGTTGTAGGGGTTTCTCGACCTAAATCAATCCGTGGCTACAGCTTAATTTATTCTGGTCAAGATTTACTAAAAGGTAGTCGATCAGGTCAGCCGTTTAGAGATTATTCAAATCCATCTTCTAAGGTTGCTCATTATCAATGCCTACATTTCTTAAGTAAAGAGTAAAGCAAGAAAAACATACCAATAGGAATGAAAGAAATATTGGTCTCATGGTTACCTACTCTGACTGGAATACTGCTCTCATCAACTACTTTACCCAAAATGTACCTTACGGCACAAAAATTTACCTGAGCCTAGATAGTGATAGCTTAGAAAAAATTGGCAGTTCTTTTTCCCAAAAGTGTGAACATGAATCTTGGGCTATAAGCTTCTGCAATGTTGTAAGAAGTCGAGTAGTCAAAGGTGAAAAAATAGACCTAAGCACTGTGTCTTATTCGGACAAATCGGGTTACCCTCTTGGAGTTGCATTTTTAGGGATTATGGTTTTAGCAGCCAATGAAATGGCGGATGATGAAGATAATAAGTTAGATGAGAAAAATTATTTTTCTAGGTTTCGCAAAATCCTGTGCCTTCCTGAGGATAGACAATCTAGACCAAAGGGGCTACAAATAAGGCCTAATGAAGATGCTCCTGAAATATATTTGTGGAAAGAATGGAATAGCTGGTTGTTTCAAAAAGGCTTTATCCCAACAGCTGAAGAGGGTTCTAGTAAACAAAGAAAATACATTAACTATCCAATATCCCAGTCATTGCTTCGTAATGCAGATAAGGATCGATTGAGAAGACTCTTTCATGAAAAACAATGGCAAACAAGATGGGATGAGCAAACATTATTTACGAAAGTGGCTAATGAATACTCAACATTTACCCAGCATCTCAAAAAGTTAATAGATGATCGTAGTCGCTATGAATCAGTAGCTCAGGTAATTCATGAAACCTACGAAGACTGGCTGGCGGAAGGATCACCAAACACCTTAACCGGTAGAACAAAGCGTAGAGAGTGGAGTCGCCAGTTGTACGCAGGGATATATCGCACTGAGGATTTTTTGGGAAATATTGAGTACTACCTGTATCCAAAGCAACAAAAAGGGCGATCGCTTGGTTCATTAACAGTAGAAGCCAATGGAGAACGATGGAATTTACGAGAAGACAGAGCGGGCTGGTATTTACCGATCGGACAACCTTTGTCGAGACAAGAAATATCTAACGGCGGAACATATCAGATAAATCCCAATGCCCAAGCTGAGAAGTTAATTTTACCCAAGCGAGACTTTTGGATTTTAGTGCCCGATCCAGATAACCCTGAATCAGGGGTATATGCTAGCTGGAGTAGTCCAAAATTGGGAGAGCAGTTTATTATCCTTTTCAGGGAATCACTATTTACAGATTTACAAAGATTGAGAGATGAAAACCTAATTCAATGGGAAGGCGATCGTGATACAAAATATCTAGTTTTTGGTGATAACTCAGATTGGTATGAAGTTTATCAGTGTCAAGTCCTTTCTAAAGCATGGGATGCAGTATTTATTCAATCAGCAGAATTGAAAAATGAACTACAACCGAAAACATCGCTATCTATTAGTTTTTCAGGAGGGTTAAGAGTACCCAAGAAGAATAATACATGGATCAGTGATCATCTCCCACAGGTAACAGTATTTGCATTTCATCCAACCGTTGCGGTAGAGATTACCAACATTACTACCAACGAAACGGTTTACTCTGATCAGTCTTTTTCAACTAATCAACGGCATTCAATTCCCAATTTGACTCAAGGTAGTTTTATAGTTAGTGCCACCTGTTCAGGGCAATCTGCTCAGGGACTAATAAAAGTTGTAACATGGGATGAAATTGATTTTACAAGTTTTAGTGCTTAATCAGCAAGGAGTTAATCATGACCCAATCCAGACAAGAGAAAACAAGTAGACAAAGATCAGTGAGATGGTATATGGGATTTAAGCAAAGTACAAAGAAATTAAAACCTAAACAGCTAATCAAAGTTATATCTAGGTCAGTTCAGTCTAGAAATCTTGTACCGTACATACCATTATTAAGAATCGAAAAAGAACCAAAAGGGGAATATTACTTTTTTATCGCGATTGAGAGCATAGAAATGGGGGATATCCCACCTGAAGTAGATAGTTTTATTAAAGGCTTAAAGGAACAATGTTTTAATTTTCCTGTTGGCAAGGAACGTAACCAATTTACTATTGACGATATTAAACCAATGGTTGGGGCAGCACATGATGTCCAAGATTACACAAATCCTATTCCATACCGATCCCAAAAAATTATTCGTGAGAGTCCTTTCGCCTTAGTTGATAGTACTAAAACTCAAAATCTCAGTGATGAGCAAATTAGGCAATTCTCAACTAAGCATGAACATCTGCTTTATTGGCTATCTACTTCAGGAAGCGGCACATGGGAATCCTTTAAGAAAACCTGTGAAATTCTTGATCTCCATGAGCCAAAGCGCATTTTAAGGCGGCTAAAACTACTGAATCATTTAACTACCTCTGATAATGGCTCTAAATGGCAAGTTAATCCGCCCTCTTTAGTACATGTGGGTACTGATTCTGAACCTAGCGATCAGACTTTTTTACTTCATGGTCAGCGTAGCCATTGCTTTTTACAGAGGCTTAGAGAATTTGGATCACTAAAGGAAAGACATCAGCCAAGAGGGGAAGCACCTCCCAGAATTAAGCTAATATTGCCCAGTCAAATTACGATTGAAATTCTAGCTCAAAAGATTGGATATTCTATTAATTTAGCTGAATCCTCAAGTATTCTCAGTCTTAATGATTGGCAGAATAGTTTGAATAGAATTGATGGTGTTCTCCCTTTTAATTTTGATCTGAAGAGATTTGATGGAGCAAACTTTATTGATTGTATTTTCCAAAATGAAACGGGATTTTATCAGTTTTGGACAAAAGACTCTAGACGGCTTAGATATAATTTTTTCTACAATCAAAATACACAATCATGGTTACAGGGTGATTGGTATGGATTAAGATTTTTGGCAATTCTATCGCTTGGGCAGAATGTTGAGTTTTACTACAATCGTCAAGAAAAAACTTTGGCAATTCCTAGGGCTCAAAGGTTGCCAGAGATTTATGAATCTCATTTAGTTATGGCATCTGGCATGTTACCTACCTACCGAGATGGCTTCTTGATTTACACTAGAATTAGTTCACGGCTGGCTAGAGAAATTTCAGAAGCTCTCAAGATTACACTAACTGAGCAGTAGTTATGCATGACTTACTTGGCACATACCAAAGACTTGATCGCATTTATCAACTTTACATCAAGAGTGCATTTCCCTTGCGGTATCCTGCCCTAGCCAAAGAACGCGATCGCCGCTTGCAATTTCTTCGTGATCCCCATAATCCTGTCCTGAGTATTCCACCCCTAGTTGAGCCATTACCAATTTATCCCCCATCAGGCATGAGCTTGTCTGAGGCTGCAAGAAATTTACCAAGAGAGTATCAAGACTTAGACCAACTTGGACAAACTCTCTTTGATGATGGAATTCAGCTTTATCAGCATCAATGGCAAAGTTTACAAGAGGTGATCGTTGATCAAAGAGATATTGTGGTTACAACGGGAACAGGATCGGGTAAAACAGAGTGCTTTCTCTTGCCACTTTTAGCTGAGTTAGCCAAAGAATCTCAAAGCTGGACAGCACCTAATACTAAACCTGCAAATCAACGCTGGTGGGATGAAACTGATAATCCTCGTGGTGATTGGGTTGCTCAAAGGAGCCATGAAACTCGTCCTGCGGCTGTACGCGCCTTGATTCTCTATCCCTTGAATGCTTTGGTAGAAGACCAATTACGCCGATTACGCAAAGTTTTAGATAGTCCTACTGTGCATGAATGGCTCGATCGTACTAGAGCAGGAAACCGCATTACCTTTGGACGCTACACAGGGCTTACCCCTGTACCTGGAACAAAAACTAGGCTAAATCATAGTCATGGGCGAGTACAAAATTCGGAAAAGCTCGGGGAATTGAGAACGATCATGCAACGCATGGAAGAAGAATATAAAAATCTTCAAAGTGGTATTGAAAGTGATCCATCAGTGCTTAATGACATGCCGGATTTACGCTTCTACTTTCCAAGATTAGATGGTGGTGAAATGCGATCGCGCTGGGATATGCAAGACCATCCCCCTGATATTTTGATCACCAACTATTCAATGCTGAATATCATGATGATGCGAAGTATCGAAAACAATATATTTGATGCTACAAAGAGATGGTTAGAAAGCAATTCAGAAAATAAATTCTACTTAATTATTGATGAGCTGCATGCCTATCGGGGTACACCGGGTACAGAAGTTGCCTACATCCTTCGCCTGTTATACCATCGCCTCGGTTTAACTGCTGATTCACCCCAACTGAGAATCTTAACGACCACAGCTAGTTTAGAAGCAGGACAAGAGGGAAATGACTTTCTGCGGCAGTTTTTTGGTCGGGGGGACTTTAGGTTTATTACTGGGGAGCAAACTCCGCCTAGAGAAGGAGCACGGTTAAATATCAATCAATATAGCGATGTTTTTGCTCAGTTTGCTCGCTCAGTTCAGCCCGATCCGTTTCGTCCCATGCAACCACCTGATCTTGAATCATCACTGCCATACATAACTACTTTGGCAGAAAATTTAGGAACTTCCAGTGGTGACTCTGACCCACGCAGACAACTGGGTGAAGCTCTAGAAAAAATAGAAGCGGCAGATGCTATCAGAGATGCTTGTAGAGCCGTCAATGGTAGTGTTCGTGCTACTGATGTAAGAGATTTAGATGATCAGCTTTTTCCGAATGCTAGAGAACCAGGACAGCTTACTTCTGATGCTATGCGAGGATTTTTAATGGCATTGGGAATGAGTACCTTAGCTAACGGTCGATCGCCCCAACCAGTGAGAGGTCATTTATTTTTCCGTAATTTGCAAAATCTTTGGGCTTGTACTAATCCCAATTGTACTGATCCAGCCGTTGATCGAGAGTTACGAAATAGTCAGCCAAAACCAAGTAGACCAACTATAGGAGCAATTCATGCCAACCATAGTTTATCTTGCTCCTGCGGTTCTCGTGTCTTAGATTTAATTGTTTGTGAAGTCTGTGGCGAAGTCCTAGTGGGCGGATACAAAGCTACAAGAAAGGTAGGAAATACTACTGTGGAAATTCTCACTCCTGATCAACCTGACTTGGAAGGAATTCCAGATGCAGTTATATTAAGTCAAAAGTATGGCAACTATCGCATTTTTTGGCCCCTACCTAATGATCGCAATCCTTGGGAAACTCAACCTCAAGATGAGCAATGGACTCACAATGGAATTAATTGTAAATGGACTAAAGCAAAACTAGATCATGTAACTGGAATGCTTGATCAGTCGAATACACCGCCAAGGAAAAATCAGGTACCAGGTTGGCTTTATCAAGTGATGGGTAGTCGCTCAGATGAAGCTTCCGCTTTTCCTAGTAAATGTCCTCGTTGTGATGCAGACTACGGCAAAGGAAAAATATTTCCAACTCCACTGCGTACCCATCGCACAGGTTTTCAGAAGGCTTGTCAGGTGATTGCAAGCGGCTTGTTGAGAGAAATGCCTGCTCCTTCCCCTCAAAGTATTCGGTCTCCCCGTAAATTGGTGATTTTTTCTGATAGTCGTCAAGATGCGGCAAAACTGGCAGCGGGGATGGAGCGAGATCACTATCGAGATATGGTGCGATTACTACTAATTCAATCTTTTAAGGATTATTGGGGAGATTTATTATCATTTGTGAAACAAACCTGCACGAACCAAGATATTCTTGACAGAATAGAAAGTCTGAATCCTAGGCTGAGAAATGATCTGAATCTACCTAATTCGTCAGATGATATGGAGCGGCGCAATCGCTTTGCTAATGCCTATTCTACTCTCACAACAGAGGCACTTTTTTGGACTATGAATCTTCCTTCTGCCAACGAATCGGCAAGAAGTGAATGGCTAAGAATGCTCCGAGATTATCCAAATCGTGTTCCCCTCTTGGATTTAAGGCGCAAATTAAGAGACTCTTTATTGCAGTATGGAATTTGTCCAGGGGGGACTGATTTCAGTGCCCTAAACTACTCAGTAGGACAAGATAGTGGAAGAGAATGGCATTCTTGGTTTAAGTGCTATAACTGGGGCACATCAGTTGTTCCAATATCTCCTATTACTCCTGAACAGACTAATCATCTCGATCGTTTAGAAGGGAAGTTAGCTGATGAGATGATGTATGCCATATTCATTCATGTAGCTAGGGTACTTGAGAATATTGGGCAAGGGTGGGTTAGCTATTCACCTGTCGGGGATGTCTCTGATGTTTTGGTTCAAGTAGTAGATGCTGTCATTCGCCAATTAGGCACCCGCCGACTTCATAGGTACTCCAGTTATTTCCATGAAGGGACTAATCAAAAATTGCCCGGCTATTCTGAAAGATATTGTAACCGTATCGCTAATGTTTCTTCCGCTGATGTTCTACGACAGCTTGCTGACTCTAAGGCAGGTATAGCCAGTGGTAATTGTCTTGCTCTCAATCCAGACAGACTTTATCTTGTACCTCCTACGATATTGAATAGTGATGGCACTCGCCCTGGTTATCGCTGTCCCCAATGCAATGCTTTTTATCTTCATCCTGCGGGTGGAATTTGTCCTGAATGCAATACTTCCAAAAATGAAAATGCGCCAATAGTAAGGCTTGAACCTAGCCAAAGCAGATCGGATTTTGATTACTACACCTATCTTTCAGAACAGTCGGGGAATCCTTTTCGGATGAATGCGGCAGAACTCACAGGACAAACGGATAAGGATGAGCGACCAAAACGCCAGCGCTGGTTTCAAGATGTATTCATCAGTCAGGAAATTCCCAGAGTTCAAGGCATCGACCTTTTAAGCGTAACGACCACAATGGAGGCTGGCGTAGATATTGGAGCATTACTGGCGGTGATGATGTCTAATATGCCCCCCCGCAGATTCAACTATCAGCAACGGGTAGGACGGGCGGGACGGCGTAGTGCAGGAGTTTCTCTAGCGGTTACTTTCTGTAGGGGTAGAAGTCATGACGATTTTTATTTTCAGCGCCCAGAAAGCATCACGGGTGATTCCCCTCCCCCACCCTATGTGGATATGCGTAGTGAGGAGATTTTTAAGCGAGTGTTGATCAAGGAAGTTTTACGACAGTCATTTAAAGAAAAAGGGATTAGTAGCTCTTTGGAGCTAACTGATAGCGTGCATGGTGAGTTTGGCAAAGTTGACGATTGGCATAAATACAAACCTCAAATTATTGCTTGGTTGCAGGATAATTCTAATGAGTCAAAAATTCTATCTATTTTAAAGGCATTAAAAATCCAAGTTGATTTAAGCACAGAAGACTCTCAATTTCTGACTTATCTTCGTAATGACCTTATTCCTGAAATTGATCGTATTGTGGCAGATGCTACCTACACTCAAAATAATTTGAGCGAGCGATTAGCAAATGCAGGATACTTGCCCATGTTTGGCTTTCCCACTAGGGTAAGGCTTCTCTACACCAAATGGTCAAATAAAGAAACCATCGATCGTGATTTGGATATAGCGATCGGTCAGTTTGCGCCTGGTTCTCAGACTGTAAGAGATAGAGCAGTGCATACCGCCTGTGGAGTTGTGGAATTAGTACCTCAAAACAATGGTAACTACGTTGATGTTAAGCCTGGTTTTTCGCCCCCTTTACCTGAGCCTAACCAAGCACTGGGGTTATGCAGTAATTGTCAAGCCGTAGTTTATCCCTATCAACCTGATCAATCTATTACTGGCAGTAAAATAGATCAACTTTTTGAATGCCCTGTGTGCCATCAACAAAGTTTACGTTCTTTGGATGCTAGAGAACCAAAAGGTTTTTTTACGAATTTGAAACCAGAGAATTATGATGGGCAGTTTGAGTGGCAACCTCGTTCTACACGTCCCACTGTTAGTATCAATTCTCCTGCTGGTAATCCAATCTTAGTTTTGAACGCTAATGTTTCTTCTGTAAGCGATCATATTATTTCAATCAATGATAATGGCGGGAGGGGAGGGTTCAATTTTCAAGATGCTTTAGTATTCAATGAACGCAAATCAGGAGCTTATGTAGTTGCCGATGCCATTGAAGGGAGCGATCGTGTTACTGGTTCAGGACAGAAATATAGAATTGCACTCCTTGCACGCCGCAAAAGTGATATTCTCTTGGTAAGCATTGCCCGGTGGAGTGAGGGGGTATTTGCTGATCCAATGACGGTAGAAGGGAGAGCGGCATGGTATTCCTTCGCTTTTTGGCTCAGGATTGCCGCCTCTGCTTATTTAGATGTTGATCCGCTGGAATTGCAAGCAGGATTTCGTACATTAGCTCAAGATGGCAAAGTTGTAGGCCAAGCGTTTCTCTGTGACAGTTTGGAGAATGGTGCAGGCTACTGCAATTTTTTAGCCAATCCTCATCAATTTGAGAAAGTCATGGCTCAATCAGACCCTAATAATTCTCTGTCAATAGCCTACCGTTGGCTGAATTCTCAAGGTCACGGCAGAAACTGTGATACTTCTTGTAATGACTGTTTGCGAGATTATCGAAATCTTGCCTATCATGGTCTCCTAGACTGGCGATTGGCTTTGGATATGGCTCGATTGGTCAGAGACTCATCCGTTACTATAGACTTAGCCTCTAATTGGGGGAATGTCCCTAATCCTTGGCAAAGTTTAGTAACTGGTGCAATTTCTACAACTTTTCAACACCTTGGTTATGGCAGTCCTACTCAGTTTGCTAATCTAACTGGTTTTGTGAAAAATCAGAGAAACAACAGTGTGATTCGAATTATCCGCCATCCCTTGTGGAACGATCAGCATCCTGAATGGATAGAAGCTGTGGCAGATGCTAGAACACGATACCCTAACTATCAGATTGAACATGCTAATCCTTTGATTGCCCTCCGACGACCCGGAGATTATGTTTAGATGAGCACTGGTAAATTCATTTGATTTGATGAGAGATCAGGCAATAAAATCGGCTTTACAATATAACTTAAATCATTCCCAGCCAAATTTCCCGACGCTAAGTTCTCTGACTCGGAATATTGACTTAGACTATTTCAGTTGTTGCCACTCTATCTCTGATAGGTCTAAGGTAAGCATTGGCTCTTCTTCTGCAATGATGAGAGATGGGTTCTCCCCCTCGGTATGACGAATCATGACAATTGCAACTCGCCTAGAATACGACTCCCTCGGTGCCATTGAGGTACCAGCGGACTGCTACTGGGGTGCCCAGACGGCGCGCTCCCTAAAGTATTTTCCCATCAGTCACGAGCGCATGCCCCTCGAGGTTATTCATGCCATGGCACGGCTGAAAAAGGCAGCCGCGATCGCCAACCGCGATTTCGGGGTTTTAGCTGCCGATAAAGCGGCATGGATTATGCAAGCGGCCGATGAGGTCATTGAAGGGCGCTGGGATGATCAGTTTCCCCTCTCCATCTGGCAGACGGGTAGTGGTACCCAAACCAATATGAATGTAAATGAGGTGATTGCTAACCGTGCCATTGAACTGGCGGGGGGGGTGAAGGGGAGCAAAACGCCAATTCATCCCAATGACCATGTGAACTGTAGCCAGTCTTCTAATGACACCTTTCCGGCGGCGATGCATATTGCCACAGTGATTGAGCTGCAGGAGCGACTGCTGCCGATGGTGCGGCACTTACTGGCCGTATTGCAGGAAAAGGTCACCACTTTTGCCGACATTATTAAAATTGGCCGCACCCACTTGATGGATGCCGTGCCTCTCACCCTTGGCCAAGAATTCTCGGGTTACGCCAGTCAAATTGCAGCCTGTCAAGCCCATATTGAGTACGCACTCCAGCATCTGTATCCCCTCGCCATTGGCGGTACGGCCGTGGGGACGGGTTTGAATGCCCCCGCCGGTTTTGGCGATCGCGTGGCGGCAGAATTAGCCCAAATGACGGGGTATCCCTTCTGCAAAGCCGAGAACCCCTTTGCTGCCTTGGCCGCCCATGATCCCTTGGTGATGCTCAGTGGTGCCCTGAAAACCTTGGCCGCAGCAATGATGAAAATGGCCAACGACATTCGCTGGCTGGCTTCAGGCCCCCGTTGTGGTCTAGGAGAACTGATCTTACCTGCTAATGAGCCGGGGTCGTCGATTATGCCGGGTAAGGTCAACCCCACCCAATGTGAAGCCCTAACGATGGTCTGTGTGCAAGTGATGGGCAACGACGCCGCAGTGGGCATCGCGGGCAGTCAAGGAAATTTTGAACTCAATGTTTATAAGCCCCTGATCATTCACAATGTGCTGCGATCGATCAAACTGCTGAGTGATGCCGGTCAAGCCTTTACTGAGTTTTGTCTAATCGGCCTTGAACCCAATCGGGAGCAAATTCAGCGCCATTTGCAGCGATCGCTCATGTTGGTGACGGCCTTGAACCCCCACATCGGCTATGACAAGGCAGCAGCCGTCGCGAAAAAGGCCTACAGCGAAGGTAAAACCCTGAAGGAAGCGGCGGTGGAATTGGGGTATCTCACGGCTGAGGAATTTGATCAGTGGGTGCGGCCAGAGTTGATGCTGGGTGAAAAGGACACTAATTGACCCCGCAGGGAGTGCTGCCAAAAGGGCGTATTGCGAGCGCGCGATCGCAGGCTTTGGTGCGTCACTGTCCAAGTCACCGTCGGATCAAAGAGCACAAAATTGCGACTGTGCAGTTCGAGACGGGGTGGCTCAATGCTCAAAATCCGCGCCGGTGCCGTACTGAGGGCATGCCACAGGTCAAGGGCACTCAAGTATTCCTTGGCAACCAGTTCCTGCCAGAGGGCGGGTAGGGCTAATTCGAGACCAATGGCACCGGGGAGTGCCTCGGCAAAGGAAACCATTTTTTCTTCATAGAGCAAGGGGGTGTGGTCAATGGCGATCGCCTCAATAACCCCCGTTTTGAGTCCTTCGATCAGGGCTTGGCGATCGCTGGCCGTTCCTAGGGGCGGGTCAAGGCGCAGATGCGGATCGTAACTGGCTAGATCCTCAACCGTAAAGAGCAAATGTAACCACGACACACTGGCACTGACCTGTTCAGGTTTGTCCTTAGCAAGAATCTCGACACTGCGAGCGGTTGACAGGCGCATGAGGTGAATTGGGGTTGAGACGGTGCGTGCCAATTCCAAAATCGCCAATAGAGGAATGGTTTCACAGCAGACCAGTTGCTCCACCAATCCGAGACGAGTGGCTACCCCACTTTGCCGTGCCACCCCATTGGCGGCCAAGGCCGGGTCAAAGGGCCAAAGGGCAACGGGTTTGCCTAGGGGCTGGACATAGGTGAGTGCCCGCTGCACCAAAGGCCAATGGGTCAACCCCCGATCATCACAAAAGCCAACTACCCCACTGGCCGCCAGTTCCGCTAAATCGGTTAAAGCCGTCCCTTGGCATCCTTGGGTGAGTGCGCCCCAAGCCCGTACCTGTGACCAAGTCGTCCGCGGTATCTCCTGCTGCAGCCCTTGCCAGACGGCAGGATCATCAATCACGGGGTTTGTAGTCGGTAAGAGGGTTAAATGCTGCACCCCACCGGCAGCGGCAGCGGCCAAGAGTGTCTCAAGGGTTTCTCGCGCCTCATAACCCGGCTGACCACTGTGGCTATAGAGATCTACCAAGGGGGGAGCCAACACCCATTCTGATGCATCAATGATTTCGGCGTCAGCAGGTACCTCTTGGGGGGCGATCGCCACCAATTGATCCGCCGCCAGCAGCACATCGGCGCGATAATCTTGGCGGTTGACCGGATCCAGCAGCCGCACCTGTTGCAACAGTCGCCACACCATCGCCTACAAGGCTCCCGCCGCCGTCCGATCCAGCACGCCCCCCAAATGGGTGGTGATATTCACTGCCTGCAATCGCGGCAGACCGCCCTTGAGGGGATAGTCAATTACCGTGACGCTGCCATTGCCCTGCTTAAAGAGCCAGAAGTTTTCAATGCCTAGGCCAACAATGTGGCAGAGCAAGACCTTATTAGTGGCATCATGAGCCACAACCAAAACATTGTGGGGGGTGGGAGCATTGGTTTTCCAGCGCTTCAGCCACTCTTCCCATGCCTTAACCACGCGATCGCGCACCTGTTCGAGGTTTTCCCCATTGGGCATTTGCACCAGAGCCGGGGTGGTACGCCAGCGTTCCAGTTCCCCCGGATAGGCCGCCGCCACCTCCGGTTCAAACTTGCCCTCCCAATCCCCGTGGCTAATCTCGGCAAGGGCTGGTTCTAGCTCTAGCTCGACATCAGGGTGATACTGCAAAATCGCCAAGGCCGTATCCTTGGGCCGCCGTAGGGGACTACTCAAGGCATGGTGAAAGGGCACCTCCTTGAGGAACTCGGCCACCGCCGCCGCTTGGGCACGGCCATTTTCATTCAGGGGCACATCAATTTGCCCTTGGAAGCGTCCCTCGCGATTCCAGTCCGTTTCACCATGGCGTACCAGAAAGATGCGCAGCGTTTGCTCCTTGAAACGGGGTTGCGGAAAAGGATCATTGAGATGGCTCGTGAGATTGAGGGCTTCTAGTTGTGCGGGTTGCCGCAAGCCATTGCTGAAATTGAGGACACTAATGCCGCCATTGGCCTGCTGGAGCCGTAAATAGCCCTTGACCCCCAAGCCGAGACCCGTGCAAATCAGGGCACGATTCATACCGCTGTGGCCGACAATGACAATCGTTTCATTTTCGTGAGCCGTCAGCAGCGCTTCCAAAACCATGCCCGCGCGATCGTAGAGATCCAATAGCGGAAAAAACTCCTGGGTTTGGCCACTCTCCGTGGTGATTTTCATCATCAAGGTTTCTGGGGCTTCCTGCCAGCGGCGATAGTCCTCGGGAAACCGTGCCTTCACTTCGGCAAAGGGCAGATCTTCCCAAGCGGGCAGCGCAATCTCTTTGAGTAAATCAAGGGAATGGGGTGGCTTGAGTTGCGGGTCTTGGAGCTGAGCATGGATGCCCTCTGCGGTTTCCTTTGCCCGTTTCAGGGGACTGGTGTAAATCTTGCGGATGGGAATGCCCTGTAGAGCGAGACCCACTTGGGCTGCCATCCAACGACCGCGTTCCGTCAGTGAAGAGGCATCACTGTGACCTTGCACCCGCTCTTGGACATTAAACGTGCTTTCACCGTGGCGGACAATGATGACTCGGGTACTCAGAGGTTTCTCCTTAACAATTCACAGACAACAAACTTGGCCATCCCACCTTGCCATACAGACTTTAGCAGAAACTGTGGCTTCAGGAGCGACAGATTCGAGAATTGGCGGGCATCATCTCTTGAGCATCACATAAAAATCAAAAAACCGACCGCAGGGGCGATCGGCAAGTATTAAAGACCTATTCGCTGATGGATCAGAGGCTACTTCTTGGTGATCCGAGGAGGCTCACGGAAGAAGATGGCAAAGAAGAACAGCGCGATAATGCAGGCAAAGATGAAAACGTAGGTGATGGTTTCCATAGTAGTCCCCTAGGAATGACTAGACAGCTTCTTTGCGACGAGTGGTGACATCGCCCACTTTTTGGTAGAAGCCCCATTCCACTTGCTCCGGCGACAGTTCGGGATCAATCCCAGAGAAGACATCGCGGAACAGCGTGCGGGCACCATGCCAAATGTGACCAAAGAAGAAGAGCAAGGCAAACACTGCATGGCCGAAGGTAAACCAGCCACGGGGACTGGTGCGGAAAATCCCGTCGGAGTTGAGGGTTTCCTTATCGAATTCAAAGATCTCACCGAAGATAGCTTTACGGGCATAGCTCTTGACGGTGGGTGGATCGGTGAAGGTTTGGCCGTTCAATTCACCACCGTAGAAGCTGACGGTCACGCCTTGTTGCTCAAAGCTATACTTCGACTCGGCACGCCGGAAGGGAATGTCGGCTTTGACAACGCCATTCTTATCGGTGAGGATGACGGGGAAGCTTTCAAAGAAGGCAGGCATGCGACGGACAAAGAGTTCTTCACCCTCTTTGTTGCGGAAGACGGCATGGCCTTTCCAAGCTTGGGCAATGCCATCCCCTTTGTTCATCGGGCCAGTACGGAAGAGACCACCTTTGGCGGGGTTGTTGCCAATGTAATCGTAGAAGGCCAGTTTCTCTGGAATGGCTGACCAAGCCTCTTCAAGGGTGGCGCCACTGGCGAGGGAGGCCTGCACACGGCGGTTAATTTCCTGTTGGAAGTAGCCACTGTCCCACTGATAGCGCGTCGGCCCAAAGAGTTCAATGGGCGTGGTGGCACTGCCATACCACATCGTGCCGGCAACAACAAAGGCAGCAAAGAAGACGGCAGCAATACTGCTGGAGAGTACCGTTTCAATATTCCCCATGCGCAGAGCTTTGTACAGCCGTTGGGGTGGACGTACCAGCAGGTGGAATAAACCAGCAATAATACCGACAATGCCTGCGGCGATATGGTGAGCAACCACACCACCGGGGTTGTAGGGATTAAAGCCATCGGGTCCCCATTCGGGTGCCACAGGCTGGACACTGCCCGTCAAGCCATAGGGGTCAGAGACCCACATCCCAGGACCAAAGAGACCGGTCAGGTGAAAAGCACCAAAGCTAAAGCAGAGTAAACCGGCAAGGAACAGGTGAATGCCAAACATTTTCGGCAAGTCGAGGGCAGGCTCACCGGTGCGAGGATCGCGGAAGAGTTCCAAATCCCAATAGACCCAGTGCCAGCAGGCCGCCAAGAACAACAGACCTGACAGGACGATGTGAGCGAGGGCAACCCCCTCAAAGCTCCAAAAACCAGGGTCAATCCCTGTTTCGCCAGTAATACTCCAACCGCTCCAAGACCCCGTGACCCCCAACCGTGCCATGAAGGGCAAGACAAACATTCCCTGCCGCCACATTGGGTTGAGAACGGGATCACTGGGATCAAAAATAGCTAGCTCATAAAGAGCCATCGACCCTGCCCAACCGGCGACCAATGCCGTGTGCATCAGGTGGGCGGCAATCAACCGTCCTGGATCGTTGATCAGGACAGTGTGGACTCGGTACCAGGGTAGTCCCATTGACTACGCTCCTCCTATACAAAAATTTAGCGTTTGCATGAACAAATTTTATTAAGCAGCCGGATCACGGTAACAACCGCTTCCCTACTAAGAGTTTAACGGCCAATTTACCCGTAACTTCAGCTACGGTTGGGCAGTTTTTCTGCCAAAATGAGAATGTATTAAGAATGGTAACTAGCGTCGGTTCCTATGGCAAGCAAAGCTGAATTTGTGGGCACAAATATTAAGTTTGTTAACGAAAACAAAGAAGTGATTGCTGCCGACGGCGCGAATCTGCGCTTAAAAGCAATGGAAGCGGGGGTTGACCTCTATACCCTCAAGGGCAAGCTCTTTAATTGTGGGGGCTATGGCCAGTGTGGCACCTGTATTGTTGAGATCGTCGAGGGTATGGAAAACCTCTCCCCCCGCACACCAGTGGAAGAACGCAAGCTCCGCCGTAAGCCAGAGAATTATCGCTTGGCTTGCCAAACCCTTGTCTATGGACCCGTGTGTGTGAAGACAAAGCCCAAAAGCTAGGTGAGGCTTGCTGATGGGGTCAATTAGACTAGTCAACCGTTTGCAGAGCCTGCACAACACTGGCGGCCTGCTCTAGCCACCTGAGTAACTGAGAATCGTCGAGGCTGTTGGTCACACTGAAGAGATCTTGCAGGAGTTCGGGCGATCGCCCGGTGGTGCGTTGCCAAGCTTGTAGGAGTTCAGCATCCTTGGGCAGATCGGCAGCAGTGGTTGCAAGGCCTAATTGGTTTGCCAGATCATAGCGGAGACGATCCTGAAGCTGTTTTAGAACAAACGTCCGCTGCTGTGCCCGTTGCAAAACGCCCGCTAGTGCTTCAATGTAGGCGGCACTATTACTGGAGACGGGTTCTTTCTCCAATAAGGGTGGGCCAAAACGTTGACTTTGCTGCCATAGCAAAAAGAGAACCAAGAGGGCAAGTTGCAACCCCACCGCCAACCAAGGGGTACGACTGAAGTAGTCGAAGAGGGTTTGAGGCACTGTCTCCCTGACCACATCCTCTGGGGAGCGTTGGCGATAGCCGTGGAGCCATTCATCAAAGTAAATCGTTGCCCCCGGCGTAACCACGTTCTGCAAAATCTCGGCCACAACGGCAAAGTTCGCAAGGGGGGGGTCACCGCCATAGACATTGGCCACCAGCCAAGGATAGACCCCAAGGATTCGTTGTCCATGGTTCTGGGGACTAGTGGCTTGCCTGAGATAGACAATTGAACCATGATCATCCTTGAGCAGGGGGCGATCGCCCCGCTGACGGGGGACGCGGCGGCGCGTTTCAATCAACACCTTGCCCTGAGGAGTGGAGAGGCGCTGTACAAAGGGGGCTGCGGTGGGTTCCCCATGCCAGTAAAAGCGCACCAGCGTATTGCCCTGAGCCAGCCACTCCAAAAGAGGCGGTGACCAGCCAATGGGACGACTACTTATTTGAATGAAAACGTGCCCCTCACCCTTGAGGTTGGCATAGTCCCGCTGCCAACGCGCCACTTGGAACCCCTGCTGCTCCAGATAGGCATAAAATTTCTGCGTGCCCCAAGGGGAGGGATCAAAGGAGGAGCCAGCGCGGCTACTGGGAGCCACCGCCAAAATCAGGAGACCAACCACCAACAGCACAAGGACAGCGAAGCCGAGGAAAAACCACTGGCGACGGTTGATCGCGATCATTGCTGGCGCTCCCGCAGGAAGGGTTCCACCTCAAAATAGGCGGCTTGACAGGTGGCTAGGGTTTGGGCATCCACCGCTTCGGCGCCATAGTAACTGCGACTGTGAACTTGAAAGAGGTGCTGAATACTCCGCCGCACGGCTGGCGATCGCTCCCCCAGTTGAAAGAGTCGCTCCAATTCCCGTAGATAGTCGCCATTGGTGCAGTGGGGCTGTAGCCGTAGCCAGCCCGCCTCCTGCAGCCGATAGAGCAAGGCCATGTAGAGGGCACGGCAGGCCCCTCGGGAGTCTCTCGCCAATTGTAGGCTTTGGGCCAGTTCTAACCATTCCCGTACGGGTCTGGGGCGCTCCTCAAGGGTAGAAGCCAGTGTTGCTGAGGAGGATCGCGATCGCCGCTGCCACCATCGCCACAGGCTGCGCCCTAGGAAATAGAGGGCGAGTCCAAGGCCAACGAGCAAGACCCCTTGCAAGAACCAGCGTAGCCATGCCTCTAAGGAGGGGGAGTCCTGCCAAAATGGCTCCGTTTGCTGGCGAAAGAGTTGGAGAAAGCTGTACTCAAGGGCTTCACCCAATTGTCGCCACTGGCGATCGCCCTGCCAGCGCAGATCATCGAAAAAGGTCACCGTCGCCAGACCAGACTACGCCTCCGATTGTCGCACAAAGAGCACGGGGCACTCGGCATAGACCCGCACATAGTCAGACAGGGAGGTGCCCAAAAGGCGATCCAAGTCGGGTAAACTGCGAGCGATGGACGGACGCCGATCCGGGGAACCCAGAACGAGGAGATCGGCATTGGTGTCAACCGCAATGCGGCAGATTTCTTCACCAGGCTTGCCGGTGGTCAGGACACACTGGTATTCCACACCCCGCTGCTTGGCCACCGTTGCGGCTTCCGAGAGAATCGGATCTTTTTCAGCAGCCGTGCTAGGGGTATCAGCATGACCTTTGAGGTCGGGATTGACGTGGGCAAGAATGAGTTTGCCCCCCTTGACCCCCTCTATTAGGCGCACGGCTAAGTCCAAGGAGGCCTTGGCTGCAGCAGAATTATTGAGCGCTACCATGATGCGGTTAATTTTCTTCACAAAGAGGTCATCGCGCACCAGCAACATCGGTCGGGAAGACAGTTGAAACACATATTGGCTGACGGAGTTTTCGAGAATGGATTGCAGGCGCTTGAGTCCCCGCGATCCCATGATGATTAAGTCGGCATTGATTTCATCGGCCACGTGCAACACGGTATCTTTGGGATCCCCCTCCCGCAGCATGGTATTGACACTAATGACGGGGTCAAGATGCAGTCGGGCAACGGCTTCCGCTAGGAGTTTGGCACCCGCTTGACGTTGTTCGGCCATCTCCTCGGCAGTAATTTTCGGTGGAATCACGTGCAAAACAGTGACGGCAGCGCGTTGAATCGCTGGCAACTCCATCAGCGACTTGAGCATTTGTTCGGATTGTCCAGTTCCTGAGTCTGCCAATAGAATATTTTCAATCATAAATCTCAAACTCCCAACATCTGGTGAGCATCAGGGCACGGATGGCCACTACAGCCCTTTTCCCAAGGATGGCACACGCTGAAAACAGTCAAAACTGCTGGAGGATAGGATGCTCTCCTCATTCGTACACGCCACATCTCAAGAAAAGGGCTGTATGACGATCTTAGGTCTGGGTTAGGGGCTTCTTGGTGGAACGCTACAAATCTTAGGCATTGGCTAGGGGGCGCTCTTGGGAGTGCTTTTGATACACTAGGCAAGAGGCCGTTCAAGGAATCCCTATGCCGCGATCGCAACGGAACGACAATTTTATTGACAAAACCTTTACGGTCATGGCTGACCTCATTCTCAAGGTCTTGCCCACCAGTTCGCAGTCAAAAACCGCCTTTGCCTATTACCGCGATGGCATGTCTGCCCAAGCCGATGGCGAGTATGCTGAGGCACTGGAGAACTACCAAGCAGCCCTAGAACTAGAGGAAGACCCCAACGATCGCAGCTACATTCTCTACAACATTGGCCTGATCCACGCCAGTAACGGCGATCATGAAAAAGCCCTAGAGTATTATCACCAAGCCCTTGAACTCAATCCCCGCATGCCCCAAGCCCTCAATAATATTGCGGTGATCTACCACTACTTGGGCACACAGGCAGAGGAGCAACAGCGCTCCGAGGAGGCTGAACAACTCTTCGATCGCGCCGCAGACTACTGGAAACGGGCGATTCAACTGGCGCCCAATAACTATATCGAGGCGCAAAACTGGCTGAAGACCACGGGTCGCTCCAGCATGGATGTTTATTTCTAAGGGATTACCCATGGCAACAAAAGTTATTACCACAGAGGATGTGCGCAAGGTGGCTCACTTGGCTCGCCTCGCCCTTGAGGAAAGCGAAATTGAAGCCCTGACCCAGCAACTAGATAGCATCCTTGACTATGTGAACCAATTGAGTGAACTGGATGTCACGGATATTCCACCGACGACCCGTGCGATTGAAGTCAGTAATGTAACCCGTCCCGACGTGTTGGAGCCTTGGCCAAATCGCGAGGACTTGCTGGCGATCGCCCCGGATCGCGAGGATGACTTTTTCCGTGTGCCCAAAATTATGTAAGGCATCAGGCTGTGCGGCGGCGTCAATCCAACCATTTACAACTGGACTTATTTCCCTTCCTCTCGATCTTGGCCTGCACCATTGGCACGCTGATCCTGTTAGTGGTGGTCATCAGTGCCAGCAGCCTTGGGCGAGAACGTACCAATGTGCAAATTTTGGCACGGGAAAATGCCCAAAATGACGGGCGTACCCCCCGCTATCTAGAGTGCCGTCGCGAGGGGGTGATCATTCATCCGCGAAAGGTGCTTGTGCGGGCAGCAGATCTGGCCAAACCGACCTCGCCACTGGCCATTTTGTTGGCCAATCTCCGCCGTCAGCGCGATCGCGAGTACATTATTATTGCCGTGCGCCCCGATGGCTTTGACTGCTTTGAGGAGGTGCGCTACCAAGCAGAACGGGCGGGGGTGGCTCTCGGCTACGAACCCTTCAATGCGGAATGGGAGTTGTGTGTGCCGGCACCGGGGCGCAGCAATTGTCCCTAGGACTTAAATTTCCCAACCTGACCGCCGGCGTTTGGACTGGGTGATCTCGGTGGGAAAGGCGCTCAAGTGCACTACTCGCCCCTTGGCCACAAGGGCACTACCAATGACTTCGGGATGGGTGAGCCGCACATCCGTGCCTTCGGCCAAGGCCTCAAAGGTTTCAGCCGTTGCAGCCGCCACAGTCGTCAAAAAGATTTTAGCATCGGCAGTTGTGACTTCTGAACCGTGAGAAAGAGAGGGTTTCAGGGCTTCAAGGCCGTAGCTGCGGCTGAATTTGGGGAGCAGTTTGCCAAAGGTAGCAGGGAAGTCAAAGAGTTCCAAGCCCAAAATTTGACCGTGCACGACGAAAAGCGCACCAATCTGCTGGGCGATCGCCCGAAATGCTTGGACGTACTCATCGAGGGAGTGGGCTTCCTTTTCATAAACATCAGCGAGGGCATCGGTGGCGGACTTGCAAGCAAAGAAAAGCAGATGGTCATCGACATCCGCCCAGATTTCCCCCTGATCAGCAAGGCGGCTTCCCCTGCGTTTCAACGACTCTGTAACATAGCGGAGTTTCTTGGCGCGCCCTGTGGCATGGTAGGCGCGATCAGCAGCGGCAAACTCACGGCAGCGGTAGTGCCAGCGACCCCGTTCAACACAGGAAACGGGAATTTTCAGATCAGTGTGGGCGGGCACCAGTACTGTGAGGTTAAGAATACGGTTTTGCTTGGCACCGACGAGTTCTTCCCCATCCACAAGCAGTACCGAGCGATCGCTCCAGTTATGGCACAGGAGTTCAGGCACATGCCCCCCTTCAGACACCTCGGTAATCTTCAGCAGGTTTTGGTTCATTGCTTCCGTCAGCGTCCAATAGTCGGGTTCTGCCACAATCGGGCGCAGCAGAGGAAACAGCGTCATGCCACCAAAGGTTTGGGGGGTGCCAATTTCAACGGTTTGTAGGAGTTCTTGGAGAAGATTCATGGGATCACCTCGCAAGGGTGTACATCTGGTTATCCATTGCTGTTGTTAGGGATATGCATCCACCCAGAAAATTTGCGATCGCCCCGCCAGACCATCCTAATTAACAGGTGCCTTTGTCCTTAGAAATCGCTTATGCTCAGGGTGAATTCTTGAGAGGTTCCAATGCTCCCAGTCGCGATCGCCTCCCTACTCTTTGGTTTTGCCACCAATATGGATAACTTTAGCGTGGCCGTTAGCTATGGTCTGCGCCGCTATCGTATGAGTTGGCTGGGGAATGCTCTGATTGCGGCTCTTTCGGGTAGCAGTACCTTTTTGGCCATGGGGTTGGGTGGGTGGGTACAGCAGTATGTGCCGTTGATTTGGACACAGCGGCTTGGCAGTGGCTTACTAATAGTCATGGGGGCATCGGCACTGGGGGGAGTCTGGCTCAACTTGAATCATCCCTCTAAAACCACAAAGCCGAACTTATTACCAATTCTTGACTATGCCTATGACTTCACGCTCTACCAGTCGCTGCTGTTGGGTTTAGCATTGACCCTGACGAACTTTGCTACAGGGGTAGCTGCGGGTTTGGCACAGTTACCGATCGCTAGTGCTGTGATAGCGAGTACAGTAACCAGTTGGGTCTGCATTGGTAGTGGCTTTTGGTTGGGGCAGCAACTCCGCGAACAAACCCCCTTGCGCTTTGGCCCTTATTTAGAGGGCTTGGCGAGTCTTTTTCTCATAGCGGTGGGTGTCCTTAAGTGGCTTGAGTCTCCCTAGGGCGATCGCCAGAGCACATCGGCCATCCGACACACCTGCACCATGGCCGCCACATCATGGACACGCACCATCTCGACCCCTTGGGCAATGGCATGACAGCAGACCGCTGCAGTACCCCAAACCCGGTCTTTAGGATTGGGCAGGTTCAGCACGTCACCAATAAAGCGTTTGCGCGATGGCCCCAGCAGGAGAGGATAGCCAAGGCTGTGAAATTGTCGCAGTTCTCGTAAAAGGGTGAGATTCTGGGGCGTGGTTTTGGCAAAGCCAATACCGGGATCAATCATCAGATGCTCGGGGGGAATGCCGCTGGCGATCGCCCGCTGCGTTTGTTCCTGAAAATAGCGAAGCAAATCACCAATCAAATCCCCGTAGTCTGTTAAGTGCTGCATGGTGGCTGGCGTTCCCCGCCGATGCATGAGGATATAGGGCACCCCCAATGCCGCTACCGTGGCAAACATTTCCGGATCCGCCTGCCCGCCGGAGACATCGTTGACAATATTCGCCCCTGCCTCAACCGCTGCGCGCGCCACCACCGCATGGGTGGTATCAATGGAAATGGGAATCTGCGACTGCTGACGGATGCCCTCAATCACGGGCAACACCCGCGCTAACTCAGCACTAATGGGCACTTCACTGGCGCCCGGACGGGTGGACTCACCGCCGATATCAATGACATCAACCCCTGCCGCCACCATCTCAAAGGCATGGGCAACGGCACTGGCGGGATTAAAAAAGTCACCGCCATCGCTAAAACTGTCAGGGGTGATATTTAAGATCCCCATGATGTAGGTGCGCTCCCCCCAAACAAAAGCGCGATCGCCCACGTACCAGCCCTTCATGCACTAGCCTCTCCTTGCCGTTTAGCGTGCAGCTTTAAGAGAATCTCTTGGTGTACCGCTTGCGTAATCGGATAGAGGTAGGCCAAAACAATGCCAATAATGAGAAAAAAAGTCGGTAGCGGTCCAATGGCAATGCGGATTGCCAACAGTGCCGAGGGGGGCTGAACGGGGCGCGGTTCACCGGCAACGCTGGAGAGGTAGCCTGCCCACTGCAAGGCCTGACCGACGAGAAATAGCCCCAAGGCAAGACCAATTTTTTGCAGTAGCACCATAAAGGCATAGAAGATCCCCTCCCGCCGCTGGCCACTGTTGAGTTCATCGAGATCAATCACATCGGGAATCATTGACCAAGGGACAAGGTAGGCCGTTGAAACCCCAAACCCCGCCAGAATCGCGCAGATATAGACCAGCGTTGTTTGTCCCGGCTGCAATAAAAACAAGCCAGCTTGGGCAATCATCCACAGTGCCATGCCCATGTAATAGACCGCCTTCTTGCCAATACGCCGACTCACGGCACTCCAAACAAAAAGCATGATCATCGCCGTCGATTGCACCGCCAGCGCCACTTGCGTATATTCAGCGGGGGACATTTGCAACCAATCGCCAATAAAAAAGGGAATCAGTGAGGCAGTAATTTGCACCGCCAGCCAAGAACAGAGGTAAATGCCCATCACGAATAGGAAGGGCCGATTGCTAAAGACCAACCGCAGTTGCGTCTTCAAGGGTAAAGGGCTTTGGCCACTGCTGGGGGTATGCCGTTCAAACTCCCGTACCCGTCCCCGTGTGCCCCAGACACACCAATAGATGGGCAGCACAGATAATACAGCGGCAATGCCCCCCAGGACAATGTACTGAGTTTTGGGTTCCTGAATGACTTGGAAGAGAATTTGCGCCAACAGCAGCGAGCCAATACTGCCGCCAATGGAAAAGGCAAAGCGAAAACTATTCAGACTAGTACGTTCGTTGTAGTCTTCTGTCAGTTCTGGTGTTAGGGCGCTGTAGGGTAGGTTGACTGCGGTGTAAAACGTGTTAAAGAGGAGACCCATGAGAACGTAGTAGCCAAAGAGCAACCCTTGATCCGTCGTTGGTACCCACCAGTTCAAGAAAAAGCAAATGCCAAAGGGAAGGGCTGCTAGGATCATCCAGATGTGGCGGCGTCCCCACTTGCCCACAGGGGTGCGATCGCTGAGGTAGCCGATGATCGGATCATTGATGGCATCCCAGATTTTGCCAATCATCAACACACTGCCTGCCAAGCCCGCATTGAGGCCAGCCACATTGGTCAAGAACACCATCAGGAAAAACACCTGTAAATTGGCCGTGATGGCGGTTCCGAGATCACCGGCGCCAAAGGCAAGTTTTGTCCATAGGGAAAGGGGCGAACGGGCACTGGTGGCGGTTGAATTGCCTCTGGCTGGCTCTGGTGGCATGATGGTTTTCTCTGGTTCTGGGGAGGACGAGGCTCAATTTATAGTTCACTTATAGAGCCTTATACGACTTTATAGGCTCTCTGCTCAGAATTCCTCGGCTTTCTAGGGCATTAGCCAGCCACTGCAACTGCCCATTGACTTGCCCATTCTAAAATGCGCTGCACTTCTTCAGGCGTTTTCCCTTGGCAGTAGAGGCGCAGCAGGGGTTCGGTGCCGCTAAAGCGAATCAGTAACCAACCGCCATCAGCTAGATGAAACTTGTAGCCGTCAATGCTCTCCCAGTGGCTCACGGGGCTATCCAAAATCTGGGTGAAGGGATGCGCTGCTAGGATTGCTTCTAGTTGTTGTCGCTGCGCTAAGGACGCGAGGGTGAGATCAACGCGATCGTAGGCACTGTAAAAATTCGTGGTTGCCTGCAACTGTTGATAGTATTCCCCTACGCTCAAGCCAGATGTCACTAGGGCTTGTAGTAGGTACAGTGCTGAGAGTAAGGCATCTCGCTCAGGAAGATGATGGCCATAGCCGATTCCCCCCGATTCTTCACCACCTAAGAGGACAGCTTCCCCTGCCAGCATGCGATCGCCAATGTACTTAAAGCCAATGGGCGTTTCAATCACCGCTAAACCATGGTGGGCGGCCACTCGCGCCACCAGATCAGAACTGCTAATGGATTTGATCACCGCCCCTCGGTAGCTACTGTGTTGTGCCAGATGATCAATCAAGATGGGAATAATTTCTTGGGCAGTGTACAGCACCCCCTCGCCATCAATGACTGCTAGGCGATCGGCATCACCATCAAAGACGAAACACACTGTTGGGGTGGCACTGTGTTGTTGTCGCAGTTGCTCTTGGGTTGCGGTTAAATAACGGCCAATGGGTTCAGGAGCACCTCCCCCAAAGAGGGGATCGCGATCGCGCCGAAACTCTGGTATCGCTAAATCCAACAAGCGCTCTAGCCCTCCTGCGGCCACCCCATGCATAACATCGGCACAGATCCGCAGCTTACCGCTGGCGATCGCCTCACGAATGGGTCTTGGATCAACATGAGTGCGCAAGGCCGCACAATAGCTGGGCCACGGATCAAAGGCTTGATAGTCTGTTTTGGCCTCACCCACGGGTGGCGGCTCTCCCTGAGCTAACTGCGCTTCAATGGCTTGGGTGACGGTCGTGGGTACGGAGCCACCAAAGGCGCCCTTCACCTTCAGTCCCGCATAGATAGCGGGATTGTGACTTGCCGTCATTACCAAGCCGCCAATGGCTCCCTCTGCTTTGACGGCCCAACTAAAGGCGGGGGTCGGTGCCGCACAATTTGAAAGCCACACCTCATAGCCTTGGCTCGCCAGTAATTGGGCAACGGCTGCGGCAAACTGTTCCGCTAAAAACCGGCGATCGTAGCCCACAATGATCCGAGGCGTTGTGCCCTTGCCATAGGTTTGATGGAGCACTGCCGCTGCTGCCTTGGCTGCCCGCAGCAAACGGTTAAAAGTAAACTCAGCGCCAATGATGCCGCGCCAGCCATCGGTACCAAAGCGAATCGGGGCATCCTCAGGAATCAAAACCTGATCGAGGCGAAGGACAGAAGCAACCATAGAACCCAAGACCCAAGAACCCCTCTGAACATATCATGCTGCGAGACAGCTCTTTTCTGAAGCGGAAAGGAGGATGATATAATTATTGCGAATTGTTAATTAGGCGATGGGCACTGCTGCTAGGTGCCTTTTGGCGATGACTGATCTCTAGTAGCCTAAACCTGCATCACCTTTAGAGAGGTATTGAGCACTATGGCATTTGTACAAGAACCCCTTCCCTTTGATCCGGGTGCCCTTGAACCCTATGGGATGTCTGCGAAAACCTTTGAATTTCACTATGGCAAGCACCATAAAGCCTACGTGGACAACCTCAATAAACTGACTCAAGATACGGAACTCGCTGACAAATCCCTTGAAGATGTCATTCGCATGACCTATGGCGATGCTGCCAAGGTGGGCATCTTCAACAATGCGGCTCAAGTGTGGAATCACACCTTCTTCTGGAATAGCCTCAAGCCCGGTGGCGGTGGCGCTCCTACGGGTGATGTGGCCGCCCGGATCAACAGTGCCTTTGGTAGCTACGATGAGTTCAAGTCCCAGTTCAAAAATGCAGCGGCGACCCAATTTGGTAGCGGCTGGGCATGGCTGGTGCTCGAAGCGGGTACGCTGAAAGTGACCAAAACCCCCAATGCCGAAAACCCCTTGGTTCACGGTCAAGTGCCCCTCCTGACGATTGATGTTTGGGAGCACGCCTACTATCTCGACTACCAAAACCGCCGTCCAGACTTCATTGATAACTTCCTCAACCAACTGGTGAACTGGGACTTTGTTGCTAAAAATCTAGCGGCTGCCTAAGTTTCCCAATTTTTTGTTCCGCTCTTACTGAATTACTTCACTGATTTCACTGATCCCCGTTCTGATCGAGCGGGGCTTTTTTTGCTGAGCCATGATTCGGCCACAACTATGGTTAAGTTAAAATTAAGATAAAAGTAACCTTGGTTAATAAACGTTAATTTAATAGTGGTATTCCTTTAGGCGTTGAGCAGGGAGGGGGTCTTATGGAAACCCTAGGGCATATCGCGTACGCCGCTTTTGAAAAGTACTACCGCAAAATTAGCAAACACGAGCCGGGGGTGATTCGCGATCGCGACGTTGAGGCAATTCACCAGATGCGGGTAGGTTTGCGCCGCCTGCGAACGGCTCTGGAAGTGTTTTGTAATACCGTACGTTTGCCCAAGGGAGTCTCCATTCAACGGGTGCGGGCGATCGCCGGCAGTCTCAGTCCCGTACGGGATTTGGATGTGATGATGCTGGCGCTCAAGGAGCAGTATTACCCTCACCTACCTCGCCCTGAGCAACAACAACTGGCAAAACTGATCAAAAAACTCGAAAAGCAACGGACAGAACTGCTACAAAAAGCCCTTCAATTGCTGCGCAGCGATCGCTATCGCAAATTGCAACAGGGGCTAGAAGAATGGCTAGCTGCCCCTCAATATCGTGAGATTGCTAACTTACCCACAGAACTGATTGCCCCAGATATTTTGTTGCCCTTGGTGTGTCAACTGCTACTGCATCCGGGGTGGCAAGTGGCCATTGAATGGCAGGGCGATCGCCCCCTTTTCCTTGCGGTGAGTAACCCGCCCCAGTGGCTGCAAACAGCGGGTGAAGATCTCCACGATCTACGCAAGCAAACCAAGCGGGTACGCTACCAAATGGAACTCTTTAGCAGTGTCTATGGAGACACCTTCACTGAACAGGTAGATGCCTTTGCTCAGTTGCAAGAACTCCTAGGCACACTTCACGATGGCGTTGTCCTCCATGACTTTTTCCGTACCCAACTTGGACTCAATCTTCGCCAAGCCTCTCCTTGCCTCGCAGAAATGATTGCCCTTGAGCAAACACGCCAGTGGCAAACTTGGCGCTCCGTCCAGCAGGAATACCTCAGCCCCGAAAAACGCCATCAAGTGCGCTCTCTACTCCTCATGCCACCAATGACAATAAGCGCCAATGGCAACTCCCTCGGTCATCCGATGATCTCCTCTGCCAACTGACAGAGGTCGGGCGGCAATGGTAACAATTGATGTTCAATTGTCCTAGGGCGATCGCCCTTGCCGATCCGTATGCGACGATAAAAATAAAACCCTTGCCGGTCCAGGAGAACAACAAGCAAATGAGCGTTGTAGAGCAACCAACCCTAAGTGTAGGCCTGCGGGTACGCGTTAAGACCCCTACCATCGTCTATCACCATCCCGATCACCGTAACGAACCCTTTGACATTCAGGGCATGGAAGGGGAGATTTTCGCCATTCTCAGCGACTGGCAGGGCCGTCCCATTAGTCCCAACTACCCGATTCAGGTGCGGTTTAGTCCCAAGTTCATTGCTCATTTGCACCCCGACGAGCTGGAAGTGATTTAGGTACGCTCTATATGCCTCCCCGTTGGCCCCGTAAGCCCGATCGCCGTGATCCGAGCTATCGCCGTTTGGACGATCGCATGAATTTTGCGGTTCATGTTGCCCTTTTTGCTGCTTTTAACTCTGGTGGCTGGTTTTGGCATCAGGTGCAACCCACGGCAGTACCCTTTATGCCAACGGTAACGCTGGTGTGGTTAACGTTATTGGCAGGCCATGCCCTCTACGTGTTCGCGATCGCCCGTTATTGAGAAATTATCTCCTTGAACGCAGTGGTGCTGAGATAAGAGCACTTTTTCGTGAGTCTCCATGAGCGATCGCACCATCACCTATAGTCCAGCTTTTACTCTTGTACCGACGTACGAGTGTTTTAATCGCTGTACCTACTGCAACTTCCGTCAGGATATTGGCACGAGTGGTTGGTTGAGTTTAGAGGCGGCGGCTCAACAGTTGGCAGGGCTTGACCCCCAACAGGTGCGAGAAATTTTGATTCTCAGTGGCGAAGTTGCCCCCAACAGTCCCCAGCGTTCCCAATGGTTAGAGCGTCTCTATGATCTAGCCGCCTTAGCCTTGGATCAGGGATTTCTGCCCCATACCAATGCGGGTCCCCTCAATCGAGCAGAAATGGCCGCTCTCAAGGCGGTGAATGTCTCGATGGGACTGATGCTAGAGCAATTAACACCGAAGTTGTTGCAAAGCGTCCATCGCCATGCCCCTAGCAAGGATCCGCAACTGCGTTTACACCAACTGGAACAGGGCGGGGAACTGGGTATTCCCTTCACTACGGGCTTGCTCTTGGGCATTGGTGAAGAGCCGCAGGATTGGGCAGAAACGCTCACGGCCATTGCTGAGTGTCATCGGCGGTGGGGACATATTCAGGAGGTGATTTTGCAGCCCCACAGTCCCGGCCAGCAACAGGAAGCAGCGTTGCCCCCCTTTGATCTGAGGCAATTACCGAACGTGGTACACTGGGCGCGATCGCTCTTGCCTGAAGACATCACGATTCAAATTCCTGCGAATCTCGTCACAGATCCAGAGGTCTTTCGGGCGTGCCTAAACGCGGGCGCTCGCGATTTGGGGGGCATCGTTCCCTTGGATCATGTCAATCCCGACTATCCCCATACCGATGTGACAGCCCTAAGGGAACAATTACAGGCGTGGGGATGGGAATTAGTGCCACGACTCCCCGTCTATCCCCAGTTTGTGGATGGGTTGCCGCCGCCATTGAGGGGGAAAGTCAAGGGGATGCCTGTTTGAGCTGGAGTCCCAGTTGATAGATGTCGCGCCGCGAAAGCCCTGTGAGATCTGCCAGTTGACGGCTGGCTTGGGTAAGGGAAAGGCCTTGGCTAAGAAGTGTCGCTAATTCGTCCGCGAGATGATGGGGATTCACGGCCACAGAGTGTTCAGGGGCACCGCCTAAAACCAGTGTGTATTCGCCACGGGGGGGATGCTCCTGTAGATAAGTGCAGGCAGTGCCGAGGGTTCCCCGCCAAAATTCTTCGTGGCGCTTCGTGAGTTCGCGGGCGAGGACGAGGGGGCGATCGCTCCCCAAGATTTGACGTAACTCTGTTACCGTTTGCAGCAAGCGATGGGGGGCTTCGTAGAGAAGAATTGTGCGCGTTTCCTGTTTCAGTGCTGCTAATCGCTGCTGGCGATCGCGCCCCTTAGTCGGCAAAAACCCTTCAAAACAAAAGCGATTCATCGGTAATCCTGCGGCCATTAAGGCTGTTAAGGCAGCATTCGCGCCGGGAATCGGTGTGACCGGAATGGCTGCGGCAATACAGGCCGTGATCAGTTCATAACCGGGATCCGACACCCCCGGTAACCCTGCATCGCTAACCAAGGCAATCTGTTGACCCGCCTCTAGGCGCTGAAGCAGTTGGGGCACGCGCTGTTGGGTATTGTACTCATGGAGACTGATTTGGGGTGTGGTAATGCCAAAATGCTGTAACAGGCGGCCGGTGTGGCGTGTATCCTCCGCAGCAATGAGATCCACCGCCTTGAGAATGCGCAGGGCACGAGCGCTTATATCCTCAAGATTGCCAATGGGGGTACCCACCACCCACAGTTGCCCGCTGCTCATTAGGAAATTTTCTCGCCACTGAGAATAAAGATCGGTTCCACTGCTGCAAAAATTTGGTGGCCGCCCCGCGTTTCTAGGCGATTGATGACCGATTGCACCACCTCTAGGCTGCGGGCTTGGACTGTCGCGAACCCTTCAGAGAGGGCATAGAGATTTTCTAAACTGCTGGCGATCGCCACCAAGCGACCACCGGGCGCAAGATACTCCCACGCTTGCAGCAAAACTTCCTTAATCGGGCGCCCCCCCTCGAGACAAATGCGCTGCGGGGTGCGACGTAACTGGGGAAAGCAATCTGGAGCCGAACCAGCAACAATTTGCACATTTTTGACGCCAAAGCGATCGCAATTGCGTTGGATCAGATCAACGACTTCCTCATCCCGTTCAATGGCAATCACCTGTCCCCGCTTCGCCAAGCGTGCTGCCTCAACAGCGATCGTACCCGTGCCCGCGCCCACATCCCAAAGACAAGAGTCCGGCTCAAGCCGCAAATAGGAAAGCATCAATAATCGCGTTTCCCGTTGGGTGAGGGGAATACCTGGTAAGCGCTCAAAGAGATCATCGGGGATACCCGGGGTCACAAATGGCCAGGGATCCACCGTCATAGAAACTGCCTAAAACCTTTAAGCGTTGCTGCTTTGGGCGAGGAGCCGTTCCTTAAGCTGTGCTAAGGCATCTGCCCAGCGGGGATCCGGTTGAGCCGCCTCGGTATCCATGGAGCTATATTCAGCCGGCGCCGAATTGGCTGGGGTACGCCGCCCATTGTTTTTATTATTTTTGCGATTATTGCGGTTGCTGGGAGTGGGCTTTTCGGCCACTGTTTCTTCTTTTTCCTTATTTTCCTTAGCTTCAGATTTGGGCTTCTCGTTGGCTTTCTCAATCTTGAGGGGATTGTCCTTAAAGGTGTAGCCGTTGAGTTTCTCAATCACCTGATCCGCCACTTCCTCGGATTCAACGGTGACAAAGCCGAAACCGCGGCACTTACCAGTCTTGCGATCGGTAATTAGTTTGGTGGTGCCCACTTCGCCCACTTCTTGGTTAAATAGGGCTTCTAGCTCTTCGCGGCTCAGTTCACGCGGCAGATTGCCCACATATAAACGCACGGACATAAAGAAACCTCCCTTCGGCAGCTTAAAAACAACACGATTCAAAAATGGACAGTCGGGCGTGAGAAACCGCTCGCAACTGAGGTCTACGTCCCCCAAGGGTACGCAAAGCCCCTGCCTTGATTAGTGGTGTAAAATAACTGGATGGGTTCACAGCGATTGTTGCTAATTGAGAACCTGCATGGACGTAATGGAGCAAAAGCAATGAGAGCGCCTAGCTCCTTAATTGTTCCTACTTAGGGTATCACAGTTCCTCCACCTAGGGCTAGGATTTTGCGGAAAAATTTTGCTGTGGCAGCGCAAGCGCAATGTGGCACAATAATCAATGCTGTTTTTGCGATGTGATGCCTGTGACTGCGACTGCTGTCCCTCGTCGGCCTGTTTTTCCCTTTACGGCAATTGTCGGTCAGGACGAAATGAAACTGTCATTGTTGCTCAATGTCATTGACCCCAAAATTGGTGGGGTGATGATTATGGGCGATCGCGGCACGGGCAAATCAACCACCATTCGCGCCCTCGCGGATCTGCTGCCGGAAATTGAGGTGGTGGCCGATGATCCCTTCAACAGTCATCCTAACGATCCCGATCTCATGAGCGACGCAGTGAAGGTGGCGGTGGCGGCGGGTGAACCCCTTCACACCATTAAGAAAAAAGTGCCGATGGTGGATCTGCCCTTGGGGGCAACTGAGGATCGGGTTTGCGGCACCATTGATATTGAAAAAGCCCTTGCGGAGGGGGTGAAAGCGTTTGAACCGGGTCTTTTGGCGAAGGCTAACCGCGGCATTCTCTATGTGGATGAGGTGAACCTGCTCGACGACCATTTGGTGGATGTGCTGCTGGATGCCGCTGCCTCCGGCTGGAATACCGTTGAGCGCGAAGGTATTTCAATTCGTCACCCAGCACGGTTTGTCTTAGTTGGCTCTGGTAACCCCGAAGAAGGGGAACTGCGACCGCAACTATTGGATCGCTTTGGCATGCACGCCGAGATTCGCACCGTTAAGGATGCCACCCTGCGGGTAGAAATTGTTGAGCAGCGATCGCAATTTGATCAAAACCCCGAAGCCTTTTTGGCCAAATACCAAGCTCAACAGGAAGCGCTGCAAGCCAAGCTAGTTGCTGCCCAAGCCCTCTTGCCGAGTGTCACAATTGACTACGAACTGCGGGTGAAAATTTCCCAAGTCTGTGCCGAGCTAGATGTGGATGGCTTGCGGGGAGACATTGTCACCAACCGCGCTGCCAAGGCCTTGGCCGCCTTTGAGGGACGCAGCGATGTTACCGTCGAGGATATTTCACGAGTGATTGTCCTGTGTCTGCGGCACCGTCTGCGCAAGGATCCCCTTGAGTCAATTGACTCCGGCTACAAGGTGGGCAAAGTCTTCCAAGAGGTTTTTGGTGTGGAGATTGCTGCTTAGGCTGGGATTGGGATTACTTCAGTTGCTCTAGTCCCCACTCGTAGAGCGATCGCGCCACCCCTTTTTCTGGCATTTGTTCTTGATTGAGAACTTGGCAAAGGACATTTAACAGCCCTTGATGAATTTCTGCTGGGGATGTCTCTGGGGAAACACCGGCCAACTGAGTCAACTCTTTACGGCCGATCGCTCGATTGCGGTGAACAACGCCATTGCGATATTCATTGACCGTCCCCAGCTTTTTAACAAGGTCATCAGCGGGCAATCGCTGCTCCGCTTTTGCCCAGGCTCGCCACAGCACCCCCAATGTCGGATCACGATAGTTGCCCTCCTGCAAAAATTCCTCACCTAAGTGCCCCTGCGTGCGCCAATCTTCCTGTTCGCATCGCCAAAACAGGAGCCGTTCAAGCATCTGGGCAAATTGCATAAAGGCGAGGGTATAGTTCGCCTGCTGCAAGCTCAGATCAATCAATAGCTCAAATTCGCAAATTTTCAAGAACTTGCTGGTGGCCGTTTCACTATTGGGACAACGATTGACCGTCGCCTCGCGCCACTGCTGCCGTTGATCTTTGCGAGCCACTGCTCTCGTAGACCCTTGATCCAGCCAGCGTTCCCCCTGAATTCCCTTGAGAAAATCTTGAATACTCCAGTTTGTTGCTAAGGCAAGGCGATCGGCCAACTGATAGAGCGCTTCATGGCGATCGCGATGGGCTTCAAGGAGTACCTTTGCGGCAGCAAAGTCGCCCCGTTTCCATGCTGTGGCAATCCGCTGGCATTCCAGTGGCCAAAAGACCTCACCTAAAGACACCTCTTCAAGAGATTCAGCACTGCGAGCAGACTGATTGCTTGGATCAAAGAACGGTTTTGGCTCTGTCGGGATAATTTTCCTAACGGGATACTGACGCATGAGAACTGCCGCAATCATGTTCAAAGCATCTGCCATTTGAGGGACAGACCCCTTTGTTTGAATTTGCAACTGCCAATTGCCAGCCGCGTTCTCTGGCAGACGCTTAATATATTGCTCTAACTGCTTTTCCGTGAAGTCCCACAGGGCTTGCCTCTGATTCACATCAACCGGACAGTTCCAAACCGTGACGTTGAGGTGGGGATAGCGCTGCCGAATCGCCCCTGCCATCAACTGCGCCAACCAGCAAGTATCCATGGCGTAAAATTGCCAGCCGACCGACTCTGGCTGATCTGTTCCCCAGAGAATCACCTCCGCAGGTTCCGTTGGCGTGGCATAGTGTGCTGCCAAGATTTGCTCATCCAGCAGCAAAACCACGGGTGAAAAGTCATTCTTAGCTTGACAATGCCGATAAACGATTTCACTTAAATAGCGCACGTTGTGGCGGTGCTTTGCCTCAGGATCATGAAAACCCCGTTGGATGCCAAATTCCTCGTACAACTCACTCAGGTGAGGTGGCGCATTCCCCTTACGGGCAGGATCACCATCAGCTCCAAAATTGCGCACAATACCGTCTTTGCACCGCCAGCCCACCTGTCGGTTGCCCACAGTAATCATCAGTGTTTTCATGGCACAGCAATTAGAATTGCAGAAATACTTACATATTATCTTGCAAAGGGGGACGCTCAAGGGCGATCGCCCCCAAGTAACCGCGGCGATAGTCTTGCAAAAGTTGACGAGCCGCCCGTTCTAAGTCCCCATGGTAGCGGCGAGTGGCGAGATCATGAAGATAGGTTTCACCCGTGTCGGTGACGGCTAGACCATAGCGATCGCTGAGGCGATCGGCGTGTCCCAACTGGTGCAGTAGCTCAACAAGAATTGGTGCCACGCGACAAGGGTCGTAGGCAGCTTCGCCAATGTCATCGCAAATGGCCAGTTTTACCGCCGCCTCTTGATTCTTAAAATTCATCGGCAAGACCCCGGGGGCATCCAAAAGTTCCAAGGTGGGAGACAAACGTACCCAGCGCAGTTGCCGGGTTACCCCCGGCCGAGCGGCACTCTCAACCACCCGCTGCCGCAAAAGGCGATTAATCAGTGCTGACTTGCCCACATTGGGAAACCCCAGAACCACAGCCCGTACGGCTCTTACTTGCATGCCCCGCTGTTGACGGCGTTGATTCATGGCAGTCCCTGCCCGCACCGCCGCCTGTTGGAGTTGGCGAATCCCTTCACCCCGCTGCGCATTGGTGAAAAAGACGGTTTCTCCTTGGGTCTCAAACCATGTCAGCCACTGCTGGCGATCGCGATCGCTAATCCTGTCCATGCCATTGAGCACTAAGAGGCGGTGCTTGCCACTAGCCCACTGACGAATTTGGGGATGGTAACTGGCCAGGGGAATCCGTGCATCCCGCACTTCTAAGATCACATCCACCTGTTTCAGTTGTTCCTTAAGGGCGCGTTCTGCCTTAGCAATGTGGCCGGGATACCATTGAATGATCGGACTCATAGAAATTCCACCCCCTTTTTTGCAAAAACAATAGAGCGATCGCCCCCCATGAACGCCATTCAATTGATTTCAGATAATCCTCAATCGTTTTTGAATAGACAGAGCACTATGGTTGTGCGCCTCTGATTAGAAACCTATAAACAACTCTAAAGATTGATAACCCAAACCTATAGAATAATTAAGAATCTCCAAAGCAAAAGTTATTGCATTGGGTATCAACTAAGCTGATGCTTAAGCATAAGACCTACGACGATATCACAGGCTTGCGGATGGTTGCATCATCTCGCTGAGTTTTGCATTGCTCAATTTTGCCCCATTTTGGGGGAATCGTAGCGTTCACACTACCCATTGCAAAGGTTGCCCGTAGAGATTGCTCTATTCGGCACAGTAACTGTTAAAGAGGAAAAACGTCTATGGCCTATACGCAATCCAAATCCCAGAAAGCTGGGTATCAGGCAGGGGTAAAAGACTACCGCCTGACCTATTACACCCCTGATTACACTCCCAAAGATACCGATATTCTAGCGGCCTTTCGTGTGACCCCGCAGCCGGGCGTGCCCTTTGAGGAAGCTGCCGCCGCCGTTGCCGCAGAATCCTCGACAGGGACATGGACCACCGTGTGGACCGACCTGCTGACCGACTTGGATCGCTACAAAGGTCGCTGCTACGACATCGAACCCCTGCCGGGTGAAGATAATCAGTTCATCGCCTACATTGCCTACCCGCTGGATCTCTTTGAAGAAGGATCCGTCACCAACATGCTGACCTCCATTGTGGGGAACGTGTTTGGTTTCAAAGCCCTCAAAGCGCTGCGTCTAGAAGACCTGCGGATTCCGGTGGCTTACCTGAAAACCTTCCAAGGCCCCCCCCACGGGATTCAAGTGGAGCGCGACAAATTGAATAAATATGGTCGTCCCCTCTTGGGCTGCACGATCAAGCCGAAACTGGGTCTGTCGGCGAAAAACTATGGCCGTGCCGTTTATGAATGTCTGCGCGGTGGTCTGGACTTCACCAAAGATGACGAAAACATCAACTCCCAGCCCTTCCAACGCTGGCGCGATCGCTTCCTCTTCGTTGCCGATGCCATTCACAAAGCCCAGGCCGAAACTGGCGAAATCAAAGGCCACTATCTCAACGTAACCGCTCCCACTTGCGAGGAAATGCTGAAGCGGGCAGAGTTTGCCAAAGAACTGGAAATGCCCATCATCATGCATGACTTCCTGACCGCAGGGTTCACTGCCAACACTACCTTGGCCAAATGGTGCCGTGACAATGGCATGCTACTGCACATTCACCGCGCTATGCACGCTGTGATTGACCGTCAGAAAAACCACGGCATCCACTTCCGGGTCTTGGCCAAGTGCTTGCGGATGTCTGGGGGTGACCACATCCACACCGGTACCGTTGTCGGTAAGCTGGAAGGGGATAAAGCCATCACCCTTGGTTTTATCGATCTGTTGCGGGAAAACTACATTGAGCAGGATCGCTCTCGTGGCATTTACTTCACCCAAGACTGGGCCTCGATGCCAGGAGTGATGGCGGTGGCTTCTGGTGGCATTCACGTCTGGCACATGCCCGCACTGGTGGACATTTTTGGTGATGATTCTGTGCTGCAATTTGGGGGCGGCACACTTGGTCACCCTTGGGGGAATGCACCGGGGGCAACTGCGAACCGGGTCGCCCTTGAAGCCTGCATCCAAGCCCGCAACGAAGGTCGTGACCTGATGCGCGAAGGCAGCGACATCATCCGCGAAGCCGCTCGCTGGAGTCCAGAACTGGCTGCTGCCTGCGAACTCTGGAAAGAAATCAAGTTCGAGTTTGAAGCGCAAGACACGATCTAGGTGGTGCAGTTGGGGTTCAATCGGAGCTACGGCAACGATTTCCCCGTAGGTCTATGGATGTCAAGCACATTGCGAAGCAAACCACCAAAACCCTGATGAGTTATCTCACCTATCAGGCCGTGCGAACCGTGATTGGGCAACTGGCCGAAACCGATCCACCGCGATCGCTCTGGCTACACCAGTTCACGAGTCAAGAAAGTATCCAAGATGGTGAACGCTACTTGGAAGCTCTCTTTCGCGAACAGCCCGATCTCGGTTTTCGCATCCTCACGGTACGCGAACATCTCGCGGAAATGGTGGCGGACTATCTACCGGAAATGTTACGTGCGGGCATCCAGCAGGCCAACTTGCAACACCGCTGTCGACAACTGGAGCGGATGACCCAAGTGGCGGAAGCCAATGTTGAAAGCAGCAATCCAGAAACCCCTGAATAGTTTGTTGACTGTGAACCAATTGAGGAACCTATGAAAACACTGCCCAAAGAACGTCGTTACGAAACTTTCTCCTACCTGCCTCCCCTCAGTGATGCCCAAATTATGCGGCAAATCCAGTACGCGATTGATCAGGGTTACCACCCCTGCGTAGAGTTCAACGAAACCTCTGATGCTGAGATTCACTACTGGACGATGTGGAAGCTGCCCCTGTTTAACTGCACCAATGCCCAAGAGGTGCTCAACGAGGTGCAGCAGTGCCGCTCGGAGTATCCTAACTGCTTTATCCGGGTGGTGGCCTTTGACAATATCAAGCAGTGCCAAGTGATGGGCTTTATTGTCTACAAGCCCAATCAGGCCAACAGCGGCTACGGCGGCTATCGCTATTGAGGCTGAGATTTTCTCAGTCCATTTTAGGGGGGGGAAACACCCCCCTATTTTTTATTGCACGTTAATGAGGCGAGCGATCACACAAGTAGGCTTCAACTGCTTGCGGTGCTGTTTTCTACTGATCAGGGTTGGGTTTAGGCATCGGCACTTAGCGACTGGAGTCGGCGCTGAATAATCGCGAGTTGCTGTTGGGCAGCGGTCAGTTGCGCCTGAGCCGTAGCCACCACCTCTGGTTGGGCTTTGTTAACAAAATTGGGGTTGTTGAGGCGAGCCGTTAAAGATTGAATGTCTTTGGTCAGGCGATCGCCCTCCTGCTGGAGTTTGGCCACCAAGGCTGCCACATCCACGACCCCCGCTAGGGGAATGAGCACCTCGCTTTTGCCAACCACACCACTAAACACCTGCTGCGGAATTTGCAGGTCGGTGCCAATGGTTAGCGACTCAAGGCGCGCTAGGTGTTGAATATCTGCCGCCCCAGCCTCAAAGATCGGTGCTTCCTCAGCACTGGCCTCAATCAAGGCCGTAATATACAATCCCGGCTTAATTCCTGCCTCTGCCCGCAGATTGCGAAGGGTGCGGATGGTTTCAATCAAAAGGCTAAATTGGGCTTCAAGGTCAGGGTCAATGGCGCGGCGATTCACTTTCGGGTAGGGTTGTACCGCTAAAACTTCACTGTCTCCCACCTGATGCAGCGTGTGCCAAATTTCCTCGGTGATGTGGGGCATGAAAGGATGGAGCAGCTTCAGGATACCATCGAGAACCGTGGCTAGCACCTGTTGCGCCGTGCGCTTAGCTTTGGCGTTTTCCCCTTGCAAACGGGGTTTCACCAGTTCAATGTACCAGTCGCAAAAATCCCCCCAGATGAATTCGTAGAGTCCCTTAGCCGCCTCCCCAAGGCCATAGCTTTCAATGCGTTCGCGGGTGGTTTGAATGGCCGTGTGGTAGCGACTGAGAATCCAGCGATCGCTGGCCGCCAAGTCCCGCCGCTGTGGTGTCCCCAACTGGCTGGGGGTTTGTCCCTCTAGATTCAGCAACACAAAGCGAGAGGCATTCCAGAGCTTGTTGGCAAAGTTGCGAGCCGCCTCGACGGTTGCCGATTCATCGGTTTTGCGGTTGTAGGCCAAGCGAATATCCTGACCGGCGCCTACCACTTCCTTGACCAAGCTATAGCGCAGCGCATCAGTACCGTATTTTTCAATTAAGATCAGCGGGTCAATGCCATTGTTGGCAGACTTGGACATTTTCTTGTTGTTTTCATCCCGCACCAAGCCGTGGATATAGACATCGCGGAAGGGGATTTTACCCGTGAAGTACTGCCCCATCATAGTCATCCGCGCCACCCAGAAAAAGATGATGTCAAACCCGGTCACAAGGGTGGTGTTGGGGTAATAGCAGCGATAGTCTGGCGTATCATCGGGCCAGCCGAGGGTAGAAAAGGGCCATAGACCAGAGGAAAACCACGTATCCAGTACGTCCTGATCCTGCTGGAGCTGAATCTCCTTGCCAAATTGGGCGATCGCCTTGGCGCGGGCAGCGGCCTCATCCATGGCCACCACAAAGGGCGTGTCATCGCGCACTTCGCCTTCGGTTTCACTGACCACATACCAAGCGGGAATTTGATGCCCCCACCACAGTTGCCGTGAAATACACCAATCCCGTAAGTTCACCAGCCAATCGCGATAGACCTTTGCCCAGCGATCGGGGATAAAGCGGGGGGAGTGCTTTTTATCCAGTGCCTTGAGGGTAGCATCCGCGAGGGGACGAATTTTCACAAACCATTGAGTAGAGAGGAGCGGTTCAATGGGGACTTTGCCGCGATCGCTATAGGGAACGGTGTGTTTATAGTCCTCCACCCGTACCAAAAAGCCCTCTGCCTCTAGGCGAGCCACCACCTGTTTACGCGCCACAAAGCGATCCAGACCTGCAAACTCGCCAGCATTCTCATTGAGGGTGCCATCCTTATTCATCAGGTTAATCATGGGTAGGTGATGGCGTTGCCCCATGACAAAATCATTGGGATCGTGGGCTGGGGTGACTTTCACACAGCCGGTGCCAAAGGTCGGATCTACTAAGGGATCGCCAATAATGGGAATTTCCCGATTCATCAGGGGAAGCCGCAGCGTTTTGCCAATCAAATGGCGATAGCGATCGTCCTCAGGGTGAACCGCCACCGCTGTATCTCCCAGCATCGTTTCTGGCCGGGTCGTCGCCACCTCCAAATATCCTGAGCCATCCGTCAGCGGATAGCGAAAATGCCAGAGATGCCCCTGTACTTCACGGTTTTCCACTTCTAAATCCGAGACTGCCGATTGACTGGCGGGGCACCAGTTCACCAAATACTTACCGCGATAGATCAGCCCTGCTTCATAGAGGCGATTAAAGGCGGTCAGCACCGCCCGCGACAACCCCTCGTCCATGGTGAAGCGTTCGCGCGACCAATCCACCGACAGTCCCAAGCGACGAATTTGGCCGACAATCGTATTGCCCGATGACTCCTTCCACGCCCAAGCCCGCTGCAGATAGGCCTCTCGTCCCAAGGCAAAGCGGTTGGTGCCCTCCGCGTGCAACTGTTGATCCAAAATCGTGCTAACAGCAATACTGGCATGGTCTGTCCCCGGCAGCCAGAGGGCGTTGCGACCAATCATGCGGTGATAGCGAATCAGCACATCAATCAGGGCGTGCTCAAAGGCGTGACCCATGTGCAAACTGCCGGTGACATTCGGAGGCGGAATGACAATGCAATAGGGCTTGCCAGGGTGGTTGGGATCGGCGTGAAAGACACCACTGCTTTCCCAAAGCTGTTGCCATTTGGCCTCGGTTTGCTTGGGATCGTATTGACTGGGGAGGGTAATCGCGTCGGTCATGGGTTGCTGCACTACTCCAAGGCGCCTAGGCCATCACCATACCACCATCCACATTGAAGACTTGCCCCGTAATGTAGGCGGCTGCCGGATCCAAGGCCAAAAAGCGCACCATCCCTGCCACCTCTGTGGGTTCGCCATACCGCCCTAGGGGAATGAATTTAAGAATGTCCTCTGCCTTGAGTCCAGCGGTCATCTCAGTGGCAATAAAACCGGGGGCAACGGCATTCACGGTAATGCCCCGACTGGCGAGTTCTTTGGCCACAGTTTTGCTAAACCCAATCACGCCTGCTTTGGCAGCACTGTAGTTGGCTTGGCCAGGGTTGCCCATTTGCCCGGCTACCGAAGCAATGTTGATAATTCGTCCCCGCTTTTGCTTGAGCATCAGTTTACTCACCGCACGGGTACACAGGAAGACCCCCGTCAGGTTCAGGTTAATCACCGCCTGCCAATCCTCGAGGCTCATGCGCAGCAGCAGCGTGTCGCGGGTAATGCCGGCATTGTTGACCAGCACATCGACGCGGCCATAGGTGTCCACCGTTTTGGCCACAAGGGTATCGACCTGCTCAGGGATAGATACATCGGCAGCAATCGCGATCGCTGTTCCCCCTTGCTGTTCAATCATTTGCACCACTTCAAGGGCAGCTTCAGCAGAACGGGCGTAGTTGACAACTACAGTGGCTCCTTCTTTCGCCAGTTCGAGGGCGATCGCCCGACCAATTCCCCGTGAGGCACCAGTGACAATGGCAACGGCTGCTTCGCTCAAATCAGTTCTCTCCTAAGGGCAAAAATGCTGCACGTATGGATAGTCCATCACAAATTTTAACAGCCGATGTTACCCCTCTTGGGTCTAGGGCATGTCAACCCAATAGATCAACACGCGAGGCAGTATTCTTAGGCGGAGTGATCGAGCCAATCAGACACTGCCTCTAGGTCAGTGAAGTCTAGAAGTGCTTCTGCCAACGCTTCGATTTGATCGGGAGAGAGCTGACGAATCCGTTCTTCAAGGTCATTGGGCACACTGCCAAACCGCCGCCTTAACTGCCGCAGGACAACGGCTGCTTCTCCTTGCTGTAGTCCTTGTTGCAATCCTTGTTGCAGTCCTTGCTGTAGTCCTTGTTGCAATCCTTGTTGCAATCCCTGCTGTAGTCCTTGCTGTAGTCCTTGTTGTAGTCCTTGCTGTAGTCCTTGTTGTAATCCTTGCTGTAATCCATCCTCTCGTGCCTCAGCATAAACCTCTTGATAAAATCGCGTCCGCTTTAGTTCCTCAGTGGTAAACCCCAGCATGCGCAGCACCTCCTCGCGACTCAGCTTGGTGAACTTGTAGAGCACAATGGTTGTGATTAACTCCATTATGACTTCTGGCCTTGGAACCGCCTCTATGCGAGTGCGTTCTGCCAGTAACCGTGCTGCTGTCGGCATTTCTACTTCGGGTAACACGGTGAGCTGCATCAGGGCTAGGCTCAATGGCAACGCCTCAAGTGAACCGAGTTCATTCAAATAGACCCGACGCAGGCGATCGCTATTCACTAACAATTGATACGGCTCAAAACACTCTTGTTCTGCTTGGCGATTGGGATAAATAACCACCGCTTGCCAATCAGAGAAGGTTTGACGATACAGCCGCAGATAGAGAAAGATTTCCGCAAAGAATCGTTCGTAGAAGGTGTTGTCCCGCTGAAACTGCACTTCACAAAAATAGACTATTCCCGAGGGGTCGGGGGGCACGAAGACGCCATCAATGCGAAAGGCCGTTTGCTTGAGTTCCACGGATTCAAAACGATACCCCTGAGGAGTGTCTCTGCCCAAGAGGTCAAAGAGGGTCTGGGGCAGCTGGGCAAACAGTTGGTAAAACAAGGAGTCGCGGTGCATGGGCTAGGAAGAGCGATTTAGCCACGCAAACACTTCCTCTAGGTCAGTGAAGTCTAGAAGTGCTTCTGCCAACGCTTCGATTTGATCGGGAGAGAGCTGACGAATCCCTTCTTCAAGGTCATTGGGCACACTACCAAACCGCCGCCTTAACTGCCGTAGGACAACGGCTGCTTCTCCTTGCTGCAATCCTTCTTGTCGCCCCTCTTGTCGCCCCTCTTGTCGCCCTTCCTCTCGTGCCTCAGCATACACTTCTTGATAAAATCGCGTCCGCTTTAGTTCTTCAGTGGTAAACCCCAGCATGCGCAGCACCTCCTCGCGACTCAGCTTGGTGAACTTGTAGAGCACAATGGTTGTGATTAACTCCATTATGACTTCTGGCCTTGGCACTGCCTCTGTGCGAGTGCGCTCTGCCAGCAACCGTGCTGCTGTCGGCATTTCTGCTTCGGGTAACACGGTGAGCTGCATCAGGGCTAGGCTCAATGGCAACGCCTCAAGTGAACCAAGTTCATTCAAATAGACCCGACGCAGGCGATCGCTATTCACTAACAATTGATACGGCTCAAAACACTCTTGTTCAGCTTGGCGATTGGGATAAATAACCACCGCTTGCCAGTCAGAGAAGGTCTGGCGATACAGACGCAAGTAGAGAAAGATTTCCGCAAAGAATCGTTCGTAGAAGGTAGTGTCCCGCTGAAACTGCACTTCACAAAAATAGACTATTCCCGAGGGGTCAGGGGGCACGAAGACGCCATCAATGCGAAAGGCGGTTTGCTTCAACTCGACTGAGTCAAAACGATACCCCTGAGGGGTGTCTCTGCCCAAAAGGTCAAAGAGGGTTTGGGGTAACTGGGCAAACAGTTGGTAAAAGAGGGAGTCGCGGTGCATGGGCTAGGAAGAGCGATTTAGCCACGCAAACACTTCCTCTAGGTCAGTGAAGTCTAGAAGTGCTTCTGCCAACGCTTCGATTTGATCGGCAGAGAGCTGACGAATCCGTTCTTCAAGGTCATTGGGCACACTACCAAACCGCCGCCTTAACTGCCGTAGGACAACGGCTGCTTCTCCTTGCTGTAGTCCTTGTTGTAATCCTTGCTGTAATCCATCCTCTCGTGCCTCAGCATAAACCTCTTGATAAAATCGCGTCCGCTTTAGTTCTTCAGTGGTAAACCCCAGCATGCGCAGTACCTCCTCGCGACTCAGCTTGGTGAACTTGTAGAGCACAATGGTTGTGATTAACTCCATTATGACTTCTGGCCTTGGAACTGCCTCTATGCGAGTGCGCTCTGCCAGCAACCGTGCTGCTGTCGGCATTTCTGCTTCGGGTAACACGGTGAGCTGCATCAGGGCTAGGCTCAATGGCAACGCCTCAAGTGAACCAAGTTCATTCAAATAGACCCGACGCAGGCGATCGCTATTCACTAACAATTGATACGGCTCAAAACACTCTTGTTCTGCTTGGCGATTGGGATAAATGACCACCGCTTGCCAATCAGAGAAGGTTTGACGATACAGCCGCAGATAGAGAAAGATTTCCGCAAAGAATCGTTCGTAGAAGGTGTTGTCCCGCTGAAACTGCACTTCACAAAAATAGACTATTCCCGAGGGGTCGGGGGGCACGAAGACGCCATCAATGCGAAAGGCCGTTTGCTTGAGTTCCACGGATTCAAAACGATACCCCTGAGGAGTGTCTCTGCCCAAGAGGTCAAAGAGGGTTTGGGGCAGCTGGGCAAACAGTTGGTAAAAGAGGGAGTCGCGGTGCATGGGCTAGGAAGAGCGATCGCTCCGACCAGAAACCTCAGAAAACTTCAGAACTAGAGTGTTATGGAGGCAGGGGTTCCCCCTATGCTAAGCTGAGGACTGTATAGAATATGTTGTGGTTTTGCATAGATCCCTATGGCGACGTACTATTACATTCTCGCAAGCAAAAAGTTTTTGACTGAGGAAGAACCCCTTGAGGAAGTGTTTCGCGAGCGACAGCGTCACTATCGGGAGCAAGGCAAAGAGATTGATTTTTGGCTGGTGCCCGAGCCGGCGTTTTTAGAGCAGCCCCAGTTTGCTGAACAGAAGGCGCGTTGTCCACAGCCCGCCGCAGCCATTATCTCCACCAACCAGCAATTTATTCAGTGGCTGAAGCTGCGCTTGGAGTATGTGCTGATGGGGCAATTCACCAGCGAGGAGGTTCCGAATCCCCTTGCTTCCCTTGCAAGCGTTTAGGGACAGGCTTGAGCAACATCGGGATTTTGTTGACGGTAGTCCTTGAGCCAGTCACAGGCGCTGGTTAATAACTGTCCTAGGGTGGCCAGCGGGCTAATCAAGACCTCGTCATCCTCGGTACCAATCGCCACATAAAGTTCGTCTTGGCCACTCACATCAACGCTGTAGGGAATGGCAGAAATACGATCAATCAGTGTAATGAGCTGGCCTCTTTGGTTCCAAACCCGCACACTGCGATCGGGGGAGGCGGTGGCAATCATTTCACCATTGGGGCTAAGACCGAGACTGACAATACTGCGCTGGTGAGCACGAAACACACGGGGGTTGCTGGGGGCATTCTTGCCGTGAATTGACCACAAATAGACGGAGCCACTTTCGCCAGCCGCCGCTAGGAATTGGCCGTTGGCACTAAATTCAAGGCTAGCCAGCCATCCTGCATCAGGGTTCAGGCGATAGGCAAGGCGATCGCCCTCAAAATTCCAGACCTCAATTGTGCCCGCAGACCCCGTACTCGCCAGCAGCGGGAGTGTCGGATGGAAGCTGAGGCTCCAAATTTCCCCTTCACTTTTGCGCTTTTGAATGTTCTCTGGCCGCTGGAGGTCAACAAGATAAATGGTGCCTTTTTCATCGCCTGCGGCTAAGTACCGTCGTTGGGGATCCATGGACACGGTGTAGAGGGTAGCCTCGATGGGCAGTTGCCAGATTTGCTGGGAGCGATCCGCAAGGTTCCAGATCACTAATTTTCCCCCTTTGGTGGCGATCGCCACCCGTTGGCCGCTGGGACTAAAGAGCACTTGGTTGATGCCTTGAGGATCGAGAACTGGGGTTGTGGCAAGGAGCGTGCCATCCCGTTGCCAGTACTTGACGCGACCATCTTTGCCCCCCGTGACTACTGTGGCTGCTTGGGGATCTAAGGCCACTGTCCAAATACTCTCTTGATCGGCAAACCAGTGTTCCGTGCGGTGATGATCGAGGTACCACAGCGTCATTTGCCCCCCGCGATCGCTACTGAGGAGCACTGACCCCGTTGGATTAAAGCTGACGGTATTGATCAGGCGTTCATGACTCCCCAACTCAGCAATCAGTTCACCCGTTGGCTGCCACAGACGCATCGTGTTATCTGTGCTCAGGGTCAATAGACGATAGCCCACAGGAGACGTACCCACAAAATACACTGGGGCTGCACTGACACGCCATTGATTGATTTGTTGCCCCTTGGTGTTCCAAAGGCGGAGGGTGCCATCTTTGCCTACCGTCGCCAGTTGGCCATTGCTGAGATAGGTCAAACTGGTTTGGGGAACGGGAAGATCGGCTTGGACTTGCCATGCTTGGAGCAGTTCCCCCTGACGAGACCAAACCCGAATCCAGCCTTCTTCATCGGCAGTGGCCAAGCGATCGCCCCTGATGGCATAACTCAAGCTATTGATACTCTGGCTAGGGGTGGGAATAGTGGCCAGTAATTCCCCTTCAAGGCTCCAACGCAGCATATCCCCTGTAGTTGTGGTGGCCGCCAACTCCTGCCCCTCTGGACTAAAGCGAAAGTTATTGATCGGTAAGGCAGGCAAACGCCGTTCAAAGATAAGTTTTTGCGGTTCGACACGCCACAGGGAAATTTCGCCCTTATTATTGAGCAGACCCACGCGATCGCCCCTAGGGCTGATCCGTGCCAGTTTGACATTGCCAATCTCCAAAGACTGGGCACTCAGTCGCTCGCCGTTCACTCGCCAAAATTCGACAACGCCGCTTTCACTAATGCTGAACTGCTGACCATCAGCCGTCAAAAAGGCCGCCATCAGGGGGGTATTGTCACTCTGCCATTGGTTGCGGGCTTGAATGTGATCGAGGAGAAAATTAAGCACAAAGAGGGGGCGCGTCGTAGGGTATTGACTCAGGGGGCGATCGCCCACCAGTCGTTTTAAGTGGCGTCCTGCCTCAATACCTGCTAAAAGGGCGGGTAACTCTTGGGCTTGAAACTGTTCCAGAAGATCATTACTGGTTTGCTCAAGGGCTAGACTTTCTTGGGAGGCTTGTAGATCTGCATAGGTTTTTGCCAAAATTGCCGCTACCCCCAGAGAAATCACAGAAACAATACCAAGAGCCATGAGGGCGCGGCGGGTCAGACGACTGGCTTTTTGGCGAGCTGCCTCGAGAATGCGGTTGGCAGCACTGATCGTCTCCTTTTCTTGGCGCTCGAGCAGTAACGTGTCTTGAATCGCTTTCTGGTTGGCCTCCTGACTGGCAGAAAGATACTGATAATCCAGATCACTGAGGCTTTTGCCACTGGCCCAGATCAACGCTTCCTCAAGGGCTTGTCCCCGCAGGAGACGGGAGCTATCACTGCCCCCAGAGCGCAGCCATGCTTGGAACTCCTCACTGTAGGGGCGCAGTTGTGCCAACTGTTGCTCAACCCACTGGGCATCAAAAACTTGGGCATAGATGGGGTTAAACACCTGCAATTTGCCTTGGCGCTGGCACACCAATCCCGTTAGAGCGAGGGCTCGCTGCTCACTACTGCCATCAAGGGGAATACCCCCCGTTTCTAAAACCCGCTGATAGAGACCCAAGAGACGACCGATGCGCTGTTCATCGGCCAGCAAGCGATTGCGAATGGTCTTGAGGTGTTCGGGTTCATCTTGCCGCTCCCAATCCTGAAGGATATGCTCTTGGACAAACTGGGCTAACTCATGGGAGAGGGTTGACGCCGGCATAAATGACCCGTGGTGTTGCAGCAGGCGACAGAGTTTTTGGGTCAAGAAGGGTTGGCCACCCGTCCAATTGAGAATTTCCGCCAAGAGTTGATCGGGGTTGTCGCTAAGATGGGCAATGCCCTTGAGTAGGGGGGTGGCTTCCGCAAGGGTAAATCCCTGTAAATCAATGGCACAACCAATGTTAAAGGGGGTGCGTTGCTTATCTTGAATCAGTTGATCGGGGGTGGCCACGCCAAAGAGAGCAAAGGTTAAGCGCTGATATTCGGGATAATCTGCCCGTTGGTTGTAACAAGCGCGGATCCAAGCAAAAAAATCATCGGTGGAAAAGGGCAGACTCAACAAACTATCAATTTCATCAATAAAAATGACAAGGGGTTCACGGGTGTGGGCAAGCAGCACTGTTTCTACGAAATCACTGAGGCGCTGAATGGGTGACACCAGCTGGCGATCGCGCCACCAAGCGCGCAAGGAGACCACATCAGTTAACTGAAATCCCTGAATGAGGGCACCCACAAAGCTGGCATACCACTGCTCGGGTTGAATATTTTGGCTGCCAATTTTGGTAATGTCGAGGGCAGCACAGCGGTACCCCATTGTGATCAATTGCTGTGTTACTTGCACCCGCAAGCTGGATTTGCCCATTTGCCGCGAATTGAGAATATAGCAAAACTCACCAGCGGTCAGGGCAGCCAACAGATCCGCATCCGCTTGCCGTCGGACATAGACTGCCGATGTGGTCGGTAAACTGCCCCCCACTTGATAGGTGGTTGCTGCATCCATTGAGGGTGACCTAGTTGGAAACGCTACGCTCCGGTGCTGTTGACGTGGTTGCCCTCTCTGAAGTGGCCTGACTAGCAAGAAATTCTTTTTCTGTCACTTCTCCCAGTTGCCCCATCGGTTGGGACGGACCATTATTGACACTCACCTTGACAGCGCCAGCATTCCCCGTGCGGACAATTAAACGCTCCTTGGCTTGCCAACTGCGCTCTGTTCCCGACTCCAAAATACCAGCATAGACAACTCGACCATCGGCTTCCACCTCGAGCCACGAGGCATCGGAGAGGGACAACTTGACCTCAACCGTTTCAGGGGTCGTGGGGCTGGGCGTCGGTGTTGCCGCTGCTGTGGGGGTGGGTGTGGGACTGGGGGACGCGGTAGGGGTCGGTGCGGGGGCTAAATCGGTGATGCTTTGGGCTTGAGGACGAAAGAGATAGGCCAACCCAGCCACTGCTGCTGCCACGAGGGCAAAGTACATTAGGTAGAGGTGAATTGGGCGCAACTGCCAACCTATATCGCCCCTGGGAAGACTGGGTTTATCGGGGCGCTCCACAGGGTCAGCCACTGTTGGAAAATTGGCGGCAATACTTTTGCCATCAAGGCCAAGGGCATCGGCAAAACGGCGAATAAATCCTTGGGTATAGACGGGTTCGGGCAACTCCTCAAGGTTGGCATTTTCAATGGCTGCAAGGATTGACTGGCGCACCAACGTTTTGGCGGCCACCTCCTCAAGACTTAGACCCACTTCCCCTCGCTTTTCGCGGAGGAAGGCACCAATTTCTGCCAGTTTTTCTGCCTGTTGATTACTGAAGTGAGGCATCGCTATCTATCTCCTGCCGTCAGTCTATGCCAATTTGCCGAAGAGGGGTTTAGCCATTGGGATTATCCTATAGCAAGCTGCTGTGGATTGGGGGACTGCCTTTGCTAGGCTAGATCTGGCTTTTAGACGCACCTCTTTTTATGACTCAGTTCTCTCCCTTGTACGAAGGCAAGGCAAAGATTATTTATGCCACAGCGGATCCAGACATCTTGCTGGCGGAGTTCAAGGATGAGGCCACCGCCTTTAATGCCCAGAAGCGTGGCTCGATCCAAAACAAGGGAGTGATGAACTGCGCGATCGCCAGCCATTTGTTTCAGTATCTGGCGGCTCAGGGCATCCCCAACCATTTTATTGCCCAAGTGGCGCCAAACAAGATGCACATTCGGCGAGTAGAGATTATTCCCCTTGAGGTGGTGGTGCGCAATCGGGCAGCGGGAAGCCTTTGTCGGCAGACGGGATTGCCCTTGGGATTAGAACTCAATCCCCCCTTGGTGGAGTTTTACCTCAAGAATGATGATCTTGGTGACCCGCTCCTTACAGGCGATCGCCTGCGCCTATTGCAGATTGCTACAGATGAGGAAGTTGCAACGATCAAGGAAATGGCCTTGGCCGTCAATACCCATCTCAGTCGCTTTTTTGCGGAGTGTGGCATTACCCTAGTGGACTTTAAGCTGGAGTTTGGCCGCAGTTCGACAGGGGAGATTCTGTTGGCGGATGAAATTAGTCCCGACAGTTGCCGCCTCTGGAATCAGGATGAAAGTGATCCTGAGAAGCGCATTCTCGATAAAGATCGTTTTCGCCAAGATTTGGGCGCCATTGAGGATGCCTACGCCCTCGTGATGCAGCGAGTGTTAGCCCATAGCGTGAGTTAGCAAGGGGTGGGCAATGACCGTTGTACTTGGCGCCGATGTGGGTGGCACAAAAACTCTCATCGAATTATGGGATGTGGTGGGCAGTGATTGGCATTTGCTTCACAGGACGAAGTACGCCAGCCGCGATTTCTCTGACTTGACAACTCTTTTGCAAACGTTCCTCAAGGAGAGTCCTGCCCATCCACAGCGGGCTTGTCTGGGGATTCCGGGGCCTGTGATTGACCAAGTGGCTCAGGTCACCAATTTGGGCTGGCGGGTCAGTGGTGCCGAATTAGAAACGGCATTGCAGATCCCTTGCGTGACGCTGCTGAATGATTTTGCAGCCGTAGCCTATGGTGCATTAGTATTACCGCCGACGGATTTTGTTGTCCTTCAGGAGCGGCCGCGGCGTCCCCAAGCGCCTATTGCCCTATTGGGAGCGGGTACTGGCTTGGGGGAAGCACTGATGATTTGGCAGGGCGATCGCTACCAAGTGATGCCCCTAGAGGGTGGCCACACCGACTTTCCACCCCGCAATGAACAGGAAATGGGTCTATTGCGCTATTTGTGGCAAACCTACGAGCGAGTTTCTGTGGAACGGGTGGTTTCTGGCGCGGGGCTAGTGGCAATTTACGAGTATCTCAAGAGTGTCCACTTTGCTCCCGAATCAGCAGTGGTTGCAGCAGCCATGGCAGAGGTGGAGGATCGCGCCGCCGTGATCAGTCAATACGGCCTTGAGGGGGATCCTCTGTGTGCAGAAGCCTTACGGATGTTTGTGGATGCCTATGGGGCAGAGGCTGGCAACCTTGCCCTGAAAAGTTTGCCCTTGGGGGGGGTGCTGATTGCCGGAGGGATTGCCCCCAAAATTCTGCCGAAAATGACCGATGGCACGTTTCGCCAAGGGTTTGTGAGTAAGGGACGATTTCGCCCCCTGATGGAGCAGTTGTACGTTGCAGTGATTACGAATCCAGAGGTGGGATTGCGGGGCGCGGTACATTTAGCCGCTCAGGGGGCCTAGGGGTTAGAGGTGCTTCAGTTGTGGATAGGCCATTAGCAACTCATCGGCAGTGAGGGTGTCACCAATGGCTTGGGGTTGCCAGAGCAATTCGACCGCCAGTAGGCGATCGCTACCAATGCCTCCCAACTGTTGCAGCGCTTGCCGTAGCTCTAGGTCATTATTGACTGCGGGCAGTTTCAAGCGACCCGTGGCAGCCACCACCAAAGTTACAACAATATATTCACCCACATCATTGCTGACAATGGGGGCGATCGCTGTTTGCTTAATGTCACGGCGGTAGTTGGAGAGGGTTTCAGCGCTCAGCTTACTGCGCTCCGCAAGTGCCAGTTGGTTAAAGGCGGTTTCTGCTTGCAACAGCTTGGTTTCTTGGCTACTGGCATGGGCATAGACCCAGTATTGGGGATGGCGCAGCAGGGCAAGGGTTGCCTCTTGCAGCACTTTGGTCAGACCTTCGGGCGTTGCGGTATCGGCAGTGAGGGCTAGTTGATTGAGTTCCTCTTGGAGTTCGCGAGCTTGAGCCAGAAGCCCTACCTGCAGCGTATGTAGCGAGACCACGGGGTTGTCTTGGTAGATTTCTGACTCATCACTGCTATTGCGGAAGTTGCGGAAGGTGGAGATCAAGATATTGGCCAGCACACCAATCATAATGATCGTGAATAGGCCGCCAAAGCCACCGCCAAAACCAAAGAAGGGAATCAGGAAGGGAAAGCCAAAACCACCGCCATAGACTGGAACGGGCTGAGCATAGCCGCCGTAATCACTGCGGGGGGCACCGTAGGAACGGGTGGGCGCCGGACGACTAAAGGAGCCACCCCCGACACGTCCACCACTGCGGGCGGCCCATGCGGCACCACTATCAAGGATAAGATGGGCAATCAATACCCCCACTGCCACAATGGCGGTGACAGATTTGAGACGTTGCCAAAAAGTTTTCATCATAAATCGTGTTCCCAAGGATTGACACACCGAAGGAGAGGTCCTGCTCTCAGTCTAACGTTTTGTCATCTTTAGAACAGATGGGTAAACCCTACAGCCCTTTTCGCGGGGATGGAACACGCTGGCAGCAGTCAAAATTACGGAAGCCTCGCGCCCCCTTGGTGTAGGCCATATTTTAGAAAAGGGCTGTATTACGATATGAAAAGCAAACTTTCGATGAATGCTTTGCCTGCCGAGTTCTGTTCACGAAAACAATGATTGAAATTCCTGAGCCTCTTAAGCCGGTGATTACCTTTGCCCACCCGGTGCTGATGTGGATTCTTTTTGCGCTCACACTTTATGCCATGTATTTAGGGATTCAAACCCGTCGCCTGCGCTCCCTCAGTGGCGAGGAAAAGAAAGCGCTGATCCAAGCCAAGGTGAACGTCAAACACCACCAAGTTGGCGCCATCTTACTCGCCCTAATGGTGATGGGCACGATTGGCGGTATGGCTGTGACCTATATCAATAATGGCAAGCTCTTTGTCGGGCCCCACTTGATTGTGGGTCTGACCATGACGGCTCTGATTGCCCTTTCCGCTAGCTTAGTTCCCTTTATGCAAAAGGGCAGTGAGACGGCTCGAGCCCTGCACATGACCCTCAACCTGTTTCTGGTGATCCTCTTTGGTTGGCAGGCGGTGACGGGTCTGCAAATTGTGCAACGCATTCTCAATGCTAGTTAGATGCGGATGGCAACCTAGGCAGCGAGTGTAGCAATTGCAAAATCTCTGCAACAAGCGAGGACTTTTGTGCCAGAATATGAGGAGCACTAATTACAGCCCTTTTCACAGGGATGAATATGCTTAGCACTGCGAAAGCACGTGTGGGTCAGCATTTCACTTACCTGACGTACCCGATATTTCAGAAAAGGGCTGTACTGCAAATAATTCCTAATGCAGTGGGTGCTCCTTCGCTTTACTGATTGCAGACAGTTCGCTTTCTGGGTGATCATGACCACACTTCCCCTGATGCCAACGCTTCAAACAGCCGTCCAAGTTGAGCACTTACATAAATCCTTTGGCCGCTTTGCTGCGATTCGCGATGTCAGCCTCTGGGTTCAGGAGGGGGAAATTCTGGGTCTATTAGGACCCTCAGGCTGTGGCAAGACAACCTTACTGCGCTTAATTGCGGGTCTGGACACGCCCGATGCCGGGGAAATTAGGGTAGGCGATCGCTGTGTGGCCGCGGCCAATGTCTTTGTGCCCCCTGAGCAACGGTCTTTGGGCATGGTCTTTCAGGACTTTGCCCTGTTTCCCCATTTGACAGTGGCGGAGAATATTGCCTTTGGTTTGCAACAACAAGGCCTGAACAAGCAGCAAATTCAGGAGCGGGTGGCAGCAGTTTTGGCTCTAGTGCAGCTGGCGGATCTGAAAAAGCGCTATCCCCATGAATTGTCGGGTGGCCAACAGCAACGAGTTGCCTTGGCGCGGGCGATCGCCCCCCAACCAGCGGTGATTCTTCTGGATGAACCCCTGAGTAATCTGGATGCCCAAGTGCGGCTGCAACTGCGGGAAGAGTTACGCCGAATTCTCAAGGGCACAGGGACAACGGCAATTTTTGTGACCCATGATCAGGAGGAAGCCCTGAGTCTGTCGGATCGCTTAGCCGTCATGGGCGAAGGAAAAATTGAACAGGTGGGCACGCCGGAGGAGATTTATTGCTGCCCGGCCTCGCGATTTGTGGCTGGGTTTATTAGCCAAGCCAACTTTTTGCCCGCCTGTGCTGAAGGTTCTCAAGTGCTCACGGATGTTGGCGTGTTTCCCCTGCCGGAAGCACTCCCCAAGCGGGAAGGGGAGGTGATGATTCGGGAAGAGGATGTGCAATTGCAGCCAGACACTGCGGCAACCAGCTGCTTTGTGATTCGCGATCGCCAGTTCCTTGGTCGCGAGTATCGCTACTGCATTCAACTGCCCTCCGGTCAAGATCTCCATGCCCGCCAGCCCCTTGCTGTGAATTTACCCGTTGGTACCCCTGTGAAAGTGGCCGCGCAAGCGGTGCGTTTCTTTCCCAAGGAACTCTAATTTAGGGCACGCCCCATATATTCGCCCCAAAGAGCAGCAGCCAACCCACTACTGCCTTGGCTGGGACTATTATCATCATTGCCCAGCCAAATTCCGGTGAGAACATCGGCAGTGGGCACATAGCCAATAAACCAAAGATCGCGACCATCATTGGTAGTGCCGGTTTTGCCAGCGACTGGACGACCAATGGCAGCGGCACGACCCGTTCCCCGGCTGACAACAGCTGTCAGCAAATGCGTCATTTCATTGGCGATCGCTGGATCGAGCACCCGTTGAGGCCTTTCATCACTCGCGGCATAGATCAGGCGACAGGTCTGCCAGTCGTTTGTACTTTTACAATCACCGCCATCGCGCACCGAGAGAATGGCATGGGGCGGAATCCGTTCTCCCTCATTGGCCAACACAGCAAAGGCACCACTCATTTCAAGGAGGGTCGTCTCACTTTGACCGAGAACAAGGCCGGGCACCGCTTGCAGAGGCGTCGTAATCCCCATTGCTCTGGCCAATCGAATGGTGGCCTCCAAACCAACGGCTTGGGCAAGACGTAAAGCAATCGGATTTTCCGAAAGGGCTAAGGCGGTGGCTAAATCCATGGCACCACCCCCCCCACGGCAGCCCTCGAACTGTTGCCCCTGCCAGAAGACGGGCGCGCAGGAAAAGGTTTCACCAGCCCTATGGCCTTGCAGGAGGGCTTCGGTATAGACAAACACCTTGAATGTGGAGCCCGGTTGACGCAGGGCAAGGGTGGCACGGTTAAACTGGCTTTTTTGGTAATCCACGCCACCCACGAGGGCAAGAATCAGACCATCCCTCGGCCGCAGGGTAATCAGTCCCCCCTGATGAACCCCATAGGCGCTGCCAGTGCTGGTGATAAAATTGCGCAGACTGGTTTCGGCCAGTTCTTGCCAGCGGGGGTCTAGGCCTGTCTCCACAATCAGGTTGCCCTCTTGGGCGAGTTCATCGCCAAGGAGTTGAGCCAGTTCTTGATAGACATGGTCGGTGTAGTAGGGAAAGCGCTGGGTGCTGAGCCATTCTCGCGCCTTTGGGCTAATTTCAATGCGGGAGCGACGGGCGCGATCGCCCTCTTCTTTGCTGATGTAGCCCTGCTGCACCATGCGCAAAATGACCCGATTGCGATAATCCACCGCCGCATCGTAGTCGCGCACCGGGTTAAAGCGGTTCGGTGCCGGCAGAATCCCCACTAGGGTGGCGGCCTCATTGAGTGTCAAGTCTTTGGCAGGCTTATCAAAGTAGAATTGCGCCGCATCCTCAAAGCCACGATTGCCCATACCCAGATAGACACGGTTGAGGTAGGCCAAGAGCAACTCATCTTTGCTGTAGAAAAATTCCAACTTGAGGGCAACCGCCATTTCGCGCCACTTGCGGCCGAGGCTCTCATCCATCCCCACATGGGAACGAAAGAGGGTGCGCGCCAGTTGTTGGGAGAGGGTACTTGCTCCTTCGCGTGTTTGGCGGGTTAATAGGTTGGTAACTACTGCTCGCGCCATGCCCAGAGGATCAACACCAAAGTGCCAGTAGTAGCGAGCATCCTCAGAGGCCAAGACCCCATGGACTAAGTAAGGGGAAAACTCATTGAGCCGTTGCAGTTCGCGGTGGGGGCGATCTTCGACTGGATTAATCAGTTCCCCTTGGCGATCAAGGAGAATAATCGGGCCTTGCTCAAGGGGTGGCAGGGGACGCACCGCCACTTTGTTGGCTTCCACACTCAGCAAGCCAATCCCAAGGGCGCTGATGCCCATAATTCCCCAAATGCTGTAGGTGAGAACCGCAACCCATAGCGGGGGCGGATTGTGGAAGCGGAGGGTAACGGCGCCTTTCACCTCCGGTGGTCCAAGGGTGATCACATCGCCATGGTGTAGCTCAGCCGTTTGCAGTCGCTTGCGTTGGCGATAGAGGCCATTGGTGGAGTCCAAATCCTGAATTTGAAAGACCCCGGTGGGGGTGAGTCGTTTCAAACGGGCATGGGTGCCACTGACAATCTCTGCGTCAATAATGATGTCAGCGCGGCTCTGACTGCGGCCAAGAATGTAGCGATCGCCCACCAAGGGAAAGACTTGGCGTTGACCTTTGAACTCCACCCATAGTTCGGGCGTGCGGGCATTTTCCCGCAGGGAGACCTGTTGCCAATCAAAGCGAGAGTGTACCGTCTGTACCGCTTGGGTGACGGTTTGAGTCATGGACTGCCAAAGATCGCGGGCAGGATTGGGCATGGCAGCAGCTATAGGGACAATGATATTGGACGCACTGACAACCTAATTGTATCCCTACATTTCTGGCACATAGCCCGCTGGCACAGCACTGGGATCCGTATCCCGCTTGGAACTGAGAATATCCATTCGGTCAACTAAAATGACCGGCGAGGAGCGCTCGGCCCCCGTGTTGCGGTCTTGCCAGCGATCGAACTTGAGACTGCCCTTGATACCCAACAGCGTTCCTTTGCGCACATAATCAGCAGCCACCTGAGCGGTTTTTCCCCAAATTTCCAAGTTAAACCAATCGGGCTGATCCTCCTTGGTGGGGCGATTCACGGCCAAGGTCAGCCGACACTTCACACTCCCCGACTCAAAATAGCGAACGTCGGGATCACTGCCGACACGACCCACTAGATGAACCACGTTTAGACCCATGGCTGACTAGCCTCAAACTGCTCTTTGCCCCATTGTACATGGTTCCATTGGTGCTACTGCCTCAAAGCCCAGCCAGCGCCTTGCTCAGCTGTTGCCTCTCTATAGATTTTTGTAAAAATTGGGTTCTGCGGGGTTACCGAATGCGGGGGTCAGCCCATTTCAGGAGTAAATCTGCAAGGAGGTTGCCAATAATCAGCATCACTGCCCCCATCATCAGGCTGGCCATGACCACGTAAATATCTTGGGCAGTTACCGCCTGTAAAATTAAGCGCCCCAGACCCGGCCAGTTAAAGAAAAACTCGGCAATAAAAGCACCACTGAGGAGGCTGGCAAATTCAAAACCCAACAGGGTAATGAGGGGGTTCACCGCATTGCGTAGGGCATGGACGTAGATCACCCGCGATTCTGGGAGTCCCTTGGCTCGTGCCGTTTGAATGTAGTTTTGCCGCAGCACATCTAGTAAATTACCCCGCATCAACCGTTGTAAACCCGCAAAACTGCTGAGGGTGAGGGCGATAGTCGGTAAAATCAGGTGCCAAGCAATATCCAGAACTTTGCCCCACCAAGGGAGGTCGTCGTAAAACAAACTGGTCATGCCCCCTACGGGAAACAAAGGCGTACTTTGCGCCAGAAACAGGAGCAACAGAGCCGTAATAAAACTGGGAAAGCCTTGGCCAATGTAGCTAATGACCCGCAGCAGGCGATCGCTCCAACGATCTTGCGTCACCGCTGCCCAAATACCTAAGGGAATGGCTAATCCCCAGGTGAGCAGAATGGAACTTACGGACAACAGGAGGGTGGCGGGTACCCGCTCCCACAATAGGGAGGCCACCGATCGCTGGTAGACAAAACTAGTGCCAAAGTTGCCATAGCGAATAATCTGCCACAGCCAGTGCAAGTATTGCTCCACGGGCGACTTGTCAAGACCAAATTGCCGCTCCAATTCCTGCAGGCGTTCCAAAGAAATTTGGGGATCCGCCTTGAGATTGTCCAGATAGTTGCCCGGTGCCAACTGCATAATGGCAAAACTTAACGCCGAGGCCAACAGCAGCGTGATCAGGGCTTCCCCCAAGCGCTGCAAAATCAGGCGGCTCGTTTCATTCCCAAGACCTTGACCAGTGGATTTACCCATGGCTTATTTAGAGGCCAGCACGGCATCAATAGCAGCCTTGAGTTCTGCTTCACTCAGTTGGGTAATGACAAACACCTCCTGCACCGTTTTGCCTCGCCGCGCAATCAGCTTAAATCCGCCCTTGATCGGTACCGACACCCGTAGATGCAGATGGGGGGATTTCCCTTTGACGGGAGCAATGACACCGGGCGTGAGGGTACTAATGCCTGCCACCTTGGCCAATTTTTCCAAGACGGGAATGAGACCTTCAATGTGAGTGGAGTGATTGAGGACGACCCGACCCGTTCCTGCTGCCATGTTAGGGTAACCACCGTGCGTGCAAGCCGGGTGCCAAAGGTTCTGGCATCCCAACAGCAATTTTATCTTGATTTAATTCTAGGGGGAAAAGCCAAATTTGATGTTGTTGGGGGGAAAGTTGACGCGGTGGCGGGGGGGGTGCTTGGGGGTCAGTGGGCAGTTCTGCCAGATCACTGGGACTGGGGTTGACAGGGGCAGTCTCGCTATACAGATCGCTATTATCCACCACATCGGGCATTTCCCGTCCCTCAACAGAGTCAACGGCCAATGTACGGCCATCGGGTGCCAAGCTGAGGTAGAGTTCCTGCTGCGGGTCAAAATCTTTGAGCTTGAACAGTTCCTTAGTTTTCAGATCAAAGAGGGCAAGATAGGGAACTTCGCGGTAAGAGCCTTCCCCTTCAATGCGGGTGAGGATGGCATAGAGAAATTCCCCCTTGGGGTCAAATTGGCCGGCAATGATTGAGCCATTGATGGTTAGCAGTTCCCTATGCTCGCCAAAGATGTCCACCACATAGAGCGATCGCGAGAAATTGGGGTTAAACTTCACCGCTGCCACTTGCCGGCCATCGCGGCTAAAGTCCAGCACCATGCCATACTGGGGCAAAAAGTCAAAGTCACTCTCACCATTGCCGGCTTCTAGGGGCACAATCGCTAACCCCTGCCCTTGGGCAATGATTAAATGCTGGTTGTCGGGGGCAATGCGAAAATCACCGGCAGCCGCTTGGTTGAGCCGCCGAGGCTGAAAATTTTCATCGAGGAGCCACAGGGAGCTATCCGCAGGCTGGAGACGATTTACCCGCTGAACCACGATTTTGCTGCCATCATTGGCCAACTGAAAGCGCAGGTTTTGATACTCGCTATTGTCAAGGATCAGGGAAATTTCGCCCACGGGTCGAGGTTGCCGGCGGGGGGTTTCAGGGGCATTGAAGTATAGCCCGGTAGTCACGGTGTACAGTTGGGGGTCAAAACCCATTTGCTCGCCGCGCTCGCCGGCACTAAAGAGAATGCGATCGCCAGCAGGATAGGGCTGAAAGTCAAACACCCGTAGATTGGCAGGTGTAAGGAATATCTTCCGTTGCAGCGTCAGGTTATAGAGGATGAGGCGCCCCTCTTCAACCCCGGAGCCAAGATAGACCAGCACGCGATCACGACTACGAAACTGCCCCTGAAAGGGTTTGATCGGTTTCCCTTGGGGCACAGAAACGGCATCCTCGAGGGAGACTTTGAAGGTTTGACCGTAGGGAATCGGCTGTGTCAGCGTGTAGGCAAAACGACGCCCCGACCAACTGGCCTTGCCCTCAAGGGGTGGCTCAATCTTGAGATGCGCCGCCACCGATGACCAATCCATCAGCCGATTAAAGGCGAGGATAAAGGCGCGATCGTCGGCGCCCACATCGCGGTCTTGCCACGTAAAGTCCCGCACTTGGGCCTGGGTGCGATCGCCCCCCCACAACAGCAAAAGGGTCAGCACCAGCGCCACAAGGAACACACTCAAAGCAGCGCGATCAAGGGGCTGAGGGAAGGAGTGAGAACGCATTAGCAGGAACGGTCACACAGCAACAGGCGTACTATACCAGAGGGCTTCAATGTGCTGGATCATGGGTAGGGCTGCCGCTGGTTCTGCCAACAGCACTGTAAGATGACCCAACTTGCGGCCCGCGTAGGTTTGACTTTTACCATACCAGTGAAGGTTCGCGTGGGGGAGAGCCGCCAAGACCTGACATTTTGCCCCATAGTCAACCTGCGGTTCGGCTAAGCCCAAGAGATTTACCATCACCGCTGCCGGTACCTGCATGGCGGGACTGCCCAAGGACTGGCCACTAATGGCGCGCAAGTGCTGCTGAAATTGACTCGTGACGCAGGCATCAATGGTGTAATGCCCAGAATTGTGGGTGCGGGGCGCAATTTCATTCACGAGTACCTCACCCGTGGCTGTGAGGAAAAACTCAATGCCAAAAATACCCACAGCATCAAGTGCCGTTAGGATTTGGCGGGCAATCTGCTGAATTTGCTCACTCACTTGGGGGTCAACCGGGGCAGGGGCAATCACCCAGCGACAGATGGCAGCCACCTGCTGCGTTTCCACCACGGGGTATAGGGCAATGTCTCCTTGGGGCGATCGCGCTGCCATGATCGCCAGTTCTTTGACATAGGGCACAAAGGCTTCCACCAAAAACCCTTGGGGCGGAATTTCTGGCCAACGCTGCTGAAACTGCTGCCATGCCTGCTCATCGGAGATGACAAATGTGCCTTGGCCGTCATAGCCGTGGCGACAGGCTTTAATCACACAGGGAATGCTGGGCGGGCGATCGCCCAAATAGCCAAAGGCGGGTACAGGAATCCCCAGTTGTTGCAAAAAGTGGCGCTGCTGGTACTTGTTCAAGAGGGGAGCCAAGGAGGCAAGGCGGGGATAAAAACAAATCCCCTGCTGTTCAAGGCGCTGCAACCCCTCGAGATCGACAAACTCATTCTCAAAGGTAATCACATCAACCTGCTTAGCCAGTTGCGCTGTCGTTGCCACATCGGCGATCGCCCCATAGCAGACCCCCGCAGCAACCGCGACGGCTGGATCCGTTGCCGCAGACGTTTGTACCCACAGCGAGAGTCCCATTTCCTTGGCCGCCAGCCCCAACATCCAAGCCAACTGACCACCACCAATCACCCCAATCTTGGTTACTTTGTTCACGCTTCCTCTAATCGACTCAACGGAACCTATTGTCCTACACCAATGATCCTAGGGTTCTATGCTTTGTATCCCCTAGAGGGCAAGCTGCACAAACCAAACGCTGGGATCATCACCCGCAGCAAACTCAAAGTTCAATTTGCGGCAAATACGCATCATCCCCTCGTTATCCTTGAGAACATAGGCGTGGATGGCACTTAGCCCTTCATCGCGGCCAATTTGAATCAAGCGGTGTAGTAATTCAGTGCCAAGGCCTTGCCGCTGCCAGCGATCGCTAATCAACATCGAAAACTCGGCTGTATTGCTAAAGTGATCCTTACTGAGGCGAGCCGCACCAATAATTTGCGGTTCACTGGCGCCTTGATGCTCCACCACCAGAGCCATCTCGCGATCGTAGTCCACAAAACAGATGCGCACTAGGCGATCGTGGGCAACCCGCTGCGACAACTTCATCAGGTGGAAATAGCGCAAATAGACACTCTGCTCCGAGAGGGTGGCATGGTACTGCCGCATTAGGGGTTCATCCTCTGGCCGAATCGGTCGAATCAGCACTGGGGTACCATCGCGCAACTGCCAAGGACTCACGTATTGGGTGGGATAGGGACGAATCGCAGGCTTGACAAAGGTGCTTTCCTCTTTGTGGAGCACAATGCGGGCATCCAAGGCCATCAGGCGATCCGGGGGTGCCACCAAGAGGGGGTTGATGTCAATTTCCTTAATCCACGGCTGCTCCACCACCAGCAGGCTAAAGCGCACCAGCAGATCTTCTAATAGGGCAAGGTTGACGGCTGGCCAGCCCCGCACGCCGGCAAAGGCACGGGAGATTTTCGTTTGCTGAATCAGACGGCGTGCCAAGGTGGTGTTCAGGGGGGGAAGGGCGATCGCGGTGTCTTCGAGGACTTCCACCAACTGTCCCCCCGTACCAAAGAGAATCACCGGCCCAAACTGAGCATCGGTGGAACTGCCCAAAATGAGTTCAAACCCCTTCCATGGGATCATCGGCTGCACGGTGACACCAGCAAAATGATCCGCGCCAGCAGCAGTGGTGACATTTTTCTCAATCTGTTGGTAGGCGGTAATGACCGCAGCCGCATCGGGAAGATTGAGGGCAACACCCCCGACATCCGTTTTGTGGGTAATTGTGGGCGAATAGAGCTTGAGAACTACAGGATACCCTAGGCGATCGGCAGCAGCCACTGCCTCTGCTTCACTGCGGGCAATACAGGTTTCCACCACCGGTAGGCCGTAGGCAGCAAGAACCGCCTTGGCTTCCCACTCCGTCAATAGGGTACGCCCCTCACTGCGCACGTGCTCAAAGAGTTGACTGACAGCATTCCGATCCGGGGGGGTGGTGGTTAGGGGCAGCGAGGGGGTTTGGTAAAGCGCCTGCAGGTGATCGCTATAGCGCCACATATAACTAAAGATGCGGGCAGCGGTATCGGCATAGGCATAGGTGGGAATGCCCGCCTGATTGAGAATCGCTTCTCCCCCTTTGACCGTTGTGCCCCCCATCCAACTGGCCAGAATCGGCTTGGCACCACTGGGACGGTTTTTGGCATAAATAGCGAGATCTTGGGCGATCGCCAGCGGATCGGTCATGGCTTGGGGCGTCAGTACCACCAGCAAACCGTCACTATTTGGATCGGTTTCACAGTATTGCAGAGCTTTGAGATAGCGATCCGCAGTGGCATCCCCCAAAATATCCACGGGGTTACCGTGGCTCCAAGCGGGGGGGAGCACTTGATTCAGTGCCTTGAGGGTATCCCCAGAGAGGGGACTCAGTTGACCACCCGCCCGAATCAGGGCATCGGTCGCCAAGACCCCAGGTCCACCGGCATTGGTGAGAATCGTCAAATGGGGGCCTTTGGGGCGCGATTGCTTGTCGAGGACTTCGGCCATGTCAAACAGATCTTCAATGGTTTCCACCCGCAGCACCCCACAGCGTTCTAGGGCCGCATCCACCACTGCATCGGATCCCATCAATGCCCCGGTATGGGAAGCGGCGGCCTGAGCGGCGGCGGCAGTGCGTCCTGCTTTGATGACAATAATCGGCTTGACATAGGCCACTTCCCGCGCGGCGGAGAGGAACGATCGCGCATCCCCCAGAGATTCCATGTAAATAACAATGCAGCGGGTTTGCGGATCATCGCCTAGGTAGTAAATGAGGTCGCCCCAGCCCACATCCAGCATCGTGCCAATGGAAACAAAAGCACTAAAGCCGACATTCTCCTGCAAACTCCAGTCCAAAATCGAAGTGCACAGGGCGCCACTTTGACTGAGAAAGCCGACATGACCCGATCGCGCCATTGTCGCGGCAAAGGTAGCATTCAGCCCCGTGGGCGGACACATTATTCCCAGACAATTGGGACCAATAATGCGCATCCGCGCCTGACGGGCGATGGTTAAAATCTCTTCTTCGAGGGCAAGACCCGCCGCCCCCACTTCCCGAAATCCCGCCGAGACAATAATTGCCCCCTTCACACCCGCTGCTGCACACTCGGCAACCACCGCTGGTACTGTAGCCGCAGGGGTGGCAATGACTGCGAGATCAACCGCTTCGGGGATCGCCGTCACACGGGCATAGGCCTTGATGCCCAACACCGAACTGCGGCGCGGGTTGACGGGAAAAACCGTTCCGCCAAAGGGGGTTTGAATCAGATTCCAGAGAAGGGTGCGGCCAACACTGCCTTCTTTTTCACTGGCACCGATGACAGCAACACTTTTGGGGGCAAAGAGGGGGCGCAGGGGTTGATGACCAGCGCGCCAAATGTCGTAGGCGGTGGTTCGGGTCATGCCGTTGCTTGCGTTACAGAGGTTGGGAATTGAGCCACCTCTACTCTAGCGAGGGCGATCGTCCCGAGTTACGATTCGTTACGCCGGCTGTACTTCCCAGTCACAGCCCTTCTCGCCCGTGCGCCAAAGCCGCAGGTGAAAGCGAGTGTCACCGACCCGCAAATTACGGAGGTGGAGTTCCTCGATACTGTTGGGCAACAGGGGCTGATGCACCAAAAACTTGCCTTGGGGCACATCCACCAGCGGCCAAGCCATGATCTGAATGAATTGAAACAGACTGCCCGTTGCCCAAGCTTGGGGAGAGCAGGCCACGGGATATTGCACCGGTTGGGGATAGGTCTGGCGATCGAAGCCACAGAAAAGTTCTGGTGGGCGCAAATCTGGCTGCCGACAGGCCATATCAAAAAGGGTATCCACCAAGGTCAGGGCAAAGTCACTATCACCAATGGCGCGCAGCCCCAAGGCAATCAGACCCGTATCGTGGGGCCAGACCGACCCCAAGTGATAGCCAATGGGATTGTAGGCAGGGGAGGTGCTGCTGAGGGTACGAATGCCCCAACCATTGAATAGATCCGGCAGCCGCAGACGTTGTCCGACCCGTTGGGCTTTTTCGGGGTCACAGATTCCTGTCATCAAGCACTGACCTGCATTGGACGTGAGGCTATCAACGGGGCGACCCTCGCCATCGAGGGCTAGGGCATAAAATCCCTCCGGTTCAAGCCAAAAGTCGCGGTTAAAGCGAGTTTTGAGATCCGTTGCTTGCTGCCGCCAGCGATCGCCCCACTCGCCATAGCCAAAGTCTCGAGCAAGGGCACTCAGACGGGTTTTGGCGGCATAGACGTAGCCTTGAACTTCACAGAGGGCAATGGGACTGTGAGCCAGTTGACCGCGACGGTTGACGATACAATTGCCAGAATCTTTCCAGCCTTGGTTGTCAATGCCTTTGGCTGCTTGGCGATCGTAGGTGAGGTAGCCCGTGGCGGCCATTTGTTGATCCACCCAGTTCATTGCCGCAAGGGCATGGGGCCAGAGCGCCTCGACCGTGGTGCGATCGCCCGTCCATGCGTAGTAGTCGGCATAGAGCATCAGCCATAGGGGGGTGGCATCCACCGTACCATAGTAGGGGGTATGGGGAATCTCGCGGTTGCGCGCCATCTCGCCAAAGCGCAGTTCATGGAGAATTTTCCCCGGCTGCTCATCGCGCTCAGGACAGACCTGTTTCCCTTGGTAATGGGCAAGGGTGCGCAGCGTATCACGGGCGATCGCTGGATTGAGGATCAGTGTCTGCATGGCTGAGATGATCGAGTCACGGCCAAACAGGGTGGCAAACCAAGGAATGCCAGCCGTCAGCACCTTGCCATGGCCAAAGGACTGCAAGAGCATATAGAGATCTGCCATCCCCCGCCGTAGGATGCGATTCCACTGCGGATTTGAGGTGACAATCTCCGTGCAGTCTGACCACCACTGTTGCCGCTCCTGTTGAGCCGCTTGATCGGCAGCCGCTAGGGATGAAGGCACAGGGACATGGGCTGTGGGTGCCCCATTGGTAAAGGGGCGGATGCAATAGTGAATGCTGTGGTAGCCTTGGGGTTCTAGCTTGAGACGCCAGAGGGCGGTGGTGTCATCAAGACGATCCGGAGGGGTGCCCAAGAACTGCACTTGGGTTTCCATAAGGGCGCCATCAAGCCCCTGGTAGGCAAAGCACAGATCCGCCCGTCCTTTGGTGTGGCGCAATTCACAACTGACGGGTTGCAGCGTTTTTCCCCGCTGTGGGCGACCACCGCTGTATTGGCGAATTTCAAATAAATCTTGAAAGTCTGCCGCAAAGGTTAAACGAATCTCCACGCTGGCCGGCTGCGCCTGATGATTGGTGATGAGAATCGTTTCAAAGAGGGCACCCCGCACCACTAGGAATCGTTCAATTGCTAAGGCCTCCGCGGGCAGAGAAGGTTGCTTGGGATTGGTGCACACCACCTTGAGCGCATGGCTACCTGTACAATGAAAACTCAGCAGAATCGGGCGATCGCCCCCCACGCGCAATTCCGCCTGACTGAGGAAGCGGGTATCCTGACAAAATAAACCTGTAATAGCCGTTTGCTGCTCGTCATTACAGATATTGCCCAACTCATCACAAATGAGCAGCACATCGTCGTCCTTGAGCACCGGAACCGTTTTCGGGTGAGTTCGAATTTTAGTAGCCGGCGGGGGCGGGGCGACAATGGGGATATAATCGCGCCCATACAGGGAAACAACATCGCTCTCCATGGGTGCGGCAGCAGTCTATGTTCAATAGGAACAATTTTGGGTCATTTGTTAGATCATCTCGCAGGACAGCCATAATTGGAATAAGTAAATATGCACAATTGTAATGAGTCAATATGCGGTTGAACCCTGCCTCTGGTTGGAAGATCAACCCCCGATGGCCTTAAGGTGGCGCTTTGCGCCATTGCAAATAGGTGGCCACGCCCGTGTAAATGAGGCTGTGGAGGATCAGCAGTCCCCAATTTAGCAGCAGATTACCCCAAGTGGGAGCATAGACAGGTGTTGGATCAAAGGGCTGAGGCGGTGGTTCAAAAAGGCCAAAATCGAGGGGCGGCGGTACCATGCCATTCACGTCAATCAAGGCACCATAGGCACCCATTGTCCAACGGCCAATCGTCAGCCAAGAGAGGACAGTCGCAACGCCCGTGAGCTTAAAGAGGACACCGGCAAAAATAATTTGCGGCAGGAGCAATGGCGGTAAAATCTTGCTGGCTTGATCACTGTTATTCACGGCAGCAGAGACTAGTAATCCTAAACAGAGACTGGCCACTAGGGTCAGGAAGGTGGTGATGCCAAACCCCACCGGCCAAGGGAGGAGGGTACCCTGCGGCAGACCAAAGGCCAACAGTGCCACAAGGGTAATGAGCAGTGTTTGTACCAAAGCCATCCCCTTACCAAGGGTGAGTTTGGCTGCCATGTAAGCCCAGAGACTGAGATTGGCAAGACGTTCGCGGCGGTAGATGGCTACCTCTGTAATCAAGGCTTGCGACCAGCCGGAGAGTCCCACCCAAAGACAGGCACAGGTAAAGACAAAGAGAATGCGCAGGGTTTGAGCCGCTTGCAGCAGGCCGGGGGGATCTTGGGGGACAAAGGGGGAGCGATCAATAGCAAAGCGGGTGAGCAGCAGGGCAATGGGGACGCTGATCAGATTCAAGACAAGGCTAAGGCGATCGCGCCACAGGAGTTGCCACTGGCGTTGACACAACACCCGCCATTGATAGAGGTGAGGGGGTGCTGGCTGTTGGGGAGAGGATTCGGCACTGGCACGGTTTTCGCCCCCCAAAACACTGGTGCTCTCATAGTGCTGCCCCATGCTGAGGTGGCTGGCAAGGTAGCGTTGATAGTCCGTGGATTGGCGAAATTTTTGACTCCACGCGGCGCTGTTTTCTGGGGTTAAGAGGGCATAGATTTCAGCCACGGAATTCAGGGGGCGATCAGGGCTAAAGAATTCACAAGCGCGATCGCTAGAGCCAAAATAGCAAAGACGCCCACCCGAGCCTAGAACCAGCAGGCGATCGCACAAATGCACATGACTCGTAGCATGGGTCACCAAGACAATCGTGCGTTCTTCATCTGCCAATTGCCGCAGCAACTGCATCAACAAAAAGTCTAGCCCCGGATCCAGACCCGAGGTGGGTTCGTCAAGGAAAAAGAGCTTGGGGTTGGCCAATAGCTCAACGGCAATACTCACCCGCTTGCGCTGACCGCCACTGAGACTCGCCACCAGTTGATCTTCAGTTCCCGTTAACTGCACCTGTTCAAGAACTCGCTGAATGGCGGCTTTGCGGTTTTGGGCATCGGTATCCGCTGGTAAGCGCAGTTGCGCCGCATAGCTGAGGACTTCGCCCACGGTTAGGCGAGAATGCAAAATATCCTCTTGGGGAACATAGCCAATCTGGTGGCGGTAGGCAGCGATATTACGATGCAGATTGAGACCATTGAGCAGTACTTGGCCTTTTTGGACAGGGGCAAGCCCCATTAACACCTTGAGCAGTGTGGATTTACCAGTGCCGCTGCCTCCAACGATCCCCACAAGTTGCGTCGGCTCCGCCACAAAGCAGACATCCGCTAAGAGGGGGCGATCGCCGGCAGCCGTTTTCACCCATCGTTCCAATCCCCAAGCATCAATGCGAATGTGGCTGCCCTGATCCGTAATCTCCAAGGTCTCGTGGCGGTAGAGCAGGACAAAGGGGCCAATGCGAATTTGATCGCCATTGCGCAGCGTGTAGGGTCCCCTCAGCAATTGATCATTCACATAGGTGCCATTGGTACTGCCCAAATCTCGCAAAATATAGAGACCCGCACCCGTGCGATCAATACTGGCATGGCGTAGGGAGACCGTGGGGGCAGCCAGTTGCCAATGCTGATAGCTGTTGCTGGTTTCGCGCCCTAAAGTCAGCGGCCATTCCTTGAGGGCTTTGAGGACAAGGCGGCGCTGCTGGGGCAAAGGAGGTGGACTCGCCGCTCCCAAAGACTGGATCTGCACCAGTAGTTGCACCTTATTTCTGGGGTTTTGGCCAATCTCTAGACGTAGGGTTTCCCCAAGGGCAAAGCCCTCTTCAATGCCGATGCGGCGTTGGTGGTAGAACGTGCCATTGGTGCTGCGGCGTTGATGGCCATCTCCATCCCAAAGGTAGTAGGTTGCCCCCTGTTGCTTAAAAACGGCATGGCGGTTGGAAATCACTGACCAGAGTGGCTCATCGGGCACTACTAAATCCGCCCATTGGTAATCGCGTCCAAGGCGATGCTCCGGTTGGGTCAGGGAATAGGTCAACATTTTCCCCTGACTTTCGAGGGTGAGGGTGACGGTGGGGAGATCAACAACCGTTTTTGGGGGGGGCGATCGCATCACTATCTGCCTGTTCAAGGTGTTCAAAACTCTAACTAATATCTTGCCTAGTTTGGCAGACACCCTGTCCTCGTGACACACAAACCCCTCAGAATGGAGAAGATCGAGTGGCATTTTGCGATTTCTAAGGGTTGACCTTCGTGGGGGTAGAAGATTGAGAGGGTTCGGTATGCGCTGCGGAATTCAGCCGTTGTGTTCGATAGGCTTGCCAACCTAGACCTGCCCCAAATAGAGCGATCGCCCCAACAGCCGCCCCCAACCAAATCCACGGTGGAGAGTCTGTTTCCGGTTTTGTGTCTGAAGTAGCGGTTGAGGTATCCCCCCACAGAGATTGGGCATAGAGTTGCATCGTACCTTGGGTAACAATACGATCGCCCCCATAAAGACCGCTAATCACTTCTACCTGATCGCCAACTCGCTGGCCAAGGGTCACTTCGACAGCTTCAAAGGCAGTACCATTCTGCACAAACACAAGGGGGGGCTGATCGACTGGCTCCACGATCGCGGACTGGGGAATCATCACGGCATTGCGGGTTTGGCGATCGTCAAAAATTTGGACAGTCGCAAAGCTACTAGGTTTGAGTTCTTGGCTGGAATTAGCCAAGCTGGCGCGTACCGCAACTTGCTGCGTGGCGGGATCAACGACACTATCAATGAGTTCAATACGACTGCGGAAAACACGATTGGGAAGTCCTGCAACAGTGATATTTAGAGCTTGACCCACAGCCACCTGTGCTCGCTGTGCTTCTGTAGGGTAAGCAACCGTTGAGAATAGCGCTCATGGTGAGGGCATACCAGAGGGCAAGACGACTGCGGCTGTGGCGGAAGAGCTTATGATCAACCATGATCGACAACAAAGCGATAGCCTAACCCATGGAGGGTTTCAATGCAGTGCTCTTGACCAAGGAGGGCGAGTTTGCGGCGCAGCAGGCGAATTTGTGCTGCCACTACATTACTACTGGGTTCACTGCCCACTTCCCAAAGCTGCATCATCAGTTGGTCGCTACTGAGAATCCGCTGGGGGCGTTTCATGAGGTATTCCAAGGTCTGGAATTCCTTAGCGGTTAACTGCACCTCAGTACCCGCCCTATTTCTCAGGGTGAAGGTACCATAGTCTAACGTTAATGCCCCTTGACACAATTGCTGGGGTTGGAATTGGGGCGATCGCCGCAGTAAAGCCCGCAGCCGCGCCAGCAACTCAGCCATTGCAAAGGGCTTAATCAAATAGTCATCTGCCCCCGCATCTAATCCCTGAACGCGATCGCTGAGGCCATCCCGTGCCGTCAGCAACAAAATGGGCACCGTGTAGTGGTGGATACGCAGTCGCTGACAAACCTCCAACCCCGACAGCCGAGGAACCATCCAATCCAAAATCGCAACACCGTAGTCCACCTGCAACTGCTCAACGTAGGCCCAAACCAGTTCCCCCTCCTGCGCCCAGTCCACCACATAGCCTTCTCGTTGCAACACGCGCTGAATGGCGGCTCCTAAATCCGGTTCATCTTCAAGCAGCAACACCTTCATCCGTGCAATCCCCTAATTCACCGTCACCCAAAAGGGAGCAGTAACAATTTGCTCACCCCGCTGGAACTGTCCCCAGAGCTTGTAACGTCCGGGCACAGGAAACTGGGTCATAAAACGGATCACCTCCTTAGGTTGATGATCCACGGCATGGGCATGGAGATAATCAGCAGGTTCGAGGGGAGTCGTGTCTCGCAAAATCACCAGATGCCCTGCTTCGCCAAGGTAGGGGCGCAGATCCCTAAGGGGTTGCTGGGTGGCAGCATCCCGTAGGCGAAAGGCCACTTCCACCGCTGATCCAGCCTTGAGGGGTTGAGGGAGTTTTAGTTCGACTGCCGTTGTGCCAATCACTTGGGTGGTTTGAGCGGTTGGCGTACTCGATGCGGGCGGCGTTCCTTCAGCCGCGATCGGGATCATCGCCACCGTTTCGTCAGCGCCAGCGGGTTTATAATCGGCAATGAGGGTGTAGCCTCCCCCTTGGGGCAATGGGGTTGTGACTTGAAACTGACCTTCACCCAGATAGCGGGGATGCAGGTGCTGAAACACTTGAAAATCATCACTGACGATGATCAGGTGCATTAGCGCCTCTTGAAAACGCTCAAACTGCGTCACTGCTTCACCAGTGTGGGTGCGAATCGCCAACGTAAAGGTGGTTGGTTGTTGAGGCGTAGGTGCGGGCGCATTCAGTAGTTCCATATGGGTCGTAGCAGAGCCGTCTGCCTGCTCATGGTTGGGACTGTGGTGCAGGTGATGGTGGTCATGAAGCATAGGCATTTGCCGTTGCTGGGCAATCCCAAGGGTGGCGATCGCCCCACTCAAGAGCATGGCCAGTCCCAAGAGGGTGGGTTGGATAAAGCGTGGTAGCATCATTCTTGTCTTCCTCCCTGATTGAGTTCATAACGAAAGCGAAAACGACTGTTAATGGGTTGACCATTGATGGTGCTAAGGAGAACAATACGATAGTCTCCTGCCACGGGATTGGCTAGCCGTGCGGTGTAGTGTTTGTCCTCAGGGGTATAGGTCATCGGTAGAGTGACCCGATCGCCCGTTAGCGTTTCAATATCAGCAGTAACGGTAGCAGTACCCACGGGAATATGGTCTTCCCCCTCTTGGATATAGAAGTCAATATAAGGATAATTGCTCGCTGTCCATTGACACTGCCATCTCCCCGCGCTAAGGCAGGCCCTTTCGTGACTGTTGCCACATCCTGCACGCGAATTGGTTGGCCATTGCGGTGCGCCACCAACGCCACCGCTAAATCAGCGACTGATGTTGCCCGACCAATGCCCCGCACAATTAACTCCTGATCGGGAGTGACAATGACCCCACCCGCTGCATTTTCATTGGCGCCACTCACCCCCGCCACCACGTCCTGCAAGGAGACCTGTTGTGCGGCGAGGCGATCGGGATGAACCAGCACCTGATACTGGGGCACATCTCCACCATAGGCAATCACTTGGGACACCCCCGGCACTGCCAAGAGGCGATTCACCACCTTTTGATCCACAAGCTGTCGCAGTTCCATGAGGGAGGTGTCATCTGGGGCAGTGGGCACCTTGGGGGCAAGGGCATACATCAAAATCGTGGCAATGGGGGAGGTAATCGGTGAAATTTGGGGTGAGGCATTAGGTGGTAGGCGATCGCGCACCTCCTGCAACCGCTCGGTAATCAGTTGCCGTGCTTGATAGATATTCGTTTGCCAACTAAAAACTACCTTGACAACAGATAAGCCAAGAGACGATGCAGAGCGCACAGTTTCAACCCCTGCCGTACCATTGACGACACTTTCAATGGGCAGCGTAATCAGCGATTCCACTTCCTCTGGTGCTAGGCCCGGTGCCTCCGTTTGAATTTCCACTGGGGGGGCGCAAACTCTGGCAGTACATCAAGGGGCATTTGCCGCAGTTGAAAAATACCGAAAATCGTCAGGGCGATCGCCCCGAGCACCACCAACCAACGTTGGACAATTGACCACCCAAGAATTCGATTCAGCATTACCACAGTGTGTTACTAAGGCTGATTTTGGCAAAGGCACATGAAATAAACATGAAATAAAGATGAAAAGCTAGGAGTTGCCGAACGATTTGTGCTTTATTCGTTGGCAAAACCGAGTTGCAGTTTCAATCAGGACAGGAACAAACTCGTGGGCAGCTTGCAAACTCGTGGCTAAAATGGCTGCATCTCGAATGTAGTCGTGAACCATTTGATTGCGCAGTTGCCGCATAGTAAACCAAGCGTCTGCATCAGGCACAAGGCCGAGTCGCTCAGCACGGTCAAGGTTTTCCAAAAAAGTTGCCACTGGTTCGCCAAAGGCACTCAGATAGGCGGGCAACAGCTTGCTCCCTAGGGTATCTTGAAGGCGACCAAAGCGTGCCACAAAAGCATCCACCCGCTCCGCTAGGTCAATATCCTCCTCCAATTGTGCTGCCCGCCGTGCCGTAAATGGCTCCTGAAAGAGGCGTTGATCCGTCACCTGTAGGTGTGCCACTTCTCGCTCCACCAGTTGGCAGAGGTGATGTAGGCGTTCCTGAAGTTGAGGACTCAACATTGAAGGCGAACTCCCGTTTGTTGGGCCCAATCGTGAATCGGCTGCCGCTGGAGATTGGGTGCCCAGAGGAGAATATCCACTTTACGACCTGCCATGGCGCGGCTGATTTTGGCACTGAGTCGAGCACTGACAAGGGCAGGATTCTCAACGGGGTGAGACAGCCGGATCAATAAATCCACATCGCCGCCCTTCAGGCGATCGTCCACCCGCGAACCAAACAACCACACCTCAGCCTCGCTACCCACCAGCGCCGCCACTATCTGGCAAATTTGCTGCACTTGCTGATCCGTTAATCGCAACCTGATTCTCTCCTAAGCCCACAAGACCAGTCCCATTTCATAGGGATGACTCAGATAGACGTGGCGCGGTAGCAGTTGGAGGGCAATGCCTTGGTGGCCACTCGTGTCGTAGCTCATCTCGGCGGTGTACAGGCTATAGCCTTCAGGGGTGGTACCCACAAACGTCATCAGGGTAGGACAAGCCTCCTCTAGGGTACCGGCGTCATTCACCCGCCCTTGGAACAAAATCACCTGTACGTCATTGGGGGAGAGCGCACCGAGGGCAATCACAGCTTTGACTTCAACTATTTCATTGACTTCGAGGTTGTGCTCAGCCGAGGTTTCAACACTGATGATCTGAATTGAGTACCAGTGTTCAAAGATATGGGCTTTCCAGCGTGCCAGTTCCTTGGCTGCAGCATAGTTATTTTCCTTGAGCGTAAAGTAGCGATCGCTGGCGGGGAAATAGCCCCGATGGGCATACTCGCGCACCATTCGCGCGGTGTTAAACTGAGGCGTATTGAGAGCAAGGGCTGCCTTCATTTTTTGCACCCAGCCGCGCGGCACCCCATTTTCATCGCGATCGTAAAACAGGGGAATGACATCCCGCTCCAACCGTTCATAGAGCGCATTGGCTTCCACCAGATCTTGATAGTGGCGATCGTCATAGGTTTCGCCGTGGCCAATCGCCCAACCCGTTTTCACATAGTCCGCCTCGTCCCACCAACCGTCCAAGGTACTCAGATTGGGTAAGCCATTCATGGCCGCCTTCATGCCACTGGTGCCGGAGGCCTCCTGAGGCCGCAAGGGGGTATTCAGCCAAACATCACAGCCTGCCACCATCATTTTTGCTACGTGCATATCGTAATCCGGGATAAAGGCAATGTGGTTGGCCATGCCCTCTTGGCGCGTAAAGTGAATAATTTCCTGAATCAGTTCTTTGCCGGGGTTATCCTTGGGGTGCGCCTTGCCCGCAATCACAAACTGGACAATCGGCCGCCGCTGCTTCGCCCCCGTTTTCACCGGTACTGAGCCCAATAAAATTCGCCGCAGCCGTTCCACATCCCGCAAAAAGAGAGTGGCGCGTTTATAGGTAGCAAAGCGACGGGCAAAGCCAATGGTCAAGGCGGTCGGATCCAGCACTTCTGCCGCTTGCGTCAATTCAGCACTAGAGGCGCCCTGCTCTTCAAGCATCCGTTGTAGGCGCGATCGCACAAACATCACCAACTGATAGCGGCAAATCTCATGGATACGCCACAACTCCTCATCGGGAATACTGCTGACCCGCGACCAGAGGGGATCCGCCAAGGGCGCATCAGACCACTGCGGCCCAAGGTAAATATCCAGCAGGTATTGCAATGGTTCAGAAACGCGACTGCGAGCATGGACGCCATTGGTAATCGAGGTAATCGGCACCTCCGTCGGCGGCAGATTGGGCCACAGGCCTTGGAACATTTGGCGGGAGACTTCACCGTGGAGCGCGCTCACCCCATTGACAAAACTGGCGGTATGAATGGCTAGGTTCGCCATACTAAAGGGTTCTTGAAAAGCCCCCGGATTCACACGGCCAAGGGAGAGAAACTCCTGCTGCGAAAGGTTAAAGGCCTCCGCATAGTGGCCGACATAGTACGTCACCTTATCGGCAGGAAACAGATCAATCCCCGCAGGCACGGGGGTATGGGTGGTAAAGAGTTGGCTGGCCTTGACCACCTGCAAGGCTTCATCGTAGGTAAGCTGCTCTTCGGCGATCAGTTGACGAATCCGCTCTAGGGACAAAAAGGCCGAGTGCCCCTCATTCATGTGATAGACCGTTGGCCGCAACCCCAAGCCGTGGAGCAGGCGTACTCCCCCAATGCCTAGGAGCATCTCCTGATGGATGCGCAGATCCATATCGCCGCCATAGAGGTAATCGGTGATCTGCTGATCGTAGGCGCTGTTTTCTGGCAGGTTTGTGTCTAAAAGATAAAGGGGAACCCGACCCACCTGAACTTGCCAGATTCGTGCTTGCACGTCCCGATTGGGGTAATCAACCCGGATGCGGAGTTCTTGGCCTTGGGGAGTCGTGACGAGTTTCAGGGGCAGGGTATAAAAATCATTGCTGGGATAGCGTTCCTGCTGCCAGCCATCGGCACTGAGGTACTGCGAAAAGTAGCCCTTTTGATAGAGCAGCCCCACCCCCACCAAAGGGAGTCCCAAGTCACTAGCAGATTTGAGGTGATCCCCTGCCAACACCCCCAACCCCCCAGAATAGATCGGCAGGCACTCTGTCAAGCCAAATTCAAGGGAAAAATAGGCAATACACTCGCCGGGAGGCGCGTCCGTGCGCGTTTGCTGGTACCACGTCTGCACAGGCTGGGCATATTCTTGAAATTGGCTGATCACCCGCTCCATCTGTGCCAAAAAGCCGTTGTCGGCCGCCGCATCCAAGAGGCGATCTTGGCGAATACGTCCCAACAGGGCGACGGGATTGTGGTTGGTTTGCTCCCACAGTTCTGGGTCGAGACGGCGAAAGAGGGCGATCGCCTCCGTGTTCCACGTCCAGTAGAGGTTGTAGGCCAGTTCCCGCAGGGGTTCCAAACGTTGCGGCAGGTGAGGACGAACGTTAAACGTGCGGATGGGCTTCATAGGAGCTGCCAGTGTCGTCGTTTCTATCTTAATTTCCTATGCGCTTTGAGTATGATTTGCTGATTGTGGCGGCGAGTCCTTTGGCATTGGACATTGCCTATCGGTGTGCGGCCTTGGGGCGGATTGGCCTAGTAATCCCAGCCGCTGATGCGCAGTGGCAATGGCAGTGGCAACGCTGGTGGCTGTCGCAGTTTCCCCCTCAAAGATTGGATACTCAGCAGTGGCAGCACTTTCAAGCCCACCTCAGCCACGGACAGCGCCGCTATGCCCCTAGGGTCTTGGAATTGGTGGGGGTCGATGTGATCACAGGGGCGGGGGAATTTGTCTGGCAGCCCGGCTGTCATTTTCAGGTGGGGGGCGATCGCCTGTATGCGCGAGGCTATTTCCTCCTTGATGCGCCTGCGGCAATGGATGCTCAGGATATGGACGCCCTCAGCAGGATTGAGCTGGCCTGTTGGCACCACTGGTCTGGCAAAGCCTCGCATCCCGATGCACAAGGTCTGCCGCTTGTGGCCACAGAAGATGCGTGGTTCAACGATCGCCTGCATGCTGCCCTGAGTGGCCTCGGTCTAGGGGTTCCCCCACTGGGAAGGCGCAAAGCTCCCGATCCAACTCCTTTGAACCTGCACCGCCTCCAGCGAGATGCTCAAGGGTGGCTGCGGATCAATTCCCAAGGGCGCACCAGTCATCCCCAAGTCTATGCCTGTGGCGGTTGGCAGCGGGGGTACCATTTGCCCTCCCTGACCTACTTTGAAGCCTTTGCGATCGCCCGCCAGATTTTACAGCGAAAATCCCTGCCCCTTGATTACTACCGTCAACCGTGGTGGATTGCCTTGCCTGTGCCAATCGCTCGTGTCGGCTGGAATGCGCGGCAAGCCCAGCAACGCCTCAGGGAACCCGTTCAACTGTGGGAGATTCAGCAGTTTAGTTCCGAGGGTCAGAGCTTGGGTCAAGTGGTGATCAACCGCCAAGGACAACTGCTGGGAGCCACCTTGGTGGGTCAGGATGCGATCGCCGGTAGTCGCATTTTCGGGCGGTGTTTAGATCAAAATGCCGTTGCTGCCATTACCTATGCCGGTTGGGAATTCGATTGCCAGCGCCAGCGATCGCCCAAGGCGCAACCTTCAGCCAATTGCGGTAAAGGATTGGCTTCCCCAGACCCCTGATGCTGCCAGAGGATCGTAAAGGCGCCCGCTCCTTCCCCTTGGTGGGGCCACAGCCGATAGCAGGGAAAGGCTGCTAGATGGGATTGATAGGCCGCTAGTGCCGCCACAGGTTGAGGAACCCACTGCGGAAACCTTGCCATCAGCCAAGCCGCCACATCCTCATTTTCATCCTGACTAAAGGTGCAGGTGCTATAGAGCAACCATCCCCCCGGGCGCACCAAGGCTGTTGCAGTTGCGAGAATGCGTTTTTGCCGCCGTTGGTTGTGGCGAATCGTCAATGGATGGAAACACCCTTCAGCTTTTTGCCCCTTGGCCAGCAGCGATTGCCCAGAGCAGGGAGCATCCACAATCACCACATCAGCAGCGCCTTGGAACTCAGCAGCCAGCACTTCACTATCCCAAGCGGTGACGCCCACTGGATGCACTCGACAGCGTTTGAGATTGCTAATCAGCATCCCCACCCGTTTGCCAATGGTTTCATTACAGATGAGGTAGCGGGGTTGCAGCGATCGCCACGCAAAGAGGCTCTTGCCGCCGGGCGCCGCACACACATCAATCACCAATGACGGCTCTTGGGGCAGCGTCAGCAGCGGAACCGCCGCAAACACCGATGAGCTATCCAAGCAATAATAAGCCCCGGCCTCATGGAGAGGGTGTTGACCGGTACGGCTGCCGGGGGCAAAGCGACTCACCCAAGGGGGCTGCCAAGAAAGTGGCGGCAATGGCTCAAAGGGTAAGGGAGACGCTGGCTCGCGACACCACAGCACCGTGGCAGGGTAGGGCGGGGGAGTGGTGAGAGCCTCTAAAAAACGCTCCCGATCGCTGGCAGCCTCAAAAAGGCGGTTGGCACAGGCCACAGCCAATCGGGAGAGCTTCACCACAGGCTTAGCGGTGGACGGCGATGGCACCTTTGACTGCTTCGGCGAGGGCACGCACACTGGCCACCATGGCCACTTCACTATTGAGTTGGTTGACGGCAGAGCCGACCCCGACACCCGCAGCCCCAGCAGCGATCGCCAAGGGAATCGTCACTGTCGAAAGCCCCGAAGCACACAGCACCGGCACCGCAACGGCGCGGGAAATTTCGTAGGTTGCCGCCAATGTCGGGGCTGCTTTTTCAATGAGACCCAACGTGCCACTGTGGTGGGGTTGGCTACTGGTTCCCCCTTCGGTTTGAATGACATCGGCGCCGGCGGCCACCAAGGCCTCAGCGAGGGCAACCTGTTGATCCAAGGGCAGCGTGTGGGGCACTGTGACCGACAGCATGATTTGGGGCAGCAACTCGCGCGTTTGGCGCGTCAATACCAGCACTTCCTCAGCGCTAAACACCCGCCCTTGGGCGTAGAAGCTATCGTAGTTGCCGATTTCCACCAGATCGGCACCAGCAGCAACGGCATTTAGCAGTTGTAATGGCTCCACCGCAGACACACAGACCGGCAGTGTCGTCAGTTCCTTGGCAAGGCGCACCAGCTCAGGATCGGCAGCAATATCCACAAAAGTGGCACCCCCTTGATCGGCAGCAGTCACCACCGCCCGCACGCGATCGCGATCAAAATTGTTGAGGCCACTAATAATCTTGAGAACAGAACGCTGCTCAAAGGCAGCGGCTAAACGCGGATGCAGCATAGACTTGAAACTTTCCGTAGTTGTGCATTTTTTTATCCTACAGCCCTTTTCACAACGACTGTAACGGATATTTGATAGGCTCAAAGAGTCTCTAGCTGTTGTCCAGCCTATGACCGTTCCCGTTACAGTGCTCACTGGCTACTTGGGTGCCGGTAAAACCACACTCCTCAATCGCATTCTCACCCACGAACACGGCAAGAAGGTCGCTGTGATTGTCAACGAGTTTGGCGAAGTGGGCATTGATCATCAACTGGTGGTCAATACCGATGAAGAAATTTTCGAGATGAATAATGGCTGCATTTGCTGTACGGTGCGCGGCGACTTGATCCGTATCATTGGCAACCTGATGAAGCGGCGGCACAAGTTTGATCACCTTGTTATTGAAACCACGGGGCTTGCCGATCCCGCACCCGTCATTCAAACCTTCTTCATGGATGAGGACATCCGCAGCCAAACTCACCTAGATGCCGTGATTACCGTGGTGGATGCCAAGCACATTCACTACCACTGGCAAGCGGACGAAGCCCAAGAGCAAATTGCCTTTGCCGATGTGATTTTGCTCAATAAGACGGATTTGGTGAGCGAAGCAGACCTCGCCCAGTTGCGCGATCGCATTCATGCCATGAACCCCTTGGCCAAAGTGTATTGCACCCAGCAGGCCGCCATCCCCATGGAGCACATCCTCGATGTGGGGGGCTTTGACCTTGAGCGGGCCCTCGAACTCGACCCAGACTTTCTTGGCGAAGATCACCATGAACACGATGAATCTGTGGGTTCTGTGGCCATTGTTGCTGAGGGCAAATTGGATGGTGCTAAGCTGCAAACGTGGCTGAGCCAGTTGCTGCAAACCCAAGGCCCCGATATTTTCCGCATGAAGGGGATTTTGCACCTCGCGGAGCAGCCCCAGCCCTTTGTTTTTCAGGGGGTGCATATGCTCTTTGATGGTCGTCCCCTCGATCGCCCCCTTGGCCATCAGCGCAATGAACTCATCTTTATTGGCCGTAACCTTGATGAGCACCAGCTCCGCCAAGCCTTTAGGGCGTGTCTGATTTAGAAACTAAACGTGGTGCGGATCAACCCTTGGAAAATGGGGCTATTGGTAGCGCTATTGTTGGCATTGGTGATTGCCATAAACACAGGCGTAATTGAGATATTGTCGCTGAGGGGATAGCGGAAAAAGAGTTCATAGTTGGTTTGGGTAGCATCATTGATCCCGGGTTGTGATGCCAACGAGTTAATAAAGGGCTGACCCACCGCCGCTGCTAGCAATGATCCTTCCGCCAACAAGTCCCGATAGGCCAAACCCGCCATCCATGTTTGCGCAGTGGTCTTCACTTGGCCACCAGCGGGAATGACAAAGACCCCCGGATCCACAGTAAATGGCCCCAAGCCATTAATCGTTGCTCCATCGCCATAGAGTTTCATATCGGAGTAAGCATAGCGGCCAAAGAGGCCAAACTTACCGAGGGTGAGTTCCACATTGACACCGCCGGCATTCTGGGAAATATTCAGGGTTGAGGAGTTGGTATATTGCAGGCGCACCGCAAAGTTGTTCCGTTCATTGGCACCAAAGGCACGGGCAAACTCCAGTTCCACGGTTCCCTGATAGGGATCGCCAAAAAGACCTCCTCCCGTAGGGATACCCGTCGGTGCTCCCGCTGCAGCGGCCACATAAACACCGCGCAGTGTGAAGAATCCGCCTCCCGGATTCCATTCAATACTGACACCCGCCCCACCGGGATCATTGACGGCGTAGGGCACAATCAGCGGGTTGTTGATAAAGAAATTGGAACTAAAATCCGTGAAAGAATCGTTGGCATAGCTATTGGTATCCACAATATCACTGGGATAAAATTGCGGCCCAACACCAATCGTTAAATCCTCTGTGGGCTTGAAGCTGTAGAACAGTCGAGATAATTCCACATTTGCGCCAACGCCACTGTAATCGGCAGCGCCACCGGCAATCAAGCCGTCAGTACCAATCCCCGTTGCCCCAAACGTATCTAACCCGTTGTTACCCACTTCGAGGGTCGTGGTCAGTAAATCCGTACCGCGAAAACTGGTATTGAGGTTAATCTCCACCTTGCTAATCACCGTCGGATTGTAGCTGCCCCCAGTGAACGTATTCCCAGAGATGGGGTCAACGACTTGGCGAGTATTGCCACCGGCTTGAAAGGCCATCACGGCATCCACAGAGAGCTTGGTGGTTGTTGAAAATTGCGTGGCCTCCAGAGTAGCAGTACGGGCTTCGAGGTTGTCCACCCGTCCGCGTAGGGTGGCCAGTTCGGCGGCAAACTCCTCCCTAAGCCGTTGCAAGGTGGCTAAATCTTCCTTGGTGGCAAAGCGATCGCTAATCACATCCAAGCAGGCATTCAAAGCAGCCGCCATTTCAAACCGCGTCAGGGCACGGTTGCCCCGAAAGGTGCCATCGGGATAGCCAGCAATACAGCCGTACTTTTCCACAAGGGACGCAAGGGCTTGATAGGCCCAATCGGTGGGGCGCACGTCAGACAGTTGGGAGACAGAGGTCACCTGTCCGATGCTGGCGGGAGCGGGCATCCTAGGTTCAGCAACAGCGGCTGGACTGAGTAGTGCAAGGTGAATGGCAGCCACCATAACCGTTGTTAGGGATTTTTCCATCACTGACCTCCTTACCTCACACCAAGACACGGCCTCGGGAATTCACCAAGGCTAAATGAGAATGGTAACGATTATTATTCTATTTTTTCGGTCTGTCAACCGAAGCCACGCTCAAGTTAGCATTGGGGTTATCGCTTTGCCTATCTCCCCCCGCCGCATTATGGGTGCCCTTCCCCAGCAACGTTGGCTCTTGCCACCCATTGATCTCGAGTCTTGTGACGCCTTGAGGCAGGCCTTGGGTTGCCCCGCATCACTAGCGGAAATTTATCTGCGGCGGGGTCTGACGACTCCAGAAGCGGTACAGGCCTTTCTCGAGCCGGAAACTCTAGCGCTACCGCCACCGCAAACGGTCTTTCCCGACCTTGATCTGGCAGTGGAACTCCTGCAGCAGGCGATCGCCCGCGGTGACAAAATGACCATTTGTGGCGATTACGATGCTGATGGCATGACCAGTACCGCTCTGCTGTTGCGTGCGCTGCGCCATTTGGGAGCCGACATTGACTATGAAATTCCCTCCCGCATGCAGGAAGGCTACGGCATTAATGAGCGGATTGTTCAAGACTGCTACGAGCGCGGTGTGAAACTGATTCTCACCGTGGACAACGGCATTGCTGCCCACCAGCCCATTCTCAAGGCACGGGAACTGGGGCTGACGGTGATTGTGACGGATCACCACGATGTGCCGGAGCAACTGCCCCCTGCCCATGCCATTCTCAATCCGAAACTGGTGCCGCCAACATCCCCTTACCATACCCTCGCTGGGGTGGGGATGGCCTATATCCTTGCTCTGTCCCTAGCACAGCGACTGGGCAACTGGCGGGAACTGGTGCGGCCTTTGCGGGAACTGTGTACCCTAGGCACGATCGCGGATTTGGCGCCCTTGATGGGGGTGAATCGCCGCTGGGTCAAGCAGGGGTTACAAACAATTCCCACCTCTTCTCTTGTGGGGGTGCAAGCGCTGATGCAGATGGCGGGTTGTTTGCCAGCCCAGAATACCGCCCTCAAGCCCACAGCGGTAGGGTTTCGGCTGGGACCACGCATCAATGCCATTGGCCGCATTGGTGATCCCCAAGTGGTGATTGACCTGCTGACCACCGAGGATCCGCAGCGTGCTCAGGAACTGGCAGCCCTGTGTGAGGAAACCAACCGTCGCCGTCAGGAACTCTGTGCTGAGATTGAGAGACAGGCGATCGCCCACCTTGAAGAGACGGGCTTTGATCCCCAACAGGAGTGGGTCTTAGTGATCGTCCAGCCCGACTGGCACCATGGGGTCATTGGCATTGTTGCCTCGCGGCTCGTGGAGCGCTACGGCGTACCGGTGTTTATTGGCACCTATGAAGATGAGACAACCATTCGCGGCTCAATTCGCAGCATTCCCGAATTCCATGTCTTTGAGGCCCTTGAAGCGACCAAGGATCTGCTCTTGAAATATGGCGGTCATAGGGCAGCCGGGGGGTTTAGCCTACGGGCAGAGCATTTAGCGACTTGGCGCGATCGCCTGCGAGCCTTTGCCCAAACCTGTCTCAAACCAGAGGATCTGCGTCCCCTTGTTACCCTTGATGCCGAAGTCTCCTTTGAGCAGCTGACGTGGGACTTTTACGCCCAAGTGGAGCAACTGCAACCCTTTGGCAGTGAGAATCCGCAGCCAATTTTCTGTAGTCGCGGGGTCAAGATTCTCGAACAAGCACCCATGGGTCAGCAGCGGGAACATCTGCAACTCACCCTAGAGCAGAATGGGCGGCAGATGACCGCTAAGGCTTGGCGCTGGGGACAATTTTTTCCGTTGCCCACCACGGTCGATATTGCCTATCACCTCACAGCCCACACTTGGAATGGCGAAACCCAGTTGGAACTCGAACTCAAGGGGGTCAAACCCTCACTGGCGTGGTACGTCCCTAATCCGCCCAGTCACCCGCTTCCCCATTGGCAACCCCTACCGCCTTTGACAACGCTCCTGCCGCAGTTGCGGGACAATGTCTTGCTCTATGGCTATGGCCGCCCTGAGGTTCCCCCGAACTTAACCACAGCAGCCATTCACTACGATCGCCCCCGCGATCGCTGTCGCACCCTCATTCTCTGGTCACTGCCGCCCTCTGCCACCCACTTGCGTTGGCTCTTGGCCATTGCCCAACCAGAAATGGTCTATGTAGGGTGCCAACGACCGGCGATCGCTCCGCTGACAACCCTCATCCTCTCAATTCAAAATGACCTCAAAGAACAGACTAAGGTGAATCTTTTAGCCTTGAGTCAAACCTATTGGATTGCTCCCTGTACGCTTGTAGCGATCCTGCGCCATTTGGGCTATGGCTGTGAAGGATTTGCTCCCACCCTGAGCATTACCGCAGAACTAACACGATTGCAACGCTGGTATCAGCTGCAAGCTAAGGATTTGGCACGGCTAGCGCAAAGGTGGGAGACTTCCTAATTCTTGGCAAAACAATGGCCTACAAATTGCCGCGCCGCACAGCCAATAGGAAGATAATTGCCGGCCCTGCAATGCCAATCATGGCAATCATGGTCAGTTGGGCAATCACTTCAAAGTTGATATTGCTAAGAAACTCAATAATGCCATTGAAAATTCCCATAGGTTCTCCCGAGCAATCAGCGGTTATTAGTTCGTGATTTTATTGTAGAGCAGGGGGGAGCACTCGCAGCATTTGCTTAATGGGCGCTTGAGCTTGCTGCGTCTATCCCTAAGCTACACTGTAGGAGCAGAATTCTCGGAACATTGGTCGGTGATGGGCGTGGACAAACTAGCGGCCTTACGGGATCTCATTGGCGAACTCGATCAAGCCTTGATTGCCTACTCTGGCGGCATTGATAGTACGCTTGTGGCCAAAGTTGCTCAGGATGTCTTGGGCGATCGCGCGGTGGCAGTCACGGCGGTGTCCCCCTCGCTCTTTCCAGCGGATCTAGAGGATGCCCGCATTCAGGCGGCGGCCATCGGCATTCGCCATGAACTCATTGAAACCCATGAACTGGACAATCCCAACTACGCCACGAACCCGGTGAATCGCTGTTATTTCTGCAAAAGTGAACTCCACGATCGCCTGCGGGAACTGGCACAGGCGTGGGGCTATGACTACATTCTCGATGGTGTAAATGCTGATGACCTCCAAGACTATCGCCCCGGTATTGCCGCAGCCAAGGAACGGGGGGTGCGATCGCCCCTTGCCGAGGTGGGGATTACCAAACTCGAGGTGCGCGAAATTGCCAAATCCTTGGGTTTGCCGTGGTGGAATAAACCTGCTCAACCCTGCCTGAGTTCGCGCTTTCCCTACGGTGAGGAAATTACCCCTGCCAAGCTGCAACGGGTGGGTCATGCCGAATACTACCTGCGCAAGCAGGGCTGGGAACTGTGCCGCGTCCGCAGTCATGGCGATACGGCGCGCATTGAGGTGCCCCAAGCGCAGATTGCCGACTTTGTGACAATGATCGATCTTGAAAAGCTGGTGAGCCACTTTCAAGCGCTAGGGTTTACCTATGTCACCTTAGATCTGGAAGGCTTTCGCAGTGGCAAGCTCAACGCCGTGATCGGGCGCGATCGCTAACGAGATTATAGGGACTGAGACTCTGGAGAATTTCCCGACCATAGCTGCGCTCCGTGAGCCGCCGATCCAAAATCGCCACCAGCGTTTCATCCTGACGCACAGGGGCAAGGGCGCGATCCAATATCGTCAAGCACTCTGGCAAGAGATACTGGCGAAACCAATCCTGTTTTTGCTGCTTGTGCCATTCAATGCGGGCACTTACCACCGCTTTTTCCGGCGAGGGCAAGGGCAGTGTGGTCAAGACAAACAGCGCCGGGCAAGGCAACTGCGCCCCATGACGCAGCCAAAAGGCTTCCCCCGTCACTAAAATCGTGTTCGTATCAAGGGTTGGCGTCTCCACCTGTACCCGTGAACCATAGAGGGCAGCCAATTGGGTGGCCAACTGTTCCCGCAGCGGCACATCACTCACAAGGATCACCGCCCGCCGATGGCCAATCGTGCCAATAAGATCGTAGAGACGCCGCAGGACGGCTGGGGCAAATTCCGGGGTGTTGGGGAGAGGTAAGTCTTCGGAGATCGCAAGGGTAATCGCTTCACTGTGGCGATCGCTGGCAAATTTAATCGTCGTTTGGGGCGGAATCCCTAGTTCCTGCTGCACATAGGCTAGAGGGGAGTCTGTATCGGGGCCGCTGCCGATGAGGACAAAAGGCGCTTGCGACCAAAGATCCTTAAAATAGGCGCGGAAACTGAGGGGGTGTCCTTGGAGGCTGAAGTACCCCACCGTGGGGTGGCGCCGTCCCCAAATCACCGTGTCACTGCGGTTGAGGTAGTCCCGCAATTGCGACCATTGGGGAGGCAGCGCCTGCGGCCATTGATGCAGGAGTTCAAGGAGCGATTGCTGTTCTGTAGGGGTGAGCAGATAGTCGCCGTAGGGATTCTGAGGCCGCTGAAAGAGGTGCTGCACCAACTGGGCATAGACTTGGCGAATCGCACCAACGGCGCTGGGAATCGCGAGTTTCAGGTGCTCCCAATCGCTGGTGGTAATGGTGCAGGTCATCTGCTGCTGGGCAATTTGGGGCAAGGCTTCAATGCCATCAATGATTGTGACGACATTGGGATGGGCGGTGGCGTGGCGACACCAGTCCTCAAGGCTCATCACAAGCATCCCCTCAAAGGCTGGCTGCGGGCATTGGCTATGCTGAATCGGTTTCCTCACCGCAAGGAAGGTGAGGAGTTCAGGAATTTCTTGGTGCAGTAGTCGTGTCAGTCGCTCTTGGGGGACGACGAGCAGGGCAGGTTCAGGATACAACAGCAGTGGCAACAGATAACTCAGGCCATAGCGATGGTGCAACACCGCCCGCTGGCTAACCTGAAGTAAGCACCCCCGCCGCAGGCGCAGGGCACGGGCAACCAACCGTGCCAAGGTGAGATGGTGAGGCCACTGGCGATCGCCACTGCTGCGTAAAAATGCCCGTAATTGGCGGTGAACCTCTGCCTCAATCACAATCTGCTCGCTGTGGAACAACAATCCCCTATTGTGGCACGTTAGCCTTGATTCAGTTGTTGTTTGCGTCGCTGTTCGAGGGCAGTACGGGCTTCCTCGCGATCGTCAAAGTGGACTTTTTCAGTGCCCAGAATTTGGTAGTCCTCATGACCTTTGCCAGCAATGATCACGCCATCACCCGGCGCTGCGCTCAGAATGGCTTGCAGAATCGCTTGACGGCGATCGGCCTCAACAATCAGCGGCGTTTGCGGTGGGATACCGGCAAGGATGTCATCAAGAATGCGGCGGGGATCCTCGGTGCGCGGGTTATCGGATGTCACCACCACTTGATCCGCAAGGCGAGCGGCAATGGCTCCCATCTGGGAACGCTTGGTACGATCGCGATCGCCCCCACAACCAAAGACACAGATTAGCTTACCGGGAATAAAGGGACGGGCAGCTTTTAACAAGTTCTCAAGGCTATCGGGGGTATGGGCATAATCCACAAGAACCGTAATCTCTTGGTCTGGGCTAATGCGCACCTGCTCCATCCGCCCCGGTACCCCCGCAAAGTCACGAATCGCCTTCAGCATCGATTCTAGGGGGAGTCCTACCGCTGCCCCCATGGCGATCGCCGCCAGCACATTGGCCACATTAAACTGTCCCACCAACGGCGAGTCTAGGGTGCCGCTACCGATAGGGGTATGAACCGTGCCCGTCACGCCATTGACACGATAGGTGAGATGCTCAGCCCAAAAATCGGCATCTTCGCTGAGGCCATAGGTCCAGTAGCGATCGCGCGGCAACTGTTGAGCCAGTCGCTGGCCAAAGGGATCATCGCCATTGAGAATTGCTCGACCCTTGAGATAGTCAGCAGTAAAGAGCTTGGCCTTAGCGGCAAAATAGTCCTCCAGATCGCGGTGATAATCCAGATGATCTTGGGTCAAGTTGGTAAAAGCCGCCACCTCAAACTGACAGCCCCACACCCGATCCTGCGCCAAGGCATGGGAACTCACCTCCATCACCCCAAACCGACAGCCCGCTGCGACTGCTGCCGCTAATTGTTCCTGAAGGGTCACCGCAAAGGGCGTGGTATGACTGGCAATCTCACAGTGTCCCGGCCAGCGACTGTAGAGCGTTCCCAAGAGTGCCGTTGGATAGCCCACACTGTTGAGGAGATGTTCCACCAAGTGGGTGGTGGTTGTTTTGCCGTTGGTACCCGTAACCCCTAGCAGGCTGAGATGCTGGCTGGGGTAATGATAAAAAGCAGCCGCGAGCCGACCACAGGCACGCTCAATATCGGGCACCACAATCACACAGGCATCTCCCTCACGGGGTTTGGCTTGCGGAGACACCACAGCCGCGATCGCCCCCGCTGCCAAGGCACTTGGCCAAAAATTGCCCCCATTCACCCGCGTGCCAGGCATGCCAATAAACAACGAGCCACGCTGACACTCCCAAGAATTCGTACTCAGGGACTTCACCTCTTGATCGAGGGCAGGATGCTCAAAACTCGGCGTAATCTCTGCCGCCGTCAGGAGTTCCCGTAGGTTCATGGCTGTGCATCTCCAGTGATAGGCCGTTTAGGGTATTGTGGCACTACGGCACTTGGCTGTAAAAGATACGGCAATGAACGACCCCACTGTATGAATGAGGAATTCTGCGAGAGGAGATGCAGCCTAGGCACGTACCAGTTTGTGAAGTGTCTTGAGTTGCACTGAAAGCGCATGGACCCTAGCGGATTGGCGTAATTGCTCAACACAGCAGGTGACGGGAGTTACAGGCTGTCCCCCTAGCATCCTGTGACAATTTTTGCCCAAAGCTTGCCTTTTGTTAAAATTCCGATAATCTAGTTCATAAAAATCCGAATAATAACATGTCATTAAGGTGTGGGTGTTGGGTGATGAGTGAGTGGCACAAAACAGACTGGAACATGGATGATCAAGAATGGCAAGCGATCGCCAATTCTCGCCGCCAGATTGAAACCTCTTGGCACAGGACAATTCACCGCGTTCAGGTTCCCTCCAGAACCGCCTCGAAACCCTTAGACGCGATCACCATGCCAGCAGTTTCCCATCCGCGTTCGATTCAACCCATTGGTATTCAACCGTGGCAAGCCGAATTCACCAAAGAACGCTTTGCCTCCCGTTCGCGACTCCCCCTCAAACGGTCACAGGTGGAACTGCCGCAATTTGCCAGCCGTCGTTAGAGCACTCCTCTTTCTCTCAGCTTACGAGGTCTATCAATTATGTGTGGCATTGTTGGTTATATTGGCCCACAGCGAGCAACCCAAGTCCTGCTTCAGGGGCTGCAAAAGCTGGAATATCGGGGCTATGATTCCGCTGGCATTGCCACCCTCAATGAGGGCGAACTCCTCTGTGTGCGCGCCAAGGGCAAACTCCACAACTTAGCCGAAAAAGTTGAACAGCTCGACATTGTTGCCCATGTTGGCATTGGCCACACCCGTTGGGCGACCCACGGTAAACCAGAGGAACACAATGCCCACCCTCATCGCGACAGCCGCGATCGCCTAGCCGTGGTGCAAAATGGCATCATTGAAAACTACCGTGAACTGCGGGAGCAACTCCAAGCGCGGGGGCACATTTTCCGCTCCGAAACCGATACAGAAGTCATTCCCCACCTGATTGCCGAAGCGTTGCCTGAGACCCCCACCGCCAATGGCCTCCTAGAAGCGGTGCGCCAAGCTGTGCATCAATTGGAAGGGGCGTTTGCGATCGCCGTTATCTGTGCAGATTATCCCGATGAATTGATCGTGGCCCGGCAGCAAGCTCCTCTTGTGATTGGTTTTGGCCAAGGGGAATTCTTCTGCGCCTCCGATACCCCAGCGATCATTCCCTATACCCGTGCTGTATTGCCGCTGGAAAATGGCGAACTGGCTCGGTTGACGCCCACAGGGGTTGAAGTCTATGACTTTGCGGGACATCGCCTACGCAAAACCCCTCGCACCCTCAACTGGAACCCCGTCATGGTGGAAAAGCAGGGCTTTAAGCACTACATGCTCAAGGAAATCTATGAGCAGCCGGGGGTGGTGCGCACCTGTTTAGAGGACTATTTGCGAGCCGATTGGGATGAGAACAGTTCCTTTAGCCCGGTGCAATTGCACCTAGACCCCAGCCTCCTCGAAAATCTGCAGCACATTCAAATTGTTGCCTGTGGCACCAGTTGGCACGCCAGCCTTGTGGGCAAATATCTTCTTGAGCAAATCGCCCAGATTCCCACCAGTGTGCAATATGCCTCAGAGTTTCGCTACGCGCCGCCGCCCCTGCTACCCCATACCCTGACCATTGGTGTCACCCAGTCTGGGGAAACAGCCGATACCCTTGCCGCTCTAGAGATGGAGCTAAAACGCCGCCAAGGACTCGCGGGCGCTCTCCAACCTCGTTTGCTGGGGATTACCAATCGCCCAGAAAGTAGTCTTGGGCATCTGGTGCCCCACATTATTGATACCCGTGCCGGTATTGAAATTGGCGTAGCCGCCACAAAAACATTCGTTGCCCAGTTGATGGCCTTCTATCTGCTGACCCTAGAATTGACATGGCAGCGGCAGTCTTGCGATCGCTCCCGCTTGGCGGAACTCGTCACTGGCTTGCGCCAATTGCCTGCCCAGATGGAGCAAATTTTAGAAAGCCAAGAACGCTATATTGAAGCTCTCTCCCATGACTTTTCCGAGACCCAAGACTTTATCTTTTTGGGACGCGGCATCAACTTTCCCATTGCCCTCGAAGGTGCCCTCAAACTCAAGGAAATTAGCTATATCCATGCCGAGGGGTATCCTGCGGGTGAGATGAAACATGGCCCGATCGCCCTCCTCGATGCCAAAGTACCGGTAGTCACGATCGCCATGCCCGGCAGTGTCTTTGAGAAAGTCCTCTCCAATGCCCAAGAAGCCCGTGCCCGCGATGCCCGCCTCATTGGTGTCACCCCCCTCGACGGGGCTGAAGCCCAGCACACCTTCGATAACCTTTTACCTGTACCCGAGGTCGATGAGCTTCTCTCCCCCATCCTGACGGTGATCCCCCTGCAACTGTTGGCGTATCACATTGCTGCCCGCCGTGGCTTAGATGTCGATCAACCCCGCAACCTCGCCAAGTCAGTAACCGTTGAATAACCTTGTATTACACCGACGGCAATGCCAATAACTAATAAAAGATAAAAGACCACATAGAAAAACTTGTGGTTCTGCTCCTAGGGGGTACTTAATTTTTGAGCGATAATAATGACGAAATTAACTAAAAGAAGATTAAGTCAAGTTCAGTAAGTTATCTTCTTCGTGGGTTGAGATCACGCAATCGGATGTGGGATAGGCCGCACACAGCAGCACAAATCCAGCATCCAACTCCTTGGGCTTTAAAAAGGAGTGATCCGACTGATCCACCGTCCCTTTGATGATCCGACCAGCACAGTTGACGCAGGCACCGGCGCGGCAGGAGTAGGGCAAAGCAATGCCCTGGGCTTCGGCAGCATCAAGAATATACTCGTCGGCATGAACACGAATGGTTTTATTCAAGCCTCTTGCTTCATTGACCAGTGTGACACTATAAACTTTGCTATGATCCCGCTTTGTCATTTAAGCTCTCCTAAAACTGGCTTTTGAAATGTCTGTCTGTTTGTCCGCTTAACTCATGACTTTAGAGCGATCGCAACCCCACAGGCAGTTGTAGAACGCATTCCATATTGCTTTCATTTTAGCAAAGGCACTCAGGGGAACGACTGTTATACGGAATTGTTTATACTTTGAAACTATTTATCAAAGCAATGCAGGATCTGGGTTGAGCTAGTTGCCGGTTTGAGTGGCAGGTGGTGTACCCTGCGGTTGACTGGGGGAGAAGCCCGATCGCCAGACGGCTCCTGCGATAATGGCAACAACCACAAGGGCGATCGCCCCTAGACCCACGAGGCTGGTTTTTGAGCCTTGGCTCTCTTTTTCATGGACGGTTTCTTTGTTGTTCCCCTGTGGCTCCCTGTCGCTCTCACTGGCCAAGGTCTCTTTTGCGGATTCGGCTTCAGGATGTAACTGCGTGGCTGCCGCTGCCACCAATTCACGGCTCGGGGTTCGCCGCAGTTCGCCACTTAGCTCCATACCCACAAGGGTTTCCTTGGCACCCCGCAGATCGGATTTAATGCTTTGGAAGGCAATGGATTGCAGATATTGGCTGAACTCGGTATCCGCCATCGAGAGCATGAGATAGGAAGCCTTGGCTTTACGACCAAAGAGAATCACATCGCCGTGCTGCAATTCATGGCTACTGATGCGCTTGCCATTGACAAAGGTGCCGTTGGTACTGGGCTTACCATTGGCATTGCCATCCACCAAACGATAGCGGTAGCTGGTGGTACCGGGGACAGGTACCCGCAGGAGAATAGCGTGCTGGCGAGAAACCGTTTCAAAGTCAATCACAATGGCATTACTCTCATCGCGCCCAAGGGAGTAGGCCGCTGCCTCAAGGGCGATCGCCCGCCGGCCACCCACGGTATTCAAAATTAAAACGTGACGTTCCTGTTGCAGGCTATTCATTACCTCTATCCCCCGTGTTTCAACAGCCCTCAAGAAATCATCCCCTCTGCAAATCTGAATCCTCCCCCCTTCATCTTGAGTTAGGGCAGGAGCAACGTTACAAAACGTGACACTTCAACAAGTGGTCTAGGCTGTGTGCTTACTTCTACCTTTGCCTGTTTCACCTAGGGCTGCTGTGATATTGATCACATTTAAGAGGGTTTTTAGGGAGCGCCACAAATCGTAACAAGTCGTTATCCTCAACCCCACTGCCAGAAAAGCAGCCTAAAATTAATTTGGTTACTGTGGATTCAATGGTGCTTGGAGTTTATTCCTATGGCCACGGATTTTAATCGCGGCATTATGAAGTTTGATGGTGCCGACAGCCCAGCGATGATCGCGATTTCTGCCGTTTTGATTCTTGGCTTTATTGCGGCACTCATTTGGTGGGCACTCCACACGGCCTACGCCTAAGGGAGCGATCGCTCCAGATGGATCGTGTGCTCGGTGAGGGCTTCAAAGGTTGCATCGTGGCTAATCACAAAAAGTTGATGAAAACTTCTGAGATTGCTTAGGCTCTCGGCCAGTTGTTGGCGGCGCACCTGATCCATATTGGTGGTCGGTTCATCAAAGAAGGCAATGTCGGTGTTGACCAGTACCCGCAGCAGGGCTAAGCGCACCGCAAGAGCCGCACACATTTGCTCACCGCCGGAGAGGCTTTTGAAGGGTCGCCAGTAGCCGCCTTCATTCACCTGAATCTCATAGTCCGATGTCCACTGGAGCGCCACATCGGGACGGTTGAGAAGTTCGCGCAGCAGGCGATCGGCTTCGCTGGAAACGGTGTGCAGATAGGCTTCACTAACGCGGGGGCCACTCTTTTTGAAAATCTCGCGGGCCGTCTCAATCAGAGAGTGGTGTTTTTGTGCCGCTACGAGCTTTTGCAGTGTCTTTTCCTGTTCGGTGGCGACTTCATCAAGATGCTTGAGGGTGGCAAGGCAGCTTTGGTACTGCTTTTCTTTTTCAGGAATCGCACCAAGGAGCCGTTGATACTCGCGGTGTAGGTTTTCGTAGCGATCGCGCACGGCTTCCAGAGCGGCTAAATCCACCCGCTGCTCTTGGGTGTTGTACTCTGCTTGGGCTTTGGCAAGGGCAGCTTTCAACTCATGGGCGGCTTGCATAGCTGTTTTCAGGGCCGCTTCATAGCTTTCTACTTGGGCGGCCTGCTGCTGGTGTTGGAGATAGGTATCATAGCTGGGACGTAGTCTAGCTAGCTCATCGCTAAGCTGTTGCCGCTGTTCCTCAAGGGTGGCATAGTGTTGGCGTTCCTCATAAAGGGGGGTGAGGCGAGCTTGTAGGGTGGCCTGTTCGGTACCCAAACGTGCGTAGTCGGCTTCCAGTTGGGGGGCTGCTGCCTGCTGCTCCAGTAACAGTTGGCGCTGGGCATGGGGTTGGCCAAGGTTGGCGCGTTCTTCCCGTAACTCGTTCAAGCGGCGTTCTAAATCAGTGAGTTCTTTGCTTAGGGGTTCTACGGTTTGCTGGCGATCGCTCAACTGCTTAAGCTCTGCTGCCAAACGGCTGCGTTCCTCCTCAAGGGCTTGGGCTTGCAAGAGGGATCGTTCTGCTGCGGCAGCACGGGCAATGTCAGTTTCTAACTGTTTTAACGTTTGGTTGAGGGCGGGAATAGCGGCAGGATCTGTGAGGGTTTGTCGCAGTGCCGTGAGTTGATCCAAAAGCCAATGGTAGTTCTCCTGCAGCTGTTGGAGTGCCGTTAGCCCCTGTTCAATGGCAGGGCGAACTAGAGCAAATTGCTGAGCGGCAGTGAGTTCGGCGATCGCCGCCGCTACAAGGGGATCCGTTTCCGTGGCTTGGGTTTGCGCTCTCTTGAGAATGGGATCGAGGGTAGCAGCAAAGGCATGGGCGGCGGTGGCGTGGCTGAGTTGGGCTTGGAGTCGCTCCCGTTCTGCCTGTTTAGCGCTCAAGGTGGCGGCTATGGGACGCTGTTGCTCTAGGGCTTGCACCTGTTGCGCAATTTTCTCAAGGCGGGCTTGCAACGTTGCCGCTTGTTGCTTGAGGTGGCGCAGTTCTTGATCTGCCTGTTGGGCTTGTTGGTAGCGCGCCTCAAGGGGGACAATTTCGGCATCGAGGGCGTCAGCAGCAGCAATTTGGGGTTCAAGGGCAGCAAGTTGACTAGCAATGGTGGCGATCGCTTGGCGTTGGCTTTCAATACTAGCTAATTGGGTGGCCAGCTTTTGTTGCTGCTGCTCTAGCTTGCGAATGTTCTGCTCAAGGGCAGCTCGTCCCCGTAGTTGCTGCTCAAGTTCTTGGTAGCGGCTCTCTTGCTGCCGATAGCGATCATAGTCGGATTGCAGTTGCTGGCACTGGGCTTGGCTATTGCGAGCTGCGGCCAACTGGCGCTGGCGATCGCGACAGAGTTCCTCCTGCTGACGCAGTTGGGCTTCGAGGCGCTGACAGGTTTGCGCAAGACGGTTCAGCGTTTCAACGGCAGCTTCGTATTGCTGTTTTTCGGTGGCTAAGGCCTGACATTGTTGGCGTAATTCCTCGCACTGCTGGCGATCGCGCTCTAGCTCCGCTGCCAAGGCGGTTGCCTGTTGTTCATATTGCGATCGCGTGGCCAGTTCCTGTTTTTGCACAGCCAACTGCCGCTCTAGGGACACCACCCGCTCTTGGGAAAAATTCACGAGGGCAAGGGCATTGTCAAAGGCTTGGCGATAGTCACTGACTTGCAAAATCGGTTCAAAAACTTGCCGCCGCTGGGCGGGTGGCTTGAGAAAATCCGCCGTGATCATCCCTTGGGGAATGCCAATGATCTGCTCAAAGAGATCCCGAAGCGGAAAGGCACTGCGGATACCAAGGTGCTCCTGCAACCACACCTGCACATCTTCACGCAACGAAAGACCGAGGTCTCCCACTTGGGGGTCATAAATCGCGTACCCCGTTTGCGTATTGCGCCGTACCACATAGGAGCGACCATCTGCTGCCGAGATAAACTGAACTGTGGCTTCGGCGCGTTTAGCACCCTTGCGAATAATCGCCTTATTAAAGCCACTGCCATAGCCCGAGGTGGCATCAAAGAGAACCCAGGCAATGGCTTCAAAAATACTGGTTTTGCCCGCACCATTCTCGCCACAGATGACATTCACACCGGGCAGAAACTCAAACGTGCGATCGCGGTGGGTCTTAAAATTTTTTAGGGTTAGTCGCTGAATTTCCACCGTCTGTCTCCAAAGGCTAGGGCAGTTGATAGAACGTTGATCAACCCATATCAAACAACAAGTGAGAGAGTTAAAGCTAGCTACCCTCGCTCAGCCAAGTGTGAAGTTCTTTAGGAATATTACTTGTCGGCAGGTGTTCTGCATTGATAAAACAATCCATACTTTTACAAAAGTTTACTTGGTCTTAAGTCTTTTTGAAAAAGTTGCCATTAGCCAGTGACTTTCCCTAGGCTGGATCTATAGCAATACCCTTGTTTCTCGGCAAGCTTGGTCTCCGCACTCAATGCTCCTAGCTCTAGGCACCCTACGCTGGGAGAAATGCCTAGTTTATCTTATCAAGCGTATTTCCAGTGCCTAGGGTTAGCGATGCCGTGCACCGCTACTTTCTCCAGAGGCAGTTGAGTTGACAATTACAGCATTTCACCACGAGAGGATTTGGCCTGTGGATTTATTACATAAGCAGATTCTGGTTCTGAGTAACAAAATTGATGCCCTCTACCAGATCGTTGAACAACTCAACCAAAAGGTTTCTAAGGCCCTAGAGGAGGGGCGGCTCAAGCCTCTGCCTGTAACCCCTACTGAGCAGAATCCTCTGCCCAAACCGCGTCCTTTGGTGAGTACCCCAGAACACAAGGATATTTTGGTGGATGATGACTATAGCCAAACACGCAACCTCAGTGGCGATCGCCCCCTGAGTCCAGAGGTGCAAATTCAACGGCTGACGGCACAACTCACGGCGGCCTACAATCAGATTGCGGCGCTAGAGGAGCAGTTGCTCTCCCACCACATCCATAGCCACTGAGGTACCGCAAGTTAAATTGTGAGGTGAGCCAGTACCTGCTGGCGCCATTGGGCATTTTGCTGGCGATCGCTCTTAAATTCCAAAAGTCGTACCTTTGGCCAAGGGGCAAGGGAAAGTTGGGTTTTCACATCCGCCCAGTCCTGTAAGCAGTGATAGGGAATGCCGTAGGCCGCTGCAAGCTGGGCAAAATTGACCGCTTGGGGGGTGGCAAAAAAGCTCTCAAAGGGTGGATCAAACCGCCGAATCGGTAGATGCTCAAAAATACCACCGCCGTTGTTATTGATCAGCAGTACGGTTAGACACCCTTGAAACTGGGGCGTGATCAGCCAGCCATTGGTATCGTGCAAGCAGGCCAAATCCCCCGTGATCAAGAGGGTGGGCTGACCGCGATGGGCAACCCCAAGGGCACTAGATAATGTGCCATCAATGCCGTTGGCGCCTCGATTAAAGTAAAAACGATGGTGGCGATCGCTCGCCCGCCAAACACTCTCAACATCGCGCACGGGCATACTACTGGCCACAAAAATCGCCGTTTGCGATGGCAACCACTGCGGCAGATGGTAAATCAGCTTGGCCTCACAGAACCAATCAATGGCCTCCAAGGTTCGCTTCAGTTGCTCATGTACTCGTTGATCGTGGTCTTGCCAGTCCTTGAGGTAGGGGTTGGGGGGCAGGGGGTCGGGGGGGCAGTCCAGATCTTGGGGGGCGATCGCCAGCGTCTGACAGCGGCCATGGAGGGGATTGTTGTTATCGCCCGTGGGGTCAAGGCACCAGATCAGCGGATCGCAGGCACTGAGCCACTCCCGCAGGGCTTTACTGGTGGGCAGCGGCCCTAGTTGAATCACTGCTTCAGGACGCAAGGATTCCCGTAGGTGGCCATTTCGCAGCAGCAGATCGTAATGGGTAATGCCGTGGGGCAGTCCCCGTGCGCAGGAGAGGGCATCGGCAAGCACTGGCCACTGCAGAAACCGACTCAGGCGATCGATCGCGGCCGCTTCCGCCAAAGGCTCCACCCCATGACTGGGTCCTGCAATAATCAACCCCCGCTGCATCTGTTGCCATGTTTGCCAAGGGAGAGCGGTGACAACCCGAGGCGGCACAAAGGGCTGCACCTGATCAAAGAAGTTTTCAGGAAGTGCCCCATGAAAATTGGCCTCAGAGCGCAGGTCAAGGGGATCCCGTAGAGGAATATTCAAATGGACTGGCCCCGGATCTGGCCAGAGGGCAGTTTGCCAGCTATGGCAGAGGGTTTGCCGCAGGTAGGGCAGCAAAGCAAGTTCCGGCAGACTTAGTTCGCGATAGTGACGTACGGCATGACCATAGAGATGCACCTGATCAATGGCTTGTCCCGCTTGGCAAAAGCGCAATTCGGGGGGGCGATCGGCGGTCAGCACAATTAACGGTAAATGACTAAGGCTTGCTTCAATAATCGCGGGATAGAAATTGGCCGCAGCAGTACCTGAAGTGCAGACAAGGGCAACGGGTCGTCCCTGCTGTTGGACAAGGCCAAGGGCAAAAAAAGCTGCCGAGCGTTCGTCAAGAATCGGCAGGGCCTCAAGATGGGGATGGGCAGCAGCCGCGATCGCCAATGGTCCCGAACGTGATCCCGGCGAGAGAACGACTGTCCGCAGTCCTAAGCGATAGAGGGTTTCAAAGAGGACGCTCGCCCAGAGGACATTGAGATTTTCAGTGAGAATCATTCATCAATCCAGAAGCGCTATCCTAGCCGAAGTGGCTGAGCCATAGGCCACCAATAGAATAGGGTGCTAAATCCAGTTTGAGCCTATTTTGAGACTTTGAAAGAGCATCCCAGAGTCTTTGCAATACGCCAAAATGCAGGTTCTTCAAGGAGTTGAGTGTTAAGCGGGCAGCGGGAATCGAACCCGCGTCTCTAGCTTGGAAGGCTAGGGTTTTACCATTAAACCATGCCCGCAGTCCCAAGGAATACTACATTAGCACGACCCTTGGGGCGATCGCAAAGGGCAAGCCTAGGGAATCGTTGCCATCTTCACATCGTTGCGATCCAAGATGCTTTGGAGTTCCTCCGCATCGATTGTTTCTTTTTCAATCAGCACTTGGGCAATTTGGTCAAGGACGTGGCGGTTGTTCACCAAGACCTCTTTGGCACGACGATAGGCTTGCTCGACGAGATTGCGCACTTCGTCATCAATGGTGGCAGCCGTTTCCTCGGAGAAGTCCCGTTCTGCCATAATGTCGCGGCCAAGGAAGACATTCCCGGTTTGCCGTCCCAAGGCCACAGGTCCTAGGCGATCGCTCATGCCAAAGCGGGTAACCATTTGGCGAGCCACCCGTGCCACCTGTTGCAGGTCGTTTGAGGCACCGGTTGTCACCTCCTCTTCACCAAAGACAATTTCTTCAGCAATGCGACCCCCAAGGGCAACGGCCATTTGGTTTTGCAGGTAGGCACGGCTATAGAGACCCGAATCCATCTGATCCTCGTTGGGAGTAAACCAAGTCAGACCACCTGCCCGCCCCCGGGGAATGATGCTCACTTTTTGAACGGGATCGTAGTCGGGCATCAGGGCACCGACAAGGGCATGACCCGCCTCATGGTAGGCGACTAACTTCTTGCGGCGATCGCTCATGACACGGTCTTTTTTCTCAGGCCCAGCGAGGACGCGATCGATGGCATCGTTAATCTCATCCATGGAGATTTCAGTCAGGTTGCGGCGAGCCGCCAGAATGGCCGCTTCATTGAGTAGGTTCGAGAGATCCGCACCGGTAAAGCCGGGGGTACGGCGGGCAATTTTATCGAGATCCACATCCTTAGCGAGGGTTTTGCCACGGGCATGAACCTTGAGAATATCGAGGCGACCTTTGTAATCCGGACGATCCACCACCACTTGACGGTCAAAACGCCCCGGACGCAATAGTGCTGCATCCAAAACATCCGGACGGTTCGTTGCAGCAATAATAATGATGCCCGTATTCCCCTCAAAGCCATCCATTTCCGTCAGCAGTTGGTTGAGGGTTTGCTCCCGTTCATCATTGCCCCCCCCCAGACCAGCACCGCGCTGGCGACCGACGGCATCAATCTCATCAATGAAGACAATACAAGGGGCATTGGCTTTGGCTTGTTCAAAGAGGTCGCGCACCCGTGAGGCACCCACCCCAACGAACATTTCCACAAACTCAGAACCGGAAATTGAGAAGAAGGGAACGCCCGCTTCACCAGCCACTGCCCGCGCAAGCAGGGTTTTACCCGTTCCGGGAGGCCCGACAAGGAGAACCCCCTTGGGAATTTTGGCGCCCACTTCGGTAAAGCGATCGGCGTACTTGAGGAATTCCACCACTTCACCCAGTTCCAGCTTGGCCTGATCAATGCCAGCCACATCATTAAAGGTCACTTGGGTTTGGGGTTCCATCTGTACCCGTGCCCGTGACTTACCAAAGTTCATCGCTTGGTTGCCAGGACCTGCTTGGGCACGCCGCAACAGGAAAAAGAGCAGTACCAGCAAACCAATGGGAACCAGTAAGCTGCTCAGGGCGCGGAACCAGAAGCCATCGTTGCTTTGGGGCAAGACGGCGATGTCCACATTGTTGCTAATGAGAATGTCCAACAGTTCAGGATCGTTGGGAAGATTGACCAGCACCCGCGTGCCATCTTGGGTAATCGCTTGCGCCTGCGAGCGGTCGGGGGTAATACTGACTTTGGTGATTTGCTGATTTTCGACCTGTTGGATGAACTCACTGTAGGGCCATGTCTGTTTGGTCGTGGGTTGGCGATCAAAGAAGGCAGTGGCCAAGGCCAGCACCACGATTGCAAGAAGAACATATAAACCTGCGTTTCGCCATTGTTTATTCACCGATCGCCATCCTCCGCTAGGAAAAGTGAAAAGTCTTTACATAAGTTCATACTAACGCATTCTTTCGCAACCCTAGGTGAGCAGTCCCGTGGTTAAGATCATCAATATCCATGATAAGCCGTCAGAAAATGCTCGATTTAGACACCTGCTACCGGGTACTGGAGTTGGAGCCGGGGGCAACCCTCGAGGAAGTGAACCGAGCTTATCGGGATTTAGTGTTTATTTGGCATCCCGATCGCATCCCGAAGGACAACACACGGCTAATCGAGAAGGCACAAGAGAAAATTAAGCAGTTTAATGAAGCGCGGGATCAACTGCGGCAACATATTGCCCGACACGGCAGCCAAACCTCCCAGCGGACTGCTAGCCAGCGGCAAACCTATCGTTCCTCGCCGCCACCCCCACGCTATCAATCCAATCCCTACACCTATCGCAGCTATCATGCGCCCCGTGAGCCGCAGCAAACGACGCACCAGACCTATAGCCAACACCACAACCACACCTACGGCACCTATCAGCGCCAACGCACAGCCGCGCCCCCGCCCCCAGAACCACCCCGCACGACGCCTCCCCACAAGGATATGTCGGGGGTGAATTTACAGGGAGCCAACCTGAGCGAAAAGGACTTTGAGGGGCGCAATCTCAGCCATGCCAATCTCAGCTATGCCGATCTCAGTGATGCCTTTTTGCACCGCGTGATTCTCCACCGTGCTAACCTGCGCCACGCCAATCTCTTTCGCGCCAATTTGCTGCAAGCAGATCTCAGCTATGCCGACCTGCAAGAGGCTAATCTCATTGGTGCTGACTTGAGTGGGGCTGATCTGCGGGGTGCCGATTTACGGGGAGCAAAGATGAGCCAAGGCAATCGCCTCCTAGTGAAACTGACCGGGGCACGCCTCACGGGAGCGATTATGCCCGATGGGCACGTCCACACCTAAGCTTGGATCACCCCCTTAGAACTGGGAATGTGCTGACTGCGGCGCGGGTCAATGGCGATCGCCATGCGTAGGGCACGGGCAAAGGCTTTGAATGTCGCTTCAATAATGTGGTGGGAGTTAATGCCATCCAATTGGCGAATATGCAGCGTCATGCGGCTATGGTTCACCAAAGCAACGAAAAACTCCCGCACCAGTTGCGTATCATAGGTGCCCACCCGCTGCGTGGGAATCTGCAACCCATAGCTAAGGTGGGGACGCCCCGAGAAGTCTAGGGCAACTTCCACCAAACTTTCATCAAGGGGAGCCACAAAGTGACCAAAACGATGAATCCCCCGGCGATCGCCCAAGGCTTGATCGAGTGCCATCCCCAAGGTAATGCCCACATCCTCATTGGTGTGGTGGTCGTCAATATGGGTGTCGCCTGTGGCCTGCACCCGCAAATCCACAAGGCCGTGGGAGCAAAGCTGATCCAGCATGTGATCGAGAAAGGGAATCCCCGTGTGATTGTCCGCTCGACCATTGCCATCAAGGGTGAGTTCAACGTGAACCTTGGTTTCTTTCGTCTGGCGATCGACCGTGGCTTGGCGCAACCGAGGCGCGTGGCCATTACTGAGGAGAGAGTCGTTCATGAAGCGTTACTGACGGGGTTGGGGATTGGCAGAGGTGGCTGGCGGTGGACTCGCCGCAGGCGTTCCGGAAGGAATTGCCCCCGTACGCGGAAAGGGCACATCCACAAAGCCTAATTCTAGCAATTGCTGATAGGCCTTTTGTCCCAGTTCACGGGTGGGGTTTTGGCTGCGGATAATTTCTACCAAAAGGGGCACGGCAAGCTCAGGTTGGTTATTAGCGCGATAGACCAAAGCCAGTTGAAAAGTCGCTTGATCGCGCAGTTGTGCTGCTTCTAGGGCACGGCGACGGTTGCTATCGGCAGCCGCAGTATCAATCCCCAAAAAGCTAGAGTTGAGGGACTGGTAAAAGTTCGAGAGTTGGTTCATCACCGTACGGGCTTCTAAGAGCTTGCGAGCGGCGACGGCATAATTTTGGCTATTGACTGCGGCGGCAGCCTCATCCATCAAGCGCTTGCCCCCCTCAAGGGTATAGATTGAAGAGCTGGGTGGGGGTGTGGGATTCACAATCTGGACATTGGGGCTAGAAGATTGATTCTGAGCAAACACCGCCCGCGGGAGTACCCCCAGTAGTAACACCCCGAGGAGCAGGGATGATCTTGAGCAGTGAGCAAATGTATTCAGGGGCATGGTGCGAAGCCTTTACTAAGATAGAGGCAGTCAAGCGGACAATCAACATCGCGTATCTTACCACCAAGTAATGACAGCCCGTGCAGGATCCTAAGTTCCAATTTTCCTCAAGACTGAGGCCGTGGCCATGGTAAATCCCACCCCTCAGGGGACAACGGCTCATGATGCCATTCGGGAACGGCGCCGCCAATTGCAAAGTAAACGCCGCTGGCGGCAACTGGCAGGGCTTTGGCGTACCAGTGTCCTCTTGACCTTAACAGGGGGACTGGTTTGGGGACTGACGCTGCCGGACTGGGTTATCCGCCGCCCGGAGCAAGTGGTGATTCGCGGCAATCAACTGCTGAAAACGGAAGCGTTGCAGGCACAATTGCCCCTTGAGTATCCGGAGTCACTGCTGCGTTTGCGGCCACAGGAGATCATTCATGCCCTAGAAACGACGCTGCCTCTGCAACGGGTGACGATCGCCCGCCAACTCTTTCCGCCGACACTGATTGTCGAAGTCCAAGAACGCAAGCCTGTCGCAGTCGCCACCTGCAATCAATGCTGGGTAATGAGTGCAAGCGGGCAGCTGCAAGGGTCTGCCAGTCGCTGGTTGGTGGATGGCCTCGGATTTGTTGCCCCGCTGAGTAGCTATCAAGCCAGTGCCGTGAAGCCAATGCCCACACTCCAATTGCAGGGGTATTTTGTACCCGTTAAGGATGCACCGCGCCCGCAGACAATGGCCATCGATCGCGATCGCCAGCAGCAGTGGCAGCAAATTCACCAGATTCTCCAGCAGCAGGATTTACCGATTACGGGTTTAGATTGGCGCAATGAACAGAATCTAATTGTCCAAACCCCCCTCGCGCCGGTTCATCTTGGGGTGGTGCAGTGGCATAGTCCCACATTGAAGAAACAACTCAGTGCCCTAGCCAGCCTCAAGCAGTTACCTCAGTACTTGGATCCCCGCCAAATGGTCTTTATTGACTTGGTAAACCCCGATGAACCCTTGGTGCAACTGCGGCAACAACCAACACAGCAACCCCTTCCCCGCAGTCATTAGGGCGCAAGGGCACGGCATAATAGAACGGTTAGCTTGGAGTGGCTGGTCAATGAAACCCCTGAAGTTCGGCACAAGATTGCCCCGATTTCTGCCACAGTTGGTGATGGTGCTCGGTGTGCTTCTGCTGGTGAGTTGCGCGTCACTCTCCTCAGTGGCTGACACCAGTTCAATTCCAGGAGCACAAAGCCCAACCCCTATGGCCAATTTACCTCGACTCAATGGCGATGCAACGGTTGTACTGACAGTCAACGATCGCCCGATTACGATTCAAGTGAAGGGGAATGCTGCCCCGATTACCGCTGGCAATTTTGTGGATTTAGTGCAGCGGGGAATCTATGATGGCACGATTTTTCACCGTGTGGTTCGTGAACCCCGACCCTTTGTGGTTCAAGGCGGGGATCCCCAGAGCAAAGACCCCAGTGTGTCGCCGCAACTCTACGGCACGGGTTCATTCATTGACCCCGCGACCAATCGCCCCCGCTACATTCCCCTAGAAATTCTTGGTCAGGGCAGTGACACCCCCACCTATAGCCAAGCGGGCAAAGTCTCACCCGTTCTCAATCATACGCGCGGTGCGGTGGCCATGGCGCGATCGCAACTCCCCGATTCGGCCTCAGCCCAGTTTTATATTGCCCTTGATCAACTGGATTTTCTGGATGGCAATTATGCCGTCTTTGGCTATGTCACCGATGGTATGGACGTGGTGGACAGGATCCAACAGGGCGATCGCCTGCAATCCGCTAAGGTTGTGGCCGGTTTAGAAAATTTACAGCAGCCATAGCAGAACGCCGCCGAAAGCGTTGTCGCAGGGTGGGTAGCAGTCGCAAACACAGGGCGTAGGTGAGGAGTCCGGCAACCACGCCCACCCAAACACTGCCAAAAATCAGAATCGTTGCCATTTGCCCCCCCTGTTCGAGGAGCTTTTCCCAAGATTGCCACTCACCAAAAGATAGGGCAGGCTGCCCCATCAGCCACCAACCCACCTGAAAGTTAAACCAAAACAGGGGGACATAGGTGAAGGGGTTGCTCACCCAAGTGGCAAGGGCAGCCAAGGGCTTGTTGCCGCGCACAAGGAGGGCCACCGTGACGGCAATAAGTATTTGCCCCCCAAACAGGGGCAGCATGCCAGCAAAGACCCCTGCCCCAAGGCCACGGGCAATACTCTCAGTGCTACTGTGGGAGCGCATCAAGCGCAAATAGTGATAGCGGAGCGATCGTCGCCAAGCATGGAGCCAACGGGGCTGTCGAGAAGGCTGAGGAAAAGACAACCGCATCATAGGTGAGCTTCGAGAGGGTTCAAAGGTTGAAAAAATGGGCGAATAAAGGTCTTTGCTTAGCAGTTTGACATATTTTGCTTAGAGAGTGCTAGGGGTCGCATCCTTGGGCTTGCCCAATCCCAGCGCCAAAAAGCCAAGGGCGATCGCCATCATCACACTGCTTTGCCAAGCGGGCGCCACCCCACCCCAGCGATCGAAGACCCACCCTGCCCATGCCGGTCCAGCAATCCCCGCCACACTTTGGAGTGATTGGCTAGCGCCAATAATTTTCCCCTGATCTTGATCTCGCACCCGATTGGAGATCACCCCTCGCAGCGAGGGCAACATGATTCCCACGCCAAAGGCCAAACCCACCACACACCCATAAAGCAAGGGCGCACTAAAGCCGCCCGCACTGGGCACCGCCGCAATCCCCAACAAGGCCAAGGCCACTAGGAGCAATCCCCCCAAGCTCAAGCGCTGCTCACCAAAGCGAGGAATCAATGAGCGAATCAAGCCCGCCTGCACAATCGTACTCACCACGCCAATAATCACAAAAATGATCCCCGCTTGGGCAGGTCCCCAACTCAATTGCCGCTTCAAGAAGAGGACGAAGATACTGGTAAAGCCAGCAAAGGCAAAGTTGAAAATAAAGAAGGCCATGAGTAAGGCTTGGAGGGTGCGTTGATTGAATAGCTCCAACCACTGTTGCTGCAAGGCAAAGCTCTTTAGGGTCAGGGGCGATCGCTGGGCTGCGGGCAATGACTCTGGCAAGATGAAATAGGCCAAGATGACATTCACCAGTGCCAAGCCCGCTGCAAACCAAATCGGCAACTTGAGATCAATGGCTGCTAGACTGCCGCCAATGGCCGGCCCAAAAATGAAGCCAATGCCAAAGGCTGCCCCCGTTAAACCAAAGTTCTTAGCCCGATCTGCTGGAGCAGAGGTGTCAGCAATATAGGCCTGAGCCGTTGAAACCACGCCCCCCGTGAGACCATCAATAATCCGCGAGACAAAGAGCAGCCAAGGAACCGTCGCCACAGCAAAGAGAATGTAGGACAGGGCCGTACCGGCAATGCAAATCAGCAACACCGGGCGACGTCCCCAATGATCCGAGAGGGCACCCAAAAGGGGAGCAGCAATGAATTGGGCAGCAGCAAAGGCAGAAAATAACAGCGTCAAGCTCAACGCATCAAAGTTAAATCGCTCCACGAGGAAGGGCAAAATGGGGAAAATCAGACTCTCACCCAAACGGTCGATGACAATTGTGAGTAAAACAATGAATAATGGTGAGCGTAGGTTGATCCCCATTGATGTGATACGTCCTCAAGTGATGGATGCCTGCCCTGTACGGTTTTGACCCCCAGAAAAAGGCAGTACAATAAAAGACTACAACTTAACACAATACAGTCCTTTTCCCATCGATTGGACACAGCCCAAAACATCCTACTGATGAGGTGATGCCACCCATGTCTGCTTATACGGAATCTTTGAAGCGATCGCTCTTTTTGACACTGATTGCCCTAGTTGTATCATTGACGATTTCCTTCTTGATGGCAATCTAAATTTGCCCTGAAAATCATTTATCATCTTCTATCAGTGATGTGAGTTGAGTGAGGTATGGCCACTCGTTCTGCCGCTGCACCCCCGCCGCTGCCCCTGTGGGTCATGTTTCGCTTGGGTCTGTTTCAGATGGCACTGGGGATGATGTCGATTCTGGTGTTGGGGGTGCTCAACCGCATCCTGATTAAAGAACTGGCGGTGCCGGCCACATTGGTGACGCTGACGATCGCCATGCATCAATTTGTCTCACCGGTGCGCGTGTGGTTTGGTCAGCTCTCCGATGCCCATCCCATTGGCGGCTATCATCGCACGGGGTATGTCTGGGGTGGGGCTTTGGCCTTTACGTTGGTCACCTACGCGATTGTTCAAGTGATCTGGCAGGTGGGGCAGAGTTTAGATCAAGCGGGCTGGAGTCTCGTCACCCAAGGGTGGATTGGCCTATTGGGATTGCTCTTTGCCGCCTATGGCATTTGTGTCAGTAGTAGCTCGACCCCCTTTGCTGCCCTGCTCGTGGATGTCTCCGAAGAGGAAGATCGGGGCAAATTGGTGGGCATTGTCTGGTCCATGTTGACCGTGGGCATTGTGGCGGGTGCCATTCTCAGTAGTGTGCTGCTGCGTCAGTTGGAGCTAGACCCCCCCATTGAACTGCTACAACAAAGTGTTAATCGCCTCTTTTTGGTGGTTTTGACGGTGGTCTTTGCCCTCGCGATCGCCAGCACCTGGGGAGTTGAGGCCAAGTATTCCCGCTACCATGTGCGCAGCCGTGCCTGTGACAATCCGGAAAACATTACCCTTGGTCGCGCCCTGAAAATTCTCACGGCCAACTCCCAAACGTGGCGCTTTTTTCTCTTCCTTGTCCTGATGACCCTGAGTTTATTTATTCAGGAACCGATTCTGGAACCCTTTGGCGGTGAAGTTTTTGGCATGACGATCGCCGAAACCACCCGCTTGAATGCCTACTGGGGCATGGGTACCCTTGTGGGTCTAAGTTTCACCGGATTTTTGATTGTGCCCCGCCTCGGCAAGATCCGCACCACCACCTATGGCTGTTGGGGGGTGGCCTTGATGTTCTTGCTCTTGATCATCTCAGGCGTCACGCAGCAGGTGTGGCTCTTTCAGTTGCAACTCTTTCTCTTTGGCATTGCCGCTGGGGTGACAACAACGGGTGCCCTCAGTCTCATGCTGGACTTAACGGCGGCGGAAACAGCGGGGACATTTATTGGCGCTTGGGGCTTAGCGCAGGCCATTGCCCGGGGATCAGCGACTGTTGTCGGCGGAACGGCCCTTGATATTGGGCGTCAACTGTTTGGCGTGCCGATCCTCGCCTATGGATTTGTCTTTTGTCTGCCGATGCTGGGAATGCTGGCCGCTGTCTTGCTTCTGAAACGAGTGGATGTCAGTCAATTTCGCCAACAATCTCAGGTGGCGATCGCCAAGGTCTTGGCTGAGGACTTGGAATAGAGTCACCTACCAGCGGGCAAAGAAGGAAAAATCCAACTTACCAAAGTGGGTGACATGGGCGATATTAAAATGCTCTAGGCAATTCACCAGCCAGCGTACCTTGCCGCGACTAAAGGACTGATAGTGGTTAAACAGGATCGCAAAGCGTTTTTCAAGGTAGGGTTTTACTTTCTTGCTGAGGAGCACAACCTTGAGCAATAAGCCAATCGTTGCCGCCGTGCCGATGGTATTGAGCAAGTCAACAAAAACCAGATGGTTAGGATTTTGGGCGCTATCCACCACTAAGTAGTTGAGGGTCTGGCTACAGGTGCGCACAATCGTAAATTCATTCAGAGGTTGTGGCTGCTGAAAGAGGGGCAGCGTTTCCAAATACTGGTAAAAGCGCTGGCGAAAGCGACCCCGCCCCACATCCGCTGTGGTGTCCGTCAAGTAGTGGAAGAAGGCATCCCGAAAGTCGCGGGTGGATTTCAGGCGTTGCAGCCGCTGTCCAAATTGACTGGCCAAGTCGCGATAGGTGTGGCGGCCATCCACCTTACCGACAAAATGTTGAATCGAGGTTCTGACTTCCTCAGCAGAGAGCAACGTAGGATTTTTCACCAGTGGGATATTGTTATGCCCCTGAGCACGGCGAAACTCACTCGTGAGGTATTGACTCAGGTTCATTTCAAACTGCTGAGTGGCCTTTTGCTGAAAGTCTTGAATGTAGCGCAGGTCTTCGGGTGTCGTGTCATCGCCCACCAAGCAGTGGTTATAGAGATAGGGATAGCGGCGAATTAAGGTAGCAAGGGGGCGATCGCTATTTTGCTGAATCTGTGAAACGTCTTGGGCATCTTCTTGCAGAAATTGCACCATGCGCTGGAGCTTCTGAAAGGCTTCACTCTCTAAATAATCCTTGAGGAGCAGCCGCAGCTTACGCACAATCGGTGCCCGGCTCAGACCCCCCGCTGGCATCGCCACAGGCGTTTGCAGCATAGCCAGAAATTCGGGAACTGCCCCTTGGAGCAAAGGACGCGACTGCCAGCGGTTAATCAAAATGTGGCAGCAGCGGTTCATAAAGGGACGAAAATTATCTGCCACCCGTGCCCCCGTCACAATCCGATCCATCACCTCTTGAATCTGGCGATCGGGATAGGTATAGCCCATGAGAAAAAGGGCACGAAACCGCTCAATGACTTGCTGTGGACTCTCGTGCTGCACGCATTCCAGCAAGTGTTCATAAATCAGTTGGTAGTCGTTTGTCTTTATCCAAGTATTCATAGGGGATAATGCGCTCCTAAGCCACGCCGCTACCGACCGTGCTGGAATTCAGGGGCACAATTGAGAGGGTCTAACATACCTGCATCATAGAAGGCAACATATCGTTAACTGGTGATCGAAAGCACGTTTTTCCCGTGATCCTAATCACAAGAATGACTTAAGTACCTTTGATCGCTGACTAGCGCAAACGCCCTACTACTTTTTGATGATAAACAACAAGACAATCAATTGACAACCGACGATAAAAATTGGTGCCAAGTTCTCTCCTCATAAAGAGTTTTTAGGCTTCGCGAGCATTAGCGCCCCTGATACCCCGAAAGCTGAGCTAGACCCTCTAGGGGATAGACCCCCTCATAGCGTTTACCGTTGATTTCCCATGTGGGGTAGGCACGGATATTGGCCTGCTTGCACAGTTCTGGCTGGCCATTGGTACCGCGGGCATCGCACTCAATATAGTTGATACTTTTGAAAGCGCTGCCAAAGAGTTCTTTTTGCTTCATGCAAGCGGGACACCAGTAGGCACCGTACATCTTGGCATTGATTTTCTTGAGGTGGTTCGCCAGCCCTTGGGGGGAAATGGTCTGACTGGTTCCCTGCGCCATGACCATATCGGGAGAGTGCAAAACAGGTAAACGGGGCACAAGGGCGATCGCCAGCCCCACACCCAAGCCAAACAGGAGATAGCGCAAGGAGTTTTTCATTGAGAACCATCCACTAACCGAATCTAGTGTACTGTACTCCACATAGTGCTAGAGCTAAAGACCGCGAGTACCGTCTTGTAGTTCCGCTATTCTGAAAATTGCATCTAAGAATCATGCTGGCACGCCTTATCTAGGAACAATGAAGCAGCAGTACGACCAAGATTACAGTGCGTGGATTGCAGAAACAGTGGCATTGTTGCGAGAAGGACGATGGCAAGAGTTGGATCTGCCCCATCTCATTGCTGAGGTAGAGGACTTGGGCAAAAGTGAACGGCGCGCCATCAATAGCCAGTTAACTCGTCTGCTGCTACACCTCTTAAAGTGGCAATATCAACCCCAGCGCCGATCCGATAGTTGGTTGGATTCGATCACGGATGCCCGCACTCAAATTGAGCTGACCATAGCTGATAGTCCGAGCTTGCGGGATTATCCGGCCAGCCAACTTGCCATAAGCTATGAACGCGCTCGCCGCCAAGCAGCAGAGCAAACGGGTTTACCGCTGAGCACCTTTCCTGAAACCTGCCCTTATCCCCTAGAGAGGGTTTTGACCCAGAGTTGGCTCCCCGAAACGGACACTTAGCTCAAAACACTAGATGAGGTGCATTAGATGAGGTGCATTCGCCCGTGCTATTGCCGTTAAACTAAAACTACGTTATAGCGGCAGTGCCCTTGCGGATCTTTGAATGGCAGCGATTTTTGAGCTTCATCCGGTTAACCCCCAGCCCCGCACGATCGCCCAAATTGTTGAGGCTCTCAAGGAAGGGGCAGTCATGCTCTACCCCACGGATACCGTCTATGCCATTGGCTGCGACATGAACCACAAAGGAGCGGTGCAACGGGTACGCCAACTCAAGCAACTCTCCAACGATAAACCCGTCACTTTTTTGTGCTCTTCCCTCTCCAACATTGCCCAGTATGCCTATGTCAGCGATGCTGCTTATCGCCTCATGCGTCGCCTGATCCCAGGCCCCTACACCTTTTTGCTCCCCGCTACCAAACTGGTGCCCCGCCTTGTCCAAAATCCCAAACGCAAAACCACAGGGATTCGCGTACCTGACCACGTTGTGAGCCAAGCGCTATTGACCGCCTTGGGGAATCCGATTATTTCCACCTCAGCACGACTGCCCGACGACGAGACGTATTACGTGAATACCGCAGATCTCTTCGATGCCTTTGACAAACGGGTGGATTTAATGATTGATACCGGCGAACCCCCCGGACAGCAAATGTCGAGTATCCTTGATCTCACTGTGGAGCCGCCGCTACTGGTACGCAAGGGACAAGCGTGGGAAGCGCTACCAGCAGAACTGGTGACTGTTGAGTGAGCCACTCCAGCTTTTCAGCAGATAGAAACCGTTATACAAGGTTTGATTCAAGAATGAGTTCATCGCAATTAATTGGCAAAGTATATTTAGTGGGCGCAGGCCCCGGCGATGTGGGGCTACTGACGGTGCGTGCCAAGACGCTACTGGAGTGGGCGGATGTGGTGCTCTACGATGCGCTGATTAGCCCCGAAATTCTTAACTTGATCAACCCCGAAGCGGAAAAAATTCATGTGGGCAAGCGGCGGGGCAACCATACCCTCTCCCAAGCAGAGATTTGTCGCCTGTTGATTGACTTGGCTCAGCGCCATGCGGTGATTGTGCGCCTCAAGGGGGGTGATCCCTTTGTCTTTGGCCGAGGGGGTGAAGAGTGTCTTGCCCTTGTCGAGGCTGGCATTACTGTCGAAGTGGTGCCGGGGGTCACCAGTGGGGTGGCTGCACCTGCCTATGCGCACATTCCCCTCACCCATCGGGATTTTAGTTCTTCGGTGGTTTTTGTCACGGGCCATGAGGCTGCTGGTCGCTATCAACCGCGTGTAAATTGGTCGGCTCTGGCTACGGCGGTGGATACGATTGTGATTTACATGGGACTCCATCATCTGCGGGAAATTGTGCCGCAACTCCTGGCAGGGGGGCGATCGCCCCAGACGCCCTTGGCCTTTATTGAATCAGGGACAACACCGCAACAACGGGTGGTGGTGACAACCCTAGAGCGAGCGATCGCCACCTATGACGAGGCACAGATTCAAACGCCTGCCTTGATTGTCATTGGCGAGGTCATTCACCTGCGCTCCCAGTTAATCGGAAGTCTCCACTAGGTCTGAAGAAACAGGTTCTAGGGACACCGACAGCATTGCCCGCTCCAAATAGGGCAAAAGCTTACGTCGCGTTTGATCCAGAGAATAGGCAAGGCGGATATTCTCTCTGGTGAGTAGGCCTAACACCCGTTGCGGGTTCTGGCGATCGACCACGGGCAACTGCCTTAAATCCCGCGCTGCCATGCGATCGAGGGCGTCCTTCAGGGGTTCATCCCCATAGGCCAGTAACAAGTCTCGCGTACAGACACTCCCCACCATTTGCGTTTGATAGGCGGTTGTTTCCTGATCCGCTTCCCAACGGGTCAGCACCCGATTAATATCCCCAAGGGTGACCAACCCCATCAAGTCCTGCTGACTATCGGTCACAAAGGCGCAGTAGGCTTTTTTTTCAATCAGTTGCAAGCCAGCTTCAACCACAGGCATTGCTTCGTTCAGAAACAGCACCTCCGATTGCATGGCTTCCGCCACAGAAAGATTGGGGGGACTTTCCTCCTGCTCCTCCTTCTGGGTCTGAGCGCTGGGTGCCAATGCGGGCAGTTCGCCCCGTTTTTGAACACTCAAACTATTCACTAGCCAGACACTCAAGCCCACCGCTGCCATCAGAGGCAAAATAATGCGATAGTCCCGCGTCATTTCAAAGAGTAGCAAAATAGCGGTTAAGGGGGCATTGACGCTAGCGGCAAGGACGGCGGCCATTCCCACCGTTGCGTAGGCGGCAGGAGCAGCAATACTGTTGGCAAACATGGGTAGCAGGATGGGCAACACTTTACCATAAGCAGCACCAAGGGACGCGCCCAAAAAGAGCGCCGGTGCAAAGATGCCCCCCACTAGACCACTGCCTAAACTCACTGCTGTTAAGACCATCTTGGTCAGTAGCAAGATCAACAGCAAGCCGAGGGAAAAATTCACATCCCTGAGAATTGCTTCCACCGTTTCATAGCCAATGCCCAGCACTTGCGGTAGATACAGAGCAACAAGGCCAACGCAGAGGCCACCCACTAGGGGACGCAGCGCTAGGGGAATACGACCTAAAAACTGCATGGGTGGAATTTTCCCCTGAAAGACTTGGGGGAGCCACTGAAGTAACTGGGTATAGACAATGGCAACGCCGTAGGCCAACAGTCCTAAGCCCAAATACAAGGGCAACTCAAGGGAACTGCGCACCTCATAGGTGGGCAAATCAAAGGCGGGTTGTGCCCCCAAGCCAATTTGGGTAATCAGGGCAGAAATCACAGCAGCCAAAAGCACCACACTCACAGCCGTTGTTTCAAACGTGGTGCCCAATACCACCTCTAGGGCAAAGAACACGCCAGCGATCGGGGCATTGAAGCCTGCTGCCAACCCTGCCGCCGCCCCTGCACCGAGGAGCAACTTTTGCCGTTCTCGGGAAACCTTCAGCGCTTGACCCAAGAGAATGCCGATGTTGGCACCCACTTCCACACTGGGGCCTTCTGGACCAAGGGACGCACCTGTACCAAGGGAAATCGCCGCCGCAAGGGTTTTGGCAATGGGGCGAATGAAGGGAATTTCCTTGCCTGCTTCTACAGCACCCATCAATGACATCAGGTTGGGACTAAACTCTTGGACAAACCAGCGGATGATCCCCACCAGCAAGCCCCCCAAGGCCGGAACACAGGCCAGTGTCCAAGCGCCCCATCGACCAATAAGCCCCATCAAGTCTTCAAGGGCCATGTGATGAATTGTCTCAATCAGGTAACGAAACAGCAGCACACTTAGCCCGGCACTGCCGCCAATGAGTACTGCCAAGACCAGTACGACGGTTTCCGGGGGCGGTTGCAATTGATTGAAAAGACGAGTGAGGCGAGATTCAGCAGCAAAAAGGGGGGAGAGGGAGGACACTGGTGGAAAAAATTTGCCTGAAACGGGATAGCTCTAACTTAATTATGCGCAATTATGCGCAATTTCCAGGGGAGACGCTAAAAGGGCAAGAGTTGCGGTGTCACACGGTAAAAGTAGGGATGCAGCCACCACAGCAAGGCGACAAAGATGGCTACTCCCCCATAGGCGGGGCGCAAAAATTCTTGCCACACCAGTTGTTGCTTGCCCTGCCAAATGGCTTTGAAGGGAATGATTGAGGTGCGGGCTTTCAGGGCAGTAAACGCTTCTCCATGCCGTGCGTACCAGCGGCGATCGCCATGCCAAACTCCAAAGCAGTGATGGGCAATCAGCCCAAGGGAGGTCAGCAGTGTAAAGGACGTGCCCAACCACAGCGTATGCGCCACACACCAGATCACCTGTCCCCATAACTGCGGGTGGCGGGTAATGCGAATAATGCCCGTTTCGTAGAGGTGCACTTCTGGCTTTTGTACAGCGGCAATCTCTAGCAAGTTAAATGTGGCCGGATAAAGAAAGAGAAACGAGATCGCCGATAGCCCCCACACGAGCGCCCCCATCCCCGGTACCCCTTGGAGTTGCCACAGTTGCACGCCATCGTAGCGATGGGCCAAAAAGTAGAGAATCAAGATTGTCGCTAAGGGTAGACTCACTAAGGCAAAAAAAATGCGATAAAGGCGGGCACCGACGCGCTTTTCTGCCCAAGGACGTAAGCTTGCCAATCCACTGTGGGCGATCGCAAACAAGAGCAATAACCCCACCATGATCCACTGCGAACTGGTTTGCCAACTGTGCTGATCCACGCCGATCTACTCCGTACGATTAAAACCCCATCCCATGATCCCAAAGGGTCAGACGCTTTGTAAAGTAATGTAACTGAGCCGCAAAACGCAGCCTATGAGCTATAGTCAAGGCGTTGAGGGCATCCGACATCAATCTATGTTCAATTGGCTCGATCGCCTCGAAAACCACCGTCTACTGCGCCTGCTGCTGCTCTTTGCTCTTGGCTGGATTGGCGTGCAACTTTTGCACTACTTTGCCTACGTCTTACTGATGTTTCTTTTTGCAGCCATTCTGGCGTTTTTACTCAACTATCCCGTGGGCTGGCTCAAGCGTTACTTGCCCCATGGTTTGGCGGTTACCATTGTGTTTCTCGGGACATTGGCAATTCTAATCGGCTTGGGGATTACCCTTGGGTTGGCGATCATTGGCCAGTTGCAGGACTTGATCACCAATTTGCCCAGCCAAATTGATCTGTGGATTGACTCCCTTGAGAGGATGCAGCAGTTTCTGGCGCGATGGAATCTAGACATCAATTTCCAGCAACTGGAGTCAGAATTACGCAACTTTGCCCTTGCGGGTCTGCAGTTTGGTTTTGGCAAGTTGCAGTCTGTCTTTGCGCTGTTGCTCAGCGGCATTATTCTGGCTGTGATTACCTTCTTTATGCTGCTGGAGGGGGAGCGGCTATGGCAGTACCTACTGAGTTTTTTGCCTGATCCGTGGCGCGATCGCGTGCCCCAAGCCTTAGAGCGGAACTTTTTGGGCTTCTTTAGTGGCCGTTTGCTTCTCTCTCTCTTCTTTGGTACCGCCACATTCCTTGTCTTGCTGGTGTTACGTGCCCCCTATGCCCTTGCCCTTGGGGCGATCGCCGGTGGCTTGGATCTCATTCCAGGGATTGGCTCAACGATGGGCATTTCCCTCATCTGCTTGATCCTGCTGCCCAAGAGTATTGCCCTGAGTGTACAAGTGCTGATTAGCTGTATTCTGCTGCAACAGGTGGAAGAAAATATTCTCATGCCCCGTGTCATGCGCAACACCGTCAACCTGAATCCAGTGGTTTTATTTTTTTCCCTCCTAGTAGGGGCAACAGTCGCAGGAATTGTCGGTATTTTCCTTGCCATTCCGATGACGGGGACGATCGTCAGTTTGCTAGATCTCAAAGCCTTACAGGCAAGCAGTGAGGCTGATCCGAAATCCTCGCAGGGCAAACGCATACTCAGGCAGTAGCAAGGAGATGAGCGAGATAGTCATCGTCCCATCCTGCTCTCAAACGTTTTGCCTTGACGCTGACCTTCACAAAGGTGTCCTGACGCATTCACAGTTATTGTGCTGGATAATATCTCATTCTTTGTTGGAATAGCTATATCGCTCTTTGTAATATGTCACTCTCTTTCAAAATGGCCATACAAAATTTGCCCTTCGTTACGGATGTTTTCCTGTAGCGCTTGGTCAGAAATGTACTCCAGCTTGAGTAAGTCCACCATATAGGGAATGTTTAGCTCGGCCAGTTCACGCCGCAGGCGTAGATATTCGTCAAAGTCCATGTCAGGGGCAGCGATCGCCAGATCAATATCAGACCCCCGCTGTGCATCCCCCCTTGCCCGCGACCCAAAGAGCACAACTTTTCTTACCGTTGGATAGCGGCGAATCACGGCCAGAATTATTTCAAGGGTTTGCTCCTGCATCCTCAACTTCTAACTCCTGAAAAATCCGCAGCAGTTCCGCAAAATGCGGATAAAACTCCGTCGTGATTCTGCTCAAAACAAGTTCTGCCAAGTCCTCCTCATAGGTGTGGCTGGTCAAGTTTCTCGTTTCCAGCATGTCTAGCCATCGCTCTCCCTGATCAATTAACCCGTATTTAACCGCCCCACGAATGGCATCCCGTGAACCACGAATCTCAAGAATTCCTTGATAAAGCAGATAGTCCCTGAGCAGGTTCCACGCCAGTTCAAACGTGTACTCAAATCCTTGAATCACTCCCTGCTTTTCTATATTGCTCAAGGGGCGAGTACGGCACAGTTCCACCCCTTCCTGAAGCCTCTGAAACGCTTTTTTATAACTCTTGAGTCGCCACTGCCAGCGTTCCATGATCTATCCTTCACTGAGGGGGTGATCACTTCTTGTTGACAACCCCTGTTGCAATGTGAGCATCACCTTTTTCATATCCCCTTGTAAAAGGGCCGGCAAGTTCAGCCAGAGGCCGGCAAATTCCTGACTACGCAGCACTCCCTCGCGATCGGGCTGTTGTTGAACATAGCTCCCCTGCTCTAGGTAGTACCAGTAGAAGGCCTGTTCTGAGACCACCCACACCAGATATTCCTTGACGCCAAAACGGCAATAGAGGTCTTTCTTGTCGTGGAGATCGTAGGCGGCACTGCTAGAGGCAATTTCAATCACTAACTCCGGTGCCCCTTCGATGTAGTCATCGGCACTAATGCGTGATTGTCCCCCCGCCGATTCTTCGAGGCGCAATAGCACATCAGGTTGCACTTCATTGCTGTCATCCAGCCGTACAGTAGCATTGTCACACACCATCAAACTGGGCATCAGTGTCGCATAGGTACCCAGCCACACAACCATGTGTCCGTGAGGTTGAGCGTGCTTTCTTACTCTAATTGGGGAGGCCACAAACACGACTCCATTGATGAGTTCCGCTTTTTTGATGTGGGGAGAGTGCTCATAGCGGTATTCAAATTCCTCGCGGGTCAGGCGATCGCCACTTTCAAGGGGGATGCTATTAACTAATTGAGTCATTCCGTAGCCTCAACGCTAGATTGATTGTGATTGCCGCTTTAAGGCTTCAGCAAACCGTTGGCATTCAGGGGAAGCTAGCCCCTGTTGCAATGTGAGCATCACCTTTTTCATATCCCCTTGTAAAAGGGCAGGCAAATTCAACCAGAGACCGGTAAACTCTTGACTGCGAAGCACTCCTTCGCGATCGGGCTGTTGCTGAACGTAGCTCCCCTGCTCGCGGTGATACCAGTAGAAGGCCTGTTCTGAGACCACCCACACCAGATATTCCTTGACGCCAAAACGGCAATAGAGGTCTTTTTTGTCGTGGAGATCGTAGGCGGCACTGCTAGAGGCAATTTCAATCACTAACTCCGGTGCCCCTTCGATGTAGTCATCAGCACTAATGCGCGACTGACCTCCCGCCGATGCCTCAAGGCGCAATAGCACATCGGGTTGGACTTCATTTTGGTTATCAAGCCGGACTGTGGCGTTATCGCAAACCATGAAGCCGCTAAATTCAATGCTGTAGTGAAAGAGCCAGCCAAGGATGTTGCTATGGGGTTGAGCGTGGTTTCTAACCCGAATTGGTGAGGCCACAAACACCACTCCGTTAATCAGTTCAGCCTTCTTAATGTGGGGAGAGTGCTCATAGCGGTATTCAAATTCCTCGCGGGTCAGGCGATCGCCACTTTCAAGGGTGAGGAGAGGAGCCGTCATTTTTCGCAACCGTCCGTGATAGCAGCCAGCACCTTTATTCTAGGCGTCAGCGAAATGGTGAATGGTACATGCGCATCAACTAAGCAGGAGGTAATCCCAGTACCTCACTGGTGCCCGCAACAACGGTGCCAATTGGCCAACTCTCAACCCCCCACTCGGCAAAGCAGGCCTGCGCCGCTGCAACCGCTGACGGCGGTAAAACCACGGTGTACCCAATCCCCATATTGAAAGTGTTGAAAAGTTCGCCCAAACTGACCCCTCCCATTTCCCCTAGCCAGTGGAAGAGTGGCGGAATTGGCCAAGCCTGAGGATCCAGTTGTGCGGATTGCCCTTGACCCAAGCAGCGGGGCAAATTTTCCGGCAGACCACCGCCGGTGATGTGAGCCATGCCGTGGATGGGAATCCCTTGCGCCAAAGCAGCACGAATGGGTTGGACATAGAGGCGCGTCGGTTCTAAGCACAGCTCGCCAAGGGGGGTGGAGCCAAGGGGGGTATCCTGCCAACTGAGCTGGCGATCGCTAACAATTTTACGCACCAAACTAAAGCCATTGCTGTGCAGCCCAGAACTGGCCAATCCCAAGACCACATCCCCCACCTGCACCTGGGTGCCATCCAGCACCTGATCCTGCTCAACGACACCAACACAGAACCCCGCAAGGTCATAGACCCCTTCGGCATAGAATCCCGGCATTTCCGCTGTCTCCCCCCCCAAGAGGGCACAACCCGCCGCTTCACACCCTTGGGCAATACCCGCCACTACAGCGGTCATCATCTCTGGCGCCAGACGACCACAGGCAATGTAGTCCAAGAAAAAGAGCGGCTCAGCACCACAGGTGAGGACATCATTGACGCACATGGCCACCAGATCAATGCCAACCGTATCGTGGCGATCGAGGGCTTGAGCCAGTTTTAGCTTCGTGCCCACTCCATCAGTTCCCGACACCAAAAGGGGTTGACGATAGCCCTTGGGAATTTGACATAGCCCAGCAAAGCCTCCCAGTCGTCCCACTACTTCCGGTCGTTGGGTGCGTTGCACCAAGGGGCGAATCTGCTCGACAAAGGCACGGCCAGCGGCCACATCTACACCGGCACTGCGGTAGTCCATCAATGCTGCTCCTGTAGTTGGGGGTAGTGAGCCTTGAGATACTCTAGGAGGCCTTCACAGGCATCGGTGAGCAGATCCAACACCTTCTCAAACCCCTGACGGCCACCGTAGTAGGGGTCGGGCACTTCCCTCGCGTCGTGGTGACGGCAAAAATCACACATTAACCGCACTTTATCGCGGTATTTCCCTTCGGGGTCAAGGCGCAAGATATCATAGTAGTTTTCCCGATCCATCGCCAAAATCAGATCAAATTCCTCAAAGTCGGCGGCATGAAATTGGCGTGCTCGATGGGTCAAGTGCAGTCCCCGTTGCCGTGCCGTCATTACCATGCGGGCATCCGGTGGATCGCCAACGTGAAAGTTGCTGGTGCCGGCAGAGTCACACTGAATCTCATACTCTAAACCTGCCTTTTTGATCAGATCTTGCATGATCCCTTCGGCGGCAGGGGAGCGACAGATATTACCAAGACAAACAAAAAGAAGACGGATGGGCATAGGACATTTCCTAGGGGGCGGGAATCAACGTACGGATGAGATCAGCGACCTGCTGACTGCTGTTGGGCATGGCCAATTGGCGGGCATTCTCGGCCATGGCTTGTAATTTTTGCGGCTGCCCTAGCCATTCTAAAATGATCTGCCCGAGGCGATCGCCCGTCAATGCCGACTGCGGGATCATTTCAGCAGCGCCGGCACTCACCAGCACTTCAGCATTCACCGTTTGGTGATCTTCAGCCGCATAGGGATAGGGAATCAACAGCGCTGGGGTTCCTGTGAGGGTTAGTTCCGCCAAGGCACTGGCGCCAGCTCGACTAATGACGATATCCGCGCGGTGCAGCAGGGATCCCATGGGTTCAAAGAAGGGAAAGACGAGATAGTGGGGATGCTGAACACTTTGGGCATCGGGATCATTGTTGCCCGTGAGATGCACCACCCAAGCCCCCGCCTCGAGCCAGCGGTGAACCGTTTCCCGTACAAGGCGATTGATGGCCACTGCCCCTTGACTCCCCCCCATCACTAGAATCAGGGGTACCTCCTTGGGAATCGGCAACTCCAAGTCGCCGGGATGGAGAATATCGGGACGCACCGGGGTGCCCGTGACCCGTAGGTTCAGCCGTTTGGATTTGAGGTAGGCTAAACTCGCGGGGGTACCCAAGGCAACCAGCGTACACCAAGGCGCCAGCCAGCGGGTGACTTTGCCTGGTAGGGCGTTGGATTCATGGAGCAGGGCGACACGCCCCAAACTGCGAGCCGCTAAAATAGCTGGCGCTGCAATGTAGCCACCGGTGGTAAACACCCCTTGGAAGTGTCCCTGTTTTAACAACTGGCGCGTTTGCCAAAAAGCTCCCCAAAATTGCCAGAGGGGGCGCAGCCTTGCCCAAGGGGTCTTGCCTTGGACACCAGCGAAGTTGATCGTATGCAGGGGGTAATGGGGCGGAATTAATTTCTGTTCAAGGCGATCGCGCACCCCCAACCAATGGATGTTATATTCAGGTAACTCTTCTGCTACTGCTAGTGCGGGAAAGAGATGCCCGCCAGTACCACTCGCTGCAATCAGTAGTTTCCTTGGCCCAAGCATTAAACATTCCAGCCCAATGTGGTCATGAGCTTATCGACAAAGTTGGTATAGACAATACCGCTGCGAAACTCTGGCGTGTCCATCACCTGCTGATGAAAGGGAATGGTGGTCGGCACCCCCATAATCGCACATTCTCTTAGGGCACGCTTCATGCGGGCAATGGCAGCGGGGCGATCGCTCCCCCACACCACCAATTTACCGATCAGCGAATCATAGTAGGGGGGGATTTCATAGTCGGTATAAACATGGGAGTCCATGCGCACCCCAGGGCCACCGGGGGGCAAGTAACCACTAATACGACCGGGATGGGGACGGAAATTGCGCTCCGGATCCTCGGCATTGATGCGGCATTCAATGGCATGTCCCCGCAACAGCACCTGTTCTTGGGTCAAGCTGAGGGGTTCCCCTTGGGCAATGCGAATTTGCTCCGCAATCAGATCCAGCCCCGTAATCATTTCTGTGACGGTGTGCTCCACCTGAATGCGAGTATTCATTTCCATGAAGTAAAAGTTGTCTTGGCCGTCGAGGAGAAATTCAATGGTGCCAGCGCCCACATAGTTAATCGCCTTAGCCGCAGTCACGGCGGCAGCCCCCATCTTGGCACGCAGTTCGGGGGTGAGGGCAGGGCTAGGCGCTTCCTCAAGGAGCTTTTGATGACGCCGCTGTACAGAGCAATCGCGCTCCCCAAGGTGAATGACATTGCCATAGCTATCCGCCAGAATCTGGAACTCAATGTGGCGGGGATTTTCAATAAATCGCTCCAGATAGACGCCGGCATTGCCAAAGGCGGCTTCCGCTTCCCCTTGGGCGGCACTGAGGGCTCGTCCTAAATCTTCAGCAGAGCGCACCAAGCGCATCCCCCGGCCACCCCCCCCAGCCGTGGCTTTAATCATCAGGGGATAGCCAATTTTGCGGGCGATCGCCCGAGCAGTTTCCTCATCCTGCACCAGTCCATCACTGCCGGGAATTGTCGGCACCCCCACCTGTTGCATCGTCGCTTTGGCGGTGGATTTATCCCCCATGGCACGCATGGCAGCGGGACTCGGCCCAATAAAGGTAATTTTGTGGTCGGCGCAGATCTCGGCAAAGCGGGCATTTTCCGCCAAAAAGCCATAGCCTGGGTGAATCGCCGAGACATGGCGGGTGAGGGCAGCAGCAATAATGTTGGGAATATTGAGATAGCTGCGGCTACTGGGGGCTTCGCCAATGCACACCGCCTCATCGGCCAATTGCACATGCAGGGCATGGCGATCTACGGTGGAATAGACGGCAACCGTTGCAATGCCCAATTCCTCACAGGTACGCAGAATCCGCAGTGCAATTTCGCCACGATTGGCAATCAAAATTTTCGTAAAGGCCATGGCGGTCAACGGTAGGGGAAGCGATCCCTAATGCTACCATGCCAGCTCAACGCTTCCGAAAAGGCGACGGCAATTGCATTGGTGCCACTGGCAAAAACAAGTTAGGATCAGCAGGGTTTTATTTGGGAGCGCACTATGGCTGCTGTGTCACCCACGATGGCCTTGACCGTTACGAAAACCAGCAATTGGACAATCGAAGACAGCGAGCAGCTCTACCGCATTCAGGGCTGGGGCGAACCCTACTTTGGGATTAATGCTGCGGGTCATGTCACCGTCTCTCCCAAGGGCGATCGCGGTGGGTCATTGGATCTCTATGAATTGGTGCAGGCGCTCCAACAGCGCAACATTGGCCTCCCCCTGCTACTGCGGTTTTCCGATATCCTTGAGGATCGCATTGAGCGACTGAATGCCTGCTTTGCCCGCGCCATTGCTCGCTATGGCTATCAGGGAGCCTACAAGGGGGTCTTTCCCGTTAAGTGCAATCAACAACGCCACATCATTGAAGCCCTCGTGCGCTTTGGCCAGTCCCATCAGTTTGGCCTAGAGGCAGGATCAAAACCGGAATTGCTGATTGCCTTGGCCATGCTCAATACACCGGGGGCACTGCTGATTTGCAATGGCTACAAAGATCGCAGCTACATTGAAACGGCGATTCTCGCCCGTCGCCTTGGCCACACCCCGATCATTGTCCTTGAGCAGCCCGAAGAAGTCGCGGAAGTGATTGCTGTCAGTCAGGCTTTGGGCATTGAACCCATTGTGGGGGTACGGGCAAAACTGAGCACCCAGGGGGTAGGGCGTTGGGGCACTTCTGCGGGCGATCGCGCCAAGTTTGGTCTGACGGTGCCAGAGATTTTAACGGCAGTCGAACAACTGCGAGAAGCAGGAATGCTCAATTCCCTGCAACTGTTGCACTTTCACATTGGCTCGCAAATTTCTGCCATTAGCGTCATTAAGGATGCGATTCGTGAGGCGGGGCAAATTTATGGCGAGCTGGTGCGCCTCGGTGCCAATATGCAATACCTCGATGTGGGCGGCGGCTTGGGGGTGGACTACGACGGCTCCAAAACCAATTTCCATGCCTCGAAAAACTACAGCATGCAAAACTACGCCAGTGATGTCGTGGCCGGCATTAAGGACGCCTGTCGGCAGCGGGGCATTCCCGATCCCATTCTCATCAGTGAGAGTGGCCGCGCCATTGCCTCCCATCAATCGGTATTGATTTTCAATGTCTTGGGGGTCAGTGAAGTGCCCAAAATTACCCCCGAACCGGCCACGGAGGACGAGCACCTGATTATCCGCAACCTCTACGACACCTACCAAACGATTGATGAGAACAACTACCAAGAGGCCTACAACGACGCCCTGCAATTCAAGGGGGAGGCCATCAGTCTCTTTAACTTTGGCTACTTGAGTTTGCCAGAGCGGGCACGGGCAGAAAGTCTCTTTTGGGCCTGTTGTGCCAAAATCCTCGGCATTGCTCGCCAGCAGGAATATGTGCCCGACGATCTCGAAGATCTTGAGAAAATCATGGCTTCGATTTACTACATCAATCTGTCGGTGTTTCAGTCGGTGCCTGATAGCTGGGCGATCGATCAACTGTTTCCAATCATGCCAATCCACCGCCTCGATGAAGAACCCACAGAACGGGGCATCCTTGCAGATCTGACCTGCGACAGCGACGGCAAAATTGACCAATTTATTGACCTGCGGGATGTGAAATCGGTCTTGGAACTGCATCCCTTTCGCCCAAGGGAACCCTACTACCTTGGTCTCTTTCTCAACGGTGCCTATCAGGAAATCATGGGCAATCTCCACAATCTTTTTGGGGATACGAATGCCGTCCATATCCGTCTAACTCCCAAGGGTTATGAAATTGAGCACCTGGTGCGGGGCGATACAATGCAAGAAGTCCTCGGTTATGTGCAGTACCAAGGAGATGCCCTGTTAGAAAAAATTCGCCGTCGCACTGAGGCAGCGCTGGCAGAACAGCAAATTACATTGGCAGAAGCGCAGCACCTGCTAGAAAACTATGAGCGGAGTTTGCGCAGCTATACGTATCTATCCTCTTAGGGAAAGCGATGCTGGGAACATTTCAGTCAAGCCATTTGCGCATTGAGGTGCCGGCCACCGCAGACCAACTGCGGGAGTATTTGACGCAGCCAGCACAGTTACGGCAGTGGTTGTGGCCCCTACAGGTTCAGACGACGGGCGATCGCCTGCAAGTGGGGGATACCTTCACCAGTGAATTCCTGTGGTTAAAACTGGAACATCGCGTGGAACTACTCACAGCAGAGCGACTGGTATTGGTGCTGCGGCAGGCCATTGAGGGCTGGCAAGAATGGTCGTGGGGAGAGGGCTGGGTACAGTCCTGTATTGAGGGGGTAACACCGCTGCCTCTAGAGTTGGGGCAGACTTTCCTCCTATGGCGGTTGAAATCAGTGCTGAGTGAAACGGTAGCAAGCTGAGGGTCGAAGAACGTTGAAGCGATCGCGCCAATTGGGATGGATCTTATTCTTGAGTGCCCTGCTTCTCAGCAGTTGTGAGGGCAGTGGGCTACAAAGTTGGTTTGCTGCTGACCCCAATGCTGATCAATGGGCAGGGAAGGCACCCACGCCAGAACCGACGACAACGCTACCAGAGAATTTACGGTTTCCTAATGCGATGCTTGTAGCCAATCAGCCCCAAGCGGGGTCACCCCAGACGACGGAAACCCGCTGGCAAGCACCCGCGCCGGCGATCGCCATCCAGCAATTCTATAGCCAACAATTTCAACAGTCGGGCTGGCAACTGGTGGAGCAACAGGTAGCCGACAATACGATCACCCTCAAGGGGCGCAGTGCTGAACTGGAAGTGAGCGTCACCATCAACACGGTGCCAGAAAATAACCTGACAACCTTCACCGTGGCCTACACAGCCGTCAATAGCACCACGGCCACACCGTCTCCCCAGCCCACCCATTCCTCCCCCCAAACGTTCGCTGATCTAGAGGACGCCCCTGCCCCCCTACAGCCGGCCATTCGTGACTTGGCAGAACTGGGGGTTCTCAGCACCACGGGCGATCGCCTGCAACCCAATACCCCCATCAGTCGTGCTCAGTTTGTGCGTTGGTTGGTGACCACCTACAACCGCTTTTATGCCGATCGCCCCGCACGCCAAATCCGCTTGGGCAGCCGCAACGACACACCCATTTTCCAAGATGTGCTTCGTGATCATCCCGACTTTCCCTATATTCAGGGACTGGCGATGGCAGGATTTTTGCCCAGCCCCCTCACCGGCGATACTAGTACCCTCTTTCGCCCCAATGCTCCCCTTACTCGCGAAACGCTGTTGCAGTGGAAAGTGCCCCTCGATCAACAGGGGCGGCTCAGTCCCAGCACGATTGACCGCATTCAGCAAACATGGGGCTTCAAGGACAGTCAACGGATTGCTCCGCCCGCCATCAATGCCGTGGCCGCTGACTATCTCGCGGGGGATCTCTCAAACATTCGCCGCGTTTGGGGAGAAACCCTCTTGCTCCAGCCCCAAAAACCCGTCACCCGCGCCGAAGCCGCAGCAGCCCTGTGGTATATCGGCAACGGGACCGAGGGACTCTCAGCAGCGATGGTGAAGCAAGCACCGCCCTCTGCCTCCTAGAACCTTGCTAGATTAGAAATCCGAGTCAATTGTTACGATTTGCGGAACTGATTGCTGCCTATGCCTTGGCCCTTATCCCGTGGTTACCATCGTCAAATTGCCCGCCTCGAAATTACGGGGGCGATCGCTGGGGGTACTCGCCGTCGTGTCCTCAAAGCCCTGAAAACCATTGAAGAACGGAGCTATCCGGCACTACTGGTGCGCATTGACAGTCCCGGCGGAACCGTGGGGGATTCCCAAGAAATCTATGCGGCCCTCAAGCGTTTGCAGTCGAAAATGAAAATCGTTGCCAGTTTTGGCAATATCTCTGCCTCTGGCGGGGTCTATATCGGTATGGGGGCACAGCACATCATGGCCAACCCCGGCACCATTACAGGCAGTATTGGCGTCATCCTGCGGGGCAACAATTTGCAACGGCTCCTCGACAAGGTGGGGGTCTCATTCAAAGTGATCAAGTCTGGCCCCTACAAAGACATTCTTGCTTTCGATCGCGACCTCACTGAGGAAGAAATCCGCATTCTCCAAGACCTCATTGACACCAGCTATCACCAATTTGTCCAAACCGTGGCCGAAGGCCGTAACCTCGATGTGGAAACGGTACGCAGTTTTGCCGATGGCCGTGTCTTTACCGGTGAACAGGCCCTTGCTCTCGGACTGGTGGATCGCTTGGGAACCGAGGAGGATGCCCGTCGCTGGCTGGCGGAATTGGCAGGACTTGACCCCGACAAAACCAAGGTGCAAACCATTGAAGAACCCAAGTCGCCCTTGGCTCGGCTGTTTCCGCGTCAGCAGGAACGATTCCCCTTTCCGTGGCAAGCGGGTCTCGACTGGTTGGAATTTGAAATGGCCACCAATGGACTTCCCCTATGGCTCTATCGCCCCTAAGCTGGATACAGTACCCTTGCGGATATCTTGATGGAGGAGCACACTGTGGGCTGGCGCGTCCGAGCAATTCGTGGAGCAACTACCGCCACTGAAAATTCAATTCCAGCAATCCGTGAGGCGGTTTTGGAACTCCTCGGCGAGATTGAGCGGCGCAATGCCCTCGATTTCTCGGAAGTGATTAGTGTGACCTTCTCTGTGACCCGTGACCTCGATCAAATCTTTCCGGCAGCGATCGCCCGGGAATGTCCCCATTGGCGCAACATTCCTCTCCTCGATGTTCAACAAATGCATGTGGAGGGAGGCTTACCCCGCTGTATCCGCTGCTTGATTTACTTCAACACCCCCAACCCCGATCAACCGATTTACCATGCCTACCTGCGCCATGCCCAGAGCCTCCGTCCCGATCTGGCAATGCACGGCGACTACCATCCCCTCCATCTGTCCTCTCATTCCCTAGGTTAACTATGACCGCTCTTGTCCGTGACTACATGACCCCCAACCCCTTTACCATTCGTGCCGATGCCCCGATTTCTGAGGCAGTTCGCCTGATGGAAGAAAAACAGGTGCGCGGCCTCCCCGTGGTGGATGATAAAGGCAAATTGGTGGGCTTGGTGTCTGAAGCTGACCTGATCGTGCGCGAAGCGCCTCTCGAGCCACCGTTGTACATTACGTTCCTCGGCAGCATCATTTACTTTGAGTCTCCAGAATCCTTTCATCAACACCTCAAGAAAACCCTTGGCCAACAGGTGCAGGATGTGATGACCCCTAACCCCCACACCATTGGGGTGGATGCCCCCATTGCCGAAGCGGCTCGCCTCATGGTGAATCACCACATTAGTCGCCTGCCGGTCTTGAATGCCCAAGGAGAATTGATCGGCATTATTAGCCGTCATGATCTGTTGCGCGCCCTGCATACCCAAGAAACTTCTGCGTGACGTTTGTCAAATTGGCCTGACACTAACTTTCAAGATTGGTGACTTCCCATAGAATAACCACAGGTTCGCTCGCGATCGCCTGAGGGTTCTTTGATCATGACCGCTTCCCTTGATTTGATTTGGCAGCAGGCACGGCAGGGTCAAGCAGAGGCCATTGCCCATTTGATGAACCGCACGCTTCAGGCCAAGGGAGTGCGTGCCCTCGTTCGGCGACGGGGTGACTGTTTACAAATTATGTTTGAAGCGGCGCGATCGCTCCCTCCCCAAGTCTGCGTTCAGTTTGTTTGCCGAGGCCTCAAGCAATTGGCGCCCCAAGGCGTTCTACGTGTACGGCTCCATGCTCGGCTCCTTGGCGAAGAATGGCCAGAATGGACACAGACCGTTGACTTACAGGAGACCTTACCAGCGGCGCCGTCTGTCCAGGCAAGCTCAAATCCAACAACACCTGCCACCACGCCATCCCATCAAGCGGTCAGTGCTTTTGCCCTCAGTTTACTGGCGATCGCGGGCACGAGTGCCGTTGCCCTTACCCTGCAAAATCAACTCAGTGTCGATGCCCCGCCGAGTGCGGAACCCAGTCCAGCCATTACAACCCCTGAACCCGACGTTCCCCTTGTGCCCCCCCCACCCGCCCCGAGCGATCGCCGGCTGCGGATTAAGGCCGTTGGCGATATTGTCCTTGGCACCAATTTTCCGAGTAACCGCTTGCCTGCGGATCCACAAAAGCTCTTTGCCCAAGTGAAACCCTATCTTCAGGGGGCAGATCTCCTCTTTGGCAATTATGAAAGTACCCTCACCGATCATCCCCATCCCTTCAAAAACACCAGTAGTGGTCGTAGTTTTGCCTTTCGCTCACCCCCCAGTTATGCACAGGTGTTGCGCCAAGCTGGTTTCAATGTCCTCAACATTGCCAACAACCACAGCTACGACTTTAATGAGCAGGGATTTCGCGATACGATTCGCCACATCAACGCCGCTGGCATGACCGCCATTGGTGATCTCAATCAAATTACCTACCTCGAAGTCAATGGCCTGAAAACCGCATTTATTGGCTTTGCCACCTACTACGGCCAAAATCGCATTCAAGACCTCAAGGCCGGTGCCGCTCTTGTACAGAAGGCCAAGCAAAACGGTGATATTGTGGTTGTTAGTTTCCATGGTGGCGCCGAAGGCAGCGATCAAATTCACACCCGCGATCGCACCGAGTACTTTTATGGCGAAGACCGCGGCAATGTGGTTCAGTTTGCCCGCACCATGATTGATAACGGTGCCGATTTAATCTTAGGTCATGGCCCCCATGTCCCCCGTGCCCTTGAATTGTATAAAGGCCGCCTCATTGCCTATTCCCTAGGGAACTTTGTCGGCTATCAGACCCTGAGCAGTCACGGCACCCTTGGCAAGTCCTTAATCCTAGATGTTGAACTCGACGGTTCTGGCCGCTTCCTTCAAGGTAAAGTCATTCCTGTACGCCTCGATGCCAAGGGGATTCCCCACATTGATCAAAACTTTGCCAGTGTGCAACTGATTCGCCGTTTAACCCAAGCCGACTTTCCCAACACTCCCTTGCAGATTGAACGCCTCGGTGAAATTGTCAGCACCGATTCCCAATCCTAGTCTTCCTCTGGTCGATGAGACAACTGTTGGTGCTCAATTTTGACCGGTAGAAACTTAGGAATTTGTGTAATAAGGGATTCGGCTATGGCATCGTTACACCCTTGATAAAGAGGCACTCTGCGAGGAGGCCCCGGCACATTAAGAGTGAAGTAAATCTTGAAATGATTCTGTTCCCAAGAACGGCCATGCCTGCCTTGTATCACTTCGACATATTTTTGGACAATCATTGCCTCTATATCGGGAAAGTCATATTCTCTGCGAAATTTGGTTTTCGGATTCTCCCATATAATCTTTCTTGTAGATCGATCAATGATTAATGTTTCCTTATATTTCAACGACTCTGACATACGAGGATAGTAGAATCGCTGATAAGAGACTGCTAAGAAGTTAACCGTCAAAGGAAAAGTCAAAATAGATATAATTGCACTCGGTAACTAATCACGGTTTCTATAGGTATACGTCTAGGTTTCTCGATTAGACTACAGGAATCTTGATAATCAGTCTTGTGCCGCTTTCATCGCACCACAATTTCCCCCACCCCATCCACCAACAGAGGAACCCCCATGATCCTCTAGGCTCCAAGAAGCGCAATATTTCCGTCGGTGACCACGTCGAACTATTTCCTCTTTGATTTCAATGTTACTCCCTGAGACGTATTCAACTAACATTTCATTTCGTTTATACAATCCCCAAAACCAATATTCTTTAACTCAGCACTGGGCAGTGGCGGTCATATCTTTCGTTTCAGTACGCTGACAACTCAACTGTCCTGAAAGGATGGGAGAAAAGTATAATTTTAAGAAAATGATTATCAAGCCAGCAAGCATCCATAAAAGAGCCATTTCATCAGCAACGGATGAACCTTCTAGCTTGATTTGAGATTCGTTTTTCTTTGCGATGTTCATTTTTAATAATTTATTAAATTTTGACAAAAATTCTCTATCTCATCCCTATCTAGCAGGGTAACAATTTCACCTTGGAGATGGCTTTTAGGTTTATAGACTAGTAAACAAAATTTAGTGGTTTTTCATTTTCAATTCCTATGAAAAGGGCTGTGCACTAACTTTCACAGCGTTGCGAGTGTGCGATACTTGTGGAAAGGGCTGTACTGCGATGCAAAGCTTCAACCAGTGAAAAAGCGAGTCACATTGACATTCCCTCGACGGACGATTCAAATGCCCGTCACCTATCGCCTAGCCAAGGACTTTAACATTGCTGCCAATATCATTCGCGCCCAAGTGGCACCTAACCAAGTGGGCAAACTGGTTCTAGAGTTGGCTGGGGACATTGATCAAATGGAGGCCGCCCTAGAATGGTTGCGGCAACAGAATATTGAGGTTTCCCTTGCCAGCCGTGAAATTGTGATTGATGAGCAGGCCTGTGTCCACTGTGGCCTCTGTACGGGGGTATGCCCCACTCAGGCGCTGACGCTGCATCCAGAGACGTTTCAACTCCAATTTACCCGCTCCCGTTGCATTGTCTGTGAGCAATGTGTGACCGCGTGTCCGATGGAGGCGATTCACACCAACTTTTAATTCAACTCCTCAACTCCTCCTCAAGGGTCACGTCTTGATAGATATCAGACAAGTGGCCTTGCCAAGCGATGCTCTTGAGTTCAACCGAATTTTGTGGCGGGGAATAGGCCTGCCAAACCCATAAGCCCGAGGTACTGCGACGAAAGGTCTCTAGCCGCTGCTGACGAGTATTGACCAGCACGTATTCCTCTAGCGTCTCAAGGCTTTGATAGTCAAGGAACTTATCGCCGCGATCAAAGGCCTCTGTTGAAGGAGAGAGCACCTCAATCACCAAGCAAGGAAAAGATTTATAGAGAGAGGTTTGCCGATCCCGTGGATCGCAGGTAACAAAAAGATCCGGATAGTAAAAGCAATTTCGCTGCTCCAGACGCACTTTCATATCTGAAATGTAGAGACGACAGCCCCGTTGGCGCACCGTTGGTCGTAGCAGAGTTGCCAAATTTAAGGCTAAGGTGACATGGGCATCGCTTGCCCCTGCCATTGCGTAGATCTGACCGTTGATGTATTCGTGCTTGACCCCACTTTGGGTTTCCCGTTGCAGATAGTCTTCAGGACTCAGTTGTGGCGAAGGTTGCGTGCTCATTGGCAGTCTAGAATAGCCAACGCTTATCTCGCTACTATTGATCCTAGGGTACGAAGAAAATTATGACCCAACAACACGGATATTGGGCACTGGCAACGCTGGCGGGGATGATGCTCCTGATTGCCCCGGCCAAGGGGGTGCCTGCGGTGGCACTGCCAGAAAGTTTTTATCGGGCGATCGCCAGCCAAGACTGGGCAACAGCGGTGCAAATTCTCGATCAGGTCATTCGTGCCCATCCCCAACAGGCGCCAGCCCTTACTAGCTATCGTCAAGAATTGGTGCGGCTGCAACAACTTCCCCGAACCCCTGCTCCGCCCATGGCAACAGTGATCACCCAGCCCAGTGGCATCGTACCGATTCTGCGGCGGCAGGGAGGAATTCCCGTTATCCCAGTGATGTTTAATCAACGGTTACGGTTTGAGATGCTAGTGGATTCAGGCGCCAGTATGACAGTGATTACGCGATCGATGGCACGCGCTTTAGGCATTACCCCCGCTCAAGTGGTGGATAATCGCCTGTTTCATACCGCGAATGGTCAAGTGGTGCTGCCAGTGGTCTATGTCCAATCCATCAGCGTCGGCGGTTTTCATCGGAAGCAAGTGCCCGTTGCTGTCGCTGGGCCTGAAATGACCATTGGCCTATTGGGGCAGGATTTTCTCCAGCACTTTGATGTCAGTTTGCGGCAAGATCATATTCAGTTGCAGCGTCGTCCTTAGGAAATGCCCATTCTCGCCCAAGCGGTCTTAGCCAGTCACAATGCCGGTAAAGTCAGAGAGTTTCAAGGCTGGTTACAGCCATGGATTGGGGAGTTGCTGCCCCTGCCAGCCACGCTTGAGATTGCTGAAACTGCGGATTCCTTTGTGGGCAACGCCTGTTTGAAGGCCACCACTGCCGCTCAGGAGCTGGGAACGTGGGCGATCGCTGATGATTCGGGGCTAGCTGTTCATGCCCTTGGGGGCGCACCAGGGATCTATTCGGCTCGCTACGGTGCGACGGATGCTGAGCGTATTGAGCGTCTATTACGGGAAATGGCCGGTGTCAGCGATCGCGCCGCTGAATTTATTTGTGTCATTGCCCTCGCGCGTCCCGATGGCACGATTGCCGTTACGACCGAAGGACGGTGTGCAGGCGAGATTTTAACGGCGCCCCGCGGTCGGGGGGGGTTTGGCTACGATCCTATCTTTTGGGTGCCCAGTCAGCAGCGTACCTTTGCCGAGATGAGTCCCACTGAAAAGCAACAGGTCAGTCATCGGGGTCAGGCATTGCAGCGGCTGCGGGAGTATTTGCAAACCTTTCATCCGTAGATTCACGGTTGTTGGCAGCAAGCTTTTTGTCCTACACTGACGCCAATAGTGTTCCTTAACCAACCTGTGGCTCCTATGCAAGAACGGGTCTAGCGTCGCAAAGTTGCATTCAGCAATGCCCTTCATAGAAAGAAGTTCATAGGGAATATAATGAAAGGAAGGGGGCACGTCCCTTAGGCCCAGTGGCAGTCTTCTTGCCGTGATTCAAAGCAAAAACTATGGGCGATCGCGAATTAATAGACCAATTTATTAAAGACTTGATTCAGAAAAATTCGCGAATGCTCTCGAATCGGCACCTGCGCGTCGAAACCACCTTTGATGAAGTTCAGTTGATTTCCTACAAAGATGGCATTGTTGCTCGGGTGAAAACAGATGCCCCCACCCTTGCCATTGAAGTACGAGATGCCTCCCCCTATCGGCCTCTGATTCAAGAGGTAATGGTAGATTATGAGATCTTCCAAGTCGGCGTGGCTCAAACCCCCGGATGTTTACGTTACGAACATCGCACCGTTCCCGAAGGCTATGTGATCCAATACACCGAAGCGGGAGTGCTGTGGAAAGACCGCTGGGCACGGGGTAAGCGACGCGGCGCTCTGACAGGGGGTAACTCCCTTGGGATGGATGCGATGATTCTCTATCGGGGCACTTGGTATCCCATTCAAAGCGTCAATGCGGCCAATGGCTTTGTTGCCATTCGTACCTTGGGCGGGGAAGCCACCTACAGTGCCTCTGACTTTCTGGTATGGCTAAAAAAAGAGGAAAAAGACACCGCCGAGAGTCCCAGTCAGATCAGTGCCTACAAACGGGGAGAACGCATGGGAGACATTGACAGCGCCCCCACCCAAATCCTTGAGGCTACGGAAATTATGGCTGCCAAGGCCAGTGGCACCCCATCAACGCCAATTGCCTCCCCTGCTGGCGAACCGGAGAAGGAAGAAGATCACGCCGTCATTTTGCCGTCAGCGCCACCAGTACCTGCAGTTGCAGCAACAGTTTCAACCCCCTCTGAGCCTGCACAACCGGTTGAAGCCACCCAAGACCATCCAGCGGCCAACTACGAGCACGCCGTCGGCTACCCCAACTATGACTACTTCCAAGGGTATCCAGCGGCCAACTACGAGCATTCCGTGGGTTATCCCCACCCCAACTACGACTATTCCCAAGGGTATCCAGCGGCCAACTACGAGCATTCTGTGGGCTATCCCCACCCCAACTATGACTATTCCCAAGGGTATCCAGCGGCCAACTACGAGCACTCCGTTGGCTATGCCCATCCCAGTTATGGTCAGCCCTACCCGCCCCAAACCTACCAGCACATTGATCCCAACATTCAGATGGCGCTGACGTATCTCCAATCCAGCTTGGCCTATCTGCTACAAGTGGAGCCAAAAAACGCCAATATCCATGCAGCTATTCGCGCTACCAGTATGGCGATTCAAAATCTCCTCACCCTTCTCAATGGTTAGCGGCTCTCGGCGAGGGGATGCAGGCGAAGGACACTTTGAATCATTGCCCAAGCGGTTTTAATCTCAGGCACACGAACTTCATCCCATTGGCCGGGTTGACAGTAAAGATAACGAATAAAGCGACGTTGCTTTGGCAAAGAAAAGGGAAGAAACTGCACACCAATCTCTAGAGCCGTGGCGTTTTTTCCTAACGCCACCATTCTTGACCACCGCAGTTGGATCGGTAAGCGCAAGTAGATCAAAGGGCTCGGCGCCAGAAAGTGCAGTTCGCCTCGGGGGTCATCTAACAACTCCGCCGGCAACCTATTGAGGCGTATTCGTGCCCCCTCCTCAGACAGGTCAACCGTTTGCCCGCCATAGCAGTTGTTCCCAACGATGAGTTCACAGGGTTCAGAACGCAGGAACCGCGGATGTCGTCGCTGCGGCACATCAATGGCCACTAGAGCACAAACCAAAATCAAGAGAAAGTTGTAGCTAGACCAGACCATGTTAATGGCCAAACTATCGGGATTGACCAGCGTCTCTTGCAAAGGCAAACTCCGCCAAATGAGACCAAACATCATCAGAGCGGCAATGATTAACAAGGGACGAATGACTGGCCAATTAACATTGATGCGATGGGGATCCACAATCCCCTTGGGCGTGACTTTGAAGGTTTTGCCCCTAGGACTGATCAGGGTGCGGATCACTGTGATAGCCATGGGAAAGACAATGATGGTTTCATAAACATCGGACCAAAAGGCGGAGCGGCGGCCTTCGGTGAGCCAAGAAAAGGCCATGATATTGCCCAAATAGTAAGGACAGTAAAAGTACACTACCTCGTTAATTGTGGCGCGCAGCGGCGCCAGCCCAAACAGTAAAAAGGCCAAGGGCGCCAGCAAAAAAATAACGCGGGGAATCGAGAGCAGCCAATAGAGCACGCCAAGGCTATGGTAAAAACGCTGCAGGAAGTTGAGGTTAGGAATGGTAAAAAAGTTGTCCTTGAGAAACAGTATTTGCAGGGTACCTTGTCCCCACCGCAATCGCTGGTTAATATAGGCGCTGATGGTTTCTGGTGACATTCCTGCTGAGAGGGCTTCATTCAGATACTTGATCTGATAACCACGCCCCTGCAAATAGAGCGAGGTGAGGTAATCTTCGGTGATACTGTCGGTGGGGATACCGCCAATTTCATCGAGGGCACGGCGGCGAATCACAAAACAGGTGCCACAACACACAACGGCGTTAAAGAAATCGCGGCTGGGCTGAATGAAGCGGAAAAACAGCGTCTGCTCGTTGTTGAGAATCCCCTCTAGCCCTAGATTCACAGTCACTGGATCCTCATTGAAAAAGTGTTGGGGGGTCTGTACCATTGCCGTTTTCGCATCTTGGAAAAAACCCACCGTGCGGGTGAGAAAGTTGCGACTCGGCACAAAGTCGGCATCAAAGACGGCAATCAACTCCCCCGTGAGTGTGGGCAGTGCATGGTTAATGTTGCCAGCTTTGGCATGGCGGTTGTCGGGGCGATCGCGATATTCACAGCCAAGTTCTGCTGCTAGGGCACGCACCGCCGGCCGTCGGGTATCGTCCAGCAAGTAGATGCGCTTGTGGGGATAGTCCATGGCTTGGCAGGCAATGACTGAACGCCGCAAAATGTCCACCCCTTCGTTGTAGGTGGGCAGAATCACATCCACCCAAGGCAAATACTCCCCCCGAATCACGGCTTGGCTTAGGCGATCGGCCTCAGGGCTGCGGTCTTTGGAAAAGATACACAGGGCAAAAAAGCAAATGGTATTTGTTAGGGTCAGTAGTTCAGCGATAAATAACAGAATCGAAATCGTGCCATTGAGGGGATCATCTAGGTTGAGGCTGTTAAAAAAACGCCAGAGGATATACCGCAGTGCCAACAGGGTCAGCCCCAAACCCACAATTAAACGCGACCAAAAATTGGGCTTGGGGGAAATCTCCTTCAGGAAGAACGTAATGGCAATCCAGACTAGTGTGGGCAATAGGAGTGCTTGAAGCGTCGTGCCGTCAGCCCGCAGCAGCGCTTTCCCCTCGTGCCAAAGACCGACTAAGTTGGGTAGAAAGTTTTGCCAATCCAGTTGACTCAGCAGGACGGCCAGAAATGCGCCACTGCCCAACAGTAAAAGCCACAGATCAGGGCTAATACGTCGCGATCGCGCAGGTGCCTGTGGTGTAGGCGGCCTCGATGGCTGAGAAACCCTAGGGGATAGGTTGTTAGTTTCAAGTAGCTTCATGGGAACACAGTCAGTTGGGATGAAGCTCTACATCCTGTACTCACTCAGAGTTGAACAACGCCACGACCTCAAAATTACGATCGGGTGAGCAACTCTTTAGATTTCAACTATTTTCAATGCTTTGATCAATGAATCTTGGATGTAGCAGTCGTGTTAATTGATTTGATGAATAACAATGCTTCTACATGCAAGACTAATTATCAGCAAAATTTCCGACTGCCTAGAATAATTGCAGCGAATTCGTAGGCTAACAAATATGGCCAGTTTGGCTTGGCAAGAATGGGACAGATGTAATTTTTCACCATGGTGCTAATCCATTTAGGGAACTTACCTCTAGTGTACCCAATGCTTTAGCAAAACTAAGCCTATACCGAAAAATTAAAGCAAAAATTCAACAATGGGCTAGCGACTTTCCGCAAGGGGATGCAGGCGAAAGACGCTTTGAATCATTGCCCAAGCGGTCTTAATTTCAGGCACACGAATTTCATCCCATTGTCCCGGTTGGCAGTAGAGGTAGGGGATGAGACGACGGTGCTCTGCCAAGGATAGATCCAGAAAGCGAATGCGCATTTCGACAGGGTTGCTGCTCGCCCCCTGCTGAAGTTGAATCAGGCGCTCCTGATCGTGCCAGCGCAGCTCTGCCGAGAGCCATAGATCTGCGAGTTCGCTAGGAGGCAAGAGGCGAAATTGGGCACTGTAGGTTCGTAATCCCTGCGGTGAAGCATGGTTTTCCTGACAAGTGTCACAGTGGCGGATTTGTAAGCGGGCGCCCTCTTCAGAAATATCCACAGTTTGCCCGACATAGCGATCGCCCCCAACAATGAGTTCGCAGGGTTCAGTCCGCAGGAAGCGGGTAAAACGGCGCTGCGGTACATCAATGGCCACCAGCATACACACCAACAAAAGTGACAAATTATAGATTGACCAGACCATGTTCACCGCCAAACTATCGGGATTGACATTCGTCTCTTGAAGGGAAGAGCTGCGCCAAATCAAGCCCCCAATCGTCAAAAGGGCAATCACCAGCAGGGGGCGAATGAGTGGCCAATTAACATTGATGCGGTGGGGATCCACAATCCCCTTGGGCGTTACCTTAAACGTTTTGCCCCGCGGATTGATGAGGGTGCGAATCACCGTGATGGCCATGGGAAAGGCAATAATTGTTTCATAGACATCCGACCAAAAAGCGGAGCGGCGACCCTCAGTCAGCCAAGAAAACGCCATGATATTCCCCAGATAGTAGGGAAAGTAAAAGTAAAGAATCTCGTTCACCGTTGCTCGCAAGGGAGCAATACCAAAGAGCAAAAAGGCCAACGGTGCCAAAAGAAAGATCACCCGCGGAATGGAAAGAAACCAGTAGATGATACTCAAGGAATGGGAGAGGCGCTGCGTTAACCGCAGATTAGGGGCAGTGAAAAAGTTGCCCCCCAAAAAGAGCATTTGCAGTGTGCCCTGCCCCCAGCGCAAGCGTTGGTTAATGTAGGCACTAATCGTCTCCGGCGACATCCCCGCCGCCAAGGCTTCATTGAGGTATTTGACGCGATAGCCAAGGCTTTGCAGCTTAATGGTTGTCATGTAGTCTTCGGTGATACTGTCTGTGGGAATGCCACCAATTTCATCGAGGGCACGGCGGCGAATCACAAAACAGGTGCCACAGCACACCACAGAGTCCCAGTAATCGCGGCTGGGCTGAATAAAGCGGAAAAACAGCGTCTGCTCGTTGTTGAGAATCCCCTCTAGCCCTAGATTCACAGTCACTGGATCCTCATTGAAAAAGTGTTGGGGGGTCTGTACCATTGCCGTTTTCGCATCCTGGAAAAAACCCACCGTGCGGGTGAGAAAGTTGCGACTCGGCACAAAGTCGGCATCAAAGACGGCAATCAACTCCCCCGTGAGTGTGGGCAGTGCATGGTTAATGTTGCCAGCTTTGGCATGGCGGTTGTCGGGGCGATCGCGATATTCACAGCCCAGTTCTGCAGCTAGGGCACGTACCGCCGGGCGACGGGTATCGTCCAGCAAGTAGATGCGCTTGTGGGGGTAGTCCATGGCTTGGCAGGCAATGACTGAACGCCGCAAAATATCCACCCCTTCGTTGTAGGTCGGTAAGATCACATCCACCCAAGGCAAATACTCACCGCGAATCACCGCTTGACTGAGGCGATCGGCTGCGGGTGTGCGGTCAATGGAGAAAATACAGTGAAAGAAAAAGGCCACACTATTGAAAACCGTCAGCAATTCTGCCAAAAAGAGAACGACGGAGATCGTGCCATTGAGGGGATCATCCAAGTTGAGGCTATTCAACAGGCGCCAGAGTTCATAGCGAATCCCCAATAGGGCAAGACCCACACTGACAATCAGCCGTGACCAGAAGGTCGGTTTAGGGGAGAGTTCCTTTAGGAGAAACGTGATTGCCAACCAGACAAACGCCGGCAGCAGTAAAGCCTCAAGTGTGGTTCCTTGGGGGCGCATGATGGCTTGTCCGCCCTGCCAAAAACCGACAAGATTCGGTAGTAAATCTCGCCAGTTCACTTGCCACAGCAGTACCCCTAGGAGGGCGAGAATGCCTAAGAGCAAGAGCCAGCCATCGGCTTGCAACGACTTGAGGCGCATGATTTAGCTTCTAAACACCACTTCGACACTTTGGCCCACACCACAGAAACGCTCAGCGGTTAAGTCCTCTGGTAGGTTGTAGAGTTGAACATCAACCGCCAGTTCATTGCGCACTAGATCGGGGGGGGGGCACAGCCACATTTTCACCCACTTCGACTTTACCTGGCCCGCCGCGAATGGCACGGACAATCCCCGTTAGCCGGCGATCGCTCCCATCCAATAAGCGCACTGTTGCTTCCTGACCCACCTGCAGGCGAGGATTATCCCGCTCCGCCACCAAGCCCGTTGCCCAAACATCGCTACAGTCGAGAATTTTAACGATCGGATCCCCTGCGGTCAGGGGAATACCCAAATCCCCTGTTTTGTGGATCACTGACCAAACCACTGCGGTCGTCGGTACTGTCACGGGGGCAAGGCGTTGCAGGGAGAGTTGCTGTTTGATATTGGCAATTTCACGGCGTAGCTCGGCAATCGTTGTGGCCACTGCCAAGCGTTCAACCTCAATATCGACCAGTTCAACTTGCAAATCAATCAAACGGATCTGGGGAAAACTAAAGGTGCGTGATGCATCGAGTTGCAGTCCTTGGCGAGCCGCTTGTAGGGCTGTTTGTTGGCGGCGCAGTTCGGCCTGTTTACTCTCAACAAATTTCGCTGCTTGCTTGGCACGGGAAACGGCTTCATCGGCGAGTTGGCGCGCCACAGCCCCTGTTTCCACTAAGCTGGTATAGCGATCGGCTTCAATGCGGGCAATGGCCAGAGCTTCTTGGGCTTGGCGCAGTTCCCCTAGGGTACGCTGCACTGCCTCTTGGGCAAAGCGAACTTCAAGGGTTTGCTGACTCTGCTGATAGCGATCGAGTTGAGAAATCAGAGCCATACGGCTGTTGCGTTTCTGTTGCAGTCCCTGCTGCTGGGAAAGGGCGACATTGAGTCGAGTTTCTAGATTTTGGCGATCGGTTTCCAGTTGGGGATTGCGATCGTTGCGGATGGTACCAATTTCCGTACCGGCATTCAGGCGTTCGCCAGGGCGCAAGTCTTTTAGGGTTAGGGTGCCGGGGATCGTGGCATAGAGGGTAATCACTGTGCCATTGAGGTAGCCGACACGACTGACCACATTGCGCTGTCGCCACCAGAGGAGATAGACCGCTAAGCCAATGAGCGTCACCCCCAAGCCAATCCGCACTATCCGAAAAATGCGGCGCCGTTTCTCAGTTTGTGGGGGTTTGGTGGCAACTGCACTGGAAGATGATGAGGTATTCATATTCGGTTTTTCCACTGCCACAGCTCAGCAACATACTCAACAGGAAACCCATGCTCCTTTGCCCCTTGGAGAATTGTCTCTAAATAGTCGGCTGAAGGCCACAGGGTTTCATCAATAAAATCCTCCCCTGCCACATAAGTCAGAGCTGTTATCGCCTGACCCGTGGACGTTATGACTCTAACAAATTCATGGCGGTAATGTCCCCACTTAACACCTTCGTAAAAATCTAAGCGTTCAATGTCTGCTTCTGTGCAGCGATAAATCACACCCCAAACAGAACGGTGAGGATCAGGGACAACATTTGCTTTGCCAGTGCCATCATTACTGCGTTTATTGAACACAAGGCGATAGCCCCGCAGTTCAGCAACTTCAGCAGTGGGGACGGTACCGATGCGACGTTTTTTTTGGGCGGTACAGAGGTTGCTGCCGTAGGCAAAGTACCAGATACAGCCGTTGTCTAAAATATGGGAATCATCAAGGGGGAGTGATTCGGTCATCAAGCAGTTGAGGAATAGAGTTGGCGGTAAACTTCCATGAGGGCGATCGCCACCGAAGCCGAGAGATTCAAACTGCGCACCGCCGGCTGCCACATGGGAATTTTCAAAAAGGCGTCACAGGTCGCTAAGACTTCGGCGGGGATGCCATCGGGTTCGCTGCCAAAGATCAGCCAATCACTCTCAGCAAAGCTAAAGTCCCAGTAAATCTGTTGGGCTGAAGGCTCAAAGGCAATCAGACGACCCCCGCTATGGGTAGTTTTGAGGAACGTCGGCCAGTCGGGGTGGCAGTGCAAGGTGACATAGGGCCAGTAATCAAGACCAGCTCGCTTGAGGTAGCGATCGCTGAGTTCAAAGCCCAAGGGTTCAATCAGATGCAGCGGTGTGTGGGTGGCAGCACAGGTGCGGGCAATATTGCCTGTATTCGGGGGAATTTGGGGATGGACAAGCACCACAGCAGGCATGGCGTTGAGTCAGTGGCAACTAGAGACTTAATCCGTTGTCGCCCGGCCACTGGGGGTTAAGCCGCGCCGTCCCTCTTCGCGGGCATAGGTTAAAAAGCGCTGTAGATGCTCTAAATACTCAGAAGGGGGTAGGGTTGCTAATTGGGCGATCGCTTGGGCAAGGGGCAAGTCCCGCCGATAGAGAATCCGAAAGGCTTCCTTGAGGTTGCGCATTTCTGCCTCCGTCACCCCCGCTCTTTGCAGCCCCACTTGATTGAGGGCACGAACCCGCGCCGGATGACCTTCCACCAGCATATAGGGGGGCACATCCCGATCTACCCGTGCCATAGCTCCCACCATTGCCAAGCGGCCAATATGGACAAACTGATGAATGCCCACCATACCGCCAATGCGAGCCTTTGATTCAATGCAAACATGGCCCGCGATCGAGGCCGCATTTGTAATCACCACCTGATCCTCAATCACACAATCATGGGCCACATGGACATAGGCCAGCAACAGATTGTGGTTACCAATAATTGTGGCATCCCCTTCGCCGTTGGCACGGTTGATCGTCACGAACTCGCGAATGGTGTTGTAATCCCCAATACGTAGGGCACTATTGGCACCCGTATATTTTTGATCCTGAGAAGCCGTGCCGATGATCGCTCCCGGAAAGATACGATTACCTACCCCCACCTCCGTTGGCCCTTCAATAATCACGTGGGCACCAATTTCGGTATGGGCACCAACGCGCACCTGTTCGCCAATCACGGCATAGGGGCCGACCCGAACTGTGGGATGTAGCTCGGCACTGGGATGAATGACAGCAGTAGGATGGATCAGTGTTTGCATCATTGATTGTGACTAGTCCACCAGCGAGAACATCATCTCGCCCTCACAGACCAATTGACCATTCACCTCAGCCCGTCCTTGCATTTTGCCGATGCGCTGCTGCTTGACAACAAGAAGCTCGGCCCGCAGGATTAACTGATCGCCGGGGAGGACGGGACGGCGAAAGCGCACCTTATCAATGCCCGCAAACACAGAGAGCTTATCCTTTGCCCAATTCATCTGCATCAGGACAACCCCTCCCACTTGGGCAAGGGCTTCCACAATGAGCACCCCCGGCATAATTGGGCGACCGGGAAAGTGCCCTTGGAAAAAGGGTTCGTTGATCGTGACGTTTTTCAGCCCCACGGCATACTTTTCTGGAACATAGTCAATGATGCGATCCACCAGCAGAAAGGGATAGCGATGGGGGAGCAATTGCTGGAGATCCGTTACCGTCAGCACAGTGGTGGGTGGGGAGTCAGTCAACGTTGGCATAGGGATAGGGGTCAGCTTCACATCAAAGATATACACAAATCATAGGGGAGAATGGTTGCCGACTAAACCATCTGTTGGGCGATCGCCCGTGCCAATTGGGTATGCAGATGATGACTCGCCCGATAGGCGACATAATGCGCGATGGGGGGTGTCCCTAGGAGGGCTAAATCTCCCCAAAGATCGAGTAATTTGTGGCGAACGGGTTCATCGGCAAAGCGTAACGGCGGGTTGACCCAACCACTGACACTGCACACCAGAGCATTCTCTAAACTGCCCCCCTGAATCAGGCCTTGGCTGCGCAGATACTCCACTTGTTCGGCAAAACCAAAGGTACGGGCAGGGGCAACGGCCACCGCTAGTTCCGAAGGGGTAAAGCTACACCACTGGCGACCAATCGCCGCATAGGGGAAGTCAATGCCATAGGTGAGGCGTAGCTCAGGAGCAGGAATGGCACTGACAAAGGCTGCTCCTTCGTAAATGGTGACAGGTTCCTTCAAGATGACTGCTGGCCGAGGAATCTCCTGAGGGACAACACCGACCCTTTGAATGCCTTCTAACCAAGGTTGCGCCGAGCCATCGAGCACCGGCACCTCAGAGCCTGTGATCTCAATCGTGACATTATCAATACCAGCGATCGCCAGCGCTGCCAAGAGATGTTCAACCGTGCGCACACTGGCGCCATTGGCGACCAACTCCGTTGCCAACTGAGTGGATTGAACCGCATCAATCTGAGCAGGAATCACGGGCTGTCTCTCCAGATCAAGGCGCACAAACTGTCGCCCCGTGTTGGCGGGTGAGGGTTTCAAGGTCACTTCAACTGATTGACCAGAATGCAAACCTACCCCTGACCATTGGGCAGCCTTTCCAAGAGTTTGCTGTGCAGTTGCAGTCGGTGCCGTTGGTACAGAGGTCGTTACCATGGGTATTTCTCCTAGAAGCGCTCGCCAATGCCAAAGCTGAAGGCACTGCCCCCTTCATTATTCCAGCCAAAGTCAATGCGGATATTGCCTAGGGGGGTATTCACCCGCAGGCCGCCGCCATAGCCTAGCCCCTCTCCGGGTTTACCGCGCACAATCCCCGGCTGACCGGGTACGCTGCGTTGGGTACCGAGCAAACTGGCCCCATCCACAAAGAGGGCGCCACCAACAATATTAAAAATGGGGAACCGATACTCTATTGTTCCTTGCACAAAGGCGCGCCCGGAGCCGATTGCCCCCTCTTCCCAACCGCGCACCGAATTAGCGCCGCCAATTGTAAAGGATTCATAGGGAGGCAAATCGCCAAAAATGTTGCCCGCTTGGATATTGAAGGCAAGGGTTTGTGGCCCCTCAATGCGCAGAAACTTCACGGGGATATAAAAGCTATAACTGCCGCGCACCCGGTTCATTAAGATGTTGCCTGCCCCCACAGGGATTGACTGATCCACCCCTAAGCGAATCACCTGACCACTCGTTGGCCGCAGCGGATCATTGCGCAGGTCTCGCAGAATTGCCGCCTGCACCGTAAACAGGTCATTAAAACCACGGCAAACACCATTGTCTGGAAAGGTTAAGCAGTTGCCTGAAGCATCCGTATTAAAGCGGCTAAAACCACTGTCTAGGGAGGTAACCCGCTGATATTGCAGCCCCAAGGAACCGGTCCAAGCGGTGCGTATCTGATCCCGATCCTTCGTAAAGGGTCGCGTAAAGAAAACGGCACTCCCCAAGCGGTTAATCCGCGGAAAGTCACCATTGGGCAAGCGAACATCAATTGGGCCATTGGTGAAGGTGGTGGGCACTGTCAGGCGGTTAAAGGCACTCACGGTGTAGGAGGTGCGATAGGGATCCCCCTTAATCCAAGGATCGGTAAAGTTAATGTCAAAGAGAAACTCCCCTTCCGTCCCCCCTTGGGCTTCAACACCAAATTTCCAGTTGCGACCAAAGAGGTTGTTTTGTTGGAATGCCACTGTGCCAAATAGCCCCGCAGCGGAACTATAGCCCGCCCCAGCAGAAATACTGCCCGTATTGCGCTCTTTGATATTCAAAATCAAGTTAACCTTGCGGGGATCTTGACCGGGTTCAAGGGCAACTTGCACATCCTCAAAGAGTCCCAATTCAAAGAGGCGTCGCAAATCTGCTTGCACGGTATTTTGGTTGAGAACCACGCCGGGCTGGGTGTCCATTTCACGGCTGATCACAAAGTCACGGGTACGCTGTTTTGTCGGCTCTCCTTCTTTATTCAGGAAGCGATAGGTGACCTGTTCAACCACGCCCTCAGCCACCTGCAATGTCACAACCCCATCGGGATCGACTTGGGGTGTACCAACCACCTGCCCCAAGATATAGCCATTGTCCCTATAGAACCGGTTGATTTGCTCAATGCCAGACTGTAGCTCTCTTAGATTGAGCGTGCGACCAATTTGCGGTGCAAAAATCTCGTTGACTTTTTCTGGGGTGAGCACTTGGTTGCCCGCTACTTGAACGGCTCGCAGTACTGGATAGGGGCGCACGACAAAGGTAATCCGCACACCGAGGGGAGTATCGCTGGGGACAGCATTGACATCAGCAAAAAAGCCCGTGGCAAAGATGGCGTTGGTATCCTCTTGTAGTTGCGTGCGGGTGGTGGTACTGCCAGGGCGAGTGCGAATGACTTGATACACCAATTGCTCAAGTTCGGGTGTGGCGCCTTCAACCACCACTTCGGCAATGAGAACTTGAGGTTCATCAGCGGGGGGCTGGCTCACAGGTGGCGGGGTGGGCGGTGCTGGGGTTGCTGCGGGAGGGCTTTCAGGCACAGGCTCTGCCGCTGGTGGCGTTGGGGATGCTGGAGTTTCCGCAGGTTGGTTTTCAGGCGGCGGGGCTTCTTGGCCACGACTGGGATGCAAAGAACCGAGGGCGATCGCCACGGTTGCCATTGCCGCTGCTACCGTTTTCAGGGCAGCCCCCATTGGCTGCATTCGCATTGGCGAAAAAAGTTGGTTATTCACTGCTCACACCTAAAAAACAAATCGCGTCAACACAGCCAAACCCATTGGCATTCCTATAACAGTAGGTTAATGACTTAGAAGTGGCAACAAAAGTGCCCCCCTGTTTGCCCTTGACCCTTAGCCATAATAGGCGGGCTCATTCCCCGCTTTCCACTTGATATTACAGCCGAGACTCGGTTTTTGATCTTCGCTGGGGGTTTGACCAGCTAACACGGCATCAATGGCTGCACGCAAGTCTTTCCCAGTCACCGGTAAGCCATTCTGGGGGCGGCTATCATCGAGCTGTCCACGATACACAAGCTTGCGATCGCCATCAAACAGGAAAAAGTCCGGTGTACAGGCTGCCGTGTAAGCCTTGGCCGTTTCTTGGCTCTCGTCGTAGCAAAGCGGAAATGTAAACCCTAGTTCAGTGGCCATCGCCTTCAGGGACTCTGGGGCATCATCGGGATAGTTGGCAGCGTCATTGGCACTAATGGCAACAATCCCTAAGTCTGTGTCTTTGTAGTCGCGCCCCAGCTTCGCCAGTTCCTCTTGGACGTGTTTTACGTAGGGGCAGTGGCGACAAATAAACATCACCAGTAGGGCTTTCTTATCGGCAAAGCTACTGAGGGAAATCGTTTGCCCACTCACCACATCGGGCAGCTGAAAATCGGGAGCAACAGTACCAAGGGCAAGCATCGTGGACTCTGTCCGCGCCATAAAACCTCCTGAGAACGCTGGCAAGAGTGTTACAAATAGCAATATCGTCCCTAGTGTACTCTGTTGCGATCGTTCCTCAAAGTGGTGAGAGGAGCAACTCCCCCAACGAACGCAAAAAGCAGCAAGATCACTCCTGCTTAGATATCATCGGTTTTAATTTTTGAGCACAGAGAAAAATTGCTTTAGCCAATATAGCTTTGACGGGAGACGTGCTTCTCAAAGGTGGCTTGGGTTTGATGGAGAAGTTGCTCGCGGCTGTCGCTGGTGTGTTTCAGGGCAGGCACCAAATTGCGCGCTTGGAGTGCCATGTGCAGTTGCAAATGGGCAACGTATTCGCTGAGGTCTTCGCGGAGTAGCGGATGACTTTGATGCACAGACACAGTGTTCTCCTTCAACTGATAGTTCAGTAGGCGTTCCATAGATCCTGTCAATCCCCAAAAGCGGTCATGTCAGGAATGGTGCGTTCAAACTGTTCGGCAGGGTGGGGTGCGTCACTTAACCCTTTTAGAGGTTAACATTTCTCAGGGAGGGTGTTGCGATTTGCAATCAACTGTAATGTTTTGCCAATACTTCACGATTCAGGGGGCAGGAAATGCGGTTACTCATTGCTAATGATGATGGGGTCTTTGCCCCCGGTATTCGGGCGTTAGCAGATACGCTGGCGATCGCTGGCCATGAAGTCGTGGTTGTGTGTCCGGATCGCGAACGCTCTGCTACAGGGCATAGCCTCACGGTCTTTGATCCGATTCGCGCCGAAGTCGTTAGCGATCGCTTTCACCCCAGTATTAAGGCGTGGGCCTGCTCCGGTACCCCCTCTGACTGTGTCAAACTCGCCCTTGGTGCCCTCCTAGAGGAACCCCCAGATTTTGTCGTTTCTGGGATTAACCAAGGCTCCAACCTCGGCACGGATATTCTTTACTCCGGCACAGTGTCTGCTGCCATGGAGGGGGTGATTGAGGGAATTCCCAGTATTGCCATTAGCCTCACCAGTTTCACAGTTCATGACTTTCAGCCAGCCGCTGACTTTGCCAGTCGTCTGCTCAAGGCGCTGGAAACCGCCCCCCTGCCCCCAAAGATGCTCCTCAATGTGAATGTACCGGCGCTGCCTGCCAGTGAAATTGCTGGCGTTGTCATTACACGACAGGGGATTCGGCGCTACCATGACCTGTTCCAGAAGCGCATTGACCCTCGCGGCAAAACCTACTACTGGCTCGCTGGTGAAGTGGTTGAAGAATATCCCCAAGACCCCAATCAAGCCCCCACGGATGTGGAAGCCATTGCCCAAAATCTGATTAGTATTACGCCGTTGACCTTTGATCTCACCTACGGTCAAGGGGTGCAGAGTTTAACCGAGTGGCTGCGCCAACCCACTGTACAGCCTCTATTCAATCTCTAGGATCACGGGTGCATGATCACTGGGCTTGGGTAAGCGCCGCGGGGCAATATCAATGTGACAGTTGCAGGCCCGGGCTTTGACAGCGGGGGTAAGGTAGAGGTGATCAATACGCCAGCCATGATTGCGGCGAAAGGCACCCGCCCGATAATCCCACCAAGAGTAGTGCCCAGGCTCCTCGGTAAAGTGGCGAAAGGCATCGTGGAAGCCAAGGTCGCGAATGGCCGCTAAAAGGTTGCGTTCGGCATCGGTGGCTCCCACTTTTGTGGCGCGATCGCTAGCATCAAAAAGGTCTTTATCTTCTGGGGCAATATTAAAATCACCACAGAGAATCACCTCCCCTTGGGCAGTGAGCTGCTCGAGATAGACATGGAGGGTTTTTAACCAGTGCAGCTTATAGTGGTATTTCTCACTGTCGTACTCTCCACCGTTGGGAATATAGACATTTACCAAGGTGACATCAGGAGCTAATTGGGCGCGAATCAGTCGTTTTTGCGTATCCAACTCACTGTGACTGGGTAATTGGGGGGCAAAGCCTGCTTCTACGCCCGCAAGAGGCTGACGACTGAGAATGGCCACCCCGTTGTAGGCCTTTTGGCCACTACAATAAACTTGATACCCACGATCCAGAAAGGGCTGACGCGGGAACTCAGCATCTGTGACTTTGGTCTCCTGAAGACAGAGATAGTCCACTCCAGTGGTGTCTAACCATTGGCACACATGGTCAAGGCGAGTGCGAATTGAGTTGACGTTCCAAGTAGCAATTTTTGGCATCGGTTGATTTCAGTCAAAGTGATTTGCCCAAACCGTTATAGGGGGCAGCATCGGCACATACTGTAGAAAGTATAGTTGGGGAGTGGCAGCAGTACCCGAAATATGGCTGGGTATGTTTTGGTGTTGGCTGTGATTATTCTTGGGGGCGCGATCGCGACGGTGGGCGATCGCCTCGGCTCAAAAGTGGGCAAAGCCCGATTGAGCTGGTTTAATTTGCGGCCTCGACAGACAGCTGTCCTGATTACCATTCTCACAGGCAGTTTAATTTCTGCCTCCACCCTTGCCATCCTCTTTGCCCTCAGCCGTGAATTGCGCGATGGCGTGCTGCGCATTGATACGATTCGCCGCCAACAAGCGGCTGCTGAACAAGAACTCGCCGAAACCCGTGCCCAAAAGGATGAAATTGAGGCGGAACTGGCACAATCCCAAATTGAACTGGCCAACATTCGCCAACGCCTTAGTCAAACCAACCAAGTCCTAGAGCAGGCCGTCAATCGTCAAACCCTCACAGAAGCAGAACTCAAGCAACTTCAAGACCGCTACACCCAAGCCCAAAAAGACCTCGAAAACTTTGAAGCCCAAGGGGCACGCCTGCGGCAAGAAATTCAGCGTTTGCAACGGGAGCGACAAGCCATCCAAGGCCGCCTCGAGGATGTGGCTAGCCAAAAAGCAGCCCTAGAAACTGCCATTCGCACGGCTCAACAGCGCCTTGCCGAGGTGGAAGGTCAAAAGGATCGTCTCCAAGCAGAGATTGATCGCATTCAGGATCAACTGGCCGTTGCCAATCAGCAGCAGCAGGTGTTACGCAATCAACAGCGCACGCTTCAGCAGGAAATTGCTGCCCTTGAGGCCAGTCGCCAACGCCTTGAGGAAAACGTGAGCATCCTTTTGCTAGGATTACGGCGGGGGACGATCGCCATTCGCACGGGGCAAGTCTTGGCCTCTGCGGTGATTCAACATGTCAAGGATCCGGCTCAGGCCACCCAAGTTATTGAAGAACTCCTGCGGGAGGCGCGGCGCAATGCCATTGTCCTGAATCGTCCCCAGAACCTCAAACCGACGGATCAGGTGATTCAAATTACCACCGAAGACGTGAACCGCCTGCGCAGCCAAATTAGTGATGGCCAGCCCTATGTGGTGCGCATTTTAGCTGCGGCCAATTATCTACAGGGGGAAAGTAACATTCTTGTGGTGCCCCAAGTGGCGCGCAATCAGGAGGTTTTCCGCGAGGGTGAGAATCTAGCTACCATTTCCTTGGATCCGAGCCAGATGACCGATGAGCAAATTTTGCAACGCTTGGATCAGTTGTTTACGGTCAGTAATCAGCGGGCGATCGCCTCGGGTGTCCTCCCCGATCCTGTGACTGGCAGTGTTGGCTCCTTTCGCCAAATTGAACTGGTGAAATTTGTCCTCGACCTCAAAGATCACCAAGGGACGATTGATATTAGTGCAGTTACCCCCACCTCTGTTTATACCGCTGGCCCTCTCACCCTTTCCCTTGTCGCCCGTCAAAATCAGCGGGTGATCCTGCGCAGTGGTTAGGCATCAGCATCATTTCCCGCGAATTGGGCTGGATTCATCAAACCGCAGGCTAGGATAGAGGAGATTTTTCTCCGTTCACCATGTAAGGGGTGCCCCCATGAAGCGACTGGTTTCGATTGTTTTTTTGGTGTTTATTCCCCTCTCCATTGCCGCTGAAAAACTGGCATGGGGTGCCCTCACGGTCTTTATTTTGGCAGCACTGGCGATCGTGCCCTTGGCGATTTGGTTGAGCACCGCAACAGAGGAGGTGGCACTTGCCACGGGGCCGACGATCGGTGGCCTCTTGAATGCCCTCTTTGGCAATGCAACGGAACTGATTATTGCTATTGTGGCGCTGCGAGCGGGTTTAGTAGATATTGTCAAAGCCAGTATTACGGGCACCCTGATGGCGAACCTTTTGCTGGTGATGGGGTTATCCATGCTGCTGGGGGGCATTCGCTACAAGGAGCAATCCTTTGCCCCAGTGGTGGCACGGGTGAATGCTTCCTCAATGACGGTGGCGATCGCCGCGATTCTCCTACCGGCAATGGTCATTTACACCTCCAGCAGTGTGCCGCCAACCGCAATTTCCAAAATGTCAGTGGTGGCCGCCATCATTCTGATTCTGGTCTATGGACTAACGTTACTCTTTTCTTTGAAAACCCACAGCTATCTTTACGATGTCAGTCAGGTGGAACTGGGGGACGAAGCGGGGCACCATGAAAAGCCGAACCTGCCCCTGTGGATCACGGTTCTAATGATTGCCACGATTGGCGTAGCCTTTGAGTCAGAAATTTTTGTCGGCGCAGTTGAAGCAGCAACGGAGGGCTTGGGTCTAACGCCCCTATTTACTGGGGTCATCCTCTTGCCGTTGGTGGGCGGTGCAGCGGAATATGTGACTGCGGTGGGGGTTGCCCTGAAAAACAATATGGATTTGTCCGTGTCCATCGCCTTGGGTTCATCCCTCTTGGTGGCGCTCTTGGTGGCACCTGTGCTGGTGCTGATTGGCCAGTTTATTGGTCAGCCGATGGATTTAAACTTTAGTCTTTTTGAAGTGGTGACGGTGATTATTGCGGTCGTGATTGCTAATGTGATTAGCCTAGATGGCCGCTCCAACTGGCTGGAGGGGGCGCTGCTGTTGGCCACCTATGGGATTCTCGGCACCGCCTTTTTCTTCCATACCTAGGAGAGGCGCTGAATCTGTAGTTGATAGGTCATGGTTGAGGTCACCCCTTGTCCCCGCAGGGTACCTTGAATGGGGGCAGCATCCGTCGGATCAGCGGCAGCCACAAGGGCAATGTGGCGATCGCTCACCGCTAGGCCGTGGGTGGGATCATAGCCGCGCCAGCCTGCCCCCGGCAAATACACTTCTACCCAAGCATGGAGGTGCCGTTCAGGATTATCCAAGTCTCCTTCCTGATAGCCACTGACAAACCGCGCCGCTAAGCCCACAGCCCGACAGGCATGGATAAACAAGACGGCTGTATCGCGACAGGAACCCATTTGTTTTGCCCAAGTCACACAGGGGGGCCAAGGGGCACCGGTTTCACGAATTTGGTGCTGACAGGTACGGTAAATTTTGTTATTGAGGTCACTGAGAAATGTGAGGACACTGCCATCGCCACTGGCTAAAATTTGCCAAGCCAATTCATAGGCAACAGGATCCACTGACGGTGATAGATAGGGATGCAAGCTAGTTGCCAGTCGCTGCGGATAGTTAAAAGGGAGGGTGACTGCCCACGAGTCAAGCAGATAGTTAAAGGGGTTGTCGCAATAGGTTTCTACTTCAGAGGTGACCTGAATCATCAGGGAGGTGGTGGGCTGTGGTGACCACCAGTAGCGTTGAATGTGATTGCCATGGACATCGAGGACAGTACTTTGGCCTTGGGGAGTTGGTAAAATTTGGAGGGAGAGCGATCGCAGGCGTTGGTGGCCATCACTACGCGGGATCAAGCGTAAATCATGGGGGGCAAGGGCAACAGGGGCGCTGTAGGTGTAGCTAGTTTGATGATAAATGCGGTATTCCATTTCATATCTAAAAGGAAGCCGCCCGAACCAATAACTGTCCAGGCGGGGTGTGGTGTGAGGAGTGAACGGAAACGTGCGTCTCCGCTATTTCTATTGTAGGGGACAGTTTCCAAATTGCCATAAGTAAATGGCGTAAAAAGATCAAATCTTTAGACCACACCCTAGATCCTCTCACTACCAAAGCAAAAAGAGTCAAGAACAGATCCTGACTCCTCAATAAAACAGATGTTTGTAAAAAAAACAGCCTAACGAGTCGTGGCTGCCATTTTCTCTTCTGCCAGTTCCCTTAGGCTAGGGAATAAAAAGTGGTTTTCTTCAACGTACTGCGCACCAAACAAGCCCTTTTCTGCCCAGAAGTAGCGATCGGTGGTGTGCTCATTCCGCTTAACAAGAAGTAAAGCGGGTGGGGTGATCCCCTTGGCTTGAATAAATTTTCGTGCCGCTGTCACAGGTTTATCTTCGCCACTTTCGATGCTATATTGAGGTACGCACTCAAGGATTTTGCGTCCTTCGAGACGCCGCCGGCTCTTCCGCTTCCGTCTTCTGGCCAAGTTGCCTTACCTCCTTTGCCTTCAAAGAACTGTTATTGAGTTTACAAAAGTCGCCCTTTAGTATATCTGGTGTATCCTAGAATTTCAACTTTCCTTAATTTATCGAAACACGATTTATTGACGGGACAACGATCCCCAGCTTAGGATCAACGCTTTGCTGATCCCAGTGACCCCACTATAGCAAATTGTGCCACTTGAGAAAGTGGTTCCTTCCATTTGCCCCACAGCCAATGGGCTACCCTAGAGAACGACTGTCTAAGCTGCTGAACCCCTATGATGAGCCAACGCTTAGTGCAACGGGTGCTCGAAACCCAAGTGTTAACCTCAGCCATTGAAAACCAAATTTCCCAACTGTTGTGGAAGCGGGAATATGACGGTGATGACATGGCAGCGCTTGGGGAATTGCTCGATGCCCTAGAGGCCAAGAAAATTCAAACCCAACAGTAGGTGCTGCGGTCTCTCCTGCAACTTCTGATCCTTGCCCTCAGCTACAGTGCCTTAGCCCTTGGGGGGGTGCCGGGGCTATGTATGAATCGCGCAACGATCGCCCTTGTGAGTGCGGCTCTTTTGATTGCCTTAGGGGCGATTGATCTACCCACTGCATGGCAAGCCATTGATCCCCAGACCATTGTGTTTCTGTTGAGCATGATGATTGTCAATGCTTATCTGGGCTTGAGCGGCTTTTTTCAAATAGCGATGGTGACGGTGGTGCGCTTTAGTGGCAGTCCCTTGGGGCTACTGGTGTTTCTCACTGTAGCTACAGGAATGTTGTCGGCGGTCTTTCTCAACGACACCCTTGCCCTTGTGACGACGCCTTTAACCCTGCGCATTACCCATGTCTTGGGCTTAAATCCAGTGCCCTATCTGCTGGCGATCGCCGCGGCAACGAATATCGGTTCTGTGGCCACCCTCAGCGGCAACCCCCAAAATATCCTCGTGGGATCGTTTTCCGAGTTAGGATATCTGCCGTTTGCCCAAGTGATGGTTCCCGTCGCAGTGCTGGGGTTAGGGCTGCAAGTGGCTTGGTTGGGGTGGCTCTATCCGGAGGTGCGATCGCGCCAACCCTGTACATTGGCTACGCTCCAACCGGTGCAGGTGCAAAAAGGGTTACTCCACAAGACACTGATTGTCTCTGGGCTGATGTTTTTGGCCTTTCTGCTCGGCTTTCCCTTGGCAGAATCCTCTCTTTTGGCGGCAGCAGCTTTACTGGTCACCCGTCGGGTGAAGCCAGAGCGCATCCTTGCTCAGGTGGATTGGTCACTATTGGTTCTGTTTGCGGGTCTGTTTATTCTTACCCGCTGTATTCAAAACTTTGATTTATTAGCCGTTTTGCGCCCTTGGGTGAATCAGCCCTTGCCCCTCGTGGTGATTACAGCACTGCTGTCAAATTTAATTTCTAACGTGCCCACGGTGCTGCTGCTCGCACAGTTTATCCCCAAAGGTGCCGATCAACTCTGGTACCTACTGGCAGCCACAAGTACCCTCGCGGGCAATCTTACGCTTTTTGGTGCTGTGGCTAATTTAATTACAGTTGAGGCCGCTGCTAGCTCAGGACAGCGGTTTTCCTTTTGGCAGCACTTGCGCTTTGGTGCACCGCTCACAGTGTTGACGCTGGCGATCGCCTACGTTTGGATCGTGAGTCAGACCTAGGGGCTAAAGGTTGGGGTCGTTGCTCCAGAGGCACTCTCAAAGTAGGCCACGTCAGACAGAATGACAGGCGCATCGGATTCAGGAATGGGCTGCCCTTGACTGAGATAGCCGACACAGCCATTCATCAGGCTATAGACAAAAATCACGCCTCCCGCTGAGATGGCCACGAGGCCACTGGCCAGCAGTAAGGAAAAATCCCGGAGGCGGTAGGCACCGTGGAGGAGTCGCACCGACCACAGCACCAATGCCAGTACCAGTAGAAGTAAGATAGCCATATGTAAACTATCTTAACAACTCTCAGGATTTTCCTCATCAATCTTTAGATTCTTCTAATGAATTCTTGCTAGCACAGTGCCCGTGTTCGCTCTATGGTGCAGGTGAGATTGGCGCCATACTGACCCACATGGGTAATTTCAGGCGTGTAGGCCTCTAGCACCCGTCCTGTGCGATCGCACATCGTTAGGACGTAATCACAGTGGGGACACTGGGTGTGACTCACGGAGCCATAGCGTTGGCGAAGGGCTAATTTACCACAGTGAGGACAGTGAATCGTTTGCATGGTAACCATAGTTAAATAATCCTTAAGTTCTTTTTGGTGTGTAGGAACTTGTGATAAAAGGCGTTGCGCAAATCTGCGTTTCAAAACAACAAAACTCAACAAATAGTATTGCGCAACATTAAGGGAGTTTATGAGAGAGGACACTTTTTATTATGGATGGATTTTCTAGCGATGGCAATGATCCCAATGTTAAAAAATATGCTAATTCGACGGGGATCAAGGAATTCTACAAATGGCCTTAGAGAAACTTGCTTCGCTTTTCTGAGAGGTGATTGACCTTTATTACAGCCCTTTTCACAAAGATTGAAGAAGATCAAGCTAGGCAAAACTGCCCTCGAAAAGTATTACATTCTCTTTACGTCCTCCCTGCTTTGGAAAAGAAAGGCATCTACCTTACTTGCATTTCTATTCAGCGATGTTTACTTAATGTAATGGTTTGTAACTCTGATCATTGACAACTCAATAGTAATAATCTGAAGAAAATATTAAGAAGTTGAGTGCATAGGGGTAGCCAGTGAAGTGGTTCAGCCTTGGTCTATTAAGTGGATGTTTCGTTGGCTCAATGACCTCAGCAGTAGCACAGGGTTCTCTGCAGGTGGTTTATCCGCCGCGAGAGCACACTACAAGCGCACCCCGGATTTTCTTTATTGGTACAGCACCGCCGCAAGTTGTCGTTACCCTCAATGGGCAGGTCGTTGGCGATCGCTCGCCAGCGGGACACTTTGCCCCCAGTCTTCCCCTGCAACCCGGATTGAATCACATCACCCTGCAAGCAGGGGATCAACGCCTTGACTTTGCCATCACTCGCACGGTGCCCCAAGTACCGACCACCCTACAACCCCTAGAGCCAACAGCCGATTTAGTGCGCCTGCCCAATGAAATTGTTTGCTTTACCGCTGCTGCCCCCAGCGATCGCGCCGTGCAAGTCCAAGTGGGTCAGCGCATTCTGCCCCTAGAACCCCTACCGCCCCAAGTGCAACTGCCCTCTAATCTGGCTGCGCTGATTCATCAAGCGGAGGTGGTCACTGCTCGCCCTTCTCTCTATCGCAATTGCCTCCAGCTCACCGAAGTGGGCGACTATGGCCCGATTCAATGGCAATTAGGAAACCAACGCCAACTGGGTGCCCGCATTCGTGTGGCTGAGCCAACGCAATTACCAGTTGTGGAAGTCACCCGTTCCCTTGGGGGGGTAGCCCGCACTGGCCCTAGCACTGACTATTCCCGGCTGACGCCACTGCCAGTGGGAACACGCGCACGGGTACGCGGACAAACGGGGGATTGGCTGCATTTGGACTATGGGGGTTGGATCCGCGCCAATGAAGTGCGGTTCCTCTCCAGTGCTCTGCCGACCACCGCCACTATCCGCAGTATAACCAGCCGTCAGCTTGCGGGTTGGACAGAAATCAGCTTTCCTTTGGATGTGCCCGTACCGATTTCGATTCAGCAGGGCGATCGCCAGTTCACCCTAACGCTCCACAACACGATTCCCCAAACCGACATCATTCGCCTCGATGCCGATCCCGTCATCCAGCGCCTTGACTGGTACCCCCTTGATCAAGAGCGGGTGGAGTATCGTTTGACGCTGCATCATCGCCAACAGTGGGGCTATCGTGTGGCCTATGAAGGCAATCGGCTGGTGCTGCAACTGCGTCATCCACCCCAACTCCAACGGGGGACACAACCCCTGCGGGGGATTAAAATTCTCCTTGATCCCGGCCATGGCGGGCCTGAGGACTTGGGAGCACGCGGCCCAGATGGTACGCCAGAGAAGGTCGTCACATTGGCACTGGCCCAAAAACTGGCACCCGAGCTAGAACGCCTTGGGGCAACAGTCATTTTGACGCGCACAGAGGATATTGATCTGGACTTGCCCGATCGCCTTCTCGCCATTGAATCAGCCCAACCCACCCTTGCCCTCAGCTTGCACTACAATGCTCTCCCCGATGCTGGCGATGCCCGTAATACCCAAGGGATTGGCGCCTTTTGGTATCATCCCCAAAGCCATGACCTTGCCGTTTTCCTAGAGGGGTATCTCAGTCAGCGGCTGCGGCGGCAGCAGTACGGTGTGTTTTGGAATAACCTTGCCCTGACTCGTCCGACAATTGCCCCTGCGGTGCTGCTGGAACTGGGCTTCATGATTCACCCGGAGGAGTTTGAGTGGATTGTTAACCCCCAAGCCCAAGCTGAGCTTGCCCGCACCCTTGCCCAAGGCATTCTGGAGTGGTTACAGCAGGCGACGCGGGATTAATCTTCCAGCAAATGGTGAAGGGCTGCCGCCATCTCGGCAGTGGATGTGGTGGCTGTGCCAAACTGACGTACGACAATACTGGCGGCCAAATTGCCTAAAACTGCCGCCTCCCAAAGACTGGCACCCGCCACAAGGGCAAGGGTTAAAGCAGCAACAACGGTATCGCCTGCGCCAGTGACATCAAAGACATCCGTACGGTTAAAGGCGGGTAAATGGTAGGGCGCCGCCTCGCGACTAAAGAGACTCATACCAGCATCCCCCCGCGTAATCAGCATATATTTAGCCGCCGTCAACTCCAGCAGGTCTTCCCCAGCTCGCAGTACCTCCGCCTCTGTGCGAATTGGGTAGCCCACCGCTGCCTCTGCTTCTGGCAGGTTTGGCGTAAATAGGAAAGCACCGCGATAGCGAGCTAAATCCCGTTGGGTATCAACAATCGTGCGCTCATGCTCTAGGGCAGCCGCAATCACAGGGGGTGTAAAGACACCATCGCCATAGTCGGAGCAAACCACGGCATCGGCAGTCCCCACCTGCTGACGAATAAAGGCCGCTAGCGCCTCCTGAAGGGCTGGGGCAGGCAGATCATCGGACTTGCGATCCACGCGCACAATTTGCTGCGTCACCGACTGGCGAGCATGGCCAGAAATACGGGTTTTCGTCACGGTGGGGCGATCGCCATCCTTAAAGATGCCCCGCGTATCAATCCCTGCCCCTTGAAAAATGCTACAAAGCGCCTCCCCCTGCGGATCTACACCCACCAGACCAACCGCCTGCACCTGAGCACCCAACTTGGCCAAATTGTAGATGGCATTGGCACCGCCGCCGGGCACTTGGCGAGTAAATTCATGGCGCAAAATCAGAACAGGGGCTTCCCGCGAGAGGCGTTCCACCTGACCCGTGAGAAATTCATCGAGGGTGAGATCCCCCACCACCAGTACCCGTGCTGAGGAAAAGGACTCCAAAAGGTGTAGGAGTCGCCCTTGGGACGATTGCAATTGCTGGCGCAGGTCGGGTGGTAACATTTGGCTTTGCCTCAATTCCCGCTGATCCAGAATACTCCTGTGGGGGGACACCCATGCGCAGGGCAAGGTTCACAGAGATGATATAGTCCAAAAAGGGTAAATAAATGTTAAGAATCGTCTCCTGCATAGCCAAGGGGATCGACTAGAAAATAGTGAGTATTGGTGTGGCGTGAGGAATCAACCATGACTGGGCAGCAGCCGATTCGGTTCGGAACCGATGGCATTCGTGGACGGGCGGGGGAGTTGCTAACCCCCAACTTGGCCTTGAGCTTGGGATATTGGGTGGGAGAAGTGCTGCGACAAAGGACGGATGCACCCCAGCGCCCCTTTATCATTGGTCAAGATTCCCGCAACTCCAGTGATATGTTGGCCACAGCCTTGGCCGCCGGCTTAACCGCCGCTGGTTTTGAAGTGTGGAATGTGGGTCTGTGCCCGACCCCCTGTATTGCCTACCTAACGGCCACCACAGAAGCCATCGGTGGCGCCATGATTTCCGCCAGTCACAATCCCCCCGCCGATAACGGCATTAAAATTTTTGGCAGCGATGGCAGCAAGCTCAGCCCTGATCTGCAAAAAGAAATTGAAGCCCACCTAAATGCTGGCCTATCCTTGCCCCATACGGAGCACTGGGGGCATTTGCATCATCGTCCCGAATTGCTTCAGCGCTATCGCCATGCGGTGCAAGCGCCCCTTGAGGATCGTCAACCGCTGCGGAGACTGCGGGTGGTGTTGGATTTGGCTTGGGGATCTGCGGTGGCGGTGGCACCGACGGTGTTCCATGCCCTAGGGGCTGAGGTGATTGCTCTCCACGATCGCGCCGATGGCGATCGCATTAATGTCAACTGCGGTTCCACCCATTTAGAACCATTACAACAGGCTGTCCGTGAAACCCGTGCCGCTATGGGGTTTGCCTTTGATGGCGATGCCGATCGCGTGCTGGCGGTGGATAGCCAAGGGCGGGTGGTTGATGGCGATCACATTCTCTACTTCTGGGGACAACGGCTTCAGTCGCAGGCACAACTCCCCAAGGATTTGATTGTCGCCACTGTGATGTCAAATCTCGGCTTTGAGCGAGCTTGGCAAGCGCGGGGTGGACAACTGGTGCGGGCTGCTGTGGGCGATCAATACGTCCATGCAGAGATGCTGCGCCACGGTGCCATGCTGGGGGGAGAACAGTCGGGACACATCCTCTGCCGTCACTATGGTGTGGGGGGGGATGGCTTGCTCACAGCGGTTCATTTAGCGACCCTAGTTCAGGATTCCCGTCTATCCTTGGCACAACTGCGAGACCAAAGTTTTACCGCCTACCCGCAAATTCTTCGCAATGTCCGTGTTGACGATCGACAGCGACGACTCCACTGGCAAGAATGTGAGCCTTTGCAACAGATGATTACCAAAGCGCAACTGGATATGGGCGATCGCGGGCGAGTCTTGGTACGTGCCTCTGGGACAGAACCCGTTATCCGCGTCATGGTGGAAGCCGAGCAGCAAAGTGTTGCTGATTATTGGACAGAGACCTTGGTGCAGACGGTGACTGCTTATTTAGCGGCCTAGGAACAGGCGTCACTAGCTTGTATGATAATTGCCTAGTCGCGCTCTAGCCATTTCCTTGTCAGTCTCGCGTTTTCAAGCTGCCTGTGAGCAGGGTGAGTTTCTCATCACCGCAGAGGTTTGCCCCCCTAAGGGTAGGGATGCCAGTACGATGTTGCGCCAAGCAGCCCATCTCAAGGGGCGGGTTCATGCGGTCAATGTCACCGATGGCAGTCGCGCTGTGTTGCGCATGAGTTCTTGGGCAGCCGCCTATTTGTTGCAACAGCAGGGGTTTGAACCCATTTGCCAGATCGCCTGTCGCGATCGCAACCGCATTGCCCTGCAAGCGGATCTCATGGGCATTGCTGCTTTAGGTTTGCACAACATTTTGGCACTCACGGGCGACCCCGTCAAAGCAGGCGATCATCCCCAAGCCAAACCCGTCTTTGATTTGGAGTCTGTGCGGCTATTGCGCGTCATTGGCCAACTGAATCAAGGGGTGGATAGCGAGGATCGCCCCCTAGCCGATGGAGCGACGCAATTTTTTGCCGGGGCAGCGGTTGATCCTCAGTCTGCCAGTTGGTCAGGCCTGCAACAACGGTTTGAACGCAAATTGGCAGCGGGTGCTCAATTTTTCCAGACGCAGTTAATTACTGACTTTGAGCGGCTAGCCAAGTTTATGGATCAGATTGCGGCGGGCTGTGGGCGACCCATTCTTGCTGGAATTTTTCTCCTCAAGTCGGCCAAAAATGCTCTGTTTATCAATCGCGCTGTGCCCGGTGCACTGATTCCCCAGCACCTTATTGATCGCCTTGCCGCTGCCGCTGATCCCCTCGATGAAGGGATAACTATTGCTGCCGAGCAAGTACAACAGGCGCGGGAACTCTGCCAGGGGGTGCACTTAATGGCGGTGCGCCGTGAGGATTTGATTCCCGAAATTCTCAACCGAGCGGGAATTGCTCCCCTTAGCGCGTCACCTGCACCCCGCGCCAAAACGCCACATAGCCCTTGATATTGGCAGCCGCCGGCTTGGGATCGGGGTAGTACCATGCCGCATCACGGTTCACCTGACCATTGACAACAACGTGGTAGTAGCTGGCTGTGCCTTTCCAACCACAAACGGTGTGGGTATCGCTGGGCTGAAAATAGGCCGGATTGAGTGCCTCTGGCGGAAAATAAACATTGCCTTCGACCACTTCATAGCGATCGCTCTCGGCCAAGGTTGCGCCTTTCCAAACTGCTTTTGCCATTGCTTTTTTTCTCAGTCGTTCCCCTTCTTAAGATAAAGCAGGTGCCGTCAGCGGGCTAGGCACATTGGGGCGATCGGAACGAATTTGACCGTCACGAAACTGAATAATGCGGTGCGTGACAGCCGCCACATCGGGTTCATGGGTCACCATAATTACCGTCATGCCGGCCGCATTGAGTTGCCCAAAGATAGCAAGAATTTCCGCCGTGGTGTGGCTATCAAGGGCACCGGTAGGTTCATCGGCGAGCAGGAGTAGCGGCTGATTGACAATGGCGCGGGCGATCGCCACCCGTTGTTGCTGTCCTCCCGAGAGTTGATTGGGACGATTCTCAAGGCGGTGACCCAACCCCACCTGTTCCAATGCAGCGATCGCGCGATCGCGCCGTTCCTTGGGGGGAACTTGGGCATAGACCATGGGTAGCATCACATTTTCCAGTGCCGTGAGTTGCCCCAGCAAGTAAAACTGTTGAAAGACAAAACCAATCTTGGCATTGCGAATATGGGCGAGTTCATCATCACTGAGGTGTGCCACATCTTGGCCATCGAGAAAGTAGCGGCCAGAGGTCGGGCGATCTAAACAGCCAATAATATTCATCATTGTGGACTTCCCTGACCCCGAAGCCCCCATAATTGCACAGTACTCTCCCCGCTGAATGTTGAGATTCACCTCCCTAAGGGCGTGAACTTCCGTTTCCCCTTGGCCATACACTTTAGAAATCTGTTCTAGGCAAATGAGCGGCGGGTCCAGCATTACAATGAGGTGACAAGGCCATTTGCACTCATTCTAAAGCCTTTTTTCATAACCTTGGTGGCGAATAGATGGCGTATGGTAGAACAAACAAGTGAGTGAGGAGAATGAACCATGGGGTGCAAATCATTACCAAGGCTACACAACACCGTCATCACGCTGGCGATCGCCAGTGGATTCACCCTTGGGGCAACACTGATGGTACCCCGCTCGGCCACTGCTCAACCCATGCCCGTCAGCCCAAGCTCCTATAGTTTTACCAGCATTAACCCCCTTCAGGACTATCTCCTGGGTGCAGGGGATGTGCTTTTCATTGAAGTGGTCAACCTGCCACCAACAGTTACTAATCAACGACAATTCACTGTTAATCTCGATGGCTCAGTCACCCTACCTTTGGCAGGGCGCGTCATGGTGGGTGGCTTAACTCTCCCCCAAGCGGAGCAGGTGATTCTGAACGCCTATAGTAAAGTCCTCCGCTTTCCAGCGGTAACGGTTACATTGCAGACGCCGCGCCCCATGAAGATTTTAGTGGCAGGTGAGGTGAGCCGTCCAGGCTCCTATGTTGTTCCTTTTACTTCTGTATCAGCTTCTGCCCCCGGTATCGGCCTTTCCGGTGGCTTAACATGGCCTCGCCTGAGCCAAGTCCTTGCTCAAAGCGGTGGAATTACCCAAGAGGCCGATATTCGCAACATTGAGATACGCCGCCAACTGGGGAATGGCCAAACAGCCGTAACCAGAATTAATCTTTGGGAGATGATTCAGTCGGGGGATGCGAACCAAGATATCACGCTGCGCAGTGATGATGTGATTGTGGTGCCCAAGGCGAAGGAAGTGAATGCGGCTGAAGCCGTACGGGTGGCCTCGGCGACGTTTTCGCCACAGGTGATTCGGGTGCAGGTTGTGGGCGAAGTATTGCGACCGGGCTTGGTCGAAGTGCCAGCGAATGCCACGCTCACTCAGGGAATTGGGGCGGCTGGCGGATTCAATGTGCAACGTGCCAATATGTCTAGGGTGACGCTGGTGCGGCTGAATCGCGATGGTACGGTCAGTCGGCGACGGATTCCCTTTAGCTTGGCGGCTCAACCCAATGCCAACAATAATCCTGTGTTGCAACAGGGGGATGTGATTGTGGTGGAACGGTCAGCGCTAACGCAGGTGGGGGATACGATTGGGAATGCCCTGCGTCCTATCGGCGCCTTAGGAACCTTAGGAGTGTTCCTCAACTTAGTTAACATATTTGATTAGGAATGGCGTACTACTGATGTCGCTCCCACAAAAGATACCCAATTTACGGGTCGTTGATCGCGAAGCGCGTCCTGCGGGCGATCGCCAGCGAAATCCATCACGGTTCAGCACCAGAAAGAGTTCTCAAAAGGGTGGGCTGCAAGCTTTTAGCGATCGCTGTCGGCGACGGTGGCGACTACTGTCAGGAACGGTTTTACTCTCATTCTTGGTCATGGGGGGGTATGTTTTCTGGCAACCCGAAATGTACGAGGCCTATTTTCGCCTTCTGATGGAACCAGTGAAGGAACCACAGCCTGCGCCAACCCTGACCCCCCGTGATGGCATTGCCAGTACCCTCCCCTCCCCGCCGCCAACCACACCCCCTCCAGTGGATGTGGGGTCACAGATTCTCGTTCTAGAAAGTGACAAAGTACTAGCTCCCATTGCCCAGAAACTACAACAGCAGTATCCTCATTTGACCACGCGGGTCTTAGCTGAGCATCTGGAAATTCGACCAGTGGTTAGTTCCGCCACAGAGCAACTGCCGACCCAAACAAAAGTACTAGAAGTGGTCTATCGCGATCGCCAGCCAGAAATCGTGACCGCAGTATTAAAGGCCGTGGCAGAGGCGTTTGTTGACTACAGTCAGCGCGATCGCCAAGAACAACTCAATCGCACCCTAGAGCAACTGGACAAAGACATCAATCAGCACCTTACGGAATTAGAGCAACTCCAGCAGCAACTCCAAGCCAGCCAACCCCAAGGCACGAGCCTGCAACCCTCAGAACAACTGCGCTTTTTAACAGAACAGTATCGCCAAATCCATAGCCTGCGCCAAGCGGCTCGCCTGAAGGCCGTGGAAGCCTACGGTCGTTTTCAAGGGTTTCAAGAACAACTCAAGATGACGCCCGCAGAAGCCCTAGCAGCAGCGAACTTAAGTACCTCCCCTGCTTATCAGCAACAACTGGCACGCATTCAAGAACTGGATCAAGAAATTGCCAAGAATCTAGCCATTTTTCGGGAAGGGACACCCGTTATCCAAGCTCTTGAGGAACAGCGGCGAGTTTTGGTGGAGCAATTGCAGGCGATCGCCCGCCAAGTGATTGGTGAGCAATATCAAGTGGACAACCCCACGACCCTAGGCTTTCAGGGAACAGTGTCACAAACGCTGATTACCAACTACATTACGGCGTGGATTGAATACGAAAACCAGCGGCGCTATGATGCTGAGCTTGCGGCTCCCCAAGCGGCGGTTGCCCAACAATTACAACAACTGAGTAGCCAACTCCCCGCCATTGATCGCCTTGAACATCGGATTCGGACGGCCAACCTCTCCCTTGAGATGCTCAATCAAGCCCGACAGGCAGTGCAACTACAACTGGCGCAGAATTACTTTGCGTGGCAGGTGTTGACGGATTTAGAGAATCCCGCTGTCCAACCCACCTTCCCGCGCTTACTGCTGTTGGTGCTAGGGGCGATCGCCAGCCTTGTGTTGGGGGTTCTGGCTACTTATGTTGCAGATGCAGCTGCCAATACGTTTGTCAGTCCAGCCCAAGTGGAAGATGCCCTCGGCTTGCCCCTCCTTGGCAAAATTCCCAAGGCAACCCCCCAAACCAATCTCCGCTTAGAGCGCGCGGTGAAGGGCAATTCAGGGCTGTGGCAGGTGACTCAAGTCCTACCCTTTGTCGGGGAATGGGTGAAGTTTCAAGAAACCTTTCACCATGTGTTTGCCAACCTCCAGGCCGTGGGTTTGGGGCATTCGTTAGCCGTGATTTCAGCCCTACCCACCGATGGGCGCACCACCGTTGCTCTGCATCTTGCCCTTGCTGCCGCAGGCACGGGGCAGCGGGTTCTGCTGATTGATGGGGATTTACGGCGACCCCAGATTCACCGCTATCTCGGCCTGACGAATGAACAGGGCTTGGCGGATTGGTTAATTCATCGGCGGCACTGGTATAGCGTTGCTCAGGCGCGGCGCGGTCTGGCAATTTTAACCGCTGGTGAGTTGCGGCAACAGCCGATGCGGCTCCTCAGCCAAGACACGCTCAAACAGTTCATGGCTCACCTGAAAAACTATTTTGATCTGGTGATTGTGGATACACCCCCCTTGGCCAACTTTGCTGATGCCAAACTCTGGTCGGGACTGGTGGATCAGACCCTTGTGGTAGTGAATCTGAAAGCACCCCAGCAGCCTGTGCGACTAGCCTTGGCAGATTACAGTTTGGGGCGTGGTAGCGCTCTGGGCGTTGTGGTGAATCTCGCCTAAAGTTAAGCTATTCCTCAAAGAACCAAAGTTCCTTGTTGATACTCTCATCCAGCACTTGGGGGGGGCGTAAGACGAGCAGGAGTTGGCCAAGAATTGGCGCTGTAGGGGGTTCAGGAAACCAAGCCAGTTGGACAGGATCGCTGGCCGCAGGTGCAATCAACAGATAGCGATCGCGATCCCATTCTGGAAGACCACGATCCACTATCAGGAGCACTTGTTCAATGGGGAGTCCCTCAGGCGTGGGCGGTAATTCTGCGGGTAGGTCTGCCACTGGCCAAAGCACCGCGACTGGGTCAACAGCATTCAGGAGAACCTGCCAACTGGGGAGAGCCACGAGGGTCATGGGTTGAGGAACAGCGACTAATTGCAAGGCGCCTGTAGAAGTTAACTGGGGCACTTGATTAAAGGCTGCAGCAGCGAGCGGGGCTGTTCCTGCGACCGGAACGAGGTAGGGCAGGTCTTCAGCGGAATCCAAGCGGTAAAGGGGGAGTCGGGGTTGGCTAGCAGCGGGAACCACGGTAAAGTCCGTCAGCAGTTTTTCAAGCGCTTGGCGACCTGTGGCGGATTCAACAAAGCGAAAGCCTTGGGCAATGAGGCGCGATCGCTGGGCTAAATCGCGTTGCTGCCGCGCCAGTTGCCAATAGTAGCGACCAATGCGATCGCCCACACTCTCACCAAAACCTGCACTCTCATCCTTTTGATAGCTCACGGCCTTGAGGGCACGGCAGACCTCATGAACCGCAGTGACATCCAGTTGTTTCTCAACAATGAGTGTGGCTGCTGCAAGGCGATCGCTCCCTGACAACACCCGCAGTTCATAGAGCAGATCGCTGCCCCGCGTTTGAAAATAGGCACGCACAGATTCAGGGGCGTCCCGTAGGCTCTGACTCACTTGCAGGGCAATGATCAGTTGATTTTGGTGGATGGGTTCAATGCCCGTGGCCTCAAAAATCGCTTGGGGAGATAGCCCTTGTTTTTGCAGTTGCTGGCATCCGGCTCCCCAATCCTGCCAAGTGCCCTCCTTGCGGCGTAGGCGTTGCAGCACTTCCGTTGTCAGGGCATCCTGTTCTTGACTCATTTAATCACCTCCTATTGACAGGGAAGCATGCTATACAATTGCCTAAGATTGCCTAGCGATCGCGCACCGTTGTCCCTTGGCGTTGAATGGCCAGCACCTCCACCCGTGCCTGCACATCAAACTTTGCCCAAGTCTCCTTGAGGGCAGTGGCAATGGCGGAAGCGGTAACGGGATCCCCGAGGGCTAAAAGCGTGGGTCCTGCGCCACTAATGACCAAACCGTGGGCACCCGCCTCAAGAGCCGCCCTGTGGAGGTCGGTATAGCCTTTGATCAGACTTTGGCGGTAGGGTTGATGCAGGCGATCGCCCAAGGCCAGTTGCAGCCACTCCCGTTGACCCGTTTCCAAACCCCGCAGCAGAGCACCAAGGTGACTGATATTAAAAACTGCATCACCGTAGGTACAGTGGGGGGGCAGCACTTGCCGCGCTGTTTCCGTGGCTAGCTCAAAGTCTGGAATCGCCACAATCGGCACCACATCCTGATCCCAAGGAATCTCTAGCCAATGCCATCCCCCTGCACTCCCTTGGACAGCAAGACGACAGCCCCCTAGCAAGGCCGGCACCACATTATCGGGGTGGCCTTCCATTTCAATGGCCAATTCCAGAACCTCGGTATGACTGAGGGGAAAGCCCGCCAGCCGATTTGCCCCTACTAAGCCGCCAATAATTGCGGTTGCTGAACTGCCGAGGCCCCGTGCGAGGGGAACCCCCAGATCAATCTCTAAATACACAGGTGGGGCTTCACGCCCTAGATATTGATAGAGACGGTGGTAGGCACGATAGGCCAAATTGTCGGAGCTACTGCTGACACCGGCTGCCTCAGTGCCCCGCACATTGACATGGGGGCGATCGCTCAAGGAAAAGGTGAACGTATTGGTGAGGGTCAGAGCGGCTCCTAAGCAATCAAACCCCGGACCCAAATTAGCCGTTGTTGCTGGCACAGTCACCACTGTCATCATCGGTTACACTTCCTCCCCGGTACCAAAGGCGCGATCCCCCGCATCCCCTAAGCCAGGCACAATAAAGCCCTGCTCATTCACTGTCTCATCAATCGTGGCTGCATAGACTTGCACTGCGGGAAAATGGGCACCGAGTTTCTGCAAAGCTGGCGGCGCAGTGACCACGGAAATGATTCGCACCAAGGCTGGGTCAATCCCCCGCTGCACCAGTTCCTGCATTGCTGTCATGATTGAACCTCCCGTTGCCAGCATCGGCTCACTAATCAGGACACGGGTTTGCGGGTCAAACTGCGGGGGCAACTTATTGAGATAGCAACTGGGTTCAAGGGTGGCCTCATCCCGCACAATCCCTAAGTGGTACGTCTTTGCTGTCGGTAAGACCCCTTGGGCACCGTCGAGCAAGGCCAAACCCGCCCGCAGAATGGGTACCACCACGACGGGTACTTGCGGATTCACCACCAGCGCTGCACAGGGGGCAAGGGGCGTTTCAACCACTGTTTCCACCGTTGGCAACCATTCCCGTACCGCCTCATAGGCCAACCAGCGACCTAGCTCCGTCATGGCTACGCGAAACAGAGGGGTGGGCGTGTTGCGATCGCGAGCCACCGTTAGCCAATGTTGAATGAGGGGATGAGGGGGGACATAAATGCGCAATTGGGGGGTCACAGTATCGCTCCAATACGTACCCGGCGAGCTTTCCTATTCTCCACTGAAATCGTCCCCTTTAGACACGGCCAAATCGCCGCTGTCGCTGTTGGTAATCCCGGAGCGCCTCATGGAAAGCAGCGCGGTCAAAATCCGGCCAGAGGGTCTTGGTGACGTAAATTTCTGAATAGGCCACCTGCCACAGCAAAAAGTTACTGACGCGCATCTCGCCACTGGTGCGAATCAACAAATCGGGATCCGGTAGGCCGCCCGTGTACAAATGGCGTTCAAAGAGTACCTCATCAATATCGGCGGGGTCAAGGCGTCCCGCTTTCACTTGGGCTGCAATCGAACGGCAAGCGTGGATAATTTCCCGTCGCCCACCATAGTTGGTTGCCACCACAAATTTAATTTTTTGGTTATTGGCCGTAGCGGTCATCGCTCGCTCAATTTCCGCTTGTAGGGAGTTCGGCAAACACGCCAAGTCACCCACAAAGTGAATTTGCACGCCCTCGGCAACCATTTCCGCCAGTTCCCGCCGCAACACTCGCTCAAAGAGGGTCATCAGAAAATCCACCTCCGGCAGGGGGCGCCCCCAGTTTTCTGTGGAGAAGGCGTAGGCGGTCAGGGCTTCAATGCCCCAATCTTTGCAACAGCGCAGCAGTTCCTTGAGGGTGTCCACCCCGCGTTGGTGTCCCATAATACGCGGTAAATTGCGCTGCTTTGCCCAGCGGCCATTGCCATCCATAATCACCGCCACATGGCGAGGTAGGCGATCGCGATCTAGATCTTCGGGTAACTCAATGAGTGAATGGGGCTGTAGCGTCATGGACACATCCTATTGGCGGAAATTAGCGCAGTGGCCATACAGTCTTCCAAAATTTTAAGCTGTGCCGACGTTGACGGGGTTGTGAAGTTGCCGTCCCTTGATCCTGCACATATTGCCGCAACAATTCCCCTAGTTTACTGCTGGTGAGGGGACGTTGAAGCTCCCCCTTAAAGGCAAGGGAAATTGACCCCGTTTCCTCAGAGACCACTACACAGACACAGTGGCTAATGCGTTCGGTAATCCCTAGGGCGGCGCGATGGCGAGTGCCCAACTGCCAAGGCCCCGTGCGATCCGAGAGGGGCAGGATCAACTTTGCCGCAATCACTTCAGCCCCCCGCACCCAAATTGCGCCATCGTGCAGGGGGGAACTCACCTGAAAAATTGAGGTAATGAGTTCCGGTGAAAGGCGGGCATTGAGGGCGATCCCTGCATGGGTAAAATCTTGGGGGCTGAGCTTTGTATGGGTTTCCAGCAGAATGAGTGCCCCCGTACGATCTTGAGATAATCCCTTCACGGCCGTCACAATCAAATCAACGGCATCATTGGTCAGGCTCGACTCGGCCACGGGCTGCATAAAGCCGAAAAACTGTCCTCGTCCCAACTGTTCCAGAAAAATGCGAATTTCCGATTGCAGAATAACGGCTAAGGCCACCGCAGAGCCAATCACTAAGTTGTGCAGCACAAAGCTCAAAAACTGTAGCTCAATGGCACGACTGAGGGAGGTTGCCAAAAGGAGGAAGATAAAGCCCCGTATCATCCAGAGGGTTCGCCGCTCGGCCACAACCCGCAAAATAGCGTAGGTTAGGGTCAAGACCAAAACCACATCCACGACTGTTCGCACCTTGGCCAGTGTCTGCGAGGACAGCAGCAGCCACGACAAGTTACCTAGGAGGCTTATCATCCCATCGTGCTCGTCACCTCCTAGGGGGCGGGGGTGCTCAATCGCAGGGGCAAGACATCATGGGCCACCAAATCAGCGTAGGTTTCCCGTTGCAGGATCAGGTTGGCTTCCCCCTCACAGACCACCACCGCCGCCGGCCGGGGCACACGATTGTAGTTGGAGGCCATGCTGTAGTTGTAGGCACCCGTACTGGCCACCACTAAAATATCATTGGCTTGCAGGGGGGGTAGGGTGACTTGGGGCAGCAGAATATCGCCCGATTCGCAGTGCTTACCGGCAACACGCACGGTTTCTGTGGCGGCAGTGGTCATGCGATTGGCACACAGGGCTGTATATTGCGCCTGATAGGTAATCGGTCGTGGATTATCGGACATCCCCCCATCGACAGCGATATAGGTGCGTAGCTCAGGAATCACCTTACGGCTGCCCACCGTGTAGGCCGTCACTGCCGCAGGTCCAACGATGGAGCGACCCGGCTCACAGATGAGTTTGGGTAAGGGAAGATGGCGTTGCTGACAGGCTTGGCTCAGTTGATGACTAATGGCCTTTGTCCAGTGGGCGATCGCCGGCGGGTTATCGGACTCGATGTAGCGAATGCCAAGACCACCCCCCACATTCAGTTCGCGCATGGGTAGCATCGCTTCACGGGCTTGAGCCAGCCAATCCACAAGGACATCACAGAGGTCTAAATGGGGTTGTTCCTCAAAAATCTGTGAGCCAATGTGGGCGTGGAGTCCGACCCAGTCCAGTTCGGGATGCGCCTTAGCAAACTGAAGCAACTCTGGAAACTGTTGCGGGTCAAAGCCAAATTTGCTGTCTAGATGTCCAGTGCGGATATATTCGTGGGTGTGGCATTCAATCCCCGGTGTCAACCGCAACATGACGCGCGGTGGGGTCGAGAGATCATGCTCCTCAACGTAGGCAGCAAGGCGCTCTAGTTCTAGCCAGTTATCGGCAACAATCGTGCAATTGACCTCAAGGGCATAGAGGAGTTCTTGGGGGGACTTGTTATTACCGTGGAAGTAAATGTGGCTGGCGGGGACGCCGGCACTCAAGGCAGTGTAGAGTTCACCCCCGGAGGCCACATCAATCCCCAAGCCTTCACTGTGGGCAAGGGCACAGGTGGCCAAGCAGTTCCAAGCCTTTGAAGCGTAGAGCACCAAAAATTCACCACCGTAGGTCTGCTGGAGGGTGTCTTGGTATTGACGGCAGGCGGTGCGAAAGGTGAACTCATCAAGGATGTAGAGGGGAGAGCCAAACTGAGCCACTAACTCCACCACATCACACCCACCAATGGTGAGATGGCCTCGGGCATTGGTTTGCGCAGTCAGGGGTAAAATTTGTTGATTGGCAGCAAGCGGGGTGGAGATCATGGGTCAGTATCGGCAGAAATTAGGGGAATATAAAGAACAAATCGCTATTCTTAATTCTAGGGGGATTTGGGCGATCGCTCCCTTCATCTGTTGAGTCTCTGCTGAACCTGTAGTTCATCGAACCGTCCCTCAGCTATTTTGCTGCTGTCCCTGTCCAATTGAGGAAAAAGGGGGGTAGCCCTTCTTGGCCGTTGATCACAATCACTTGGGGCACTTGGGCACCGCCTTCACGCCATGCTTCGATCGCTTCCTTTTGCAGCACTAACTGGCCACCCGGAGCTTTGAGGGTTTCGGCAAGGAGGCGTTGGGCTTCCGCTTTCCCTTGGGCACGGTTAATTTCCGCTTGCGCCTGTTGAGCCGCCTCTTGGGCGATATAGACCGCCCGTTGTGCCCGCTGCTCAGCAATTTGCTTATCCTCGACGGCCTTGGAAAATTCCTCGGAAAAGTCAAGGTTAACGACACTGGTATCCAGTACGAGAATGTGGTACTTGGCTAGGCGATCGCCAAGGGCATGATCAAAATCCTCCTTAAGTTCATCCCGCTTGGTAATAGCCTCCTCCGCCGTGCGACGGGCAGCAGCAATTTTGAAGGCCTCTTGGGTCTGGGGAGCAATGATTTTGGCGACGATATTTTCTAGGGTCCCTTGGGTGCGGCGCACATCCACGATGGCCATGGGGTCTAGGCGAAAGTTGATGGCAAAACTGGCGGTAATGTCCTGCAAATCTTTGGTGGCACTTTCCGCTGGCACTTCAAACTTCTGTACAGTTACGTCATAGACATCCACACTGGCAATAAACGGCGGTTTCCAGTGGATGCCCTCGAGGAGGGGAGTATCCTGAGCTTTACCCAAAATACTCAGCACCCCTGCTTGGCCAGGATTAATAATCACCACGGCATTCAAAAGGACAACCAGCAAGACAATGGCGATCGCCACCACTGAGGAGGTGAGCCGCGAACTGAGGAGTTGATTCATGACCCAAGAATTGAATTTCTGCTTTGATTATAGGCGGTGCTTCCCGCCGATCCGGAAGGCAATTCCTTGCTAGAGTACAGATAGTCTGTCATTTGCTGAGCGTCCTATGCGGTTGCCCCTTACTGCTGCCCAAGCGGCCTACTATGGTGATGCCTACTATCGCACCCCACCCCCCGATCTCCCTTCACTGCTGTTGAAGGAGCGGATCGTCTATCTCGGCATGCCTTTGGTGCCAGCGGTTACGGAACTGATCATTGCGGAACTGCTCTATCTGCAATACGACGATCCCGAAAAACCCATCCGCATTTACATTAACTCGACGGGAACCTCCCGCTACGATGGCGAACCCATTGGCTTTGAAACAGAAGCCTTTGCCATCTGCGACACCATGCGCTACATTAAGCCCCCTGTGCATACGATCTGCATTGGTCAAGCGATGGGGATGGCCGCCATGTTGCTCTCAGCGGGGACAAAGGGGTATCGAGCCAGTTTACCCCACGCCACGATTGTTCTGCACCAAACCAAGAGCTATGCCCAAGGACAGGCCACCGATATTCAAATTCGTGCCAAGGAGGTTCTGGCCAATAAGGCAATGATGGTGGAGATTTTGGCGCAAAATACCGGTCAACCCCCCGAACGCATTACCCGCGATATGGATCGGCTGCTTTATATGACGCCGCAAATGGCCAAGGAATACGGCATTATTGACCGCATCCTCGAACCCGAAGCGGTGACCAAGAAACTGCCCGCCACTCTCACCTAGTGCAAGACGGCTGCCCAGTCGCGGCCAATGCGAATCGTAATATCCGAAGACAGCACCCCCGTGGAGTTGGCGGATACTCGCCCCATGCCAAGGACAGAACGAATCATTTGCGCAGCCCCAATATCCCCTTGCTGTGCCACAATCTCTGTTTCGGGGGTTTGCTGATACCACTCTTCACTGATGATCACATTGGTATAGCCGTGGTGGGCGAGGAAATCCGCCATGTCTTGGGCAGCGTCACTGCTACCGGAGGCATTTTGCAGCGCAATGCGTAGCGTCCCTGTTTCACGCCACGTATGGTCAACCAGCTTTGAGGGGCGATCGCTAAAGTGCTCAGCAACCACCCGATCAATGCGGTCATAGTCAGGAAGCCAGTAGCTGACCTCATAGCTATCACCACTAAAGCGTCCCGGCAGCAGAATCAAACGCAGGTTGTCTGGCTCAATGCGCAAACTAAATTGGGCGATCGCCATCAGTTCGGCAAAGGTTAAATCCGTATCCACATATTTTTGCAGGACGCTGTAGATTTTCGGCACCTGGGTCAGCATGACGGGATTGGCCAGTTTCTTTTGCAGCGCCTTGATCAGCATTTGCTGCCGCTGGGCACGACCAATATCCCCCAGTTCATCGTAACGAAAGCGAACAAAGCCCTCTGCTTGCTCCCCGTTCAGGGTTTGCAGCCCCGGTTGAAGATCAATGTAAAGTTTTTGGGTGTGATCGGTATAAACCATCCGCTTGGGCACGTTGACCTCGACACCGCCCACCAGATCCACCAATTCTCGAAATGCATCTGTATCAATGCGAATGTAGCGATCAATGGGGGTATAGTTGAGGATTTCGCTGACCACCCGCACCGTTAGATCGACCTCTCCATAAACATTGGCCGCATTAATTTTGTCGATGCCATGTCCGGGAATTTCCACACGGGTATCACGGGGAATACTCAAGACCGTAATCGTGCCATTTTCAGGGTTAAACCGCGCCAGCAGCATCGTATCCGTGCGACCACGGAACCGTTTCGGAGAACCTTCAGGGGCATCCAAGACATTATCCACCCCCAGTACCAAGAGGTTCACTGGCCGACTCATGCCATACTGGAACCCCCGTGTCATCATTTCCAGCCAAGAGGGATCCCGTTGGCCACGATGGTTCGTGCCCTGAAAGGGTGACATCAAAACAAATGTCATGCCCGCAAAGGCAGAAACCAAGGACACACCACTAAAGGCAGCAATCCAGCCTAGGGTACGCCATGGCGAAGGGCGCGATCGCTGACCCTTGCTTTTTTGAGATACTTTTTGCCTTCCCCGACCACCCACAGTAGAACTCACCGATTTACGCTGTTGAACGCCTCTTGCCACAAACTCACTCCCGAAATAAAAACCAATCGTGGGCTAGTCGGGTGGACGCAATCCCTGTCTTTAGTGTAGGGGATTGATTACTGATCCCGCACTTATACCTATTGGACTCCCTCATGGAAGTCTTGTTTCTGTTTTTCGCCCAGTTCCTGAAATTTATGCGCTGGGCATTGGAAATTTTGCCGCTGGCAGCTTAATAGAGCCGCTCAAGGACATAATCGGTCAACTGGCTGAGGGCCTGACGCGGTTCCGACGAAGGCAGCACTTCAAGCGCCGGTAGAGCCGCTTGGGCATATTCCTTGGCTAAATTGCGGGCGTCTTCAATGGCACCACTTTGGCGCACTAGGTTGAGGGCGGTTTCCAAATCCCCTTCTTCACTAAACTCTCGCTCAATGAGGGTATGCAAGTAGGGCGCTTTGGGTAGGGCAAAGAGAACCGGTGCAGTTAGGTTGCCATCCCGCAGATCTGAGCCAGCGGGTTTCCCTAGTTCTGCGGTGGAGCGGGTGAAGTCAAGGATGTCATCGACGATTTGAAAGGCTAGACCCAAATTTTTGCCGTAGGTGTACATGGCCTCGATGGTTTCTGGCGGCGCTTCACTGAGAACCGCTGCCGCCTTGGCACTGTTGGCAATGAGGGAAGCCGTCTTGTAGTAGGTTTTCAGTAGATAGTCGTCTAGGGTAATGCTGGTGTCAAAGCGGTTAAAGCCTTGGCGAATTTCCCCTTCAGCAAAGTCTTTGATCACTTGGGAGAGGAGCTTCACCACTTGCAGGTTATCCAAATCCGCTAAGTACCAAGAGGCTTGGGCAAAGAGAAAGTCTCCTGCTTGAATGGCCACCCGATTGCCAAAAACACTGTTAACCGTGGGCACACCGCGCCGTAGTTGCGCTTGATCCACCACATCATCATGAAAGAGACTGGCGGTATGAATCATTTCTGTAATTTCTGCTAAGCGGCAGTGCCGCGGGGTAATCCCCTGATCGGGCAGCGTGGCTCGCGACACCAAAAAGACAATGGCGGGTCGAATGCGCTTTCCACTGGCAGCAAAAAGATGTTCGGCGGCAGCAGAGAGTACGGCGTGTTGTGCTCCAATCAGTGCCTTCAGGTTCTCCGTTAGTACACAGAGATCCGCTTCGACAGGTGAAAAAAGAGAGGTTACCGAAGTCATGGACGGGCTGGCCGCAGAAGTTACGAAATTTTACAGAATCCTAGTTGTATTCTAAGCGAACCCTCCAATCTTGGGTAAGGGTTCCGATGAATTTTCAGCTAGGCTCAAAATTGAGAGCCACCCCGCTCGTAGGGTCAAACAGATAAAGATGGCGAGCCTGCAACTGGAGAGGGTCACCCATTTGAGGGATTTGGTGATTAGGGGCTAACCACAGCAGTTCTTGGGAACTATCCATGAGGCGACAGCGGACAATGGCTTCGCGGCCTAGGGGTTCAACGAGGGTGGCGATCGCCCCCAAGCCCTTCTCACTGATAGACAAATGCTCTGGGCGAATGCCCACGGTGAGGGGTTGTTCACTTTTTAGCGGCCAATGGGGGGTGTCTGGACAGGGCAAGGGCTGCTGCGCTAGCCACAGGCGGCTGCCATCCCAGCGAGCGGGCAGTAAATTCATCGGCGGGGTGCCCAAAAATCGCGCCACCATGGTATTGGCGGGTTTGTCGTAGAGATCAGCAGGGGTGCCAATTTGCTGGATTTGACCGCGATCCAGCACCACAATGCGATCGCCAAGGGTCATGGCCTCCACTTGATCATGGGTGACATAGAGGGTGGTAATGCCCAGTTGTTGATGTAATTGTTTCAGTTCAGCACGGGTTTGTTCCCGCAATTGGGCATCAAGGTTGGAGAGGGGTTCATCGAGGAGAAACACTTGGGGCGATCGCGCCAAGGCCCTTCCCAAGGCCACCCGCTGTTGCTGACCACCGGAGAGTTGACGCGGTTTGCGCTGCAGCAGGGACTCAATCCCCAGTAGCTTAGCCACTTGAAGAATCCGTTGCTGCCGTGTGGCCGGATCAACACCGCGCATTTTCAGACCAAAGCCAAGGTTTTCGGCCACGGTCATGTGGGGATAGAGGGCATAGTTCTGAAAGACCATTGCCACATCGCGATCGCGCCCACTCAGGCCATTGACACAGGTATCGCCAATGGAGATCTCCCCACTGGTGGGCTGCTCTAGACCAGCAATAAGCCGCAACAGGGTAGATTTACCACAACCCGAAGGCCCGACAATCACCCAAAGCGCCCCTGCGGGCACAGTTAGAGAGAGTGGACCAATTCCCACTCCTGGAGCAAATCGCCGCGTGACTCCCTCTAAGCGCAGTGTTGCCGCCACAACCTATCGCCAGCCCACCCACGTAAAGAAATCTTGGCCAGTGACCCACTCCAGCACCAGCAGGGCAATAAAGCCAACCATGGCAAAGCGGCCATTGATCAGCTCCGCATAGCGCGACCAACCAAATTGCGGGGTCAAATCATCAGGTGTTGGTTCACTCATGGTGTTTAGGTATGCAAAACAACTTCTTTAGCTTGGCATAGAGCCTTCACTTTGTACTCACATTTTAGAAGACGGCTGTTTCTGCTGTAGGGCGGTGATCACTGCCTTAATTTGGGCTTGACCAGCAGACTTTGCAAATCGCAGCGGAAACTTACCCCGTCGCAATAACCGCCAGCCCAAGGGGGCAAGGCTTGCCACACCCTTGAGATCTCGAAAACGATTGCCCACTACTTGGAGGCCAAATTGTCGCTCATCCACCCAGCCGCCTTCTTTCACCAGTTCTAAGAGCACTTGCCGATGGCGGAGGGGTCGCTCTTCATTGCGGCTTGCCCCTGTTGAGCGGGCTAAAATGGCCTGCTTGATCTCACTAATGCGATCGAGGGGTTGTACGCCCACGGGACACACGGTGTTGCAATTAAAACAACGGGTACAGCCCCACACGCCACTGGTGGCAGTGTTGTATTGGTCTAGGCGTTGGTCAGTTTCGCTATCGCGGGTATCAGCCACAAGGCGAGCTGCTTTGGCAAGGGCATGGGGGCCAACAAAGTCGGGATTCACTTCCACCGCATTACAGGCACCGTAGCAGGCACCACAGAGAATACAGTTGCCAGAGGCATTGAGTTTGGCGCGATCTCTGGGGGATTGCAGAAACTCCCGCTCAGGCACTTGCCGTGCCGCTGTACTCACGTAAGGATTAACGGCTGAAAGTTTTTGCCAAAAATCGCTCATGTCCACGACAAGGTCTTTGAGGACAGGCAAATTCCCCAAGGGAGCGATCGCAATTTGGTTGGGCACAGGACTATTGGCCAACTCGGCGTGAATACTTTGTTGACAGGCAAGGGCAGAACGACCATTAATGGTCATCGCGCAACTGCCGCAGATGGTGTTTCGACAATTCTTGCGAAAGCTGAGGCTACCGTCGTGGTATCCCTTGATTTGAATGAGGGCATCAAGAATGGTGAGGGAAGGATCAATCTCTAGTTCGAAGGTTTGCCAATAGGCGCTCTTGTTGGGTGCTTGGCGGCGAATCGTCAACTGAATTGTCATATGCTGGCGTCGGCCCAGTGTAGTTTCCAGTGTATAGCAAGCACTGCGGCGATGATGAAAGTTGCAAAATCCCTACTTTACTTTCTGATCACAGGCCTCCTAGAGCTGGGGGGAGCCTATCTTGTCTGGCTGTGGCTACGGGAGCATAAAAGCATTGGGTATGCCTTAGCGGGGGCGATCGTCCTTTTTATGTATGGCATGGTACCGACGCTGCAACCTGCGCATTTCGGTCGTGTTCAGGCTGCCTATAGTGGCATTTTCCTGCTGGTGGTTCTGTTTTGGGGTTGGGGAATTGATAAGGTGCGCCCCGATAAGTTTGATTTGCTCGGTGCTGGGGTTGCCCTCCTAGGAACGCTGATTATCATGTACGCGCCAAGAAGCCATTGACAGCGTCGCGATCGCCCCAAGGTCACTCTATAAGCTGGGCTTATTTAATCTATTTGAAAGTAATGTTTATTAAATGTGTGTGTTGCTGAAGAATTTACTATAGAGTAAGGCAAGCAAATCAAAAAGCTTGAATAGATAAAAGACTATGTTTGCGCCGTTGACCAACGGATGCAGGGAGGGCGATCGCCCAAATAGTCTTCTATCAACTTCAACATCTACAGCCCCATGGATAGCCCCTGATAATTAAGGAGGAATAGTACTGTGGATTTTCTCGGTCAGTTTTTGCAAGATTTTGTCAAGCAATTACAGTCGCCTACCCTTGGCTTCTTGCTGGGGGGCATGGTCATTGCAGCGCTGGGCAGTCAACTTCAGATTCCCGATGCCATCTATAAGTTCATTATTTTTATGTTGCTAATGAAAGTCGGCCTCAGCGATGGGATTGCGATTCGCAGTTCCAACCTACAGGAGATGCTCTTGCCAGCACTCTTTGTTGTGGCGATGGGGATTCTCATTGTATTTATTGGCCGTTATACCTTAGCAAAGCTTCCGAAGGTCAAAACCGTGGACGCGATCGCTACCGCAGGTTTATTTGGGGCTGTAAGTGGTTCGATGTGAGTGGTTCGACCATGGCAGCAGCACTAACGGCTCTGGAGGCGCAGAAAATTAGCTATGAACCTTGGGCAGCCGCACTGTATCCGTTCATGGATATTCCGGCTCTGGTGACAGCCATTGTCGTTGCCAGCATTTACCTCAAGAAAAAACAGGAGAAAAAGGCGCCGGCTTCCCTCAGTGCCGTTGGTGCCGATGCGGGTGCAAGGAGCGCCACAGGTTATGCCGGGAGCACCAGTGAGTATCCCACCACTGCCAGTGAGTACCGCAGTCAACAAAGCAAACGAGCCAGAATCTGGCCGATTGTCAAAGAAAGTCTGCAAGGGGCAGCCCTTTCGGCACTGCTGCTGGGCGTTGCCTTGGGCATCTTTACCCGTCCCGACAGTGTCTATGAGAGTTTTTACAACCCTCTGTTTCGCGGTTTACTCTCGGTGTTGATGCTCGTTATGGGGATGGAGGCTTGGTCACGCTTGGGTGAGTTGCGTAAAGTTGCTCAATGGTATGTGGTCTATGCCGTGGTGGCACCCCTCGTTCATGGCCTGATTGCCTTTGGTTTGGGAATGATTGCCCACTATGTCACTGGCTTTAGCCTTGGAGGTGTAGTGATTCTAGCCGTGATTGCCTGCTCTAGTTCCGATATTTCTGGGCCGTCAACATTACGGGCAGGGATTCCCTCCGCTAACCCTTCCGCCTATATTGGTGCTTCCACCGCGATCGGGACTCCCATTGCCATTGGCCTAGGAATTCCGCTTTACCTTGGCCTTGCCCAAGCAATCATGGGCGGCAGCTAGTGACCCAAACGCGCCAATTTCACTCAAGGAGGTACTCAGAATGGCCAAGCCAGCAAAGCAGCTCGTGATTGTGACCGAGAAGATTCTCTTGAAAAAAATTGCCCAAATCATTGATGAGGCCGGGGCGACTGGCTACAGCGTGATGGAAACCGGCGGCAAAGGGAGTCGCAATGTGCGCTCCTCTGATCAACCCAGCGTTTCCGATACCCAAGCCAATATCAAGTTTGAGGTACTCACCCAGACACGGGAAATGGCCGAAAAAATTGTGGATCGGGTGGCAGTCGAGTTTTTCAACGACTATGCAGGCATTGCTTACATCTACGATGCCGAAGTGTTGTACGCCCACAGCTTTTGTGGTCCTGAGGGTTGCTGAAATTTCTGGGGCTTGACAAGACGCCCCCTAATTTTTTAAGCTAAGAATCTGTTGCGGGTATAGCTCAGTGGTAGAGCGCAACCTTGCCAAGGTTGATGTCGCGCGTTCGAATCGCGTTACCCGCTTTTGAAATAGCAAGCGATCGCCCTCTTCTTTTGAAAAGCACTTAGCTCTTTGCTAATCGGTATCAGCATGAAAATAGCGGTAAATTTTTTCCGCTAGACGGGGGCCGACCCCATGTACCTGCGCCAACTGTTCGGGCGTGGCCATGCGGATGTAGTCAATGGAACGAAAGGTGGCGAAGAGTTCCTTTTGGCGTTGATAGCCCAAGCCGGGAATTTGGTCGAGGTGCGATCGCCGTTGGCGTTGGGCGCGTTTTTGACGGTGGAAGTTCAGGGCAAAGCGGTGAGCCTCATCGCGGACGCGGCGTAGCAATTGCACCCCCGGTTGCTCTGGATCGGTCGGCAGAGGCTGGCGGTGGTGGGGTAGGAAAATCTCCTCCCGCTGTTTGGCCAAGCTGAGGAGGGTGAGATCCCCTAGGAGCGGCTCCAACACCTGAACTACGGCGGAGAGTTGCCCCTTGCCGCCATCAATGAGGACAATATCTGGCCAGTCATCAGCCTCTGGAGGGTCACCCTTGCCCTCAAGGTAGGGGGCAAAGCGGCGGCGGAGAATCTCAGCAAGACTGGCAAAGTCGTCGGAGTGGCCAAGTTTTACCTCAGGGTTGCGGATGTTGTAGTGGCGATAGTGCTGCTTGGCAGGCAAGCCATCAATAAAAACGACCCGTGAGGCCACGGCGTCAGACCCTTGAATGTGGGAAATGTCGTAGCCCTCAATGCGGTGGGGCAGGGTGTCAAGGCCAAGGAGTTGGGCTAAATCTTCAAGAGCCATTTGGGTGCGATCGCTGGCCTGTTGAATGCGTGCCAATTCTAATTCTGCATTGCGTTGCACCATGGCAATGAGTTCTGCTTTTGCCTGCCGCTGGGGGACGGTGAGGGTGACGGCGCGGCCTTTCTTTTCGCTCAAGTAGGTACGCAGCAGATCCGCCTCAGGTAGGGGATGTTGCAGCAAAATTTCACTGGGAATTTCTACATCTTCAACTTGGGCATAGTGTTCTTCAAGCACCCGCTGCAAAATCGTGCCCACACTGCCACTTTGAGCATCGGCAACGAAGGCCAAGCGTCCCACCAAGCGACCCGCACGAATTTGAAAGAGTTGAATGGCAGCATGGCGATCGCCGAGGGCAAGGGCAATGGCATCCCGTGACACCGTATCGTCCGGCAAGGACACCTTTTGATCCACTCCTAAATGCTCAAGGCCACGAATTTGATCCCGTAGTCGTGCCGCCAGTTCAAAATTCAGATCCGCCGCCGCTTGCGCCATTTGTGCTTGGAGCTGTGCCACGAGTTCCCCTGTGCGTCCCTGAAAGATCATGGCCACCTTGTGCAGCGTTTGCCGATACTCCTGCGGTGAAATCAGGGCTTGGCAGACCCCCGGACAGCGACCAATATCGTAGTTGAGGCAAGGGCGATCCTTAAAGAGGGGGCGGGGACGTTGCCGCAGCGGAAAAAGCCGCTTCACAAGGGCAAGGGTTTGGCGCAGGCGAAAGCTATCGACATAGGGGCCATAGTAGCGATCCTTGGGGGAATCACTGCGAGTATCGCCGACATTACCCAATTGGCGTTTGCGGGTAATGAAAATGCGGGGGTAGGGTTCTGACCACGTAATACAGACGTAGGGATATTTCTTGTCATCCTTGAGGAGAACGTTGAAGTGGGGCTGATGCTGCTTGATTAAATTGGCTTCGAGGGCAAGGGCCTCGGCTTCCGTATCGGTGACGATGAATTCAATGTCCGCCACCTGATAGACCATTAATTCAAGGCGCGGCCCCAGTTGGGCTGGCTCACGAAAATAGGAGCGCACCCGCGATCGCAGGCGTTTGGACTTGCCAATGTAGAGAATTTGATCCGTCTTGTCCTTGAAAAAATAAACGCCGGGAGTCAAGGGCAGTTGCCGCAAGATCTGTTCCAAGCGATCGCGATCCTGAATCAAGGGCTGAAGCATGCTGCCACCTCCCCTAGAGCTTTGCCGCTGTGGCTCCTAACCAAGCCTCCAAATGTGCCCGCTGACTCGGCGTGGCATCGGCACGGCACTGCACCTGATAGCGGGGCTGAGGGTCTCCCAACATCAATGTTCCTGAGTGCAATTGCTGATCATGGAACCATGTCAAGTGAATCGTCTCTCCCACTGAGTATTCCCGCAATCGCTCTGACCAGTCCTCCGCCTTGACGCGCCACCCATTGAGGGCAATGATTTCATCCCCAGCCACCAAGCCTGCCTGTTCAGCCGGGGAGTCCCGCAGCACTGCCTTGATTTGCAGAGCGCCGTGTTCCTGCTTGAACTGAAGTCCCGTATAGGGCAGCGCGTCTTGGGGAACTAGTTCCAGCCCGACTTTGCCCAACCACTCCTGAAGGGGGAGTTCTACGGTTCCCTCAATGAACTGCTCGCGCCATGCCGCCAAGTTTTCATCGGCAACGGTTTCAATCGTTTCCCACAGCTCATCGGGGGTATAGCCCTGACCTGTCTCGCAATACTGCTGCCACAACCGCCGCAGGGCATCGAGGAGCGATCGCTGGTGATTAAAATTAAGGCGAATCCGCAAATCCAGCAACAGTGCCACCAACTCCCCTTTGAGGTAGTAGGACATCTGCGAATTGATGCTATTTTCGTCAGGGCGATAGAGCTTAATCCAAGCATCAAAACTAGCAGCACTCAGGGATTGCACCCAACGACCGGGGGTATGTAGGTAGCGATTGAGGCTTTCGCTCAGTAGTTTAAGATAGGCCTCTGCATCAAAGCATCCTGCCCATAGGGGAATCAGTTGATCGAAATAACTGGTCACTCCCTCTGCAAACCAAAGGCTGGTGGTGTAATTCTCACTGTCGTAGTCAAAGACCTCGAAGGCTTGGGGGCGGATGCGCTTGACATTCCAGAGGTGGAAAAACTCATGGGCCACTAAACAGAGGAAGCGGCGATACTGCTCCGCTTGCTGAAAGCCAAAGCGATGGAAGATCAACGAGCAGCTATTGAGATGCTCCAGACCGCCGTAGCCCTTGTGGGTAAGGTGCAAAATAAAGACATAGCGATCGTAGGGCAGGCCGCCAAAGAGACTTGCCTCGGTGGCAATGATCCGCTGCATATCGGCGATCGCCCGCTGCGGCTCAAAATTGCCCTTGCCCCACACCGCCAATTCATGGGGTTTACCGTCCACCTCAAAGGCATAAACAGGGTGGGTACCCACCTCAAAGGGGCTATCCACCAGCAGATCGTAATTTGCTGCCCAAAAGGTGAAGCCATCCTCGCCAAAGGGTTCAAGCGGAGTCGTCACCCGCCAGTCCGGCGGTGCCACAATCGTTACTGTTAGGGGCTGATCGCGATATTCTGGCACATAGAGGCAGACCGCTGCCGGATTGAAGTAGGCATGGCTGCTATCAAAGTGGTTTGTGCGTACCGAGAGTTCATGGGCATAGATGGCATAGCGCACTTCCAGTTCTTGACCGGGGGTGCAAGCCACCTGCCACTGATTTTTACAACACTTCCACCACTCAAGAGGAGTGTCGTCAGCGGCCGTTACCGTAAAGTCCTGAAGATGCCGCGCATATTCGCGCACAAGGTAGGAACCCGGCGTCCACACCGGTAAGTGCAGATCAAGAACATCGGTTTGCGGTGCCGTTAGCCGCAGCGTTACCCATAAAAGATGAGTGTGCCCCTGCTGGCAGTTGATTCTGTAGGCCATGGCAGGGGGCTGAAGAGAAGACTCAGAGGGGGAAGGATGAATGATCGTATGCGTCATACCCCTCAGTGTAGTGAACTTTGGCGACGCTTACAATTTCACTTCAATATCTACGCCCGCCGGCAAGTCCAACTTCATCAGGGCATCAATCGTTTTCGGTGAAGGTTGGTAAATGTCGAGTATGCGACGGTGGGTACGGGTTTCAAAATGCTCCCGTGAGTCCTTGTCCACGTGGGGCGATCGCAGAACGCAGTAAATTCGACGGCGAGTGGGTAGGGGAATTGGGCCAACGGGGGAAGCGCCGGTTCTTTTTGCAGTATCGACAATGCGATCGCAGGAAGTATCGAGCAAGCGATGATCAAAGGCCTTAAGGCGAATACGAATTTTCTGTTGTAGAGCAGCCATAGGAATCTTCCTTACTTGTCAAGGTTCAGAGACAATCCGACAAAATTCAGACAAAAAAGGCCGCCAACACCACAGAAAGGCTAGCGGCCATAAGATCAACTACTTCAGGATTTTGGAGACAACACCCGCACCAATCGTCCGGCCACCTTCACGGATGGCAAAGCGCATCCCCTGCTCAATGGCAATGGGCTGGATCAGTTCCACGGTCATTTTGATGCGGTCACCAGGCATCACCATTTCAGCGGCGCTACCATCATCAGCGGTGAAGGAGGTAATCGTACCGGTCACATCGGTGGTACGCACATAGAACTGCGGACGGTAACCAGCAAAGAAGGGGGTTTTACGGCCACCCTCTTTTTCAGTAAGCACGTACACTTCACCCTCAAATTGGGTGTGGGGCGTAATGGAGCCGGGTTTGGCAATCACCATTCCCCGTTCCACATCCTCTTTTTTCAGACCGCGCAGGAGCAAACCAGCGTTGTCACCGGCAATCCCCTCTTCGAGGCTCTTCTTGAACATTTCAATACCGGTGACCGTCGTTGTGCGAGTTTCCCGCAGACCCACGAGTTCAACCGTTTCGTTGAGCTTAATGCGACCCCGCTCAATCCGACCCGTGGCCACGGTACCCCGACCGGTGATGGAGAACACGTCTTCTACAGCCATCAAGAAGGGCTTATCCACATCCCGCTCAGGGGTAGGAATGTAGTTATCCACGGCATCCATTAGCTCGTAGATTTTATCGACCCACTCATTTTCACCGCGTTGGGTTTTCGGGTTGGCGGTCATGGCTTCAAGGGCTTTTAGACCCGAACCACGGATGATGGGCACTTCGTCACCGGGGAATTCATATTCGCTGAGGAGTTCCCGCAGTTCCAGTTCCACCAGCTCCAGCAGTTCTTCGTCGTCCACCATGTCCACTTTGTTCAGGAAGACAACAATGCTGGGCACCCCCACCTGACGAGCCAAGAGAATGTGCTCTTTGGTTTGGGGCATCGCACCATCAGTAGCGGCCACCACGAGAATAGCACCGTCCATTTGGGCGGCACCCGTGATCATGTTTTTCACATAGTCAGCGTGGCCGGGGCAATCCACGTGGGCATAGTGACGTTTTTCAGTCTCATACTCCACGTGAGCCGTGTTGATGGTAATCCCACGGGCTTTTTCCTCAGGGGCAGCATCAATTTCATCGTATTTGCGAGCTTGGGCTTTCCCTTGGGCAGCCAATGTCATGGTGATGGCTGCGGTCAGTGTGGTTTTACCGTGGTCAACGTGACCAATCGTACCGATGTTAACGTGGGGTTTGGTTCGTTCAAATTTAGCGCGTGCCATGTTGTTCCTCGTATAGACTATGCGTTCCCTTTATTTTTGGCAATGATCGCCTCAGCCACATTACGGGGGACTTCCTCGTAATGGCTAAATTCCATCGAGAAAATTCCCCGACCTTGGGTATTCGAGCGAATGTCAGTGGCATAACCAAACATCCGTTCGAGAGGGACTTTTGCCGTCACTTTGGCAATGCCATTTTCCACGGTTTGTCCCTCAATTTGACCGCGACGGGAAATGAGGTCTCCCATCACTGTCCCAAGGAATTCTTCTGGAACCTCGACCTCGACCTTCATCATTGGCTCCAGCAGCACCGGATTGGCTTTCATTACTGCCTCTTTAATGGCCATGGAGCCAGCAATTTTGAAGGCCATCTCTGAGGAGTCAACCTCGTGGTAGGAGCCATCCACTAATGTGACCTTGAGGTCAATCACTGGGTACCCTGCCAAAATCCCCGATTCACAGGCTTCCTTCATCCCCTGCTCAGCAGGTGGAATGTACTCTTTGGGAACGACACCACCAACAATTTTGGAGACAAATTCAAACCCAGTACCGGGTTCGGCAGGCTCTACTTCAATCACAACGTGACCATACTGGCCTTTACCGCCACTTTGACGGATAAACTTGCCTTCGGCACGGACGGGTTTGCGAATCGTTTCGCGGTAGGCCACTTGGGGTTGGCCAATATTGGCTTCCACTTTGAACTCCCGCTGCATCCGATCCACAAGGATCTCGAGGTGCAGTTCCCCCATCCCCGCAATCACGGTTTGGTTGGTTTCAGGATCAACGCTGACGCGGAAGGTGGGGTCTTCCTCAGAGAGGGCTTGCAGGGCTTTGGAGAGTTTTTCCATGTCCTGCTTGGTTTTGGGTTCCACAGCCACGGAAATCACTGGCTCTGGAATGTACAGCGATTCAAGAATCACGGGCGAGCTTTCATCGCAGAGGGTATCCCCCGTGAAGGTTTCCTTCAGACCCAAGGCAGCTCCTAAATCGCCGGCTCGCAGTTCATCTACTTCAATCCGCTCATCGGCTTTGAGCACAATCAAACGAGAAATGCGCTCTTTCTTGCCCTTAGTGGCATTGAGGACATAGCTGCCTTTTTTGAGAACACCAGAATAAACGCGCACGAAGGTGAGGCGGCCATAGGGATCCGACATGATTTTGAAGGCTAATGCCGCTAGGGGTTGATCATCGTCGGCAGCACGCTCTACCTCTGTGCCATCGGGCAGATGACCTTTAATCGCTGGAATGTCAATGGGCGCTGGCAGATAGTCCACCACGGCATCAAGGAGCAATTGCACGCCTTTATTTTTGAAGGCGGAGCCACAGAGCATCGGCACAATGGTGCCAGCGATCGTCCCTTTGCGTAGGGCGGCGCGGATTTCCTCTTCTGTGAGTTCTTCCCCCTCAAAGTATTTTTCCATGAGGGCATCATCGGTTTCGGCAACTGCCTCGATGAGCTTGGTGCGATACGCTTCCGCCAGTTCAGTCATCTCGGCAGGAATTTCAGTGTCTTCGATTTCCTTGCCAAGGTCGTCTTTGTAGATTTTGGCGCGCATCCGCACCAGATCAACGATGCCTTTGAACTGATCTTCAGCACCAATGGGCAACTGAATCGGCACAGCATTTGCCCGCAGGCGATCGCGAATCTGGTCATAGACTTTGTAGAAGTTTGCCCCAGTGCGATCCATCTTGTTGACAAAGACGATGCGCGGGACGCTGTAGCGATCGGCTTGCCGCCACACGGTTTCTGACTGGGGTTGCACACCACCGACGGAGCAGAATACCGCAATCACCCCATCGAGAACCCGCATGGAGCGCTCCACCTCAATCGTGAAGTCCACGTGGCCGGGAGTGTCAATAATATTGATCTGGTGGTCTTTCCAAGAGGTGCTGATGGCGGCGGCTGTAATGGTGATGCCCCGCTCCCGCTCCTGTTCCATCCAGTCGGTAACCGTGGTACCCTCGTGCACTTCGCCAATTTTGTGCACCACACCGGAATAGAAAAGAATACGTTCAGTTGTGGTTGTTTTACCCGCATCAATGTGAGCGGCAATCCCGATGTTTCGCACTCGCTCTAGCGGGGTCGTCCGTGCCACAGCTACCTCCTTGTTTGTTGCATTACGTTAGAATTCTTAAATAATTGTATCCAACTCTTGAACCGTGTGACGGTTTAGTAGCGATAGTGGGCAAAGGCCTTGTTGGCTTCTGCCATTTTGTGGGTTTCTTCCCGTTTACGAATGGTGCTGCCGGTTTCGTTGGCGGCATCCATCAATTCATTGGCCAGCTTGGCGGACATCGAACGACCGGCTCGTTTGCGGGAAAATTGCACTAACCAGCGCAAAGCCAAGGCGACGCCGCGATCGGGACGAACTTCCATCGGCACTTGGTAGGTGGCACCCCCCACACGGCGGGCTTTCACTTCCACTAGGGGCGTTGCATTTTTTACTGCACGCTCAAAAATTTGCAGAGCATCCTCGCCGGTGCGCTCCTGTACGGTTTTCATCGCGTCATAGACAATGCGGCTGGCAAGGGATTTTTTGCCATTGAGCATAATCCGCTGGATTAACATATTCACCAGCACGTTGTTATAGACGGGATCAGGGGCAGTAGGCCGTTTTTGAGCGCGAGTGCGACGAGACATAGGTGTTTACTGTTTGCTCTAGTGAAGTTCAAGATTTCAAGGGTGGACTCAAGGAGATAGGAGAACGGAAATTATTTCTTCTTGCCGGTAGCAGCAGCCTCACCGGGTTTGGGACGCTTGGCACCATACTTGGAGCGACCTTGTTTACGGTCTTTGACGCCAGCGGTATCCAACGTGCCACGGATAATGTGGTAGCGCACACCGGGCAAATCTTTAACCCGACCGCCGCGAATCATGACTACAGAGTGCTCCTGCAAGTTGTGGCCAATTCCCGGAATATAGGCGGTGACCTCAAAGCCAGAGGTGAGACGTACCCGTGCCACTTTGCGCAGGGCAGAATTGGGCTTTTTGGGGGTTGTGGTATAAACCCGTGTGCATACCCCACGCCGTTGGGGGCAGCTTTTGAGGGCAGGAGATTTTGTTTTCTTTTTCAACAGTTCCCGCTCTTGGCGGATCAGTTGCTGGATGGTGGGCATTGCTGCTTACGTTAATTTCACCGAACTTCTAGTGTATCGAGGTAGCCGTGGCGTTGTCAATGCTGTTGTGCCGTTGCGCAGTGCCTCTCAGTGTAATGGCTCACTAAGGTCAGGCTGGCGATCGCGGCGGTGACGGCTCTCAGGGTACGCCGCCCCAAGGAAAATGCTTGCCAACCAGCGGCCAAAACTTGCTCCACTTCTGAGGCTGTCCATCCCCCCTCGGATCCGATCGCCAGATAAATTGGCTGAGATAGATTCATTTGGGGCAAGCAGTCCCACAGGAGCTGTGAGGCATTCAAACTGGCAATGTAGCCCTTGGGGGTGAGGCTGATCATTTCGGCAACGGAGAGGGGATCACTGAGGGTGGGGACATAAAGACGCTCACTTTGCTCGGCGGCCTCTTGGAGAATGCGCTGCCAACGCTGGTATTTATTGGCACTGGGTTGCAGGAGCGATCGCGCTGTTTGAATCGGAATAATACGCTTGACCCCCAATTCCGTTGCCTGTTGCAGCACTTGCTCAAAGTTTGCCACCTTCAGTAGAGCTAGGCAGAGAATAATTTCTACACTGAGCTCCGTCTCTTGCTTTTCAGCTTCCAATAATTCGACAGTCTGCCCATTCACACCAAGCGTGCCCCGCCATCGCTGTCCTTGGCCATCCAAAATCGAGATGACATCGTTATCTTTTAAGCGCAGGACATGGCGGAGATAGTGGACTTGCTCAGGAGTGAGCCACACCTGTCGGTCTTGGATTTGTGAGGGTGAGACGACTAACCGCTGGGGCGATCGCATGTAATGAGAGTCTCGTCAAACTCTTTAAGCACTGACAGGCTTAGTAGCTTCCATAAACAGAGAGTCGGGTTTGCGCACTTGGCCATCAACCACATCTAAGTTGTAACGGGAAAAGTCTGGAATGCAACTCTCAAAAGCAGAGACTACACGACAGTCGTGAAAACCACAAGCTTCAACCAAGAGTTTGAGAGAGTAGCCATCGTACATCCACAGATGCGCTTCACCACTTAAGCGAAACAGCCCCACACTAAGGGCATCCACTCCTCGTTTTCCAAGAATTGGCCAAACTAAAATTTTCGCGAGTAACTCACGGGGATGACGCAGTGGTCTCAGTATTTTTTTGAGAAAGCTCTTAGCTGTTTGCGGTTGTTGAACTACCTTGAAGAAATCTTCAGCTTCTTGGCCAATGCGAGATCGGACAAAGTCAGGATTGGGAATATTTGGATTTAGGAGATAGGCCGCCATTGCGCCACCCCTGTGATGGCGAACGAGTTGATCTAAAAGCTCTAATTTAAGCCATTCATAGTTGGCAGGTTCTGTTTGCCTGCCATCTCGTAACGCATCGAGTTCAGCTAAGTAGGCACGAGTGGTTTGCTCTAAGTCGGGAACTACTATCCGCAGAACACCATTCGGCTTCAATACTCTATAGGCATCGCGTAGAAAGTTTTCTGCTTCTTGGCAACTCAGGTGCTCGAGAACGTGGGAAGAGTAAACAGCATCGACTTCTTCTTCCTTAAAAGGTAAACCTCGGCGAATATCCCAGCGTTTTACGCCCGCCACCGCTGGTGCCACATCAAAGTTAAGCCACTCTGGATGGAAAGTTTGACCACAACCAACATTAACTAGTTTTAGGGACTGAGACTGCATAGCCACTCCACCAATGTGCGCACAGGGTAGCCTGTCCCACAGGGATTATTGTAGCCATCCTCTTTTTCTGTCCAGACAGGACCGGCAATGTCAAGGTGTGCCCAAGGGGTGTGATCAACAAATTGCTGAAGGAATAGGGCGGCGGTAATTGATCCGGCCGATCGCGGACCGGTGTTTTTCATATCGGCCACTTGGGACTTCATACCCTCAAAGTATTTATTTTCAAGGGGCATTTGCCAGAACTTTTCACCGGAGCGATCGCTGGCCTTTTGCAGAGCTTGCGCCAATTCTGAATTGTTGCTCCAAAGACCGGCAATATTATCCCCTAAGGCAACAATACAGGCACCGGTCAGCGTTGCCAAATCAACAATGGCATCTACGCCTAGTTTTTCGGCATAGACCAGGGCATCGGCAAGGGTGAGGCGGCCTTCAGCATCGGTGTTGTTGACCTCGATGGTCTTACCGTTGGAGGCGGTGAGAATATCCCCCGGATGCAGGGCACGGCCACTGATCATGTTTTCAGTGGCAGCAATAATAAAGTGAACTTTAATGCCAGCGGGTTTGAGTTGACCGATGACCTTGGCGGTTCCCAAAACGGCTGCGGCTCCCCCCATGTCCATTTTCATGGTTTCAATGCCCCCTTGGGTCTTGAGGTTGAGGCCACCGGAATCAAAGGTTAACCCCTTGCCAATGAGGGCAATTTTCTTCTGGACATTTCCGGCGGGAGTGTAGGTGAGGTGAATAAATTTCGGCGGTAGATCAGATGCCTGGGCCACTCCCAAAAAGGCACCCATACCCAAGGCGGCACACTCATCGCGCTCCAAAATTTTTGCCGTGAGGCCGTAGGTAGCCGCCAATTGCTGAGCCGTTTCCGCAAGGGTGACAGGCGTCACTTCGTTGGCCGGGGCATTCACGAGTTCGCGCGCCAAAATCACCCCATCACAAATCTGCTGGGCACGGGTCAAGGCCGCTGCTTGCTCCCCTAAACCCAACAGGCTGACGGATTCTGGATAGGGCAGGAGTTTACGAGCTTCGGGATCCGACTTAAAACGCACATCACTGTGGAGGGCAAGGAGAACTCCTTCGGCAATGGCTTGGGCAGCATCCGCCGCCTCTAAAGTCTCATGGGGCAGTGCCATGCCTAATGTTTTTGCACGTTCACGGCGAGCCGTACGGGCAATGGTCGCAGCAGTGCGGCGCAGGGTCTCTAGGTTAAAGTCATCGCGATTCCCCAAGCCCACAAGGAGAAGCTTTTTAATGGGGAAGTTGGGCAATAGGCGCATCAGAAGGGAGGTACCGGACTTGCCTTGAAATTCCCCTTCGTTGATCAGTTCCTGCAATAGACCGTTGAGGCGTTGATCAAGGGTCGTGTAGGGGTCGGTGAGGGTGAGGGTGCCTTCCGTTTGAAAGACGGCGATCGCCAGTAAGTCCCCCGACCAGTCGGGAATGACTGTAGTAATTGTTTGCAGTTGCATGCCTATCTACGACCCAAAAATCTCTCAACCCCCTTATTTTATCGGCGTTTAGGCCTCAGCAGGAACCCAGACACTGCAAAAATTCAAGGGGCAAGCCATCGCAGTCACGCATAAAGGCGACGTGATAGAGGTGCGACCCAATCACTTGCTGAGTGGGCTTCAGCAGTAGCTCAAAGGGTAAATTCTGTGCCTTCAACGTTTGCGCCACCTGATTGAGCCATGTTTCAAGGGGGTCAGGATGGTCACTGAGATCAAAGGAAAGATGGTAGTAGCCAACATAGTGCTCATCGTGAAAAGGGTCAGCAGCAGGGTGGGGTTCAGGGACTTGCAGAAGTTCAAGGCGGGTGTGCCAGCCCTTGAGCCAACAGGCAAGGGTATAGCCCGTGGTAAAGCGGACATCCATCGTGAAGCCTAGGCATTCATAGAAGGCGATCGCCCGCTGAATATTGGCGGTGCGGATGGAAACGTGGTGCAAGCCCATAGACTACTCCTGTTTTGGCCGCAGCCGTTCCGGAAAATCAATAAAGACCCGCTCACCCGCCCTCAGGCCGCTGATAATTTGTGTTTGATCTTGCCAGCTACTGCCAATGGTGACGGGGCGGAATTTTGGCTGATTGTCTTCACCCACAACATAAACACCCGTTTGACCGCGCTCAACGGCAATGGCCACCGTCGGCACCAGCAGGGCATTGTTAATTTTTTGTCCCAGAAAATCTAAGTCCACATTCATCCCAGAACGCAGCTTCTGCAACCCAGTAACAAGGGAGACCCGCACTTGAAAGAAGGTGACATTTTGCTCCACCACCGCTTCGGGTGCCACTAAGCGTACTCGTCCTTCAAAGGTTTCCCCCGGATAGGCATCGGCACGGATTTCAACGGGTTGCCCCACGAGCACTTGGCCAATATCCACTTCTGGTACCTCGGCCAGAATTTCTAAGCCCTCAGCGATCGCCACAATTGAGGTGGAAGTGGCAGAGGTCGTGGCAGAGGCGGTGGTGGTGGGTGTCACAAAGGCTCCCGGATTGGCGTACTTCTGGGTAATAATCCCCGTAAAAGGAGCGCGAATCACTGTATCTTCGAGGGCAGCACGGGCGGCTTGGACTTGGGCTTGGGCAGCAGCCACGGCCGCTTCCGCTTGACGGATCTCTTCAGTGCGGGAACCCCGCTGTAATAGTTGCAGGCGCTTTTGAGCTTCATTCAGGTTGGCGATCGCGCTATCCCGGTTTGCCTTTAGTTCATCAAGGGTATCGCGGGGAATCGCACCCTCAGCCGCGAGCAATTCATTGCGTTTCAGGCGTTCTTCTGCCAATTGAGCACGGGTGGCGGCTGCTCGCACTTGGGCTTCGGCTTGGGCAATTTCCTCGGCACGGTTACCGGCAACCACGCGATCGCGACGGGCAATGGCATCGGCGAGGTTGGCTTGGGCTTGAGCCAGTTGCGCCTGTTCATCGCGGTTATCCATACGGGCAATGATTTGACCCGCCTTGACCCGATCGCCCTGCTCGACGTAGAGTTCGGCGAGAAGACCTGCCCGTTTTGGACTGATATTGACGGTTTGCACAGGCACCACTTTGCCCGTGGCAGCAATGCGAGCGACTAAATCGCGACTGTCTTGAACGGGTATGGTGTAGCGATCTAAATCAAGGGGCGTTTGGCGCGATCGCCACAGCAGTAGGCCACCACTGCCAATCAAACCAGCAGCAATCACCCCAATCACGAGCGATCGCCAAGGGGAAGAAGGTTTACCAACAAAGGGGATAAACGCTGCCATGAATGCCTTACAGTTCTTGGCCTATTCTAACGTTATGTTACAGTGACCCACCGAATAGCAGCATTGACCGTATCTATTGGTTCCATCTGTCCCTTAATAGAAGCGCAGATGCTATCCTAACCAATACTGTCTATGTCCTTTGCCTATGAATCCTGCACTCTCCCAGATTGGCCAGCAAATGTCCCAACTGACGGGAGTTCGGGCAATCATGAAGGATATTATTGAGACGTTGCGCCTGAATCGCGGTCAAGACCTGATTAACCTGAGTGCAGGTAATCCCCTCATTGTCCCTGAGGTGGAGCAACTATGGCGCGACTGTACCCACGAGCTAATGGCCAGCCCAGAATTTGGCCAAGTGGTCTGCCGCTACGGCACAAGCCAAGGGTATGAACCGCTAATTGCTGCCGTTGTCGATGATTTTAATCGCCGCTATGGTTTGAACCTGACGGAGCGCAATGTCCTTGTCACCCCCGGCAGTCAGGCCATCTACTTCTTTGCTGCCAATGCTTTTGGGGGCTTTAGCGCCAACGGTGAATTAAAGAAAGTCGTTCTCCCCTTGAGTCCAGAATATACGGGTTATGGTGGCGTCAGCTTTACCCCTGATACCGTTGTTGCCTATCGTCCGCGCCTTGAGATTTTTGAAGCGGATCACACCTTTAAGTATCGTCCCGACTTTCAACAACTCCACATTGATGAGACGACTGGATGCGTCATCTTCTCTCGTCCTTGCAATCCGACGGGAAATGTGCTCACGGATGTCGAGGTGCGGCAAATTGCTGATCTCGCTGTCCCCTATGGCGTTCCAGTGTTGATTGATGCTGCCTATGGCCCCCCCTATCCCAGCTTGAACTTTACGGAACTAGCACCCGTTTTTGGCGGCAATATTGTCCACTGCCTCAGCCTCTCAAAAGCAGGACTGCCGGGGGAGCGGGTGGGGATTGCCATTGGCGATCGCGAGATTTTGAGTGTTCTCGAAGCCTTTCAAACCAATGCCTGTATTCATGCCTCGCGCTACGGTCAGGCGATCGCGGCCTTAGCCATTGCCAATGGTGCCCTAGCCGAAGTATCCGTCAATGTCATTCGTCCCTTTTATCAGCGCAAGTTGACAGTTCTCGAAGAAACCCTACGAACTGCTTTGCCCAACGACCTTCCTTGGTTTTTGCATCGCGGTGAGGGGGCGATTTTCGCGTGGCTATGGCTACGGGATTTACCCATGACAGATTGGGAATTATATCAACACCTGAAGCGAGCAGGGGTGATTGTGGTTCCCGGCAGCTCCTTTTTCCCCGGCTTGACCGAGCCGTGGCGCCACAAACAGGAGTGCCTGCGTATTAGTCTCACTGCCAGTGATGAGGAAATTGCCCTTGGCATGCAACGACTAGCCGCCACCATTACACAGGTGTATCAAGAGTTCCCTAGCCGCTCCTATTCTGATGTCCTCGCTTAAGCCCTCCTTCATGGGTGAGTACTTCCTCATTTCTCAATGCGCCGTGACTCCCTCTTTTACCAACTGTTTGCCCAGCTGCCCCAGACACTGTTTGACCTTTTGGGAATCAATCCCCCCCAGGGCTACCGCTTTGACTCTGTGGAGCTGAAGCAAACGGCCTTTCGCATTGATGGTGTCTTTCTGCCTCCTGACCCCTCAGGAACCGTCTATTTCTGTGAAGTTCAGTTTCAGCGCGATAACACCCTCTACGAACGTCTCTTTGCTGAGATTTTTCTCTATCTGCGCCTGTACCGCCAAACTTTCTCTGATTGGCAAGCGGTGGTCATTTATCCCCATCGCCAAGCCGAACAAGTTTCCTTTGAACCCTATGACGTGTTGGTCAAGAGCGATCGCCTGCGGCGGGTGTATTTGAATGAACTGGGGTCACCAGCGGAATTGCCCTTGAGCCTTGCCCTGATGCAGTTGATGGTGGTACCAGAGGCAGAGATGCCCAGAGTCGCCCGATTACTTGCCCAGCGCAGCCAGACCGAAAGAGCGCCAAACTTGGAAGCCATAATAGAGTTAATCACTACCATTGTGCTGTACAAGTTCACCAAGCTGAGTCGGGAGGAGGTGCTGCGCATGCTGGGGTTTACGACAGAGGAGCTGAAGCGGACACGATTTTACCAAGAGGTCTATGCCGAGGCACAAGAGGAAGGGTTACAACGGGGCTTACGGCAGGGATTGGAGCAAGGATTACAGCAAGGACTGCAACAAGGATTGCAACAGGGATTACAGCAGGGATTACAACAGGGAGAGGTACTTGTTGTCTTGCGGCAGTTAAGACGGCGGTTTGGCGATTTACCAACTAGTCTTGAAGAGCGCATTCGCCAGCTCCCTCCCCATCAGATTGAAGCGTTGGCAGAAGCTCTCCTTGACTTCACTGACCTTGAACACGTCTCTGCGTGGCTAGAGCGCTCCCCCTAGCCCATGCGCCGTGACTCCCTCTTTTACCAACTGTTTGCCCAGCTGCCCCAGACACTGTTTGACCTTTTGGGAATCAATCCCCCCCAGGGCTACCGCTTTGACTCTGTGGAGCTGAAGCAAACGGCCTTTCGCATTGATGGTGTCTTTCTGCCTCCTGACCCCTCAGGAACCGTCTATTTCTGTGAAGTTCAGTTTCAGCGCGATAACACCCTCTACGAACGTCTCTTTGCTGAGATTTTTCTCTATCTGCGCCTGTACCGCCAAACTTTCTCTGATTGGCAAGCGGTGGTCATTTATCCCCATCGCCAAGCCGAACAAGTTTCCTTTGAACCCTATGACGTGTTGGTCAAGAGCGATCGCCTGCGGCGGGTGTATTTGAATGAACTGGGGTCACCAGCGGAATTGCCCTTGAGCCTTGCCCTGATGCAGTTGATGGTGGTACCAGAGGCAGAGATGCCCAGAGTCGCCCGATTACTTGCCCAGCGCAGCCAGACCGAAAGAGCGCCAAACTTGGAAGCCATAATAGAGTTAATCACTACCATTGTGCTGTACAAGTTCACCAAGCTGAGTCGGGAGGAGGTGCTGCGCATGCTGGGGTTTACGACAGAGGAGCTGAAGCGGACACGATTTTACCAAGAGGTCTATGCCGAGGCACAAGAGGAAGGGTTACAACGGGGCTTACGGCAGGGATTGGAGCAAGGATTACAGCAAGGACTGCAACAAGGATTGCAACAGGGATTACAGCAGGGATTACAACAGGGAGAGGTACTTGTTGTCTTGCGGCAGTTAAGACGGCGGTTTGGCGATTTACCAACTAGTCTTGAAGAGCGCATTCGCCAGCTCCCTCCCCATCAGATTGAAGCGTTGGCAGAAGCTCTCCTTGACTTCACTGACCTTGAACACGTCTCTGCGTGGCTAGAGCGCTCCCCCTAGCCCATGCGCCGTGACTCCCTCTTTTACCAACTGTTTGCCCAGCTGCCCCAGACACTGTTTGACCTTTTGGGAATCAATCCCCCCCAGGGCTACCGCTTTGACTCTGTGGAGCTGAAGCAAACGGCCTTTCGCATTGATGGTGTCTTTCTGCCTCCTGACCCCTCAGGAACCGTCTATTTCTGTGAAGTTCAGTTTCAGCGCGATAACACCCTCTACGAACGTCTCTTTGCTGAGATTTTTCTCTATCTGCGCCTGTACCGCCAAACTTTCTCTGATTGGCAAGCGGTGGTCATTTATCCCCATCGCCAAGCCGAACAAGTTTCCTTTGAACCCTATGACGTGTTGGTCAAGAGCGATCGCCTGCGGCGGGTGTATTTGAATGAACTGGGGTCACCAGCGGAATTGCCCTTGAGCCTTGCCCTGATGCAGTTGATGGTGGTACCAGAGGCAGAGATGCCCAGAGTCGCCCGATTACTTGCCCAGCGCAGCCAGACCGAAAGAGCGCCAAACTTGGAAGCCATAATAGAGTTAATCACTACCATTGTGCTGTACAAGTTCACCAAGCTGAGTCGGGAGGAGGTGCTGCGCATGCTGGGGTTTACGACGGAGGAGCTGAAGCGGACACGGTTTTACCAAGAGGTCTATGCCGAGGCACAAGAGGAAGGGTTACAACGGGGCTTACGGCAGGGATTGGAGCAAGGATTACAGCAAGGACTGCAACAGGGATTGCAACAGGGATTGCAACAGGGATTGCAACAGGGATTACAGCAGGGAGAAGCACTGGTTGTTTTGCGCTTCCTCAGGCGACGGTTTGGGGATTTACCGGCTGACCTTGAAGCAGCAATTCGCCAACTCCCATCCACCCAGATTGAGACTTTGGCAGAGGCACTCCTTGACTTTGCGACCCTGGAAGACCTGAGGGACTGGCTCAGGAATCTCGGTTAGGGAGAATCCTCCTTTAGTAAAGACTTGCAAACAAGCGTGAAGGAGGCTCAAGAATCCTGATACAACAATTGATGGAGTTGCAGCCGAACGTCAACCGATTCCTATGAATATTGCTGTCATTGGCTTGAGTCACAAAACCGCCCCTGTGGATGTGCGCGAAAAATTGAGTGTGCCAGAGGATGTGCGGGAGCGGGCACTGCAACATCTATGCGGCTACGCCCATATTCAGGAAGCGACCATCCTTAGCACCTGTAACCGCTTAGAAATTTACATTGTTACTAGTGACACTGAGGTGGGCGTGCGGGAAGTGCATCAGTTTCTCAGTGAGTGGAGTCATATTCCCCTGCCCCAACTGCGTCCCTACCTCTTTATCCTGCTGCATCAGGATGCGGTGATGCACCTCATGCGGGTGGCTTCGGGTCTGGATAGCTTGGTGATTGGCGAGGGGCAAATTCTCTCCCAAGTGAAGCGCTGTCATCAGTTAGGGCAGCAGTACAAGTCCATTGGGTCTATTCTCAATCGCCTCTTTACGGGGGCGATCGCGGCCGGTAAACGGGTACGCACAGAAACCAGCATTGGGACGGGGGCGGTCTCCATTAGCTCAGCGGCGGTGGAACTCGCCGACCTGCGGTTGCAAAATCTCCAGAACTGCCGCATTGCCATTGTCGGTGCGGGCAAAATGTCCCGCTTGGTGGTGCAACACCTGATTGCCCGAGGGGTGAAAGAAATGAGCATTATCAACCGCTCCTTGGAACGGGCACAGGAACTGGCGCAGCAGTTTCCCGAAGTACGCTTTGAACTCTTTACGATGACAGATCTACTGCCGATTGTGGCAGCAATGGATTTGGTCTTTACGGGTACAGCAGCGACACAACCCCTCTTGGATCGCGAGAATTTAGGGTCGGTGCTCACGGGCGATCGCCCCCTATCAATCATTGATATTTCCGTGCCCCGCAATGTCCATGCCAACGTGACGGAATTGGCCTCCGTACAACTGTTTAATGTGGATGATCTCGAAGCAGTCGTCGCCCAAAACCAAGAGGCGCGACGCCAATTGGCTCAAGAGGCCGAGGGTATCCTTGAGGAAGAATTAGAGACCTTTTTGGCTTGGTGGCACGCCCTAGAAACGATTCCCACCATCCGCAGTCTGCGCCAAAAAATGGAAGCGATCCGTACCCAAGAGCTGGAAAAAGCCCTCTCCCGCTTAGGCAGTGAGTTTGGTGAGAAACATCAAGGGGTCATTGAAGCAATGACGCGCACAATTATTAACAAGATTCTCCATGATCCAACGGTGCAACTGCAATCACAGCGGGATTTAGAAAGTCGTCAACGCGCTATGCAGACCCTCCAAGACTTGTTTAATCTCGAACCCATTGAAGCCTAGGGCCTATGCGCCACGTGGGCGATCGCGGGGAAGCGGTAGTTGTCGCGTGGCTACAAACCCAGCAGTGTCAAATTTTGGCTCAGAACTGGTCTTGCCCTTGGGGTGAGCTGGATATTGTTGCCTGTGATCCGCGGGGGGTGGTGCGCTTTGTCGAAGTGAAAACCCGCCGTTCCCGCAACTGGGATTGTGATGGCCTCGGTGCGATTTCCCCTAGCAAGCAACGCAAACTCATTTTGGCCGCCCAAGCCTTCCTAGAACGTCAGCCCCAGTGGCAGGATCATCCCTGTCGCTTCGATGTGGCCTTGGTGCGATACCAAGCAGGTACCTATCGGCTGCATCAATACTTGGAGCACGCATTTACGCTGGACGCCACCGATTGAGCACTTTACCAACTCAGCAGTTTTTGCAGGCGATCGCGAATCCAGTTAATCGGACGACTTTGATCCGCCTCTTGGCGACTCAGTTGCTGAAGCTCCTGTTGATGTTGCGCCAGCACATCCTGACGGCGGGCGATCGCCACCGCAATATCATCGGCAAGGGAAGGATGTTCTTTTAGCAACTGTTCAAATCCCTCCCGTGGTAGGACAAACAAGACCGTATCCGTCATTGCCATCATCGTTGTTGGGCAGGCCACCCCCAGCATCAGTGGTAGCTCGCCAAAGTGCTCCCCCGGGTTAAACGTCATCATCGGCTTGAGTTCACCATTCTCCTCATAGACCGCCGCCATCTGCCCCTGCAATACGATGTAGAAGTTACTGATTGCCTCCTGAGCACGGAACAAAATTTCCTTCGCTGCCAAGTGCTTGCGGTAGCCCGATTCGATGAGAAAGCGTAATTGCAAGTCATTCATGCACTGAAAATAGCTCACCTGCTGAAGCAGCGACTTTAAAGAGGGCGTTGCCGGTGCCAAGGGCATGCCTACCGTTTCGGCTGGCTCACTAAGGGGAGAGAGCGCTGGCGCATTGCGGATCCAGATGTCCCGTTGCGGGAAAGGAATCGAGATATTATGCTGCCGAAAGTAATAATCAATCTTGAAATTGAGACTGCTCTTGATGAACACTCGACGCTCAATGGCATCCGTCCATACCCAGAGTTCAAACTTAAGGGCAGAATCGCCAAATTCACGGAAAATCACCCGCGGGCCTGGCTCCCTGAGGACATCTGGTTCAGAATGCGCAATATTGAGCAAGACTTCCGTCACCAAAACTGGATCTGTCCCATAGGCCACCCCAATGGCAATATCAATACGACCGCGATGGGTTTCGTAGTACCAATTCAGCACCGGACTATCGGCAAGGTAGGTATTGGGCACCACCACATTTGAACCGTTAAAGGTTTGAATCACCGTGGCTCGCATCGAGACTTCCTGAACGTAGCCGCTGATGTTTTCAATTTCCACAAAGTCGCCGACACGCACTTTGCGCTCAATCAGGAGCGTCAGGCCACTGATGAGATTGCGGGTGACATCCTGCAAACCAAAACCAATCCCCACCCCCAAGCCACCAATAATCACCGCTAGGGAATCGAGATTAATCCCCACTGCTTGCAAAACAATAATGTAGCCCAGTGCTCCCCCGGCACCACTCATCACAGTGGAAATGGCCTCACGGTTGCCTAAATCCAAACCAAGGCGGGGTAGGAGTTGATTTTTCAGCACCCCCTTGAAAAAGCGCGCCAAAATGGCAACGAGGATGAGCAACAGCACCACTTGAAACAGCCAACGCAGGGAAATCGTTTCCCGCCCAAGGCGAAACAACGGTGCATCGGCAATACTAACGAACGATGACCACAGTTCAATGACTTGGGATGGCATTCTCCACAGTCTCCTCAGGGGTTCACCAACTTAGACAGTGCCTAAGCTAACCCCCTCACTTTAGCAGGGGGCGATCGTCAACTGAAGGAACTTTCTCGCGCCATTAAGTGGCGATATTTTGGTCATCAAAGGCTTGGGTGCAGCATATCCCACAATAGCCAAAGGGCGATCGCCAAGAGACTACCACCCGTCAGCGTTTGTAATCGCTGTTCCGAGAGGTACTGTGATAGCCAGCGACCAATCAATACCCCAATCAAACTAGTGGTTACTAAGGCCAAAGCTGCTCCCAAAAACACCAACCAAGGGGAGGCAGCGCGGGCAGCCATGAAAAATACAGCAATTTGAGTTTTATCGGCAAATTCAGCCAAAAAAACGGTTAAAAACGCAACCCCGAACTCTCGCCATGGCAACGCGCGCTTAATCACCGACTGCCCTCTAGGCGTCCGTCATTTCCTCAACCGTCTCGGTGGTTTTCGTCTCTGGGCGATTCTCCGTATTTAGGCGGCGGCTGTAGCGACCCGAAGAACGCTTGCGAAACTTGCGAGCATAGGCTTGGTTACGAAGAGCTTTTTCTTTCTTGGGATTGCGGCGTTTGGCCATGCTTACCTCAATGGTGGGGTGGTCTCAGCACTCAACAAAAATTAAGGACAGAAACTTTATTCTATCGGAATTTTTCCCCTAGCACAAGAAGCCTGTGATCGAAAAAACTGTGACTATACCCCCTCACAAAAATGAGAAACCCCCTAAGCTTTCACCTAGGGGGAGGAGGAGTCTTGTTCTGGCAGAAAGTTGCGAATTTAAGGGACTACTTGGTTTCCGAAAACTCAGCGTCAATCACTTCGTCACCACCACCACTGCTACCGCTGCTGCTGGAGCCAGTTCCATCACTGGACTGCGCACTTTGATAAACACTGGAGCCGACGCTGTAGAGGGTTTGTTGCAGATCCTGCATCAGCGATTTCACCCGTTCAAAATTAATGGATTCAATGGGTTTCTTCTCGGCTTCAGTGCCGATTTCCGAGCGCAGGTTAGCAATGAGGGCGGTGAGGCGGTCTTTATCGCTGGTGGAGACTTTGTCAGCCAATTCGGATAGTTGTTTCTCCGCTTGGTAGCAGAGTTGTTCCGCTTGGTTTTTGGTCTCGATTTTCTCGCGTTTGGCTTTATCAGCAGCGGCATTCATTTCCGCTTCGCGCACCATGCGTTCTACTTCATCCTTAGGCAGCGTTGAGGCGCCGGTGATGCTAATGGACTGCTGTTTGCCGGTGCCTTTGTCGCGAGCGGTGACGTTGAGAATACCGTTGGCATCAATATCAAACGTGACTTCGATTTGGGGCACACCGCGGGGTGCCGGCGGAATGCCATCCAAACGGAAGGTGCCGAGGCTCTTGTTATCGGCGGCCATTTCCCGCTCCCCTTGCAGGACGTGGATCTCCACATTGGTTTGACCATCAACCGCAGTAGAGAAGACCTCGGATTTTTTCGTCGGGATCGTGGTGTTGCGGGGAATAATTTTCGTCATCACGCCGCCAAGGGTTTCCACCCCCAAAGACAGCGGTGTGACATCAAGGAGAAGAATGTCTTTCACTTCCCCTGCCAGCACCCCAGCTTGAATAGCGGCACCCACCGCCACGACTTCATCGGGGTTCACAGTCTGGTTGGGGTCTTTGCCCAATAGCCGTTTGACCAGCTCTTGGATGGCAGGAATGCGGGTAGAGCCACCCACCAGTACCACTTCGTCAATTTGATCTTTGCTGAGTTTGGCATCCCTGAGGGCTTGCTCAACGGGTACGCGACAACGGTCAATGAGGTCAGAGCAGAGTTCCTCAAATTTGGCGCGGGTGAGCGTCATGTCGAGGTGCTTAGGCCCATCCTGCGTTGCAGTAATGAAGGGCAGGTTAATTTCCGTTTGCATGACGCTGGAAAGTTCAATCTTGGCTTTTTCTGCCGCTTCTGTCAGCCGTTGCAGCGCCTGTTTGTCTTTGCGCAGGTCAATGCCTTCTTGGGCACGGAAGGATTCAGCCAAGTAGTCCACAATTTTCTTGTCAAAGTCGTCACCACCAAGGTGGGTGTCCCCGGAGGTGGCGAGCACTTCAAAAACGCCATCACCGACTTCAAGGATGGACACGTCAAAGGTACCACCGCCAAGGTCAAAGACAAGGATGGTTTCATTGGCTTTTTTATCTAGGCCATAGGCCAAGGAAGCGGCGGTGGGTTCGTTGATGATCCGCAGCACTTCAAGACCGGCAATTTTGCCAGCATCTTTGGTGGCTTGGCGCTGCGAGTCGTTGAAGTAGGCGGGCACAGTAATCACCGCTTGGGTGACTTCCTCGCCAAGGTATTTGCTAGCATCCTCTTTTAGTTTGCGCAGGACTTGAGCAGAAATTTCTTCGGGGGCAAACTGTTTGCCAAGGGCGGGGCAATCCAGCTTGACGTTGCCATTGACGTTCAAAACTTTGTAGGAGACCTCGGTGGCTTCGTGGGTCACCTCATCAAAGCGACGGCCAATAAAGCGCTTCACAGAATAGAAAGTATTTTCGGGGTTCATCACTGCTTGCCGTTTGGCAATTTGACCCACGAGGCGATCGCCATTTTTGGTGTAGGCAACAACGGAGGGCGTTGTCCGAAACCCTTCAGCATTGGCAATAACCGTGGGCTTGCCCCCTTCCATGACGGCCACACAGGAGTTGGTGGTCCCCAGATCAATTCCGACAACTTTTGCCATAGCGACGAAAACTCCCTTTGCAGGCTAACTTCGATGCGGGGCACAGCACCCATATTGGGCTTAACCCTCTCTCCTTCCTATAGTGCGATCGCTCCCGCTCTCTGCAAAAGGGGGATTTACCGAACCTACACAGGGTGGTCAGCCGCGTAGGGCAAAGGATCCACAAGCCCTAATTCGGCAAAGGCCGCTAAACGCAATCGACAGGCATCGCAGCGACCACAGGCCTGTTGGCCATCGCTGTAACAGGACCATGTTTTTTCCCAAGGAACGCCGTACTCATTCCCCAGACGAATGATGTCTTTTTTGTGGAGTTCAATGAGGGGGGTGACAATTTCAATGGGCTGGCCTTCACGCCCCTGCTTGGTACCCAAGCGATAGACCTCCTGCATTGCAGCAATATAATCAGGCCGACAGTCGGGATAGCCAGAGTAATCGAGGGCATTGACGCCAATATGAACCGTTTGCGCCCCTAGGGCTTCGGCATAGGCAAGGGCAACACTCAAGAAAATCGTATTGCGGGCGGGGACATAGGTAATGGGAATCTCTTGGCTCATGGTAGCCAGATCGCGATCGCGAGGCAAGTCAATCGTTAAATCAGTCAAGGCAGAGCCGCCCCACAACTGCAAATTCAAGGAGACCATTTGATGCTGAATCACGCCGGCGGCGGTGGCAATGGCGATCGCGGCTTCTAATTCCCGCCGATGGCGCTGCCCATAGTCAAAGGAAAGGGCATAGCAAGCATAACCCAGTGCCTTGGCACGAAATAACACCGTGCTGGAGTCTAACCCCCCTGAGAGCAACACGACGGCCTTTGGTGTCGTCATCATAGCTGTCTATCAAAACCTTTACATTTGGCAATGCTGTGGTAGCATCTTTCTGAAAATGTTCATTCTGTGAGTTGCTACTTACGGCGGGCGATCGCCAACACCAAGCCTTTCCCCGGTTGCGTAGAGGAGTGAAATAACTAGACATGAGTTCTGCCGTCCGTCCCCAGCCCGAACCACTGCGCATTGGCGTTATCGGTGTTGGCAACATGGGTCAGCACCATACCCGTGTTTTGAGTTTACTCAAAGATGTCGAACTTGTGGGCATTTCTGACGTGAATCTGGAGCGGGGCATTGATACCGCTAGCAAATATCGGGTGAAATTTTTTGAAAACTATGTGGATTTACTGCCCCACGTTGAGGCGGTGTGTATTGCCGTGCCCACCCGTCTCCACCATGAAGTGGGCATTACCTGCTTGCGCCACGGGGTACATGTCTTGGTGGAAAAACCGATTGCCGCCAGTATTAGCGAAGCAGAATCGCTCGTCAACGCAGCAGCGGAGTGCCAGTGCATCCTCCAAGTCGGACATATTGAGCGCTTTAACCCTGCATTTCAAGAACTGAGCAAAGTTCTGCGCACTGAGGAAATCCTTGCCCTTGAAGCCGATCGCATGAGTCCCTACTCCGATCGCGCTAATGATGTCTCAGTGGTTCTCGACTTAATGATCCACGATATTGACTTGCTATTGGAACTCACCAATTCCCCTGTGGTGCGCCTAACGGCCGCCGGCAGTCGCTCTGCCAACTCTGGGTATCTGGACTACGTGACCGCCACATTGGGCTTTGCCAACGGCATTATTGCCACCCTCACGGCCAGTAAAGTCACCCACCGCAAACAACGACGCATTGCTGCCCACTGCAAAAATTCCCTCACGGAGGCCGATTTCCTGAAAAACGAGATTCTCATTCACCGCAAAACCACCGCATCGTGCAGTGCCGATCATGGCCAAGTTCTCTACCGCCAAGACGGTCTCATTGAGAAGGTCTATACAAGCAATATTGAACCCCTCCATGCTGAATTGGAGCACTTCGTCAACTGTGTTCGTGGTGGTCAACCTCCCTCGGTGGGTGGGGAGCAGGCACTCAAAGCGTTGCGCTTGGCCAGTCTCATTGAGCAGTTAGCCCTTGATGGCCACAGTTGGGGACAGTTGGATGCTTCCTTGGCGGCACTGATTCGTTAGCACGCATCGCCCTCGTTTCCTTGCGCTAGGGTAGTAAGTACAGCAGCGAGGGTTGTGTCAATGACGGATCTGGAAGGTTGTGCCTTTTTGGCAGCCCAAGCAAAGGTGAAGTCCTATCTCGCCTACTGGTTTCAGCTGGGCAAACGGCTGTGTATTTGGGGCGGAGCGCATACGGTGCTGCCGCAACCTGTCCTTCAGGGCGATCGCTACAGTCAAGCCTTTGAGGCCTGCTGGGTCTATGTGATCTCTGGTCAGGCAGGAGACTGCTTTCTTGAGGACACGGCGGAGACGATTACGCAACTCTTGAGCGACTGTTGGGACATTACCCCCTGTGCCCGCTGCCAAATGCCTGTGCCTCTACCCTGTCATGGGTTACCCCCTGTACACTGTCCCTGTGCCAGTCTGCCCAATTGGCCGAATTTTGAGTTACCGCTGCCCCGTAGCCCCATTAATCCCCGCACTCACCTATTGTCACTAAAAAAACGCCTCAGTCTTTAATGTGTGGGATTTGCCCCTACCCCCGATTGTTGCCCCTCAATGGCAGGCGCCACACGACAATCTCACCTTGTATTCCAATGCGCTGCATCTTTGGTGGTTAACGCTTCCCCCTGATGTGCCCCGTGAGGTTACCCTGCGCGCCTATTTACGACGCTATCAGCCGAATCTTGGCGAGAAGCCTCTACCGCGTACCGCTGGGGGTAAGCCCTATTTGGATGCTTTGGAATTTAACTGGAGCCATAGTGGTAACTTAGCGGTGTTGGCCGTGAGTGGCCGGGCGGCTGTAGGGGTAGATGTAGAAATATTGCGCCCCTGTCCTCAGCGTTCAGCCATTAGTCGGCGGTTTTTTGGGGCGGCTCTGCAACAAAGGATATTAGAGGGGAGCGATCGCTCGTTTCTACAGGCTTGGACATACTATGAAGCGTGGCTCAAGGCTCAGGGGATCGGGGTATGGCAGCGGACGGCGGCTCAGCCTTTAGAACATTGGGCAGTCAGTTTCCCCGTGGGCGATCGCGCCATTGCCAGTGTTGTTGTGCTAACGCCAACGCCGCTCCAGTGTGTCTTTTTTCGGCCAGAAGTAGTGGGATAAATGAATGTTCACACTTGAAAACGACGTAGATGCTCCAAGATATTCATCGACGCTTTAACCTGCTAATGCTGACCATGAATAGATGAGATGAGGCTGCCACTCACTGGGGGGCTGTTGGGTGTAGGCTTGGCGATCGAGATCCATCGGTAGGTTGAGCATTGGATCGCTGCCGGTGGCCACGAGAAACTCAAATCCCTTCAGGGTTGGCCATTGGCAAAATTGCCGCAGCAGGGTTTGCACCGCCAAGACATAGGGATGTTCTGGCTGCTGATACCACTGGCGATCGGCCACATGGGGTTGGTCAAAGCCAAAGTGAACAATCAGGTCAGGATGTCCAAAGATGGCCTGCGCAACGGGCCGAGCTTCTTCGCGCACTAGCAAATGGACGCCTGCGGCCAGATGACGTATTTTTTCCAACCGCTCATAGCGATCGCCCGCATCTAATTGCGACTCCTGCCAGCGAAAGGCCACTGTGATCAGGTAAGTTTGTAGCAGTAGATGCCCCAGTTTCTCCGCCTTAGTCGTCAAGTAGGGGGTGTTGTAGGGCGTCGCTTCAATCAGCAGGGGCACCCGATCCACCACTTCGAGGCCATAGCCCTTGAGGCCAGCAATTTTACGGGGGTTATTGGTAATCAGGCGAATCTGCTTCACTCCCAAGTCATTGAGCATTTGGGCGCCAACGCCATAGTTACGCAAATCCGCTGGGAAGCCGAGGTGCTCATTAGCTTCCACGGTGTCCATTCCCAAATCTTGCAGGGAATAGGCACGTAGCTTGTTGACTAGGCCAATGCCACGACCCTCTTGGCGCAGATAAACCACCACACCGCGTCCTGCCGCGTTAATCATTTTCAGAGCCGCTTGCAGTTGCATCCGACAATCGCAGCGCAGTGAACCGAGGGCATCGCCCGTCAAACATTCAGAATGAACGCGCACCAGCACGGGTTGCTCGCTAAACGTGGCAGGATCTCCTTTGACAATGGCGACGTGCTCCGATTGATCGAGGGAATTGCGATAGCCATAGATTTGAAATTCACCGAACTCCGTCGGTAGCTTGGCCACAGCTTCGCGGCGGACAAAACGCTCATGCTGGAGACGATAGCTAATTAAGTCGGCAATGCTAATAATCTTCAGTTGGTGGGTGCGAGCATATTCAATGAGTTGGGGCAGCCGCGACATGGTGCCGTCGGGATTTTGAATCTCACAGATGACCCCCGCTGGGTAGAGACCTGCCAACCGTGTCAGATCGACGGCGGCTTCGGTATGGCCGGCTCGCTTGAGAACCCCCCCAGGGCGCGATCGCAGGGGAAAGACATGGCCGGGGCGACGTAAATCTTGAGGCTGGGTCGTCGGGTCAATGAGGGCTTGAATGGTGCGGGCACGGTCTTCGGCGGAAATGCCTGTGGTCACGCCCCAACGGGCACCGGCATCAACACTCACCGTAAAGGCAGTTTGGTTGCTATCGGTATTTGTTGTTACCATTAAGGGCAAATCCAATTCATCGAGGCGATCGCCCTCCATGGCGAGGCAAATCAATCCTCGGGCATGAACCGCCATAAAGTTAATCATGGCTGGGGTCACACGCTCAGCGGCACCAATGAGATCCCCCTCATTCTCACGATTTTCATCATCCACCACGACGATAACTTCACCCCGCCGCAGGGCATCCAACGCAGATTCAATCGAGTCAAACACAGGCACATCCGCCAAGGCAGTTCCTTCCAGAATTTTTAAGGCTCCTTATTATTAAGTTACAGCCTTTTTCACGAGGATTGGGTGCCCGCAGCACTAGCAGGTAGGATTGCACCAACTTTTCAAGATAGTATTGAACAGCGTACGATCTCCCACGAAAACCCATCTGTGGCTCTTTCCCTTGTGGAAATGCTAAAAACCTCGTCATCATAGTGAAAGGTTTCACCAGCCAATCTGCTGCATGTCTCATCTATTGCTCATACTGGTTATCATTGTTGGCGCGTTAGTCCTCCTAGGGTTAGCGCTTTATCTCCTGTTTCCTCGCAAGTACGAGTCTGCCCGCTCTGTCGCCGAGTCCTATGACGACTGGACCGATGACGGCATTCTTGAATTTTACTGGGGTGAGCATATTCACCTTGGCCACTATGGTTCGCCCCCCCGTCGTAAAGACTTTCGCCAAGCAAAGGCAGATTTTGTCCATGAAATGGTGCGCTGGGCGGGTCTCGATCGCCTGCCGCCGGGGACAACGGTTTTGGATGTGGGCTGTGGCATTGGCGGGAGCAGTCGTATGCTAGCGCGTGACTATGGCTTTCACGTGACGGGAATTACAATCAGCCCTGAACAGGTACGGCGGGCGCGGGAACTCACTCCTGCGGATCTCAATGTGCAGTTTCAGGTGGATGACGCTCTAGCCTTGTCATTTCCAGATGCCAGCTTTGACGTGGTTTGGTCAATTGAGGCCGGCCCCCACATGCCCGATAAACAGCAGTTTGCTAAGGAATTACTCCGTGTCCTAAAGCCGGGGGGGATTCTTGTGGTTGCCGATTGGAACCAAAGGGACGATCGCCAGCACCCCTTGAACCTCTGGGAGCGGCTCATTATGCGGCAGCTCTTGGATCAATGGGCACACCCCGCCTTTGCCAGTATTGAAGGCTTTGCCGAAGCCCTTGCCGCAACGGGTTTAGTGGCTGGAGAGGTGATCACTGCTGACTGGACACAGGAAACGCTCCCCTCGTGGCTAGATTCAATTTGGCAGGGAATTGTGCGACCAGAGGGGCTGATTCGCTTTGGCCTACCGGGGCTAGTAAAATCTTTGCGGGAAGTACCCACCTTTCTGTTGATGCGGCTTGCCTTTGGCATGGGACTGTGCCGCTTTGGCATGTTTCGCGCCGTGCGAGCAGAAGTTCCTGCGGTCTCCCTTGACCCAGCCTCTCAAGTTAACTGCTGATAGATGATTGGATACATCATGCCCCAAATGGCCGGCTGTACATCCTTGAGAGCGTGATCACTGTCCAATTCCACCCGACTCACCCAAGGGCGGCCTTCACAGTAGCGACGACTGGCTTCGATGGGAATCACCTCATCCTGAAGACCATGGAAAATGAGGGTAGGCACAGGCCGCTGCAGCTGGCGATCGTCGTACTCTAGTAAATCCTTGGCAAAACCATAGCTAAGGGGGAGCAGGCGCTCTTGCGTGTAGTGATACACCTCCAGCACACCCGTTTCTTGCCAGCGGCGGTATTGATCGCCCAAGCGCGGCAGCCAATGGATCGCAAACTCAAAGGCAGGTGCCAGCAGAAACAGTTGCACCACTTGGGAATGCTTTTGCGCTAGCCAAGCAGCCGTCAGGCCACCAAAACTGGAGCCAATCAATGTGACGGGTTCCTCTGGGGCGAGCAGCGCTTCTACTTGGTCAATTTGACGACTTAAGGTCAAATGAAAAAAATCCCCCTGATTGAGATCAGGAATGAGTAGCGGTTGACCGAGTTCCGCAAAGCGATCGCGAAAATACTGAGCTTTACTTGAGCGCGGCGACGAGGCAAATCCATGGAGGTAGAGATATTGCATTGCTCAATAATCCCTTGTGAGGAGCGGACATATTTTTGTCGCACTTTGTCAATAATCTTAACAAATTAGCCCTTTAGCCATAGGTTGTTCAAGGGTGATCATTGAAAATAATTCAGAATGCTGATCAAACAGCTCAACAACAATTCCTTATTTTGAAGGAACTGTTACAGTTTCTCACAACTCGCATCAACACCGCGATTTCAATGCTACGATGCCGTTGAATCTGGCTACAGCCCTTTTCGCAAGGAGGGCAAACGCTCAAAACTGCGAAAGCCCCTATGGGAGAGGATTGCATCCCCTTTATGGTTCCCATATCCAAGAAAAGGGTTGTATCTGGCCGATCTTAAGAATGAAAACGTGAGAGATTGAGGATCGAACGCATGACAACACTCACTGGGCAACCCCCGCTCTATGGTGGCAGCACTGGCGGCCTCCTCAGCGCAGCGGACACCGAAGAGAAATACGCCATCACCTGGACAAGCCCCAAAGAGCAGGTTTTTGAAATGCCGACGGCTGGGGCTGCGGTTATGCGTGAAGGGGAAAATCTTGTTTACCTTGCCCGTAAGGAGCAGTGCCTTGCCCTAGCCGCTCAGCAACTGCGTCCCCGCAAAATCAATGACTACAAAATCTACCGCATTTTCCCCGATGGTGAAACGGTGTTGATCCATCCCAAGGATGGTGTTTTCCCTGAGAAGGTGAACCAAGGGCGTGAAGCCGTCAACTCAGTGCCCCGCTCCATTGGCCAAAATCCCAATCCTTCGCAACTGAAGTTCACCGGCAAGAAGCCCTACGATCCATAGGTCGGTGCTGAGCTATCTCCTGATGACCCCCTATGGATCAACCATGGGGGGTATTGATTTTAAAGTAACGTTGTGATTGAGCAGTGCTGCTGTAGAGGTTTTTAACTCATCGGGATTCAAGAGTGCTGCCGTAGAAGCCTTTAACTCCCCATGGGTTTGGCGCAGGTTTCTCAGGTTCTGCGCAAGGGTGAGGATCGGCTCAATGGCTGCCTTGGCATCGGCATACCCTTGTGCTTGCAGGGCGGCAATGCGATCGCTCCGGAAATCGAGCAAGCTTTCTAGACTCCCCAGTACAACCGTGTTTGAAGTATTCAGCACTGTCTGTGGTCGAATCTCAATGATTGTCAAATTAGGGAAGTCATAACGATTCCAGGGCACCCCATCCTCAAGGTGAATGACAATGGCATGGGTACAGCCCCGCTGCGCCAACGCTCCCAAGGGCACATTATCCTGAAGTGCCCCATCCACATAGGTTTGACCATTGACCTGTCGCTGCGGAAAGGCCAAAGGAACGGCCGCACTCGCCAGCAGCAAGTTCAATAACGTCTCTGGGTCATCCATATCCTGTGCCCGCAGCCACTCAGCTTTTGTGCCTGTCCAAACGCGACACATGTCAATCAATGTCATCAACAGGTTATAGCCCAGACCCGGAATTTGCAATGAGGGAAAAACCGTTACCCAAAGCTCCGTACCCCGTTTCAGTTGGTTGTAGTTTACATAGGAGTGCACAAGTTCTTCGATCGGGCGCGGGTCAAAGAAGGAATAGCATTTGGGGAGAATCCCCGTCACTGTCAAAAAAGTATTGATCCATCCCCCAAATTCAGGTAAGGCAGATTGGATGCCATAGCTGATGAGAATGCTGAGCCAGTTGGGGTTGGCGGAGATGATATTGGCGGCACCAATCTCACGCCAAATCTCCTCGAGCTTGCTCACACCCCGAGCCAATTGCTGGGGATAGCTGGCAATGATGGCGCCATTGAGGGCACCGATACTGGTACCTGCAATAATGTGCGGTTCAAATCCCTGTTCAGCGAGGTAGCGCAGTGCCCCCACTTGGTAAGCACCTTTGGCACCACCACCCGTGAGGACTAAACCAACTTTTGAACCAGTGTTTAGCATAATCACTCCTTGGATTTCAGAGACTGGAGGGAATGCAACGTTGCAGCGGCAGTTTCATGAACAATCCGCTGAATGACTTCTTTGGCATCTAGGGTATAAGGAGGGTGCTGAAGGACAAAGGAAGGCTGCTGTTGGCAGTATAGTGTTGACATATTGCGCAGCAAGGGATAGGAGTCTGAATAGCGGCAACTCGCCAGAATGTCGTAAACGATCTCTGTATCCTCTTGTGCTGTTGCTTGCCGAGTTACTTTTAGCAGCGTTGCGGTACTGAAGAAATGCTTGGGTAAGTAGTGCCGCTGGTGCGCCAAAATTTCATTCACCAGTAGGTCGCGATAATAAGTGACTTGTTGTTCAAGTTCTAGGTAGGCAATGGAACTGTTGTAGATTTCGCGGGCTAAAAATAGGATTTGGATAGCCCAAGGGAGATCGTGATAGCTTTGGCCACTTCGCCAGAGAGAGAAAATGCGATCGAAATCTTCCCGTGCCGTCACTCGCCGTTCAAGGGTAGCAATACGTTTCTCTTGCTCTTGAAACTTGCGATCGCAGGTCTCAATTAAACTATTCAATAAACTATTCAATGCCTGAGTGTTGTGATTAAGCCCCTCACGAGTTTCTCGAAGAGAGTGCTGCGTAGCTACAAGACATTCACGAGTTTCTCGGAGGGAGTGTTGGGTAGTGACAAGAGCATACTCAGTAAATTGAAGCTTTTCAATCAGTTCATTGGTAATGCTCAGTAATGCTTCCTGTCCTCGGGTCAAGTTTTGGGCAAGAAGGGTATCTTGCTGGTAAGTGCGACCTGTTAAACTATCCAGTAACCTACCCAAAAAACCTCGATTGGCGCGATACGCTATCAAAGACTGATTTGTGTGAATGCTGTTAGCTAGATCAATCAGTAGCTGATCATTGGCAAGAGGGATTCGCTCTTCAATGGCTAAGTAATTCATAAAATCTACAACGCAAAAAATTACTTTAATCGACTTAAATAAATCGGCATCATCAGCAGTCAGGAAGTACTGGGGGCTAGGTTAGCACAAAAGATAAAAAGTGTTGACACTGTAGGGTAAGGAAAGTCGAATCTGCAATAAAATTTAATAATTTGTCAACTCAGTATTCACCTTCAATACTGCTGATCAGAACTTGCTCTACTCGGCTCGAATAAATTGAAATATCACACTTCACTTTTTGAGCATCCTCCTCGAGCTGCTCTAGTTGCTTCATCACTTCTTTTTCAACCTCAAGTATACCTAGGGTTGCTTGATAGCTTCTTTTTCGCAAATTAATGTCTTCAAGAAGCTTATGAATAAAGCCGTGAGTGATGTTTAGAGATTCCCTGATTACTTTCGGTGCAGCAATTTTAATGAGTTCACTAATCACTTTAGTGAAAAACTGATAAAATCCTGAGCGTTCATACCACTGCTCTCTAGCTTTCTTAGTAAACGCGTCTTTGTCAATCTCTTTTAAGTTTTGTTCCCAGTCATCCCTAAGAATTTCTCTTGCCAAGTCTTTGGCTTCAGGTCGAGTCCGCCAGTCTTCTCCTAAGCCATGCTGCTTCAGGAAACGAGCAGCACAATAGGCTCGTTGGGCAGATACCTCGAAAACATGAGAGCTAGGAATTCTAAATTCCTGCTGCACAAACTCCCGCACTTCTGCAGGAGTCATATCCCCTCTGCGTCGTTGATCAACTTTGTTTACGAGGGCATAGATATTTTCAGTTCCACCACGAATCTCAGCAATTGCCTGAACGGTTTCTTGAACACTTTTAGCCGCTTCAGTCTTGAGTTGGGTAAAGTCTAGGACAACCAAAATGAGACTACTACGCTCAAGTTGTTCAGCAAAAATATTCTTGATTTCTAAGTTCTCGCCTGCTTCGTTAGGACCTGGAGTGTCAATAATGACAAGGTTGCCCACTGTCGTATTGATGGGCTGATCCTCAAGGGTAAAGGGCGCGACCCTAATTTGAGGCAACTCCTGCATTCGTTTTATGACATTACAGTTGGGAACAAGTTCACTCGCTAAACGCACGATGTCATTCATGGGATGCAAGACTGTGCGGATATTTTCAACGCCTTTTATCTGTCGCTCGAATAGGAAGGGGTTGCTAATAATGTTGATTAGTGTGCGGGTCAAATGAGGATATCGCTCGCGCAATAGTTTCTCAACGCCTGTGCGATCTGTTTGACATTTCCAGTGAATATGATCAGCAGTCTCGCGAAATAAACTGACCAGCCCTTCGGGAACCATCAGAATAGGTTCAGCAATATTAGGGTCTAAAATGATTTCTGTTGCAGTAGCCGTCATTGCCGTGTTGCGAGCCGGTAGGAGGGGTTGACCGACGACTGCATTGATAATCGTGGATTTGCCGGCTTTCATCGGAGCGACCACGGCCATGCGTAGAGCCATTTCCTCAACGTTGGCGAGGGCTTGTCGAATCGCTAGTGTACCTGAAAATTCTGTGCCTGTTGCTTTATGAAGGTTGTTGTAGCGTTCAACAATGTCAACGGCTTGTTTCAGCAAATGAATGACATCTTGGCGCAAGTCTTCTACTAGAGTTTCACTTGGCTGAATGTCTTGGGCAATGCCGGGGGGGATAGCCGTGGCCATATTATCAGCAGTCAGGGAGTACTGGTGGTTAGGTTAGCACAAAAGATAAAAAGTGCTGACACTGTACGGTAAGGAAAGCTGAATTAATCACTGATTAGAGGAATTTTCTGGTGAATCGCAGGAAGAACCATAATTTTCCAGAACTTCCTCTACTCGACGCGAATAAATTGAAATATCACACTTCGCTTTTTGAGCATCCTCCTCGAGCTGCTCTAATTGCCTCATCACTTCTTCTTTTTTAACAGCAGACTTTCTCTGATATTCTTGGCTCTCAATCAGGGTTGTTCGATAATCCTTGAGATAGCTACTGAGATACTCGATGTATTGTTCTGCTTCTACTTTAAAACCTTTTTCTAAATAATTATTAACCTCTTGTTCTATTTGATTCGCTTGGGTGTCTACTTGTCGATTGATTTCCTCAACGACTTTATTGAGATAGACTACATATTCTTGAATAGTCTCTGTATAAATTTCATCCACTTCCTTAGGAATTAGCCAAAACCAGTGCCACCAAAATCTCTTTTCCACTTTTCGAAATTTATTGACAGTCCTAGTTAAAGCTTCGGGTCGAAGTTCAGAATTGCCAAAACTAGCCTTTGAAACCTGAAAATTAGGAAGGCTTAATTGCACATTAAAAGTCATCTGGAGTCGTTCTCTTGCTTTTTCTAGGATAGGCTGAGTTTCTTCCTCTATTTCTTTCTTTAATCCAAGGATTTTTTCTCCTACAAATTTTTCAATCTTTTTCTGGGTGTCAGCAAAAGATTTTTCCACTTCTTGTGAAACTAGGTTAAATATTTTTCTCTGAAAATCTTCTGCGTCATCCTTTGAACTAAAATTAACCCTCAAGTCATCGTTTGAGCCAAAACTAATCGTCACATAATCCTGATGCTCACGAAAGTTGCCGTTGGCTAAAAAGTCTGTGATAGAAAGTATTGGTTTTTTGAGGTTGTTTGTGATAGAAAGTATTGGTTTTTTGAGGTGGTCTGTGAAAAGCATTACTTTTTTGAAAATATCAGCCTGCTCATACTCTTTTTGAGAAAAAAGACGACTAACGTTTGCTCTTGCCTTGTTCTTCAATTTAAAGACTTCACTGGCAATCTGATTCTTAATTTTTTCTTGATACTCCTCGACAATATTCAACAGATTAGCCGAACTTTCAATTTTCTTAATATCTTGATTTAGTTTCTTAATTTCATCCTCAAGTGTACCTAGGGTTGCTTGATAGCTTCTTTTTCGCAAATTAATGTCTTCAAGAAGCTTATGAATAAAGCCGTGAGTGATGTTTAGAGATTCCCTGATTACTTTCGGTGCAGCAATTTTAATGAGTTCACTAATCACTTTAGTGAAAAACTGATAAAATCCTGAGCGTTCATACCACTGCTCTCTAGCTTTCTTAGTAAACGCGTCTTTATCAATCTCTTCTAACTCTTTTTCCCACTCAGCCCCAAGAATTTCTCTTGCCAAATCTCCGGCCTCATCTCGAGTCCGCCAGTCTTCTCCTAAGCCATGCTGCTTCAGGAAACAAGCAGCACAATAGGCTCGTTGGGCAGATACCTCGAAAACATGAGAGCTAGGAATTCTAAATTCCTGCTGCACAAACTCCCGCACTTCTGCAGGAGTCATATCCCCTCTGCGTCGTTGATCAACTTTGTTTACGAGGGCATAGATATTTTCAGTTCCACCACGAATCTCAGCAATCGCCTGAACGGTTTCTTGAACACTTTTAGCCGCTTCGGTCTTGAGCTGGGTAAAGTCTAGGACAACCAAAATGAGACTACTACGCTCAAGTTGTTCAGCAAAAATATTCTTGATTTCTAAGTTCTCGCCTGCTTCGTTAGGACCTGGAGTGTCAATAATGACAAGGTTGCCCAAAGCGGTGTTGATAGCCTCGCCTTCAGAGGTAAAAGGTGCTACTCTGATCTGGGGTAGCTCCCGCATCCGCTTTACAGGGTTGTAGGCAGGAACTATTTGGCTGGCTAAACGTACCAAATCATTCATTAGTTGCAGGGCTTCACGCACACTTTCGACACCTGTTGTTTCTTCTTTGAATAAAGTGCCGTCATTCCTGATAATGTTTTCAAATGTGGTGTCAAGATGAGGATATTTCTGTAACTTAGCTTTAACGTTGTCACGATTCCTATTGTATTCTTGGCGGATTTTCACCGCTGCCTTTTTGAATAAAGCGAGGGTTTCTTCGGGGACAAAGAGAACAGGTTCAGGGTAGTTTGTATCTAAAACGATTTCCGTTGCAGTAGCGGTCATGGCAGTATTGCGGGCAGGCAAAAGCGGTTGACCGACAATTGCATTGATAATCGTGGATTTGCCAGCTTTCATGGGGGCGACCACGGACATGCGTAGAGCCATTTCCTCAACGTTGGTGAGGGCTTGCCGAATCGCTGCTGTACCTGAAAATTCTGTTTTTTCTTGAGATGAATCCCTCTCTGCTGTTTTATGGAGGCTGTTGTAGCATTCAACAATGCCAACGGTCTGTTTCAGCAAATGAATGACATCCTGGCGCAAGTTTTCTAGTAGGGTCTCACTTGGCTGAATGTCTTGGGGAATGCCGGGGGGGATAGCCGTAGCCATACAATCAGCAATTAAGAGCAATTAAAAGAGGACTGAAGCCTATGGTAGCACAAAGAATAAAAACTGTTGTAATCTACAGCTCTTTCCTAAAAGAAAAAGGACACGCTCCCTGTAAACATTGATTTTGGCTGCTTTGAGCGCATTCAGGACTTAGGGAAAAGACCGTTAGGGTTTTAGTTCTTAACAAAAATTAATGATTAGCCTTCTATGGGTGAGCCTGATCCTTGTCCACAGGTGTTTTCCCGATTACTATCCCATGATCGGTCTGTTTTAGCGATCGCCCCCCTTGACTGGTACAAATAGAGTGAATGAAAAAGCGGTGACCTAAATGAGTCGTACCCCCTTAATTGAACGTCTTGCGGCTGAAATTGGCCGCGATATCTATATGGATGTGGCCAAATGGCATCTGTATCTCGCTGATGCCAAGCTGGCAGCCCCCCTTGCCGAAGCCTTTTTGCCCCTCCTAGAGCAGGGGGAGGTTAATTCGGCGCAGGTCACGAGTGTCTTGCAGGAGGTTTCAGTTCCCCTTGGCGGGGGTCAGCAGTCCCTTTCCCTCGATCGCCTGATTCCCAAGGCCAACCAAGAGCTGCTGGTAGAACTGCTCAACCGTTTTCGCCAAGAGGAGCTTTAGCCCTAGTGCACGGTGCCCCATTCCTGTTGGGCATTGACGGGGGGCAAGAGATACAGGCGCAACAGGTGGCCGGCGATCGCCAACTGGTGAGGAAGCTTCCGCAAGGCCTTCAGCCACTTGGGTTGCTTGCTGGCTTCAATGGCTTGGAGTTTTTTATGGATTTCGACACAGCGTTGCAGCCGCGGATAAAAGTCAGGGTGATCGACATTGAGCACCACCGAGAAGGTGCGAGCGGCCGTTTCATTGGTTTTGGCAATGACCTCGCGATCGAATTCCGTGGCATCAAGACCAAGGGCTTCATAGAATTTGGCACGCTCATGCACCGTCAGCGTATGGGTGGCAAACACCGTCAGCAGGAAGAAGCGCATCCATAGTTTGGCACCCCAGCCTTGAATCAATTGAGGTTGGGAGTGGATCAAGGCCTTGAAAATATCGCCGTGGCGGTTTTCGTCTTGGCACCAACTTTCAAAGTAGTTAAACAGGGGATAGAAGGAATGTTCGGGGTGCTTTTCTAGGTGACGGTAGATGATGATGTAGCGCCAGTAGCCAATTTTCTCCGATAGATAGACGGTGTAGAGCACCCATGGCAGGGGGAAAAACGTGTAGGTACGCGCCTTGGAGAGATAGCCCAAGTCCATGGCATGGCCAAAATCCATCATTGCCTTGTTGAGAAACCCTGCGTGCCGCGCTTCATCCCGTGCCATGAGGTGAAAGATTTCCGCCAAGAGAGGGTGGCGATTCTTCAGCTTGCGCGAGAGTTCCTTAAAGAGCAAAAACCCTGAAAACTCAGAGACACAGGAGCGCTCGAGGTAGTCAATAAAGGCTTTGCGGGTCTCTGCATCCAAGGTGTCCCATGTGCCTTTGAAGGCGTCGTCGCGGACAAAGTGATGGCGGTTGTAGTCTGCCCGCATTTCCGCCAACATTGCTTCGAGTTGTTCCTGCTGGCGACTCAGGTCAAGTTTTGCTGCCTGTTCAAAATCTGTTGTGTAAAAGCGGGGGGTTAAAAGGTTTTCGCGAATAGTTTTAACGCTCTGACTCGCATCGGGATTGGGGGCGATCGCCACCATAAGCCTTTCACTCCTATAGAACTAAACCTATGCAGGTCATACCGTTTTACTATACTATATCCCTCAGGACGGTCAATAACCGTCTTGACGATTTTGCAAAAGTAGGCAGTTTTGTAATGTTTTTTGAAGTTTCGCTTGACAGCCATATGGTCAAAAAGTAATACTCACCCTTAGTTTGCCCTTCTGCCCCCGTTCAGCCCACGGCCATTCGTCGTTGGCAGGATGAACTCATCTCAAAAAAGATTGTTAAAAACTGATTTCAGGAGTTACAGGTATGACCGTGCTCTCCCTTGCGCTGCGGGAAGGAACTGCTGAGGCTCACAGCTTGGCCGAACACACCGCCTTCATGAAATGTTTTGTCCGCGGGTTGATTACGCCGAGCCTCTTCCGCCAGTTCTTGGCCAATCTCTACTTTGTGTACACTGACCTCGAAGCTGCCTTAGCCAGTGCTACGGGCGATCGCCTGCGGGCGATGTATTTTCCCGAACTCAACCGCAGTGGCCAACTGGCCGAAGACTTGGCCTTCTACTACGGCGACAATTGGCGCGATCAGATTACCCCCCTCACAGCCACTCGCGTTTACCTCAGTCGCATTCATGACCTCGCCCAAAGTGATCCTCTGTTGCTCATTGCCCATTCCTACACCCGCTATATGGGGGATCTCTCTGGGGGACAAGCCCTGAGTAAAATTGTGCGTTCCCAGTTAGCGCTCCCCGAAGGCAAGGGCACCGCCTTTTACGAGTTTCCAGCCCTGCCGACCCCAGAAGACAAGAAAGCCTTTAAGCAGCGGTATCGGGAAACCTTGGATAGCCTCAGCCTCGATGAGGTCGCGATCGCCCGCATTGTCAAGGAAGCCAACTTTGCCTTTACCCTCAACTGCCACCTCATGCACGCCCTAGAGTCGGAGCTAAAAGCCACCGTTGGCGAGCAGGTCTGGCAGTCCGTTGTTGAGAACCAACCGAGTCGGCGGGAGCAACCCCGTCCTGAAGCTGTTGCCGTTTAAGGCCCACTGTTGATCTTGTTAGGAGCTTGCAAACATCCATGAGTGTGGTTCAGCCAATTCAATTTGATGGGGCATTGCTGCAAAAATACGATCGCCCCTTGCCCCGCTATACCAGCTATCCCACGGCTGCCGAGTTTACTGCTGACTTTGATAGCCATTGTTTCCAGCGGGAACTGCTGCGGAGTAACGCAGGGCATCTGCCTCTGTCCCTATACGTGCATATTCCCTTTTGCCAAACCGCCTGCTATTTTTGCGGTTGCAATGTCATCGTCACCCAAAGCCAAACCATTGCCAAAACCTACTTGGATGCCTTAGCAGAGGAAATTGCCCAAGTGGCGGCACGGCTGGATCGCACTCGTCCAGTGATTCAAATGCATTGGGGCGGCGGTACCCCCAACTATCTCACCATTGACCAAGTGGAATCCCTGTGGCGGACGCTCACCCACCACTTTGAATTTGCCAACGATGCCGAAATTTCCATTGAGGTCAATCCCCGCTATATCGACCGCGAGTATCTCTTTCGCTTGCGCGATCTGGGCTTCAACCGCATTAGCTTTGGTGTGCAAGACTTTGATCCTCAAGTTCAGCTGGCTGTCAATCGGGTGCAGCCGGAGGCGTGGCTCTTTCAAGTGATGGAGTGGATCCGCGCTGCTGAGTTTGAGAGTGTCAACATTGACCTGATCTACGGCCTGCCTTTTCAAACGGTGCAATCTTTTGAAACCACAATTGCCAAAACAGTGCGCCTTGACCCCGATCGCATTGCGGTCTTTAACTTTGCCTATCTTCCCAATTTGAAACCCATCCAAAAGCGAATTGACCCTGCTACCCTACCCGATGGCACGACCAAACTGGCCATTTTGCAGCGGGTCATTGAAACGCTAACTAGCCAGGGTTATCAGTACATTGGCATGGATCACTTTGCCAAGCCCACGGATGAGCTGGCGATCGCCCAAGCAGCAGGAACGCTCAAACGCAACTTTCAGGGCTATACGATCCTGCCCCCTGCAGATTTGATTGGCTTTGGTCTGACCTCAATTAGCATGTTGCAGGAGGCCTATGCCCAAAATCAGAAGCATCTAGCCACCTACTTTAGTGACATTGCGGCGGGGCAATTGGCTACAGAACGCGGGATTCAACTGCGCCCTGAGGATCTGCTGCGCCGCACCATCATCATGGCACTGATGTGCCAATTTACCTTGGACAAGGGGGCGATCGCTCGCCAGTTCCAGCTGGACTTTGATGCCTACTTTGCTCCAGAGTTGGCCGCACTCCAAGACTTGGCTGCCGATGGCCTGATTCATTTAGGGCGCGATCGCCTAGAGGTCACCCCCGTAGGCCGACTCCTCATCCGCAATGTGGCTGCCGTCTTTGATACCTACCTGCAACACAAATCTGGTAAGACATTTTCTAAGGCCATTTAGGCTCAGCCGAGGATTGCCCTGAGGATTGTCTTGGTGGCTCAGATTCTCTAGATTACAACTTGATTTCAACTTGCGTCTAAATCCGCACACGGTGTTGAGGAGTGCCCATGTCATCATCCCTAGAACTCCAACCTGAAACTGCCCGCCTCAATTGGGCCTTTGTGCTTTTTTTAACGACGGTTCATGTCTTGGCCGCGGTTGCTCTCTTCTTTTTTTCTTGGTCAGCCTTGGTGGTCACCATCTTTCTCCACTGGCTCTTTGGCAGCATCGGCATTTGCTTGGGATACCATCGCCTCCTGAGTCACCGCAGTTTTCAAGTGCCCCAGTGGTTGGAATACATCATTGCTGTTTTGGGTGCCTTGGCCATGCAGGGAGGTCCCATTTTTTGGGTGGCCGGTCACCGCTTGCACCATGCCCACACCGAAGATGAAGTCAAAGATCCTTACTCAGCGCGGCGGGGCTTTTGGTGGAGCCATATGCTCTGGCTGGTCTATCCCCATCACCAATTTTTTGAGGCTGAGGAGTATGCCCGCTTTGCCCCAGACTTGGTGCGGCATCCCTTTTACCGCTGGCTGGATCGCTACTTTTTGCTGCTGCAAGTGCCCCTTGCTTTGCTCCTCTATGGCCTTGGGGGTTGGTCATGGCTGCTGTGGGGAATGTTTATGCGGGCGGTCTTCCTCTGGCACAGCACGTGGTTGATTAACTCCGCCACCCACAAGTGGGGCTATCGTCGCTTTGAGACCGATGATAACTCTCGCAATCTTTGGTGGGCAGCCCTCCTCACCTACGGCGAAGGTTGGCACAATAACCACCATGCCTATCCCCACGTGGCCAAGGCCGGCTGGTACTGGTGGGAAGTGGATCCCACTTGGTGGGTGATTCGCACACTCCAAGGACTGGGGCTTGCCTCCAAGGTACAGTTGCCCCCCTCCACCGCCCTGTCTAAGTTACCGTAAATTGCGCCGGCTGCGGTGGGCGATCGCCAAATTGCTCAGGCGATCGAGGCCAACCTCCTCAGCGGTCATTAACTCTGTCCACAGGGCATTCACCTTGGGGTCAGTTGGCTGTTGCTGCCGCAGTTTGACCAATGTCTCGAGGGCATCGTACCACAGGCCATGGCTAGCCAGCAGGTTATAGCGTTCTACAGGACTGACCTGGGGCAGTTGCTTGTTCGGGATCCTTGGTAGTGTTACCCGCCGTACCCAGCCTTCCACAAAGCGAATCTGTGATGGATCAGGATCTCGGGGATTGCAAATGAGACTCACCGTCCAGCGGTAGTCCACCCCCTCCTGTAGGGGCGGTACGTCACCCGCCAACGTAATACTGTCTAGGCGCGGGCGATTGGCCATCGGAAACTGCTGCTTGTAAATTTGCACCTGCGTCCCGTCGGCAAGGTTCTGAAAGAGGGCAAACTCAAGAGCTTGGTAATTATTGGCGGGTAAATACCAGTAAAACGTGGGGCGATTAACTGCCGTTAAACCAATATTACTTGCTGGTACTAGGGCGATTAAATCCGGTTCGTTCGCCGCTGTTTGCACTCTACAGACGCCGCGGGTGGCTGCCCCCTCCCGATTCCCCGGCCGGGATAGGTTTTTGGGGGGCGTAAATCCCGCCCAACTCAGACCCGCATTGAGGATGAGTACGGCCAAGCTCCAAGGAACGAAATATCGCAGTGACGTGAAAATAGGGCGTTTCATAGGTCAAGATCCTTAATGAAAAGCGGTAGCGGGAAGTGTTAGGGGGGCCTATCGTTAATCTTTGGTCATTTCCCTACCTGCCACACTACTACCATAGGAGTTGGGTGTGGGCTGCGGGGTGATAGCGCCAACGAGATGGTGATGATGTCCATCACGTACTGGTATTGCGCTGGCTCACAACCTGAGTAGTTTTCAAGACGAGGACAGCACCCTAGCAGTTCCAAAATGGCGCGGGCATGATGTCAGCAGCAGGCATATTAGCAAAGGGCTATCTCTATACTGGAAAGTACCTATAGAATTTTTGCGCTGAGCGCTGTTCCCACTACTTTTCTAAATTTCTTGATCTAGTGGTGTTGCGTGACTCCTCGCTGTGAACACTCTCTCCCTTAAGTGGTTTCTCTTGCCCCCCTTCAGTGTTGTGGCGGGTCTCAGCATCTTTTTGGTGGGATCAAGGGGGCTGTCGGCAACGGCAGCAGAACGGATTATTTTTCGCTATGGCCCCTTCGAGCGATCGCTCCCCATTGCTGATTTAGAACGCTTTGCTACCACTGGCCAAGCCTCCCCAGAACTCGCCAGCTATTTACGGTTATTGCCGCCTGTGCATCAGCAGCAATTGCGGTTGGCCTTACAAGAACGGCTGCGCCTCTCGCCGGTGGCTGTTGCCCAACTCCTGTATTCCCCCCTTGGTCAAGAATTGATGGTGCAAGCGGGCCGAATTCTCGAAACCCAAAGCCGCCAAGAAAACGCCCGTGCCCTGCGATCCGCCCTGATTCTCGCTGCCACTGATCCCAAGGGTCTGACCGCGTTGAGTGTGATGCGCCATTACCCCTCCCCCAGTATCCGCTTTGATCTCAAGGAAGGACTCGCGATTCTCAAAAACTTCCAGCATACAATCCGCGAAACAGAGACAATTCTGGATGTTGTTCGTCAACAGGCGATCGCAAATCAGCCAGAATCTATTCCTGCCAGTGTGCAATCACTGCCCCAACCGGGGCCTTGGCGGTGGCTAGAGATGCCTTGGACAGCAGTGGATGCATCGCCTCGGCGGTTGCAGTTGACGGGACATTCCCGCCCCATTGCAGCGGATCTCTATCTACCCATCGTTCCTGCGGGACAGCGGGTTTCAGTGGTCATCATTTCCCATGGATTGGGAGCCAATCGCTACAGTTATCGCTATTTGTGTCAACATCTGGCCTCTCATGGGTTTGCCGTCATTGCCCTAGAGCATGTGGGCAGCTCCACCCGTCAGTTGCTGTCCTTTGCCATAGGCCATGTCACTCCTAGGGTGGCGGCTCAAGAATTTCTGGATCGCCCCCTCGATGTCACGTTTGTCCTCAATCGTTTAGGGACATTTCCTGAGCAACTCTATCCTTGGGCAGGGCGGCTAGATTTGGAGCGGGTGGCAATGATTGGTCAGTCCTTTGGCGGCTACACGGCTCTCGCCCTCGCGGGGGCACCGTTGGATTTTCAACAACTGCGGCGACATTGCACAAGAAGTGTTCTCGACTCGTTTAATGTGTCACTGCTGCTCCAATGCCAAGCGCAAGCATTACCACCAAAGGTCTATTCCCTACAGGATCCCCGTGTGCAAGCGGTGATTGCTGTTAACCCGATTACCAGTGCTGTCTTTAGTCCTGAATCCTTGAGGCAGTTGAAAATTCCCGTTATGTTTGTGGCTGCCAGTGACGATCCGATCGCCCCAGCGGTCGAGGAGCAAATTTATCCCTTTACATGGCTGACGACGCCCGATCGCTACTTGGTGTTGATAGACGATGCCACCCATTTCTCAACCATTGGTGAGGCGGGTCAAAATGAACCGGTGCTGCCTGTGCCCCAGTCCCTTGTCGGTGCCATGCCCCCGCGATCGCGCACCTATCTGCGAGGATTAAGCTTAGCCTTTTTACGCTTGCACCTTCTAGGGGATGAACAGGCACGGCAATGGCTGACACCGGCCGCAGCAATGGCCTTGAGTTCGCCCACCCATGGCCTGAACCTGACTCAATCCCTAGCCCCGGAACTGTTGGAAAAGGTCCCACAGGCAGCGAAGTAATGATCAACTCGACCATGAATGCTAAATCCCTGATGGTGGTGGGCACCAGCTCCCATGCCGGTAAATCTCTCCTCACAGCGGTGATTTGTCGTTGGCTGGCGCAGCAGGGCTACCGTGTCACTCCCTTTAAGGGACAGAATATGGCCTTGAATGCTTACGTCACCCGTGAGGGCGGTGAAATTGGCTATGCCCAAGCAATGCAGGCCTGGGCGGCAGGGATAGAACCCGAAGTGGCGATGAACCCGATTCTCCTCAAGCCCCAAGGCAACATGACCTCCCAAGTGATTCTCAAGGGGCAGGTGGCGGGGGTCACCCAAGCAGCAGACTACTATCGGGACTATTTTGAGCGGGGTTGGCAGGCGATTACCGAGGCCTTGGCGGATCTGCGACAACGCTTTGACTGGATTGTGTGTGAAGGTGCAGGGTCACCCGCAGAAATTAATCTCAAGCACCGCGATCTCACCAATATGCGGGTGGCGACGTATCTTGGGGCACCGACGATCCTTGTGGCGGATATTGATCGGGGGGGCGTCTTTGCCCACATTGTCGGGACATTGATGCTTCTTGATCCTGCTGAGCGATCGCTCATTCAGGGGATTGTCATTAATAAATTTCGTGGCCAGCGATCGCTCCTTGACAGTGGTGTGCAATGGCTAGAGGAGACCACAGGAGTACCGGTGTTAGGGGTGATTCCCTGGCTCGAGCGCCACTACGCTGCCGAAGATTCCCTTGATCTATGGGATCCGCGTCCCCAACGCCAAGGGGCAGACTTGAAAATTACAGTCATTCGACTACCGCGTATTGCCAACTTCACCGATGTCGATCCCCTGCTGGCGGAACCCAGTGTCTCCCTTGAGTTTCTACCCCCCCATCGTCCCTTGGGGCAACCCGATGCCGTGATCCTGCCGGGGACGAAAACGACGATTGCTGATCTCCACGTCCTACAGCAAACGGGGATGGCAGCGCAACTACAAGCCTACGCTGCCCAAGGGGGAACCATTCTCGGTATTTGCGGTGGGTGGCAGATTTTGGGTACCACCATCAGCGATCCTCTGGGCTTAGAGGGCTGCCCCGGCACCTATAAAGGACTGGGACTCATGCCGCTGCACACGCAATTGGGGGTAAGCAAATGTACCCAGCAACAACAAACCCAATCCATTTATTTCCCCGGTTCTGAGCCGATCGTGGGCTATGAAATTCACCAAGGCCAAAGTGAATACACAGGCGATCTCAACGGTTGGCAGCCCCTTTTTTCTGCCTCAGAACTCGGCCTTGTTAACACGGCGGGCACGCTTTGGGGCACCTACCTGCATGGGCTATTGGAAAATGGTGCTTGGCGTCGCCATTGGCTAAATGGGTTGCGATCGCGCCGTCAACTGCCCCCCCTACCCACAGCCATTCCCCACTATGCCGAGCAACGGACTGTTGTACTGGATCAACTTACAGAAGCCGTGATGGCTCACCTGAACCTAGAGAGCATTTGTAAATTATGTTGATGTAAAAATTTCAAATTGTTAGCAATTGTCATCCCTTGCAAATGACTCCCCTAGACTGAGGAACGATGTGCTGATGATAGGGAGTGCAAAAGGACAATGACAGTGGCTGCTTCTTGGTCAGTGGGAACCTTAATTGTTTCAGCGATCGCCGCCCTGAGTGGCTTAAGCTGGCTCTTGTACACAGCTTATCAAGAGGAAAAACAATGTCCCCTGCGGGAGTCTTCCCCCCAAGAGGCCTATGGTGAAACCCTCTGGCGCATGATCTTTGTCTATTGGCTCGTCTATTGTGGTGCGCGGGGTCTGCAAATCGCTGTACCATTAGAAGGCACTGATTTAGGTCAAATGTGCAAAATCACCGCACTCTTGGCCTTTTTGCTCACCACCTCTTCGCTGCTTTGCTTACCGATGCACTATTGGCAGGCACGCCAGCGCCAGCAACAACTCAATTAACCCTCGATTCGTCTCCTCCAAGGTTCAATTAAGGTTCAATGTGGTCTGACCTGCTCCAACAACTCCTCGATCGCCAAGCCCTGACGCAAGAGCAGGCCACCCAGTTAATGCAAGGATGGCTGGCAGCAGAAATTCCCGATGCCCTCGCCGGTGCCATTCTCACGGCATTACAGTTCAAGGGGCTGACGGTTGAGGAACTCACGGGCATGGCCAAGGTATTGTTGGCGCAGTCCGCCGCTGCACCGCTGAATTTAGCCGAACCCCTCATTGATACCTGCGGCACCGGGGGCGATCGCGCGGGTACCTTTAATATCTCCACAGCGGTTGCCTTTGTTGTCGCAGCAGCCGGTGTCAAAGTGGCTAAGCACGGCAATCGTTCCGTCTCTAGCCGCGTCGGTTCAGCGGATGTCCTTGAGTGCCTTGGGATCAATCTTGCTCACAGCGATCCCGCCTTTTTGCTCAAGGAAGTGGGGATTACGTTTCTCTTTGCCCCCGGTTGGCATCCCGCCATGAAAGCCGTGGCTCCCCTGCGCCGTACCCTGAAAATTCGCACCGTCTTTAATCTCCTCGGTCCTTTGGTGAATCCGCTCCACCCCACAGGGCAGGTGATTGGTGTCTTTAGCGATCGCTATCTTGAAGCCATGGCCGGCGCCCTCCAACGTCTCGGACGCCAACGCGGGATTGTCCTCTATGGTCGCGAAGGAGTGGATGAAGCCACCCTCGGCAATATGACCGATCTTGTCATGTTTAGTAGCCCTGAGGAATCGCTGCGCCAAGAAGTCCTTGATCCCCAAGCCTTGGGACTCGCCAGTGCCCCCCTGAGGGATCTGGCTGGAGGAGATGTCCAGACCAATGCCGAGATTCTTACCCAAGTTCTGCAGGGCAAAGGCACAACGGCTCAGCAGGATGTGGTGGCGCTCAATGCCGCCTTAGCTCTCTACGTGGCAGCAGTCGTTCAAGATTGGTGGGAAGGGGTGGATCGGGCAAAGGCGATTCTGGCCAGTGGCGCCGCATGGGACAAGTTACAGACATTGGTGACGCTCTCCAATGAGTCCTAGGGGGTCTGCCTATTTGCCGCCGTGGTGTGTCCTAGATCCCCTCTTGGATCAATGGTTACAGGAGGACATCGGGCGGGGCGATCGCACCACCCAAGCCCTGCATCTCCAAGATCGCCAAGGAAAAGCCCACATTCGTCTCAAAAGTCAGGGAGTGATTGCCGGTCTGCCCATTGTGGAGCGGGTGTTCCAACGCCTGACAGCAGCAGTAGTGTTTACCTACGAGCAGGCCGAGGGCACCCTTTGTGAGGCGCCGACAATTGTTGCTCGCATTGAAGCTCCCCTAGAAACCTTACTCCTAGGTGAACGGCTGGCTCTCAATTGCCTGATGCGCCTCAGTGGCATTGCCACCCTCACCCGTACCTACGCCCAGCAAATTGCTGACTTGCCAACGCAACTCGTCGATACCCGCAAAACAACGCCCGGACTGCGCCTGTTAGAAAAATATGCAGTGGCGGTGGGGGGCGGTGTCAACCATCGCTTTGGCCTTGACGATGCAATTATGATTAAGGATAACCACATTGTGGCAGCGGGGGGCATCACGGCTGCGGTTGAACAAGTCCGCCAATCCAGTCCCTTTCCCTTGGCCATTGAGGTGGAAACTGAGAGCCTAGAGCAGGTGCGCGAAGCCCTCTCCTTGGGGGTAGAGGTGATCATGCTTGACAATATGCCGATTCCAGAGATGACCCAAGCCGTGGCGATGATCCGCGCCGCAGCCCCCCACACTAAAATTGAGGCCTCTGGCAATATCACCCTAGAAACCTTGCGAGCAGTGGCCTTGACAGGGGTGGACTACATTTCTACGAGTGCGATAATCACGCGATCCCCTTGGCTAGACTTTAGTTTGACCATTCTTTGAGTCCTCTCTACCTCTTGCCCACAACGTTAGTACCTATTTTGGGAGGTTGCCCGATGTTGAAATCCATGAGAATGCCGCAGTTGGTGCAGCTCAAACCTTGGGAGTTAGTGGTGTCACTGATTGCAGTGGTCATTGCGATACCGATTTTGGTCATTCTCAGTCAACTCTTTGTGAATACGGGTGACACTTGGCATCATTTGGCCACAACCGTTTTACCCGACTATTTACTCAACTCCCTCTGGCTAATGTTGGGGGTGGGAGCAGGGGTGATTGTCATTGGTGTCAGTACTGCTTGGCTGGTCACCAACTGTCAGTTTTGGGGAGTGCGCTGGTGGCAATGGCTACTGTTAACCCCCTTGGCAGCACCCGCCTATGTTTTGGCCTATACCTATACGGAGTTTTTTGCCTTTGAAGGTTCGATTCAGGCATGGCTACGGGAACTAACGGGCTGGGGCTACGGTGACTATTGGTTTCCCAATATCCGCTCCCTTGGCGGGGCGATCGCCATGCTCACCCTCGTTCTCTATCCCTATGTCTTTCTCTTGGCGCGGGTAGCCTTTTTGGAGCAGGCCACCTGTAGCTTAGAGGCCAGTCGTTCCCTTGGCTGTGGGCCTTGGCGCAGTTTTTGGACGGTGGCGTTGCCCCTTGCTCGGCCAGCCATTGCTGCCGGCACCAGCCTAGCGCTCATGGAAACCCTGAATGATTTTGGTACTGTGCAGTACTTTGGCGTGGATACCTTTACCACAGGCATCTATCGCACATGGTTTGGCATGGGCAATCGCGTGGCCTCAGCTCAGTTGGCAGCTGTTTTGGTGGTGATTGTTTTTGCCCTGCTGCTCGTGGAGAAATGGTCTCGGGGCAAGGCACGCTATTACAATCGCGGGAGCGATCGCCCCATTCCCTACGTGCTCAAAGGCTGGCGAGCGGCTTTGGCTTGGCTGGCCTGTGCCCTACCGGTGTTCTTTGGTCTTCTACTCCCCGGCGGGTTGCTCCTCTACTTGGCCATCAGCTACCAACAACTGCACCTCAGCCGTGAATTTTTAGAACACGCCAGCCACAGCTTGATTTTGGCCACCCTCTCTGCGGTTTTGGCGGTGGGCATTGCCCTGCTCTTGGCCTATGGGCATCGCTTGCTGCCAACGGTTTGGGTGCGTTGGGGAACACAGATTGCGGCGATGGGCTATGCCATTCCCGGTACGGTGATTGCGGTGGGGATTCTCATGCCCTTGGGGTGGCTAGATAACATCATTAATGATGTCACTGAGCACCTGTGGGGGGTGGAAGTGGGCTTGATTCTCAGTGGCACCATCACCGCACTGATCTATGCCTACTTGGTACGCTTTTTGGCGGTTTCCTTGGGCAGTGTGGAGGCCAGCCTAGTGAAGATTCGTCCGTCCTTGGATGAGGTGGCGCGGACATTGGGGCGATCGCCCTGGAATATTCTGCGCACGGTTCACTTGCCGCTGATGGTGCCCGGCCTTTTTACCGCTGCCCTGATGGTCTTTGTCGATGTGATGAAGGAATTGCCGGCCACATTGGTGATTCGCCCCTTTAACTTTGATACCCTAGCCATACAGGTTTACCGCTTTGCCTCTGATGAGCGACTTCCCGAAGCCGCCTTAAGTGCTTTGGCCTTGGTGGTCGTCGGTCTCATTCCGGTCATTTGGCTGGGACGGCAAACCCGCTGGGCAGATTAGGGAGTTCGGTTTACCGTTTACCAATCTTCTTAATAATTCGTTACATTAGAAACAACGTTCGCTAGGTGTGCTATGTACTTAGAATTTAAGGCCAGCCAATCTGTGCGCCTCAGTATTGCAACGCCCACGGCCCTTCTGCAGCACTACCTGCGCCAACCCCAGCGGCTGGTGTATGCCCTGACTGACCCAACACGGGTGGAATTTTTGGGTAGCGATCGCTTTCGCCTCAAGATGCGTCCCCTTAACTTTCTCATGGTCAGCTTGCAGCCCACGGTGGATCTGGCTGTCCATGCTAATAGCGATGGCTCTTTACAATTGCGCTCCCTCGGCTGTGAAATTCGCGGCGTGGACTACATTAATCGCCGCTTTCACCTTGCGCTCCAAGGCTATTTGTCTCCCCAAGCAACGGCAAACGGCACGGATTTGATTGGTCTAGCTGACTTGCAGGTGGGCGTGGATATTCCGCCGCCTTTGGATCTCACACCGCGCCCGATTCTCGAAGCCACCGGCAATGGCTTACTCAAGAGCGTTCTGTTAACGATTAAACAACGCCTCAGTCAACACCTTGTCGCCGATTATCAACGCTGGCTCACGGAAGTGGAAACCAATGGCAGTGGCGATTGGCTCACGCCTGTCCCTGTCAGTTCCAGCTAAAATTTCCCTACAGATAGACCTGCTTGGTGCTGAGTAATTGCCCAAGGCCAAAGAGTCCCCGCTGGCAACCCCTTGCAGCAGCACCAATGGCCAAGGCATCCAAGCGCTCTAGTTGGGGGGGACGATTGACAAAAACCAGGGGAGTTTGCACCTGCTGATAAAAGGCACGGCAGTCTTCGTAGCTGCTGGCAATAATCCCACTGGCGGCGCTGCCATACTGGTGAATCCAATGCACTGCGGCGGTGAGATCCTCTTCGTAGTGCCACGCCAAGCGTCGATCCAGATAGGGGAGTGGCCACTCACTGGCGTCCACGAGGGGAATTTCAGGATAGTTGCGGTGTAAGTGCTCATCCACCCCCTGCTTGTAGCCCGCTTGGGTGAGTTCATTGATCACAAATGCCAGATGGGAGGGATTGACATTACCGAGCACAATGACCTTTTCAATGGCAAGGGCGCGATCGGGATTGGCTTGGTGGCTGTGCTGAATACAGTTGAGGACACTCTCTGGCGACACCGAACCATCCCAAACCAGATAGGTATTCCCAAGGGAAAGAGAGACCAAGGGACAGCGAGCAGCAGCGCGTTGCTCGGCCACAAAGCGGAAGCGGCCATAGACAAGGGCGAGATCAACAGCGACGGGATCCGCAAGCCAACTGGTTGGACTCAGGGAGAGGGTTTGAATGGTGGCTTTGGGCAGACTGGTTTTACTGAGGGCGGCCTCGATGAGACTGGCGATCGCCCCAGCAGTATAGCGGCTACTTTCACCACTCCAGAGCACAAGGGCATTTCCCGTTTTGAGGGCCATGCCGGCCAACATCAGACTCAAAGTGGGTAGCCCTTCATAGACCAAGGCCACCACCCCCAAGGGCACGGCATACTGAAACCGCTCGGGTCGCGTTGGCAACGGCTGCTGCCACGGATCTGGCGCGTGGTAAAGGTGCTCTAACCACTGCCGAATGCGGTGGAGGCGCTCATGGGTCAGCCGCAGCCAGCCAAGAACAATCTGGGACACTGCTAAATCGCGACTGGATTCAAGGTCAAGGGTATTTTGCTCCAACAGGAGGGGTTCTGCTGCTTCTAACTCAGTGATTAATTGCCCTAAAGCTTCCTGACGCAGGGCATAGCTGGCTTGACTGAGGTGTGTACTGGCGACCCGCGCCCCCCTCAACGGCTCGGGCAACATAGCGGAACGTGGCTCAACGACGAGAGAGGGCAATCCACACTAAAAATGCGGGCATCAGTGCAATTAGCAGGGAGGCAATAATCCATAGCAGCCCTTCAGGTTTTAAGGACAATTGTAGAAGCAAGGGCAGCCAGAGGAGAATAGGCATCAATAAAAAGAAGCTCAGGCCAATCGCAAAATACCAATAGCTTTCTGAGAAGCCCCGCTGCAACTGATTCCACTGCAATCCTGTCCAATACCATGCGCGTTTGTAGGGATAGGTGGTGGCCAACTGCTCAATCGAATAGCCATCGGGACGGACGACAAAAATTTGCTGACAGCGCCGACAGCCAAAAGCTTCCGTGAGGGCGATCGGCATCAACTCCCCTTGGCGACGACAGGGGCAGGGGTAACTTGCATCGAGATCCAGTTTGTGAGGTTTAATCGGAGCCACGGTGGCTGTCCAAAACGCAAACGACAGAAAATGATTCGATGGCGGGCGATCGCTCGCCTACTGATACAGCATACAAAGAGAATTCTGTTTTGCCTGTGACTTATACAATTTGTTAAAGATAGCCGCGAAAGGGGGATATTTCGATTTTTCTGCAATGAGAGAATGTAGGCTAGGATACAGTTCTGCTGCAACCCCTCCTGATCATGATTCCCCAAGATTTTCTCGACCAAATTAACCCCGATCGCTACATTGTTCCCGTGGGGGGGAAATTTCACTGGCAGGACTATGATCCTGCGGATACCGCTGGCCTCAAAAGCAAAGTCGAAGCCCAAGAACTCCTTGCCGCTGGCATTAAGAAGCTAGCCGCTTACCAAGATGTTCTCTATGCCCAGAATATCTATGCGCTGCTGATTATTTTCCAAGCGATGGATGCAGCGGGCAAAGACAGCACGATCAAACACGTCATGAGTGGCATTAACCCCCAAGGCTGTCAGGTGTATAGCTTTAAGGCACCGAGTGCCGAGGAGTTGGATCATGACTTTTTGTGGCGCGCCAACCGCGCATTGCCAGAGCGAGGCTGTATTGGTATTTTTAATCGCTCCTATTACGAAGAAGTTCTTGTGGTGCGGGTGCACCCAGAGTTGCTGAACCGTCAACAACTTCCCCCCGAAACCAAGACCAAGCACATCTGGAAAGAGCGCTTTGAGGACATTAATCACTACGAACGTTACTTAACCCGCAATGGTATTCTCATCCTCAAGTTTTTCCTGAATATCTCCAAAGCAGAGCAGAAAAAACGCTTTTTGGAGCGCATTAGTCGCCCGGAAAAAAACTGGAAATTTTCCATTGATGACGTGCGCGATCGCGCCCACTGGGATGACTATCGAGACGCCTATGCCGATGTCTTTCGCCACACCAGTACCGAATGGGCACCGTGGCACATTATTCCCGCCAATCGCAAGTGGTTTGCCCGCCTCATGGTGGCTCACTTCATTTATCAAAAGTTGGCGAGTTTGAACCTGCACTACCCAATTGTTAGTGAAGCCCACAAAGAGCAGTTACTGGAAGCCAAGGCATTACTGGAAAACGAACCTGACGACGAGGAATAACGGCTGCCACTGCCTCCCGAAATCGAGGAGCTTGGGAACATCCTTAGGCAGCTCCATCCCCTTGGGGAACCTCTTGCCATAGGGAGGTTGTTTCCCGCAGACTTTGGTAATCGCCATTGCCGAGAATTAAGTGGTCAAGCACCGGAATGCCCATAATTTGTCCCGCTTGCAGAATTTGTTTTGTCAAATCCAGATCCGCTTGACTGGGGACTAAACTTCCTGAGGGATGGTTGTGGGCAATGATCAGGCGGCTCGCATTGCGACGCACTGCTTCACGGAAAACTTCGCGGGGATGGACAAGGGTTTCTGTGGCGGTTCCCACCGTAATCACATGAGACCCCAATAGGCGATGGCGCACATCCAACAAGAGAACGGCAAAGCGTTCCGTCGGTTGCCACATGAGATCAGTACTGAGGACAGCAGCGGCAAGGGCAGGATTGTCAATGATCGTTTGCTCCCCCGGTCGCGACTGAAAGACCCGCTTCCCCAACTCCACAGCTGCCAGAATGGTCGTGGCTTTGGCGGGGCCAACACCAGGGATGGCCATCAATTCCTCTGGGGTAATGTCGCGTAAAAGGCTCACAGCATCGGTACTGTTACCACTGCGCTCCCCCAACTGTTTGAGGATAAATTGTCCTAAGCCCACGGCTGAGAGTTTGCCCGCCCCTTGACCAGTCCCCAGTAAAATCGCCAACAGTTCTGCGGAACTGAGATAGCGGGCACCTTGGCTGAGTAGCTTTTCACGGGGGCGATCGCCGACGGGCAGATCAGCAACACGGAGGGAGTAGGACATGACAGCAGCGATCAAGGGAATTGCTAAAAAGCATATCAAGATTTGCTTGTGGCAGCGTTGGGACTGATTTAGAGAAATTTGCAAGAAGTAGTTGACTTTTATTTGCAAATAGTTCAAGCTAAAGAAAGTAAAGAAACTGTTTTCCTCTGTTCAGCCTCAATGAACGTATTGCGAATCTACTCCTAACTTTTCCTAGGGGGCAGGTGAGAGTTGCCTGTTCAGAAGTGCTGGGGGCGATCGCCCGATTGCCCTTGAATATCCTATAAATCGAGGCTTGCAGATACTTTGATCATGATTGAGGAGTGAATAATGGCGAGATCGATCGCGGTCTGGCTGGGGCTAGCTTTGGCTCCTGCTTGGGGAATGTCAGCGGCATTAGCTGCGAATCAGTTGCAAGACACACCCCATACGAGTGATGTGAGTGCCTCTAGATTTCTTGATGATGACTTGCAACAAGTGACTCATTCAGTAAAATCACCCTTGCAAGTGGCACAAGTGCCAGCAGTGGCGGACTTAGAGGCTCAAGCTCCCCGACTCCCTGCCCCCGCGCCGTCTTTGGGAATGCAGCGGACAATGCCGCAAGTAACCTCAGTGAATCAACTCTCGGATGTGCGCCCCACGGACTGGGCCTATCAAGCCTTGGCCTCACTGGTGGAGAAATATGGCTGTATTGCCGGTTATCCCGATGGCACCTTCCGTGGCAATCGTGCCGCTACTCGTTATGAAATGGCAGCCGCTTTGAATGCCTGCCTCGATGTAATTAGCGATCGCTTTGCCAGCAAGGAAGATCTGGCCACCCTTCAGCGGCTAGCGGAGGAGTTTAGTAGAGAATTAGCCGTGATCAAGGGACGGGTGACGAATCTGGAAGGCCGCGTTGCTAACCTTGAAGCGACTCGATTTGCCACCACTACTAAACTACGCGCTTCAGTCATCTTCAATGTGTCCGATGTCCTCGCAGGCACCCGAACCGTTCCTTTCGGTCGTCTCACCATCGAAGACAATCCCGTTGCTACCTACCGCGCTCGGCTGAACTTTGACACCAGCTTCTATGGCAAGGATGTCCTGCGGGTGCGCATTCAGGCGGCCAATATGCCCAGATACGACCGTGCTAATCTTACAAACACAAATATGGCGCGTCTTGGCTACGACACCAACACCGATGGGCAATTCCGAATCGACGACCTCTACTATCGCACCCCTCTGACCAAACGCCTGTTCCTTGCCTTTGACGCCGCAGCAGGAAACTTCGATAAGAATGTCTTCACCTTTAACCCCCTCTTGCAGTCTGCTGAAACGGGAGCCATTAGCCGGTTTGGTCGCTTTAACCCCCTCTATCGCTTCGGTGGCGGGGCTGGCTTAACACTGCGCTATACCCTCCTTGAAAATAAAGAGCGGGGCACTGGCCTAACCCTAAATCTGAGCTATCAGGCACCGAACGCAGCTAATCCAAATCGAAATACACCAAATACTAATGGTCTCTTCGACGGTGCCTATGCCGCCTTGGCTCAACTCGACTGGCGACCTGCGAAGAACCTCGCCATGGGATTTACCTATGTGCGCTCCTTTGGTACTAGTGTTGCCGGCGGCACAGGAAGCAGTGGGTTTGACGGCTCTGCTGCCAACCCCATCGGTCCCAGTGCGAGTAATGCCAATGCAGCAGCCGATAACTTTGGCTTTCAGTTTACCTACCGCCCCATTCAAAAATTCAACATTGCAGGCTGGGTCGGCTACTCCAATGTCTATCAGGTACAAGGCACAGGCCCACGGCGAGAAGCAGAAGTCTTAAACTGGGCCGCCACCTTTGCTGTACCGGACATCTGGCGCAAGGGCGATGTTCTGGGTTTAATTGTCGGCCAACCCCCACAAACCATTAGCGTTCGTAATGTGCCGGGTGCCCCCGGCGCAACCTTTAACTCCTACCACATCGAGGGGTTGTACCGTATTCCGATCTCGCGGAATATTTCAATTACACCTGGCCTCATTGCCGTGGTCAATTCCAACAGCAACAGTAACAACGCGCCGCTGCTTCTGGGGGTTGTGCGAACGACATTTAGCTTCTAACGCCTTGCATCTTCCCTGCCCAATGGGGCGGGGTTTCACTTTAATCTTTAGGGGGTTAGGGCACTCTAAAAGGGCATCTGCTAAGGTAGGGGTACAGCCCTTTTCTGGGGCGCACAAAATAATTGCTAAGGTTGTTGAGTACTCACTTGGGAGCATTGCCCTATGTCCGAAGAACAAGTTTCGCCACCAGAGTCCCCGACTCCCGAACCTGAAACAGAAGCCGTCAGTCCAGAAGAGGTCACCGAAGCGGCAAAAGCTCTCCTTGCTGCTCTGCAACGGTTTGCCGCCGCTCAAATCAAAGCCCTACCAGCAGATGTACAAAAAGCCCTTGAAACGGCGATCGCAGAGCTGAAGTCGAATGCTGATACCGTCTCTAGCCATGTCAAGGATTTTGAGGAGCGACTCAAAGCGGCGTGGGAGGTGCTAACAGCAAAGAAAGAGTTGCCCAGTGGTGGTGATGGCGAGTCCTAGTCCGTTATTGCTTGAGCCATTCCCTTGGCAGGAGACCCTCCAGTGGCAACCCACACCCCAACAGCAGGAACAGTTCCAACGCTTCTATGGGGCAATCCTCGCAGCCAACCAAGGGATCAACTTGACGCGGATTACGGCAGTCCCTGATTTCTGGGAGAAGCACCTCTGGGATTCGTTGCGGGGGATTTTGCCATGGCTTCAGCCTACTGGGGGAACACCTTGGGGAACTAAGATTCAACAGGTCATTGATATTGGCAGTGGCGGTGGTTTTCCGGGGGTACCGGTGGCGATCGCCCGCCCCGATTGGTCAGTGACCCTCCTTGAAGCGACCCAAAAGAAAGTCAAATTTTTGCAATCCCTACCGCAAACAGTTGGTTTAGCGAACATTCACCCTGAATGGGGACGGGCGGAAACCCATGGCCGCCGCTATGATTTGGCGCTCATGCGAGCCGTGGGAGACCTTCGTCGTTGTTGTGCCTACGGTTTGCCCCTATTACGGTTGGGGGGCATTTTAGTCCTGTACCGAGGTCAGTGGAGCAAAGAGGATGCCCAAACCCTAGGAACCCTGCTGCCGCGATACCGCAGTCAACTCCTAGAGATTCAGGCCTTTACCACCCCCTTGAGCCATGCCCAGCGCCACTGCGTTTACCTTCAGCGTCAGGCTTGAATGAGTGCTCTTGTCCTCGTGGGGACTCTTGATGTAAATAAATATGACAATTGATGGTTTGGAATTTTCGCCATACACATTTAGGGGGGGATCAGTTATACACAAATAGAGAGCAAACCAACAGATGTACTGAATTGATTGGTTGGGGCAATTTGGCAAGTTTCGGAGGAATACCGTCAATGTTTAGCGATAATAATACAGGTTTTACAAACTGGCTCGCCGATCTCGTCAATGGCATGGGTCTGGCATGGTGGGTCAAGATAGACACGAAAACACCCCCCTGCACCTACTACTTTGGCCCTTTTTTGACCCAAGCTGAAGCGGAAAGGGAGAAGCAGGGCTACATTGACGACCTGAGGGCTGAAGGAGCAGAGGGCTTGGAAGTGACGGTGATGCGCTGCCGCCCTGAAAAGGTGACCATTGAGGTCGAAAAAAAGACGCGGGTGCCCCTTAGTGTCGGCACGACATAGTCACCTGAAAACTGGTTCTAAAACTCTCCCTTTGAGGGCAGTGCACTCTCTCAGTTTTCTCCTAAACAGCGCCACTGGATGCCAACCCCAACAGGGCTATGTTCAGCAAGATGACTAAGGCGGATGCGATTCTCTGGGCGATCGCCTTTATTACGGGGTGTGTTTTCAGTTTCTTTCAGTGGGGCTGGCTGGGGGTCTTGGCTCTAGGCGGGATGCTTTACAGCGGGCGGCGCTGGGGCGGTAAGGTTTGGCTGCGCCTGCCTTCGAGTCAAAGTTTTGCGATCGCGACCCTCGTTGCCCTTTTGGCAATGGCCTATGTGTGGCTGCGCACCCCCCAGCCGGGGGTGAATGACATTAGCGGTTTAGTGCCGCGTCTTGAGGGGTTGAACCTACCGTCAACGGTGCTCGTCGAGGGGCGTGTTGAAACCACACCACTGCCTAATCGCGCTGGGCGACGACGCTTTTTCCTAGGGGTGGAGCGTTATCACAATCTCAGTCCAGTACCGGCCCAAAGTGGGGTGCTGCAAGGGAGAGCCAGTGGCCGCCTCTATGTGACACTGCCAGCAGCGGCAGGGGCAAAGCTACATCCCAGCCAACGGATCCAGATTTCGGGGCGGCTCTATCTACCTCGTGGGGGGGGCAGTGAGTTTTTTCGTGCCTTTAACTTTCGGCGGCAGCTTCAATTGCAGCACACCTTTGCCGGCTTAGCAGGCAACAAGGTCACGATTTTGGATCAGGGATCACCCTGGGGGTTGTGGGCACTGCGGCAGCGGATTATCCAAGTCCATGCCCAAGGGTTGGGCGATCGCTATGGTGCTGTGGTCTCGGCAATGGTGCTGGGGAACCGCGCGGTGGCCATTCCCTTTGAGGTGCGCGACAGCTTTCGGCGCGTGGGGCTATCCCATGCTCTGGCGACCTCGGGGTTTCACACGGCGATTTTGTTGGCAGTTGTCTTGGCGGTGGCGCGTTTCCTGCCGCAGCAGTGGCGCTATGGTTTGGGGGCTGGGGTCTTGGTGCTCTTTGCCTGTTTGAGTGGGTTTGCCCCCTCAGCAATTCGCGCTGTGTTGATGGGCTTGGCGGGTCTGGTGGCTTTGGTGAATGGTCAAAAGGGGCAACCCCTCGTGATCCTGCTGGCGATCGCCACTGCCATGCTGATCTACAATCCCCTGTGGATTGAGGACATTGGCTTTCAGTTAAGTTTTCTGGCCACATTGGGTCTCATTGTCAGTGCTCAACCGATTAGCGATCGCCTCGATTGGTTGCCAACACCCCTGCGCAACCTTGTCGCGGTGCCCCTCGCGGCCACCCTTTGGGTACTGCCCCTCTCTTTGGCAATCTTCGGTATTTTTCCGGTGTATGGTCTGCTGGCTAATGTCGTTGCCCATCTGCCCCTGGTTCTCTTGACGGTTGGCGGCTTCATCAGTGCAATGGTCGGCCTTCTCGTTCCGCCTGTGGGATCGGCGCTTGCTTGGCTCCTCTACTATCCCACGGCCTTCCTCCTGTGGCTGATTCAAACCATCGGCCAGTGGCCGGGGGCAACGATCGCCCTTGGCAGCTTAGGTTGGCTGCAAGTTGTTGTTCTCTATGGCCTGATTGTCCTTGTGTGGCTGAGTCCTCGCTGGCGGCGCCGCTGGTTTTTGCTGTTTACCTTTGGTGTCACTCTGCTTCTCGTGCCCTTTATTCTGCGCCAAAACACGCTGTTTCAAGCTACGGTTCTCGCCAATACACAGGTGCCGACACTGGTGATTCAGCAACCAGCGGGGACAGTGGTGATCAATGGGGGGGATTCCCAAGGGCTAACGGCTTTCTTGGCTCAAGAGGGCATTAACCGCATTGATTGGGCGGTGGCCAGCGATCGCCAGTACCGTCAACAACAGGGCTGGCGCGACATTCATCGGATCACCCCAATTCGCCAGTTTACGGATGTGCCAACGGCCAAGAGTGATCCTGCCTACCGGGAAATGTTGGCCACCCTCAAGGTGCCCCATCAATCGCTTCCCCTGCGGCAACCCGTTCAACTGGGTCAGGTGAAAATTACTGTCCTGCGGGCGGATCCGGCTATCTTGACCTTGGAGATGGGCAACAGTCAGTGGCTCTTTGTCAGTGATCCCAGTCGCGATGCCGCGCAAACCGATTGGCTGGCCGTGACGCCCGTGGAGCCACCGCAGGTTCTCTGGTGGTGGGGGCGAAAATTGACGCCACGCCTCTTTGAGATTGTCAAGCCACGCAGTGTCATTCTCAGTCGCAATGCCCTTGATCCGGCGATCGCCACCTACCTGAAGCAGAAACAAATTCCCTATTTTGTGGTCGGAGAAGCCCGGGAAGTGCGCTGGCAGGCCGATGGCTCCCTGAAGGCCAATGCCCCTCAAAACGATGGCTTGATTTAGGACTCGCTTTGGCGCAAGCGTAAATGTGCGGTTGCCAATGTTTCTTGGAGTACCTGCTGAATGCGCTGCGGATCGGGAGTTTTGCCCCCCATCACGTCGCCAAAATAGACACAGGCGGCTTCCCCCAAGGCCCAAGTATAGGCCGCCGCCCAAGAGGCAGAGAGCACCGATCCCAAACCTGGAATAAATTTAATCAACTGTTGCCCCACCAACCGCGCCACAAATCCGCCACCAATTGTGGTTAAGATGCCCGCGGCTTGGGAAGGCGAAAGGGTCTGACCGTACAATTGCCCCAGCAGCACCACCATCACCACCTGCACCCCCACAAGGACTGGCATCGTGGCAAAGGGCAAAGGCACTGCCGCCAAGGTTCCCGCCATCACTGCAAAGGGGGCAATGTAGCGCCGCCCCACCTGACGATAGAGGGGAGCTAGTTGATCACTGAGATGGGATTGGGCGATCAGCTCGCGGAGCAGTTGGGCTTCTGCTTTGGGCAGCACTGCCTCTAGGGTTGTAGCAAGGGCCTCAAAGCCATAAAAAACAGGGGTGTAGCCGTCTTCTTCCAACGTAAAGTCAAGGGGAATGACGCGATCGCTAATGTCAGCAAAGCGTTCCTTCAGGCCGGCGATCGCCAAGTTAACCTCAGGAGTGTCTGGCGGGTAGGGGGGATGGTTTTCTTGCTGGGGAGGATACAGCTCGTGCAGACAGGTAATGGCCAAAATAAAGGGAATCTCTGGATGAGCCTTCTTCAGTGCCTTTGCCACTTGGTGCAGGCGATCGCCCGCAAAATCCGTTACCTTGACCGTCAAAATAATCACTCGTGCCCGTTGACTTTGCTGCAACAGGTGATCCAATTCCGCCACCACCTCAGCCGTTTGCGCTGGCGTTTCCCCCAAGCCCACTGTATCCGTGAAGGTGAGCAGTGGCAGTTCAGCTGTGGGATAGTCATAGCGCTGTGTTTGCCGCGTATGGGGACGAAACCCCGCCCCGACAATACTGGCATCGGCACCCGTCATTGCCCGCACAATCGAACTTTTCCCCGATTGAGGTTTGCCAATCAGCAAGACCTCCGTCGCCGGTAACTCCTGCCGTGCCCTAGCCAAGACCTCCGCCAGCGCCGTTGCATCCACCTGAAACCAGCGACTCAGGAACTGCCCATAGGAGCCTAAGAATTTAGGCTTGGGTTTCTCCACGGGCGTCGTCACCGTAGCTGGGGGATTCGCGGTAGATCGCATCCAGTTGGGCACGGGCATCCTCCACACTGAGAGAGCGCATCACCAACAGGGGCTCATCAATCACATGGCCATCGCTATCTAACAGTTCGGGATGGGTCACCCGTGGCGGTGAAAATTGGCGTTGTGATTCAATGCCGAGGGTCAACAAACTGCGAATCAGATTAGCCATGGCCAGTAGTGCCAAGACCGTAAAGGCAACAATATAGATCAACTGCAACATGAAGAGAGCACCTCCAAGCCAAGCGCCGAGAATGGTTTAAGCGTCACAAGATTTGGATAAGCGATAGTGGTGGGCAACCTGCCAGCACTCCATCAAGAGCGTATGCCACTGCATCAGTACCTGTGTATCAACCCCCACTTGGCCGTCCGTTGCCCGAAAGAGGCTTTGGGTAGCAATCACATCGTTGAGAGCCGTCTCCACCCGTTCAAGGAGTGCCTGCTGTTCCGCCACGTTCAAGAAGGGAATCACTTCTGTCTGCAAGAGCGATCGCGATCGCGTGAACCAGTACTGAAAATCTTCGAGTAGCGGCTCCAGCAAGACCTTAAGCAGTTGAGGTTCAGGTAAATTTGAGTGCAGCATAGAGATTGATGAGGGCGACCTACTTCTATCTTAAATCTTAAACTCGTTTACATATTGTTACATTGTTAATCTTTGACTGCATCTTTCCTCGGCGCGATCGTTTGGAAGGAATCGAAGAGACGGTGTACCCTAAAAAAAGACTCAAAAATACTGATCTTGTCCCCATTACATAGTGTGCGCAGGTATGGACATCCGCGACTTTTTTGCCCAAAGTGCTGGCCGCTGGTTTTCCCAACGTACCAGTCATCACTTGGCCTTTAAGCAAACTGAGTCAGGCAAGTCTCAGTTAACCATTGAATTACTGTCTGTGGATGATCCTGCGGTCATTGCCCTGTGTCAGCAATATGACATGGATCCGGCTTGGGCAGTGTGCGGTGCACGGGTCAGTTGGGACGGCACGATGGAATGGGATACCGAAAAGCACGAAGGCTCGACGGTATTGGTGCCGATCATGGATCAGGGGTCACGGATGGAAGGCAAGCTCCTGCGGGAAATGGGCTATGCCGAAAAAGCTCCTGTGGCCGGTCGCTTTAGTATGGGCAGTGATGGTGCTCTGACACTGATTACCGAATACGAAACCATGTACTCTGAGGAGCGACTCTGGTTTGCCAGTCCCAATTTACGCCTGCGCACCAGTATTCTCAAGCGCTTCGGTGGCTTTAGCATGGCCTCCTTTTGCTCAGAAATCCGCCTAGGGGTGACGCAACCCGCCAATTCCTGATGGTCTTTCTCCACGTTGCTATTAACGTCACGGATTTGCAGCGAGCTGCGGCCTTCTATGAAGGGTTGCTAGGTCTTACCCCCGTCGATCGCCCCCTGAAATTCCCCGGCCGCTGGTATCAAATCGGTACGGTGCAAATTCATCTCATCCCAGCAGAGCAGGTGGTCGATCGCTGTCAAGATCAGCGGTGGGGACGTAACCCCCACTTTGCCCTTGGCATAACTGATTTAGCCAGTCTCGAACAACGCCTAGTGGCAGCCCAAATTCCTTTGCAGCGCAGTGCCTCAGGACGAGCCGCAATCTTTGTCGCAGATCCCGATGGCAATCTGATTGAACTCAGTCAAGTGTCCTAGAGTACCAGCTTGGCCGTTCCCAAAAACTGAATGCCCGTTGGCTCAATGGCAAAACGATAGGGCAAAATTTCCACCCCTTGGTTGTAGGCGGCGCGTAAGAGTTGTCCATAGGTGGGATCGGCACTGTCTCCCGGCGCAAAGCGATCGCAATCACCGCGATTAATAAAGTAGACCATACACACACGAGTGTCTGGCTGGGTTTGCCGTAGCCATTGCAGTTCCCGCAGATGCTTTTGACCTCGCATGGTCACCGTATCAGGAAACAGGGCTAACCCCCCTTGCGCCCAAGTGGTATTTTTCACCTCAACATAGGCAGGGGGCTGTTGGGGATGATCCGCCAAGTAAAAGTCAATGCGGCTGCGCTCTTGACCATAGGCCACCTCTCGCTGCTGAGTGCCATACCCAGCTAGTTCCGGTAGGATGCCTGCCGCCAATGCCGAAGCAATCACCCGATTGGGCAAACTCGTATTTACCCCCACCCACGTGCCATCAACGAAAATCATTTCCCACGTATAGGCCAGCTTGCGCTTGGGATCTGCATGGTAGGAGACTTGAACGGGGGCACCCACTTGGCAGATTCCTGTCATCGGCCCTGTATTCGGGCAGTGGGCTGTGATGCGATCGCCAGAGGTCAACTCAATCTCCGCAAAAAATCGCTGATAGCGCCGACAGAGAATTCCTGCTTGGAGCGGTGGATAGTGCCAACACAATGTGGGAGTCACAGGCGACCCATAGAAAGCGCAAGCCTCTATTTTATCCCCAAAAGTAAAATGCCAGCCCCCCTTGGTGATATGGAAGCCAGCATTCTACGGAATATTAAAGGAGATTTAAGGTTAAGGTCTATATGGGCTGACCTCAATTGAATACCCTTATCATGGCATCACTTCTTGGCAGGGCTGGCTTTCCTAATCTTTTCTTTATATTTATGTTACCAAGGTCTGATCTTTCGTTACATGTCTTAGAGTTTCGCAGTATTGTCCTGAAAACTCCCCTGTCCTCATCACAAGAAACGCCCCTAAATCCCGTAGTATTAAGATGTATGTCGCAAATCTTAAAAATTTCTGAGGTATGACCGCCGAAACCCCTGATGTTGCGCCCTTAGATCGGTTTGAGTGCCGTGCCTGCGGCTACATCTATGAACCCTCAAAGGGAGACGAGAATCGCTCGATTCCGCCGGGGACAGCCTTTGCTGATCTCCCCGTGAACTGGCGGTGTCCAGTGTGCAGTGCTCCGAAAAAGCAATTTAGCAACATTGGACCTGTGGGATCCCCCTCAGGCTTCAAGGAAAATCTGAACTACGGCTTGGGTGTGAATCGCCTCACCCCCGGCCAAAAAAATATCCTCATTTTTGGTGGTCTTGCCCTTGCCGTTCTTTTTCTACTGAGTTTCTATAATGTTCGCTAAACAAATTGACAGTTATTGGCAAAAAATGAAAGGAATCAAGTTCCTGCATTGGCTACTGGTGACCGTTTGTATCTGGGTGAGCCTGAGTACCTCTGCCCTTGCCATCCCCGCCTTGGACTACAACCCTTGGGAAGCCATCCAACTACCAACCACTTCAACCATTCTCGATATGAGCTTTATTGACCGTAATCACGGTTGGTTGGTGGGTGCCAATGCCACACTAATGGAAACTCGCGACGGTGGCCAAACGTGGGAACCCCGTACGCTAGTGTTAGATAATCCCGACTATCGCTTCAACAGCGTTAGCTTCCAAGGGAACGAGGGTTGGATTGTCGGTGAGCCACCCATTATGCTGCACACGACCGATGGCGGCCAATCTTGGAACCAAATTCCCCTCGATCCTAAACTACCGGGTGCGCCTCGCTTCGTGAAAGCCCTTGGCAGCGGCGCTGCGGAAATGATGACCGATGTAGGCGCCATTTACCGTACCAAAGACAGCGGCAAAAACTGGCAAGCATTAGTCCAAGAAGCCATTGGGGTCATGCGCAACCTCAACCGTTCGCCCTCTGGTGAGTATGTGGCTGTCTCCTCGCGGGGGAGCTTTTATTCCACGTGGCAGCCGGGACAAACCGCTTGGCAACCCCACAACCGCACGACCTCGCGCCGTGTCCACAATATGGGCTTTACTCCGGATGGTCGGCTCTGGATGATTGTCAATGGCGGTAAAATTGCCTTCTCTGATCCAGACAATTCCGAAAACTGGGGAGAACTGCTGAGTCCCCTGCGTCGCAATAGTGTTGGCTTCCTTGATCTGGCCTATCGCACACCCAATGAAGTATGGCTAGCAGGGGGTGCCGGCGTGCTGCTCTGTAGCCAAGATGGTGGCCAAACGTGGCAGCAGGATGTGGACGTGAAAAAAGTCCCCTCCAACTTTTATAAAATTCTCTTCTTTAGTCCTGATCAAGGGTTCATTATTGGCCAGAAGGGGATCTTGCTGCGGTATGTGACTGACTTGACGGCTGCTTCGGCGTAACGTAGAAAATAACTGCCGAGCATCTGGTAAAGTCTGGTTATGAACTCCAGCAGCACTTCATTCTCCCTCCATGCGGGTAGTTTCTTGCGCAATATCTGGTACTATGGCCTGCCAGCTGCTGACCTCAAGCCGGGTCGCTGCCAAGCCAAGGTGCTTTTAGGGGAACCTATTCTCTTCTGCCGTACCACTTCAGGCAAGCCCTTTGCGCTGCGCAATCTCTGCCCTCACCGTGGCGTTCCCCTGCACTATGGTCACTTTGATGGGGAAGAGGTGGAGTGCCCCTACCACGGCTGGCGCTTCAATGCCCACGGCCACTGTACCCTGATTCCCTCCCTCACCAGTGATAGTGATGTGGATCTCAAGCACTTTGGTGTGTTGAGTTATCCCGTACGCGAGGTGCAGGGCAATCTTTGGATTTTTTTGCCGGCTAATGAGCGCAATGTTAGTGAACCCACTCTAGAGGTTCCCCTTGTGCCCGGATTTAGCGCCGAGACCCAACCCCAAGCGGTGCAAAAATTCATCTTTCCGGGACATCTGGATCAGGTGTTTATTAACTTTATGGATCCCTCCCATGCGCCCTTTGTCCATGGGGCGTGGTGGTGGCGTAAGCGGGGCAAGCTCTTTGAGAAGGCAAAAACCTTTGATCCGTCGCCCTATGGCTTTACCATGCGGCGGCATCCCCTCCTGCGCAAGTCGTGGGCACACCATATTCTGGGCGGCCACCCGGAGGTGGAAATTATCTATCGGCTGCCGGGGATTCGCATCGAAACCAACTATAGCGATCGCCACACCTTTTGCTTTCTGATTACCCTTACCCCCATTAACGATCAGGAGACTGAACTCACCGCCACCTACTACTGGACCTTTCCATGGCTCGCCCCCCTGAAACCCTTACTGGCTCCCTTAGCGCGGGAATTTCTCAACCAAGATTTGCGCATTGTGGCCAAGCAAAGCGAAGGCCTAAAGTACAAGCCACCGTTGACGCTTATCAAGGAGGCCGATTACCAAGCTAAATGGTATTACCAGCTTAAGCGGGAGTACGAGAAAGCCACCCAAGAGGGACGGGAATTTGTCAACCCCTTGAAAACCCAAGTCCTACGCTGGCGCTAAAGGCAGCAGCCCCTCTGGTACGATCAGAGGGTTAGATCCTTCACACTGGCTGTACCTATGCTCCTAGACCTATCGGGAAAACGCGCCCTTGTGACCGGCATTGCCAATAATCGCTCCATTGCTTGGGGGATTGCCCAACAGCTCCATGCAGCAGGTGCTGAACTGGCAGTGACGTATCTTCCCGACGAGCGGGGAAAGCTGAAGCAAAAGGTCGAGGAACTGACAGCCCCCCTTGCCCCCAAGTTGCTCCTGCCGCTAGATGTGCAGCAACCTCAACAAATTGACGAGACCTTTGCGGCGATTCAATCCACATGGGGTGGCTTAGATATTTTGATTCATTGCTTGGCCTTTGCCCAAAAAGAAGATCTCAGTGGTGACTTTTCCGCCGTCTCCCTTGAAGGCTTTAATCTCGCTCTCGACATCAGTGCCTACTCCCTGATCTCTCTCAGCCGTGCCGCTAAACCATTGATGACCAACGGCGGGTCAATCATTACCCTGACTTATTTGGGGGGTGTACGGGTTGTGCCGAACTACAATGTCATGGGGATTGCCAAGGCAGCCCTAGAAATGAATGTGCGCTACCTCGCGGCAGAATTGGGGCCTCAGAAGATCCGTGTCAATGGTATCTCCGCTGGTCCAATTCGCACCTTGGCTTCCTCAGCAGTGGGGGGCATTCTCGACATGATTCACCATGTGGAAGCCACAGCTCCGTTGCGGCGCACGGTGACCCAAACAGAGGTGGGCAACACAGCAGCCTTTCTTGCCAGCGATCTAGCCAGTGGCATCACTGGTCAAATTCTTTATGTGGACGCCGGTTACTGCATCATGGGCATGTAAATAAAAGCCATGCGCTAGAGTAGAGTCAGCGAGTTATTGACGAGGCAAAGCATGGGTTTACTTGATCGTGTCGGCATGGTGATTCGCTCTAATCTCAATGCCATTGTCAGTGCTGCTGAAGATCCAGAAAAAATCCTTGAGCAAACAATTATTGACATGAACGAGGACTTGGTGAAGTTGCGCCAAGCCGTTGCTCAAGCCATTGCTGCTCAGAAACGACTAGAGCAGCAGTACGCCCAAAATCTTAAGGATTCCCAACAGTGGGAAGAGCGGGCACGTCTTGCCCTCAGTAGAGGAGATGAAGCCCTCGCGTTGGAAGCCTTGAACCGTAAGAAAACTGCTGCAGATACCGCTGCCGCCCTTAAAGCCCAAGTGGATCAAATGGCAGTCCAAGTAAAAACCCTTAAGGACAACTTGACCGCCCTTGAAAGCAAAATTTCTGAGGCGAAAACGAAGAAGGAAATGCTCAAAGCGCGTGTCCGGGCAGCCAAAGCCTCTGAGCAGATTCATCAAGCAGTCAGCAAGGTGGGTACCTCCAATGCGATGGCGGCATTTGAGCGTATGGAAGATAAAGTCCTGCAAATGGAAGCCCGCTCCCAAGCGATCGCTGAACTGAGTGGCGATACTCTCGAAAGTAAATTCCAAGCGCTCCAAAGCAGCGCCAACAAACAAGATGTGGAATTTGAACTGCTAGAAATGAAGCGGCAAATGGGCTTATTGCCCGATGCCCCCTCTGCGGGGACACTCCCCCAGACCTCCAGTGGGAGCAGTCAGTTAAATATTAATATCAACGTCTCTACCCCCGAAGTGCAGGACGCGCCACGCCCCAGTGCATCCTCTCAAAGTAAATCTATTGATGACGATATGGCAGAACTCCGCCGCCTACTGGATAGTTAACTCAAATGGGTCGCCTGGGATTCGAACCCAAGACCAATCGGTTAAAAGCCGAGTGCTCTACCGCTGAGCTAGCGACCCACGCTGTTTCGCAGCTTTTCCAGTATAGAGAAAACCACCTTGAAAGACAAGGGGTTAGGGGCAAAGCCAGTGGGGAAATTCACAAAATTGTTCTCGGCTGAGGAGATGGATGCGCGGTTGTGCCTCGGCTTGGGCGCGATCGCCAGCAGTGGTATAGCCCCATGTCGCCAAGAAGAGTTCGGTTTCCCCTAGCGCCGGTGTAGCCGCAACCTGTAACAGTGCCCCAAGGCGATCCTCAACAAACCACAGGGGAGCGCCATAGGTTGACTGCAGCGCCTCAAGAATCACAGGCTTTGGCTGCCGTTGCTCTTTGCCATAGATCGCCGCTGGGGGAAAGGAAATGCCCGCTTGCTCCAGCAAATAGGTAACAAAGCGCTGCTCCTTGGTGGTGACAATGGCGAGGGGTTGACCTTGGGCTTGCCAGCGTTGTAAAGCGGCTATGACACCGTCATAAAAGTCATGGAGTGCTAGCCAGCTTTGCCAGTCCGTTGCAATCCAGCGATCGCGCAGGCCGTCCACTCGTTCTCCCAAATCGGTGGCAGTGAGATGGTAGGTAGCAAGTAGGCGATCGCGCACCTTTGGCCAGTTTTGGAGAATCTCTTGAGTAGAGGTGCCTTCAACAATTGCTCGCAACAGGAGTGGCATTTCCCAACCCACCGTAATCACAGGGCGCAATTGACCAAATTGCCTTTCTAGTTCCTCTAGGGAAAGCGCAAGGGGCTGCTCAGGCCACACCTGCTGATACACCTGCCAACTGGTTTGAAAATATTCCCGCAGGCCATTGCAGAGGACGCCATCAAAATCTAAGGCCAGTAATGAGGGTAATATTTGTGACATTGCTGTCTAAAACCTAACTGGGGCGGGAGGATTCGAACCCCCGAATGGCGGGACCAAAACCCGCTGCCTTACCGCTTGGCGACACCCCATTGCGTTGCTTTGTTAGCATAGCAAGTTTGGCTTGGTTTGTTCAAGGGATGGACTGATTTTTTTCGTGCCTAAATGCTGTAATACAGGGGAAAGGATTTTGCCTCCCGTGGCTTAATAAAGACCTGCTGTTGGGGTTCAAGGCGCAGCTCGTCAAATCGCTCTCGCGATAGGTGTGCCATCAATTCCTGCCCATCGTCTAGGCGCAGTTCCACCTGAATTTCCCAACCCAAGTGAATGATGCGGTGAATGCGAGCTGGGACGGTGTTACCATTGGGACTTGTCTCAATAATGATGTCGCGCGGGCGCAGAAAAATATCGCAGTGGGGGGCTGTGTCTTCGGTGGGCTGAAAAACACGGGAGCGCACGACGTTCACAGGGCCAATAAAGCTCATCACAAAGGGGCTAGCGGGATGGTCGTAAATTTCCGCGGGGGTACCCACCTGCTCCACTTGACCTTTGTTCATGACCACGATTTGATCGGCCACTTCCATGGCTTCCTCTTGGTCGTGGGTCACAAAGACGGTTGTGACGTGGACATCATCGTGGAGGTGGCGTAGCCATGCTCGCAGTTCCTTACGTACCTTGGCATCGAGGGCACCAAAGGGTTCATCCAGCAATAGCACCTTGGGTTCTACGGCAAGGGCACGGGCAAGAGCCACCCGCTGGCGTTGTCCGCCAGAGAGCTGGGAGGGGTAGCGATCGCCCAAGCCAGCCAACTGCACCAACTCGAGCAACTCCTCAACCCGAGCTTTGATCTTGGCACGGGGCACCTTGCGCAGCTCTAGGCCAAAGGCGATATTTTGGCGCACAGTCATGTGCTTAAAAAGGGCATAGTGCTGAAAGACGAAGCCAATATTACGCTCTTGGACACTTTGATAGGTGGCGTCCTTGCCCGTGAGCAGAATCCGGCCAGTGTCGGGCATCTCTAAACCCGCAATCAGCCGCAGTAAGGTTGATTTGCCAGAACCCGAAGGCCCCAACAGCGCCACCAAAGAGCCACTGGCAATATCCAAATCCACCTGCTTGACCGCTTGAAAGGAGCCAAAGGACTTAGAAACGTTTTCAATAGTGATGCCCATAGCACTGCCAGCAATACTCTAGTTTCTCTATAAGATTACCGTAGTTTTGAAGCCCTGTGTCTTTGCCCACAGGGCAAACGCATACTCAGACAATGGCATGGCAACGCACCACCTGTGCCAACCGCTCTACCCCACCGTCAAGACTGAGTAGAATACAGGTGCCGTGGATTGCCCTTGAGGCTCAAAACATATAGCTATTCCAATAAAGAATGAGACATTATCCAGCACAATACTTGCGAATCACCTCATCAATCGAACTGTTTGACCCTGCATACCCCCTCTCATCGATAGACACCACCGTTTCCTCCCCATGGCTCTCTACCCATGTGTTGAGCTGCTGTTGATACGCTTGTCGCTCTTCTTCACACCCTTCTTGGTAACGCATCTGTTTTTTTTGCGGGTGATGCCCATCTGGGCGAGGGCATAACTAATGGTGGAAACTTGGACGCCAAATCGCTGGGCACGGTCGATTAAACGGTCATCGGGATGGGCAGCAACATCGGCTGCTAAGGCCGCCCAATCCAGTTTCCAAGGACGACGGGGGACAACTGTGGGGGCTAAGTCGTCTCGCTTCAGCCAGCGATGGATAGTGGCGCGGCTCACCTGAAAGATTTGAGTCGCTTCACTGATTTTGCCACCTTGCTGGATATAGGAGACAACCCGCTCTCGTCAGTCCAAGCTATAGCTCATGTTCGTGAGTAAGATTCATGACGCTTTGAGTATAGCCTATCCCTCTTGAAAATATCTCACTCCCTTTCGAAATTAATAGGAGCTGATGCAGGTGGTGTGTTCACCTGTTGCTTGAGGCCATCTATTTTTCGCTGAATACTGGAAATAGCAAAAAAGGGGAGTAACGGGATTGACCCCAAAAAGCCGATAACTAAGCAGCTAAAGACCACATCTTGCCACTCGTGTAGAATACCGTTCGCCACCAAAAATAGGGGAATAGCAGTTACACCAAGATACAGAAGAATAAATAGCCCCTGCAAAATCCTTGGCCAGACCCAGTTCCCTAGAGAAATGCCAACCACGATGACAATAATGCCCAGAACCGCCATTTCCCACTCGGTTAGGGTGTCAATATTACGCAAACTCTGAAGCAAAGCATCAAAACTTGGCAAGTCTGGCAACACAGCAATCACTCCAAATCAAAGGGCTACAAAATTTTCCTAGGCACTAGCATACACTCAAGTAAAATGGGGTCAATCAACATTACAAAAATATTTTTGAGACTGCCTTCGATGGCGATCGCATCCCATCAACGATGATCCTGACGCTTGGGGGTGCCAATCTTTAGATTAACTTTTGTTGCGTAGTTAAAATTCTCTGTTCATAAGTCCTGTAAGTGGTGTAAGATTGACAGTGTCCCTCTAACGGCTGCAATTGTGAATTCGCCGCACACCTTCACATTAGGCTTGCGTAAGCTTGGCCTACAAGTCATGACTGAGTGCTCTCCAAATTCATAATTAGCAATTTGTAGGGTTCACTCTAGCAATTAAAATACTGATGAACTGTTGGGAGAAGAGTCTTATGCATCACCCCTGTTTTCTGAGGCTAAAGCTCTACCCAATAAGTTTATTTTTGACTGCTGCCAGTGGTCTATTGCCACTCCTAACGGCTCAGCGCGCCCATGCTCAAACTTCACCTCAAACCAGTAACATCAACGTTCAGGCGACGGTGAAGGCAGCCTGTGTGATTAAGGGTGTTCAGGATATTAACTTTGGCACCTATGATCCCCTCGGTACCCACTACACCCAAGCGCTAGATGCCCAAGGTCAGGTGAGTGTGCAATGCTTACCGGGCACCCAAGCAACCATTCGGCTGAATCAGGGGAGTTATCCTGCTGCTTTGTCCAGTTGTCTTGTACCGCTGCGGCGTATGGCTTCTGGCTCCGCTCGCCTTCCTTATTTTTTGTATCGGGATAGTTCTTACTCCCCTCTTGACATTTGGGGCTGTAACTTCCTGAATGATGTGGACTACAGTGCGACCAATGCTAGCGTCAAAGACATTATCGTGTACGGTCGCATCCCATCGGGTCAAGCTCTTGCACTTTTAGGGACTCTGAATCAACTGACACCGGGTACTTATATCGATACGGTTCAGATTATTGTTTCTTTCTAAAGGAAAGATAAAACCTCCGTGAAATCACGGTAGGCAAGGGGGGGATGCTGTAGTATTGTTACTGCTAGTATGTGTTGCAAGCTCACCGCGAGTTATCCCTAAAGGTTTGCTACATTCAGTATTAGAGTAACATCAAAAATTGGGGTCTAAACTTTTTGCTGTTCTCATAAGGGGGTTTGACGATGACTTTCTCATTCCTGCTCAAACGGATTTTTCTCGGTCTATTTCTTACTGCGGCGGGGGGCGTACTGCCTCTGTTAATGGCACAGGCTGCCAAAGCCCAAACTTCGCCCCAAACCACAAATATCCAAATTCAAGCAAACGTCAACCCAGCCTGCAAAATTACGGGTACTCAAAATATCAACTTTGGTACCTATGATCCATTGGGTGCCCACGCAACAACGCCCTTGGATGCCCAAGGTGAAGTGAGTGTCAAGTGCTTACCTAAGACTCAAGCGACTATTAAGCTGGACGAAGGAAGCAACGCTTCATCGAGCTCTTCTTGTACTGCTCCTCTGCGCCAGATGGCCAATGCGGATGCTCGTCTTCCCTATGGATTATACAAAGATGCTGCGAGAAGTGAAGTTTGGGGCTGTGATCTCAGTAATGCTGTCGAGTACACAGCACCCAATGCATCTCCTGCAAACTTCCCCATCTACGGTCGGATTCTCGCAGCAGATAACTTACCGTCCGGTACTCTAGATCAGCTAAAACCCGGTGCCTATATTGATACGGTTCAAGTCACTGTCTCGTTCTAGCGTGCGCTTTCTATTGGGGTGGCGGTTTGCCCTGCTGGCCACAGTCATTGCCCTTGGCATGGCTTCAAGGGTGGGAGCACAATCCTCGGAGTTTTATCTGAATGCGGTGCAGGTGTTTCTCTCACCGCGTCAGCGAACGGCATTGTTGACCCTGACCAATACGGGGCAGGTGCCGATTAACTTTGAGATTAGTGTCCGCCGCTGGCAGCAAACCGCCGATGGCCAAGAGGAGCTAACGGAAAGCGATGGCAATGTCGTGGCTTTCCCTGTCTTGCTGTCGGTACCGCCAGGAGAACAGCGGACTTTACGGGTTGGGGTACGGCAACCGGCAACCACTGAAGAGCAAACCTATCGCCTCCTAGTGACAGAATTGCCCCCAGCCAATGTGCCAGAAACCCAAGGGGCTGCCATTCGCATTATCAAGACCTTTAGCCTGCCCGTTTTTGTCCAACCTGCCAATATCCAGCGCCAAGGCGAAATTTTGAATGGTCGGGTTGAAGGGGGCAAATTAAGTTTTGTACTCCGCAATCGTGGTAATGTTCACATTCAAACCCTTGGCATAACCGTACAGGGGCTGAATGAGCGGGGGACGGTTGTTTTCGAGCGGACGCTAGATTCTGTGTATGTTTTGGCCGATCGCGATCGCCCCTTTAGGAATATTCCTCTACCACAAACCAACTGTGCCCAAGTGCGCCAAGTCAAATTACAGTCTGTGGGCACCAACCCCTCCCTTACAACTGAAATTTCTACTCCCAACGGCGTTTGCGTTTAGTAGCCTCCTGATGGCTGCTCCAGTCTCTGCCCAAGCAGAAGTCTCTGCCATTTATACCCTTGAGGTGAATCGCGTTACCAAGGGGGATGTGATTGTTTTGGTGCGTGGCGATGATGTGCTCATCCCTTTGCAGGATCTAGTGAATGCCGGTCTGAGGGAGATTGGCGGTCGCCGCGAAATCATCCAAGGCATTGAGCACGTCTCCTTGCAGTCGTTGGCACCGCAGATGACATTCCAGCGGGATGATGCCAACTTAGTGCTACGGTTACAGGTGGGAGCAGCCCAACTGCCACAAACGGTCATTGACTTTAAACCGAGTAATGAACCGCCGGGGATTCGCTATAGCCAACCCTTAAGTGCCTACCTGAACTATGGTGTTTTTTGGAATAACTTTGAACAACTGACGGCTGCCAGTGAAGTGGCGATTAGCTTTGGTGGCAATGCCCTCACCTCAACGCTGGGGTTGACTGCCGATGGCAACCTGCAACGGGGACTCACCGCTTTTAGATTGGATCATCGGCGCCATCTCACAACTTTGACCCTAGGGGATGCGTTTATCAGCAGTGACCTGTTGGGCGGGGGTGGCCTTTGGGGGGGCATTGTTTGGGAACGCAACTTTGGCCTTAGCCCTTACCTGATTCGCCAACCCGCCTTTGACTTTCGGGGTGAGGTAACCACCCCCAGCAGCGCAGAAATTTACCTGAATAACTTGCTGATTCGGCAGGTGACGTTACCGCCGGGGCCGTTTATTCTCAAAAATTTGCCCGCCTTTGGGGGCTTTAATCGCTTGCGAATTGTGATAAAGGATGCTGAGGGCAATCAACAGGTCTTTAGCCGTAATTTTGTCCAGTCGTTTACGTTATTGCGCCCTGGACTATCGGAGTTTATTGTGGCTGCTGGTGCCGAGCGGGAAAATTTTGGCACGGAGAATTTCAGCTACGGAGATCAGGTGCAATTTTTGGCGGCCTATCGGCAGGGCATTTTGAATAACTTGACCCTAGGGGCACGTCTGGAAGGCAATGGCGATCTTTTGAATGCGGGCTTGAACCTGAGTACGGCGATTCCCATTGGCACGCTGGATGTGGCGGCGGCGGTGAGTACCACTGAGGGAAAATTGGGGAGTGGGGTTGCTGTTGGCTACAACTATCCGGGGCGGCGGCTGGCCTTTGGTGGTGGGGTGCGCCTCCTCAGTGGCAACTATGTCAATACTGGCTTGGGTTTGGGGGACGATCGCCCGCAGTTAGAGGGCTTTGCCAATGCCACTCTGAATCTGGGGTCGCGGGTAACAATCAGTGGTCAGTACTTTTTTACCAATCCCCGCGATCAAGTGGTGCGGCAACAGGCAACGATTCTCGCTCAAGTGCAACTCCGCCGCAATCTCAGTCTATACCTGCAAGGTTCGCGCTTCCTTTCTGGCAGTGATCAGCCAGTGAACCAAATCAGTGTTACGTTTAACTACTTTCTGAACAATGCAGTGACACTTAACACTGGCTGGCTGCAACAGGGAAATCAGGGGGTTCCTTTCCTCAACGTCTCGCGATCGCTCCCGGTGGGCGTCGGCTATGGCTATCAGGGACAGGTGCTTCAGGCCAATGAGCGGGTCTTTGTCAGTGGCACATTTTCTTACAATGCCCCTTGGAGCCGCTACCAAATTGGCTACGCGCAGGCAGGGGATACAGGACAGGCGCAAGTGGTGGTGGAAGGGGGATTCGTCACAATTGGCGGTGGAGTTTTTGCCACGCGACCGGTGCAGGGAAGTTTTGTTTTGGTGGATGTGCCCAATGTGGGGGGTGTGCGCACCTACTTAAGCAATCAGGAAATTGGTCGCACGAATCGTCGCGGTAAAATTTTGATTCCAGACTTGCTGCCCTACTACGGCAATGCCTTGCGGATCGAGGATCAGGATATTCCCATTGATTTTGCCATTGGCCGCACCGAGCTACTGATTGCACCGCCTTTTCGTGGGGGAGCGATCGCCCGCTTTGATGTCCGCCCCAGTCGCAACTATGTCGGACGAGTGGTGATTTTGCGGAGCAGTGAGCGAATCATTCCCAATTTGGGACAACTCACCCTAGAACGCAACAAGGAAACAATCCTATCGCCCCTCTCGCCAAGGGGAGAATTTTACTTTGATACCCTAGAAGCAGGAACCTACACTGCTGAAGTGACCTACGAGCAACTGCGCTGTACGTTCCAACTGACACTGCCACCCAGTGACGATCTCTTTACTGATGTAGGGGAAGTCTCATGTTCGTTGCCCGACTCGCCACGATAGGATGCATCACTGGCTTCAGTTGCCTTGGGTATTGGGCAGCCGCACAGGCTCAGGGGACGGGTTGTCAGTTTCAAAGTGTGACCGGGTTAAACTTTGGGAGCTATGATCCTTTTTCGCCCATTCCTCTGGATACCACTGGTCAAGTCCAATTTGTCTGTGTGGGGGGTGGGGCTGGTAGCTTTAATAACCGCCCCGTAACGGTTCAACTAAGCCAAGGGGGCAGCAATAGTTTTACACCGCGACAAATGAGCAGTGGGAGCGATCGCCTGAACTATAACCTCTATCTTGATGCTAATCGCAGTATCATTTGGGGCGATGGCACAGGGGGCACACAGCAACGGGGGCCTTTTATTCCCGGCAACAATGTCCTCAATACACTGATGATCTACGGTCGCATTCCTGCCCAGCAGTGGGTTGCCCCCGGCCTCTACACCGACTCACTGCGGGTGACGATTATTTTTTGATGTTTTAGAGGCGTCTAGGGGGGTGGGTTGAGTCGCGCCACCAACGTTTCCGGATGCAGCGCCGAGAGAACGACAATCTCCCCATCCAAGACCAGTACGGCACGAGTCCGCCGTCCGTGGGTGGCATCAATGAGGTGATGATGCTGCCGTGCTTCGAGAATTAGGCGCTTGATGGGGGCAGAGTCGGGGCTGACGATCGCCAGCAGTCGCTGCGGTGAGACGTAGTTGCCAAAACCAATGTTTAGCATTCTGCCCGATGGTAGTCCTGAAGTGCCCGTACCCCGAGGGTTGAGGTTTGCAGGGTTTTAATGGCGGCAGCCGTTGCCTTGGCACCGGCGATCGTCGTCACAATTGGAATCTTGTAGGCAAGGGCGGTGCGACGAATCAATTGGGCATCGGTACGGGCTTCCTGACCCGAAGGCGTATTCAGAATCAGGTGAATCTGCTCATTTTTAATCGCATCGAGGACATGGGGACGCCCTTCATGGAGCTTGAGGATGAGTTCAATATTACTCAGACCCGCCTCAAGCAGAGCATTGCGGGTTCCTTCGGTGGCAATAATCCGAAAGCCGAGGGACTGCAACTCCTGCACCACGGGCACAATCGCTGCCTTGTCGCGATCGCTCATCGATACAAAAACGGTTCCTTTCAAAGGTAACCTTTGATTGGCCGCCAGTTGAGACTTGGCATAGGCAGCACCAAAGGTCATGTCAATCCCCATCACTTCACCCGTAGAGCGCATCTCTGGCCCCAGTACCGTATCCGTACCGGCAAATTTTTCAAAGGGCAGAACCGCTTCCTTAACAGCGACATGGTTGGGAATCTTCTCATCGAGGAAATTGAGTTCTGCAAGCGTTTTGCCTGACATCAGGCGGGCAGCCATTTTAGCAAGGGGAATGCCGATCGCCTTGGAGACAAAGGGCACCGTACGGGATGCCCGCGGGTTGGCTTCCAAAATATAGACCTGCTCCCCTTGTACTGCCAGTTGTAGGTTCATCAGCCCCACCACTTTGAGGGCCTTGGCGAGGGCAATACTCCACCTGCGAATGGTCGCCAACACAGTAGGAGAAAGGGATTGGGTGGGCAAGCTACAGGCAGAATCCCCAGAGTGAATCCCGGCTTGTTCGATGTGTTCCATAATCCCACCAATCACCACGGTACCGCTGGCATCAGCAATGGCATCCACATCCACTTCAATGGCGTTTTCCAGATACTTATCAATGAGAATTGGTCGCTCTGGCTCCACCTGCACGGCTTCGTTCATATAGCGTTCCAGTTCGGCATCGGAATAGACGATTTCCATGGCGCGACCGCCGAGCACATAACTGGGGCGCACCACTACGGGGTAGCTAATGCGCTGGGCAATACTCAGGGCTTCGGCGTAACTGCGAGCGGTGCCATTGGGGGGTTGGGGGATATTCAGCTCCCGCAAGATTTTCTCGAAGCGTTCGCGGTCTTCGGCAATATCAATGCAGTCGGGCGAGGTGCCCCAGATTTGCGTTCCGAGGCGATCGCCATGGGTTTCGAGGTACTGCTGGAGGGGTAAGGCGAGTTTCAGCGGCGTTTGACCGCCAAACTGAATAATAATGCCGACGGGGCGCTCCACCTCAATAATGTTGAGGACATCTTCCTTCGTCAGGGGTTCAAAGTAGAGGCGATCGCTGGTGTCGTAATCCGTGGAAACCGTTTCAGGATTGGAGTTGACCATGATTGTTTCATAGTCATCCGCCCGCAGCGCGTAGGAAGCATGGCAGCAGCAGTAATCAAATTCAATCCCTTGACCAATGCGGTTTGGCCCTGAGCCAAGAATCATTACCCGCGGCTTGCGGGGGGGCAGCACTTCCGATTGCGGGGGCAGTAATTCAACATCGCCGGTATCGGGGTTAATTTGCTCCACCGGCCGCTCATAGGCGGAGTAGTAGTAGGGGGTGTAGGCCTCAAACTCGGCGGCACAGGTGTCCACGGTTTTATAGACGGGAACAACACCGAGGGATTGGCGATAGGCCCGCACCTGATCATCGGTGGTTTTGGTGGCGTAGGCAATTTGGGCATCACTAAAGCCCTGCTGCTTGACCCGCCAGAGATCATCAGCGGTGAGTTGCTCTAGTTTGCTGCGCTTGAGGAATTTTTCCGTTTCTAGGAGTCCCTGCAGCTGCCGCAGGAACCACGGATCAATGGCGGTTAGTTCATAAACCTCTTCAACGGTCATCCCCAAGAGGAAGGCGTGGCGAATGGCAAAGATGCGATCGGGATTGGGTGTGCGCAGTTTCCCCCGCAGTTGTTCAAGGCTGGGGAGTTTTTCGGGGCGATCGCACCCCCAGCCGGCGCGTCCGGTTTCCAGCGATCGCAGGGCTTTTTGCAGGGACTCTTGGAATGTGCGGCCAATGGCCATGGCTTCACCAACGGACTTCATTTGGGTGGTCAGCACCGGCTGCGAGCCGGGAAACTTCTCAAAGGCAAAGCGGGGAATCTTGGTGACCACGTAGTCAATCGTGGGTTCAAAGCTAGCGGGGGTTTTCTTGGTAATGTCGTTGGGGATTTCCGGCAGCGTGTAGCCCACAGCCAATTTCGCCGCCATTTTGGCAATGGGAAAGCCAGTTGCCTTAGAAGCGAGTGCTGAGGAGCGCGAGACACGGGGATTCATTTCAATTACGATCACTTCCCCTGTTTCGGGGTTAACGGCAAACTGAATGTTTGATCCGCCCGTTTCTACGCCAATTTCCCGAATGATTTTGATGGCAGCATCCCGCAGCCGCTGATACTCTTTATCCGTCAGGGTTTGCGCTGGTGCGACAGTGATGGAGTCCCCGGTATGGATACCCATGGGATCCACGTTCTCAATGGAGCAGATAATGACCACGTTATCGGCCATATCCCGCATGACTTCTAGCTCATATTCTTTCCAGCCAATCAGGGACTGCTCAATGAGAATCTGCGAGACCGGGCTAGCCTCCAGACCAGCGGCAGCAAGCTCTTCAAATTCCTCTTGGTTATAGGCAATGCCACCACCGCTGCCCCCCAAGGTAAAGGCCGGTCGAATAATCAGGGGATAAACCCCAATCTCTTGGGCGATCGCCCGCGCCTCTTCGAGGGTATTGGCCAAGCCCGACGGACACACCCCCACCCCAATGCGCTGCATTGCCTCCTTAAAGAGCTTGCGATCCTCGGCCATTTCAATGGCGGGTAATTTGGCACCAATCAACTCCACGCCATAGCGATCCAGCACTCCCGATTTTGACAGAGCCACCGCCAAGTTCAGCGCCGTTTGTCCGCCCATGGTCGGCAGTAGGGCATCGGGGCGCTCAGCGGCAATGACTTTTTCCACCATTTCCGGGGTGAGGGGTTCAATGTACGTGCGATCGGCGGTCTCGGGATCCGTCATGATGGTGGCGGGGTTGGAGTTAATCAGGATCACCTCGTACCCTTCCTCGCGCAACGCCTTACAGGCTTGGGTTCCCGAATAGTCAAATTCACAGGCTTGACCAATGACAATCGGACCCGAACCAATAATGAGAATTTTTGAAATATCGGTACGACGAGGCATAGGGACAACGCAGCCAAAGGATTTCAATCACGCCTTCCCTATCCTACACTCCCCCTTGAGATCGCGCCTGTTCTGTTAAGTTGAAAATCACTAGGTCACTAGCTCTGAGGGCGATTGGTGTTAGGATTTACTCACATTCCTATGAGGGTGGGACACATTCCAGCGACTGCGACCCCACAGCAATGTCAAGATCAACGACGGTACGCCAACATCGTAAAGCCAAATCCCCCAGCCAGCATTGTAGGGGGCAAAATTTCCCAGCAACATCTGTTGGTAGTGGCCATAGGCACATCCCAACACATAGACCGAGAAACCAATCCCTGTTGCTGACCAGAACAATCCTCGTTGCCAAATGCAGAGCAGGCCAAGCATCCCAAAGGCCAGATTCGCCATTGCGACCTCAAATTGGAAAGGACTCCCCGGTAACCAGCCAATTTTGCGAGCCGTCGCTGCAGCATCAAACGTATGCACCAACGCACTCATCACCCCCCCAATTCCCACAAAAATAACCAGTAGGTACAGCAAGCTGACATGGATGATCCCTGCCCGTGTACGCTGGTGAGGCTGTCGCCACAAATGCAGACCAATGCCAAGAATAGTCATCAGACTATAAAAAAGCCAAATCATGGTTGCATCCCTATAACAGCAGCAATAGAAAAACGATGACCCTTTTGTCAAACAGGGGGTACGTAAAGTAAAGGGGAGGTCATCCCGTTCCCTAGGAACTTTCACCGTTTTGAGCCTATTCTATCCGAGTGAAGAGGAGAAGCTATCAGTGTTCCCAAAAGTACCTCTCAAGGAATGCTGCTGCCGCTAGGGAGTGGGGGTCGCAGATCCGGATCGCACGGCGGCAAGGGTTTCTGCTTGGTAAACCGTACCCGTTGACTCCACCAAACCAGCAATGCAGAGCTTGACATTGCGATTGTGCTGAACGAAGACGCGAAACCCTCCTTTGTTGGTGCCACTGTCAACAGCGCCCGGCAAGTTATTGGTGCAGTTGGGACTCGTGTTGGCAATGCCATCAATCAACGCATTGGGGGTAGAGTCACCAATTTTTTGGCGATAGAGAATCATCGGGCCTCGCCACACCACATTGCTCGTCTTGGGACGGGTGTAATAGGCCACACGGGTCGTACTGGCGAGGGTGCCGTCGTTCTGTTCCTCTAGGTTATCCGCTGGTTTTTCTATAAACATCACCAACTGGTAGCCACCACTGGGAATGACCCAATCTGGGGGTGCCGTGGTTGAGATGCGAATGGCTGAGCGAATATCATCGGAGATAAAGTCGAGGGCGCGGCTGAGGTTCATGCGGGTAATTGCCTGCTCTTCAACACGACGATTGTTTTGCAGGATAGCCACCATTGCCCAACCACTCATGGCCACAACAATACTGCCAACGGCAGCCGCCACCAGTAACTCCGTCAATGTAAAGCCGCGATCGCTTCTGCGCCAACCCTGCATATCTGTGCCCCTCTAGTTGCGTGCTTGACAGTTGTTGGCAGTCATACCCGTGGTATCCGTTGCAAGGTAACTGCCCGTGCGCATAATCCCCAATCCCAAGGACACCACCAAACAGCGCTGAAGGGTGGGATTATTGGTAGAAGCAATGACAATAGTGCCTGTACTACTGGTGCGCCCCTGAAAGCCAAATCGCACGGAGGCCGTCCCTGTTCCTCGACGCAGGGTTACATTTTCCAGTTGGCGGGAGCCATTGGGCAGACATTGGGGTGGATCTCCCGCGATAGTGGGATTGGTGCCTGTGTTAATCGTCACTCGACAGGCTTGGTTGCGTCGCATTGCCTCCCGCTGCGCTTCCCGTAGTGCCCCCTCTAAGCTTTCAAGAGCTTGGTTGACCCGCTGCGTTTCTAGCCAATAGAGAAAGCTCGGCGTGACAGCCACCGCTAAAATCGCTGCCACCGTCAGGACAATCAGGATTTCAATCAGGGTCATGCCCTGCTCACGGACAGCGGAAAAACGCATTGGGCACTACCTCGGTTGATAGTTGAGCAACGACGCGGTTGTTACTATTGCGCACAGAATAGGCCAGTTCTAGGGTTTGGAAAGGTGCCTCAGCACGGGTGGTGGGTGTGCGCGTCATCGTAAACGTGTCATTGACAATGGGGCGACTATTATTGCTGCTGTTCATCGGCGGAATCAAGGTTTGCAGGTAGGCACCAAAGCCACCATCAATGCCATTGGTTTCATCGGCTTGAATCCGACAGCGGGCATAGACACGAGTACCCGCCCCCCGATAGCCCCCTACTGGCGAGTCCAAGGTAATCGTGTTGTCTGACATAGAGACAATACGGCGTGTGCCCGAGTCCGAACCAATGAGAACGCGATCGCCCACTCGAAACCCATCCGTGGGTGAAGTTACTGGACAGGCACCCCCGGTGCGATACTCTGGGGGCATGGCTTGATCGTAGTCACTTTCACCCGATTGAATGAGTGCCAGTGTTAAGGTGGTGTCATTGCCTTGGGCGGGTGCTGCCAGCTTGCGTTGGGCAAACTTGGTTTGGCAGAGATCGTAGGCAACAATTTTGATATTTTCCAGATCATCTTGAATCCAGTGACTGGCCTCGGCAAATTTACGGGCATCCGCTTGGAAAAAGGCAGCGACAACAATGGCCTGCATCGCCGCTAGGGTAAAGAGGCTAATCACCAGAATGGAAGCCAAGACCTCCGCAAGGGTAAAGCCTTGGGAACGTTGCTGCACCAGCCAGTGGAAATAGAACTTACGACGAGTCATCAACATTACCTCCGAATTTAGTACTGGGCTAGGCGGTTCCAGTTGCTCGCTTCGGTGGTGCGTGCCACAACAATTGAAGCATTGGCATAGTTGCCTCCCAAGGCTTCCGGTAGGCGATCGGGCACCCTGATTTCAGCATTGTTGGAGCTAGAACCATTCCACGTTTTTGCCCAAACTGCACCGAAGATATCTGGCTCGCGACTGCCGCCATTGATGCCTACCTTCGCATCAGGCGCATAAACAAAGACACTTCCTACTGTGGAGCCACCGCTAAGGGTGAATTCTTGGTCAGGTATCGCATTGGTTGGGTCTGGGGGATTGCCATAGATGCGTAGGCGATCGGGCGTGCCGACACCACTGGGAAGTCCCATATTAGCGTCGGTACCGCAGGTGGAACTATCGGGGCTACAGGTGTTGTCAATCCCTGCATTACCACTGAGGGAGATGTTGCCACTGACGTAGAGGCGAATGGCATAGTTCGTCGTATTAAATGTCACCCTCTCGTTACCACTGAGGTTAATGTTGCGAATGCGATAGGCGTAATAGACTTTCTCTGGGTTGACAATTCGCCCCCCGGGGCGTAGGGGATCAGGGATAAAGAAGGGAATGTTGGGGTCAGGGTCAACGTAGGGGCGATCGCCCGGACGGGGAAAGTTTTGGTCAGTTGTTCTACCTGTAATGTCCTGTGAGTCTTGGGGAGGATTTCGGCCTTGTCCTGGAATCGGAAAGTTGGCGTAGGCACCTTGACTGTAGCCGCCTGCCGCTTGCAGGGCTTGCTGAAAGTCGGTAATTTGACTGGATGGCAACCAACTGGGTAGCGTAGTCAGGGGAACACTCCCTAGCACGGAACCACCCACCGCATCAGGTGCTATAGGAAAAGGCGGTAGGTTAATCTTGTTGATGGCGATCGTCCCCTCAATAATCGCGTTATTGAGCGCTCCGATGGCACTGCGCAGTCCCTGTTGGGTCGGCTGGCCATTTTGGCACTGGGCTTGGGGAACCACACAGTTGGCAGGATTGGTGCAGATCACATTGCCGTTGACGGTGCCAAAGACATCATTGTTGCCGAGGTTAATGCTTTGTGCCAGCAGGCCAGGGAAGTTGGAGGGCACGCTGCGATCCGTAATCACCATCTTTTGCAAGATGAAGGCATTCGCCGGCGAGTTATTGGGCAAGCGACCTTCGATCAACAGGTGTCCTGTTTGCGTTGGCGCATCGTAGAGATAGGAGAGAATACGGTAATTGCCCTGCACAGGGGTGCCAATTGTGCCGTTGAGGACAATCGTATTTAGGTTATCGAGGGTAAAGCAGGGGGGCGCATCAGAATCAAGGCTCGCCGCTGTCCATTCATTTACAGCAGGAACATTCAAACCCGTGGTATTGGGCTGACCCACTTTTGTTGCATCCGCTGCGCGACTGATCAGGTAGGGGCGGGCAGGATTAAAGTTCGTATTGTTAGCGGGGTTATAGGTGCGGCGCAGCAGAATCTGGTAGTTGCCATTGAGTAAGCCAAGGGTACGAGCCATACCACCTTCAGCCACCGCAAAGGCCTGCTGGGTTTGTTTTTGCAGGCTGGCAGTGGTCACATCCAGTTGCGATCGCGAGAGCAGGGTTAGGGCAACCACGATCATGATCAGTCCCATGCCCAAGACCAAAGGCAGAGTAAACCCCCGCTGCCGCCGCCGATACCCCGGACGGGGATAGCGACGTTTCAGTGAGCGCACCAGTTTTTTCATCATTGGCCTGTCCTCTATTGCCCCAACCTTTGCTCTATCAATATATCTTGACTACGAGAACTTCGTTGCTGCTGATGCTGAGTTGAATACGCCCTCAATTTTTGGCTTTTATACACAGTTGATATAATTTAACCGCAAACTTGAGAGAGGTGATGTAATCTCGCTCACATCCATGTCCTGCTCCCTATTATACCTTTTCCCAAAAGGCTCCATTTCAAGAGTACTCCAGTATATGCAGTGGCGAATCTCTCTGTTAGGGACAAGTCCAAGCCTTATCAAATTCACTCATACTGGGCTTCAGCGTAAATAAAAGCGTAAATAAACTTGAATAACTCTCGCACAAAGGAGCAACCTCTTGAGGAGACATGGGTACTCACGCTTTAGGGATTGGTTTAATTTGCAGCAAGCACACACCTCACTCCCTACCGAGGCACTGGCGGCACTGACAACATTTCTAACGATGGCCTACATCTTGCCCGTCAATGCACAAATTCTTTCCAATGCCATTTTTCGCGAGCAACCACAGGATTTGCAGGCGGAGTTGGTGATTGCAACCGCCGTGTCTGCGGCAGTGGCCAGTATTCTGATGGGGACTTGGGCAAATTACCCGATTGCGTTGGCCCCCGGCATGGGCATCAATGCCTTTTTTGCTTTTGCGGTGGTGGGGCAAATGGGGCTGCCTTGGCCATTGGCGTTGAGTGCTGTCCTCCTAGAGGGCATTGTTTTTGTGCTGCTCACCTTGACGGGGGTGCGATCGCTGATTGTAAATATGATTCCCATGTCCTTGAAGGTGGCGATCGCTGCCGGGGTGGGGCTATTTATCGCCTACATTGGCCTTAGCAATGCGGGAATTATCATCGCTGATGCCGCCACGAAAACAAAACTCACCACCTTTCAGACATGGCCACCCATCCTCGCTGCCCTTGGGATTCTTTTGACAGCCTTTCTTTGTGCTAAGGGGGTGCGGGGGGCGATTTTTTGGGGGGTGATGATCACCGCCTTAGCTGCATGGCTAGTGGGGGCTGCCCCTTGGCCGACAGGTTTGATCCAATGGCCGCAATGGCCGTCCCATCTCTTTGGTCAAGCCTTGGCGGGTTTTGGACAATTGCAACCGCGGCAGTTGGGGTCTTTTTTCTTGGTCACCTTGGTACTGCTTTTTACCGATATGTTTGACACCGTAGGCACGCTCTCTGCGGTGGGGGTACAGGCGGGGTTTCTCAATCAGCAGGGACATTTCCCCCGCGCTTTGGGAGCCTTTATGGCAGATGCGGTGGGGACAATTGTTGGCGCCCTCTTTGGCACTTCCACCGTGACCACCTATATTGAATCGGCAGCCGGAATTGCCGTGGGCGGCCGGACAGGACTGACGGCTTTAATGGTTGGCGGATTGTTTTTGCTCTCACTGTTTTTTTTGCCGATCACAACCGCGATTCCCAGTTTTGCCACGGCACCAGCGCTAGTGCTTGTCGGTGTCTTTATGGCGCGATCGCTCCCAGACATTCCCTGGTCTGATCTCACGGAAGCAATTCCTGCTTTTTTAGTGGTGTTGGTGATGCCCTTGAGCTACTCCATCAGTGAGGGGCTAGCAGTGGGATTTATTAGCTATCCAATCGTGAAATGGGCGGCAGGCAAAGGGAGGGAAGTGCATCCTGCCCTCTGGGGATTGGCGCTTATCTTTATTGCCCACTACTTTTGGCGTTAGACAAGATCTAAGATAGGATGCTTCTGAACTGATTGGAAACACACTACCTATGGATCTCAAATCCCTGATTCGTGATGTCCCAGACTTCCCTAAGCCGGGCATTTTGTTTCGGGATTTAACAACACTGCTGCAAAATCAGGCGGGGCTGCGCTACGTCATTGACCAATTGGTGGAAAAACACGCCAACGAGGGCATTGACTATGTGGCTGGTATCGAGTCGCGGGGCTTTATTTTTGGTGCCCCCTTGGCCTATCGACTGGGAGCAGGCTTCATTCCTTTACGCAAACCGGGTAAACTTTGTGCTCCCGTCTATGCGGTGGAGTATGAACTAGAGTATGGGCGCGATCGCCTCGAGATGCACCAAGATGCTGTAGAGCCAGGTCGGCGGGTACTCATTGTTGATGACTTGATTGCCACTGGAGGCACAGCGGCAGCAGCGGCGGGTCTGATCCAAAAAGCGCAAGCTGAACTCCATGGCTTTGCCTTTATCGTCGAGCTGACGGACTTGGGGGGACGACAAAAGCTGCCCGATGTGCCGATTACCACCCTTGTAACTTATTAGGTTTATTAAGTGTGACTGACTAGGGCGTTACCACGTCACGCGATCGCGCAAGCGTTCGAGGAGCTTCGGCCCGACACCGGGGACAGCATCTAGATCGGCCAAGGATTGAAAGGGCTTTTGCTCGCGAGCACGGATAATTTCAGCCGCCAGTTTGGGGCCGACGCCCGGTAGGGTTTGCAGTTCCTCTGCGGTGGCCGTGTTCAAGTTCACCCGTGTAGTCGGCGTGCTGGCACGATTTCCTGAAGAGGGGGCAGGTCGGGTGGCAATCTTACCGCCACAGGCGGTCAACTGCTCCTGAATGCGATCGCGAATATGCTGCGGCAGCCCCAAACGACTATTGCTATAGAGCCGCTCAAACTCCCGTTCGTAGTGAGCTGCAACCGTAGGATGCTCAATCACCAGCAAGAATTCATCATTACCGCGGTTGGCCGCCTCGGACCAGTTGTGGGAACCCACAATCAGCGTGCGATCGTCAACCACGCCATACTTGTGGTGCAGCTTATCGCCTTCTGGTAGGAGGGGGGTGCCCACCGTTTGAATGGGGTTTTGCCACGGGCGGTTGCCGGCTTCGTAGTAACAGTTGCCTTGACGGGCTTGGGCAGTATTGGCCATCGCTACCCCCATCATATCGAGGGCTTCGCTAAAGTCACGGTAGATAAATCCTGAGTCAATGAGGGCACGAATGCTAACCCCTTGGTTATGGCGTTCCTCAAGCACGTAGGACAACTCCTGATCGGAGAAAACAAAGAGCGCCATATCAATTTTTTGGCGTGCTCGACGTAGTGTTTGGCCAATCAAGCCATTGGTAGAGGCCGCCCAGGGTTGCGATCGCGGGGTTGGCGAAAAGCGCACCGTGACCATGGCATCGCCCACAGCCACCCGTTGAGGGGGACGCACTGGCTTTTTGACCCCAAAGCGACTGTTGGGCTGACCACCGGGACCATCCCCCCACATAATGTTGAATTCCTCAGTAAATAGGCGTGCCACCGCGGGGCTATCAATCACCAAGAGGGAGTTGGCATTGCCACGGGTATCGGGTCGTCCCAAGTCGCCATGGACATCACTGAGGGTAAAGTTGGCACTAGTGGCAATGACTTGGCGATTATCAATAACGATAAACTTGTGGTGCATGAGCATACTGCCTTTAGAGCCATCGGCAGTGTCATCAATCCAAGGAATCTTGGCCTCGTTGAGAATCGTCTGCACATCGCGATCGCTGAGTTCCGCTGCACTGAGTTGGCCATCGCCATTGGTATCCACGAGGGCTTTCCAGTCGTTGTAGCGCTCCCGCATTCTCGGATCCATGGCGCTCACTTGCGCAGGGCTGTAGGTTGCCCAAGGCGCAGTGTAGGTATTTTCCATCACCACTCGTACCCGCACTCCCGCCTGCTGCCGTGCTACTAGGGCCTTGGCCAGATTGGGTAGGCGAAACTCCTGCACCGCCACATCAATCGTCTTTTGTGCCTTGGCAATCTGCTCAATCATGATTGCCTCAAGGTCTTCCCCTTCACGGGTATAGGGGCGATAGGGTTCTTGATAACTGTGGGCTTGGGAGTGATTCATGTGTACCGCGATTTGCGGATGTTGAGGCAGCGGGTCTAGGGCAGGGCGGAGAATTGGGTGCGATCGCAATTGAGTGAGCACCACAGCCGCAATCAACAGCCCCAATAGAAACAACAGCAGATACACACCGTGTCGCCGCCATTTAAGCTTTTGCCAAAACACGCTGACTTCCCCAATGCTTGTCCCAATTCTAGGGCTCTCTTTTTCGCCTCAAGGTGTTCTGCGCTGCATCGGTTGCCACGGGCGCTTGGCTAGGATAGAGGCGATGCTTTTGCAGGCCTGCCATGATCACGGTGCTGGTGTTAAATGCTGGCTCTAGTAGCCTCAAAGCCTGTTTGTATCGGTTAGCACCTGAAATGGCGGCAATGGCTGCCACACCCCCCGCTCCCCTTTGGCAAGGCCTGCTCGATTGGGGACAAGACCCAACGGTGGCGCGGCTCAAGATCACAACTGCCGACCAGCGCTACGAAGCCAGCCTAACCCATCCAGAGGGGGGAATTGCAGGCCTACGGGACTGGCTCAAAACGCTCCTAGACACCCTCACCACTGGCTCGACAACGCTCCTAGAAAGCCTTGCAGAGATTACGATCATTGGTCATCGCGTGGTTCATGGGGGTAGCCATTACCAAGCAGCGGTGCGCGTGGATGCGCAGGTGAAAGCAGCAATTACCGAATTTAGTGAATATGCGCCGCTCCATAATCCAGCCAACTTACTGGGAATGGAATTAATGGCCGACATTTGTCCCCAAACACCCCAAGTTGCTGTGTTTGACACCGCTTTCCATGGGCAATTGCCGGCAGTGGCGCGCACCTACCCTATTCCCTATGAATTGACCAGCGCGGGAATTCAACGCTATGGCTTCCACGGCATTAGCCATCAATACGTCAGTGAACGGGCGGCCACCCTATTGCAGCGTCCCTTAGCAGCGTTGCGCCTAATTACCTGTCACCTCGGCAATGGCTGTTCCCTGACGGCGGTCAAGGGCGGCGTTTCCGTTGAGACCACAATGGGCTTTACCCCCACGGCGGGAGTGATGATGGGGACGCGCTGTGGCGACATTGATCCGGGGATTTTGCTCTATCTGCTGCGGCGGGGCAAGACAGTTGAAGAACTCGATCGTCTGGTGAATCGCCAATCGGGTCTATTGGGCGTCTCTGGGGTCAGTAATGACTTGCGACAGGTTTTGGCGGCCATTGATCAGGGAAACACCCAAGCGCAGTTGGCCTATGACTGTTTTATCTACTCCCTGCAACGGGGCACTGCGAGCCTTCTGCCGGCTCTTGGTGGTCTCGATGCGTTGGTATTCACAGCAGGAATTGGTGAAAATGCCGCCGGTGTGCGCCGCGATGTCTGCCGAGGGCTAGGTTGGTTGGGAATTGAGTTAGATAGCGCAGCTAACGAAGAGGGTAAAGGCGATCGCGACATTGCGCTGCCGACTGCTCCCGTACGGGTTCTCGTGGTTCAGACCCAAGAGGATTGGGCGATCGCTCGCGCCTGCATACAGCTTCTGTAAGCTGAATTTGCTGAAGAAAACATAAGAAAACATCAAGATTTATGCTCTAGCCTTGACGCCCCAAGGTTGGCGTACGTAGAATGCGGGTAATTATTCACTCCTCAGTATTCAGTTTTCAGTATTCAATCTTTAAATCGTCCAAAGACAAAAAAACATCAGGAGTTGAACTGTGTTGAATCTGCGTCGTACCGCTCTTGTTGCCTTGGCCGCAATGGCAACCTGTACCACTGTTTTACTTTCTCCCGCCGAAGCCAAGCAGGTGAAGGCTGTGCGGGGCGTTGTCACCAACATTGATGGAGATAATGTCACCCTGCGGCAACCTTGGGGTGAAGAGATTGTGGTGGTGTTTGATCGCAAGCACCGTCAGCGCCCCTTCCGCAAGGAAATTGTTGAAGGTCTGGATGTGGCAGTGATTTTGGATCCAAAGGCCAGTGTGCCCACCGCCAAAATCATCTGTGCCGCCATCGTGCCTGCCCCTGAGTATGTCGCGGTAACCCCCATTCGAGTGCCTCAAGTGGGTGGCTCAGCACCGGCTCCGCGTCCGGCTGCCATTCCCCCCGCAGCACCAGCGCCGGCACCGCCAACACAAATTCTGTTCTAAACATCCTGAGAGAGATCGGAGTTGTTCTCATGTTGGGCTGGGTCAGAGGAAAAACCTTGGGTTTAGCACTGGGGGCGATCGCTATCCTGCCTATGGCTGCTGTGGGTGCTGAAGAATTGAAGGTGAGCCGTGCTTCTGAGTCAGAGCCGTACTTGCCGACCACCTTAGCGCCCTTGGCACTTCCCCCCGTTGGTGAGGCAACTCCGTTTCTACCCGCTTTGGAACGCAAAATTGTCTTGCGCTTGCGGGAGCGCCGCGTCTTTCTCTATGAAGGTGATCAAGTATTAGCCAGCTATCCCGTGGCCGTGGGCAAGCCGGGCTGGGAAACGCCCCAAGGTAATTTCAGAGTGCTGCACAAAGTCGTCAATCCCCAATGGCGTAATCCCTTTACGGGGGTTTTGGTTCCGCCGGGGGGTCGCAACCCTTTGGGCGATCGCCTGATTGTCTTTGCCCCCATGGGAAATAACAACTATGCTGGCTTCCACGGCACAACGAATGAATCTTTGATTGGCCAAGCCGTTTCCCATGGCTGTGTGCGGATGCGCAACGATGATATTCGCGCCCTCTTTGAAAAAATTGAGGTGGGCACACGAGTGATTGTTCAGCCCTAATTGATTTTAATCAAGAAAAACTAATATCATCATTTGGCGATCGCTGGTGACTTTCCCCAAGAGCGATCGCTCAAGTTTTGCATAAAGCCACTTTGCAAACCATACCAATGCATTGGAAAGAGCCGATGCACATTGGTTATGATCGCCTTAGCAACACAGGTGTTTCCATAACCCTGTCAGGTTAGGGTGTGGCCTCGTTCTGAAATTCACTCTTCACACCATCTCGCTAATGCAAACTTGACCGTTCACTGGTGGGTGATATTGTGCTGGGAAATCTATTTGCAAAACCAAAGCAGGGCTTGGGGATTGAACTCACCCCAGAGCGGGTCAATATCGTACAGCTTCAGCGGCAAAAGCAGGGTCTGAAAATGACCGCTATGGCCTCAGTGCCCTTGAGTGAAGGCGCCATTGAAGAAGGGCGCATCATTGACACCACCGCCGTCGCCGATGCCATCCGTCAAGGGATTGAGGATAAGCGCATCAAACAAAAAGAGGTGATCAGTGCCATTCCCATGAATGAAGCCGTGATTCGCCTGATTCGCCTGCCTGCGGAATTACCCGACTATGAATTGCGGGAAGTGGTTCTCATGCAGGAAGCGCCCCTCTACCTGCCCTTTCCCCGTGAAGAGGCCGATGTTGACTATCAAAAACTGGGAACCTCCCTTGATGAAGATGGCATTGAGCGGGTAGAAATTTTGCTCGTGGGCACGCCCCGCGAAGTGACCGATGCCTATATCAATGCCTTTACCCAAGCCGGTTTACAACTCACCGCCCTTGAAGTGACCAATTTTGCCCTCATGCGTACCCTGCGGGATTCACTACAGCAGTTTGTGGGCGAAGCAGCAGCGATTATTGATATAGGCGACGAGGGCACAGAAATTAGCATCGTCAAAGATGGCATTCCCCAGTTCAACCGCAAAGTGCCCATTGGTAAAGAACGGATGCAAGAAGCCATTAGCCGCGCCATGAACTTGCCGCCTTCGATGGGCGTTGACCTGATTGAGAATCTGACCGTTCCCCTAGAGCCGATGGATGTGACCGGAGCACTCAACCCCAGTGGTGCCGCTATTTTGCGAGTGCTCTCCGATCTAGCAGACGAAATCCGCCGCTCCATTGACTTTTACCTCAACCAAGGGGAAAGTCTAGAGGTCTCGCAGTTGCTGCTTGCCGGTCCCGGTGCCAGTATTGGTCAAGTGGATGAGTTTTTTAGTCAGCGGCTCAACTATGCCACCACTTTGGTTGACCCCATTAGTTTGCTGGGACTGCAAACCCCGGAAGAGATTCCCCTCGAAAAACGCCCTGCCCTCGGCACGGTGATTGGTCTTGGTCTGCGTGGCGCTTAGGAGCATCCCCGATGTACTCAATTGAGATTAACCTCCTTAAAGAACGTCCCGAAGTGGGGGGCATGGCTGCTACCACAACCGCAGCGGCAGGAATGAGTAATGTGCCGATTATTATCGGTGGTGTCGCTGCCCTCTTCTTTGTGGGGCTAGCTCTCCTCGGCTCGGTGGGTGCCAACCTCTGGCTGCAACAACTGACGATTAAACAAAAAAGCATTCAGGATCGCCTCGCAGCCATTTCTCCAGACCTGCAACGCATGGATGAAATTAAAAAAGAGCAGGAACAGATTGCCGCAGAAACCAAAGCCCTAGCCACGGTGTTTAATCAGGTCAAACCTTGGTCGGCGGTGATACGCAATATGGCAACTCAAACGCCAGGGGAAGTACAAATTCGACGGATTACCCAAGGCGGACAAACAGGCCAAGAGCTAACGATTGAAGGCACAGCCGTCTCCTTTGATGCAGTCAGTGACTTTCTTTTGCTCTTGCAAAATCGCTCTCCCTTCTTTGATGGCAAGGCCACTCAGTTGGTGAAGGCGGAACGGGCAAATCAACAGGGTGAGGAAGAGACAACCGCAAGGGTTTCCTTCAATATCAAGACGGCGATCGCCAGCGTGCCAGCCTCGGAACTTCTCAATGAACTGGCTGCCAATGGGGTTGAAGGACTGGTGGCGCGCATTCGATTTCTTAAAGAAAAAGGAGTGGTAGAGCAATGACCCTAACTGGCGATTTTGGCGGCCCGCCGATTGAGGAACCCGCACCCAATTATCCGACGGTCTTTGGCATTACCCTGACACCCGTCGTCAGTGGTGTCCTTATTGCCTTGGTAGGTTTGGGAGCAGCGGTTTACTTGGGGAGTCTTCTCATTGCCCCCAAACTGGAGGAAGCGGCCAAGTTACAGGAGGAAATTGCCCAGCAGGAAAATGACCTCTCCCAGCGGGAAGTGATCCTGAAGCAACTCAATGATGTGGTAGCGGGGCTAGAGCGTGCCAAGCGGCAAAATCGTGACGTGCGATCGCTCTTTGCGACACAGGAAGCCCTAGACACCCTCCTCCTTGACATTAACCGCCTGATCTTGACCAGCGGTGCCCAACTGACCACATTTGAACCCGATAGTGCAGCTTCAGGAATTGTCCAAGATGGCTCCCTTGGCCCCGAATTAAATGCCAAACTAAAACAACAGGTAACCAACGTTACGATTCAAGGGTCATTTCCCAGCATTTTGCAGATCATGCAAAAAATTGACCAGCAGCAGAACTTCCTCGTGATTAACAACCTGACGATGGAACTCGTTGCTGATAAGCCCGGCGAAGTGATTACCACATTTAAGCTCATGGCCTATGTACCCCTAACCCCTGAGGAAATTGCCGCTTTGGCCCCCCCACCCCAAGGAGGTGAGCAGCAAGGACAACCGCAACAACAACAGCAGCAATAGCGCATGGCAAGCCAAAAAGCAGCGTAGAGTGTCTTGGGAGCGAGTTGCATTCTCTTTTCATACATTTGGTGGCATTCGTGAGGAGTCAAGCATCGTGAGTCAGCTTTTACATCGTCTCGGCTTAGGGGTGGCCACAACCGCCCTTGTTGCTGCCAGTCAAACCCCCACTTGGGCCACAGCAACGGAAATCACGGGAGTTCGTCTGGTAACAGCGCCCAACGGCATTCAACTCCTCTTCAACGTGCAGGGGAATCTACGGCCAGCGGTTTTCACAGTCAATCGCGGCAATGCCTCCATTGCTGATATTCCCAATAGCCAACTGCGCCTGCCCCAAGGGGGTGCCTTCCGCCAAGACAACCCCGCCCCCGGTATCTCCTCCGTCGAGGTGGTGCAACTGGACGCCAAAACCATCCGCGTCACCGTGAATGGCATTAGTGCTGCTCCCATTGGTGAAGTCATCCGCGAAGGACGCGATGGCCTGCAAATTAACTTCATTACGGCTCAAAGCCCCGCGGGCCCTCAGGTTGCCCCCAGTGGTCAACCCATGGCCATGCCCCCCGGCCCCAGTGCGGTGCCGCCTTTTCTGCCGCGCCCAGTGCCACCCCCTGTTGGCGATATGCTGATTAGCCCCCTCAATGCTGACCCCGACGTGATTCAACTGGGCACCAATGAACGGATTCCCCGCCTACTGCTGCGGGAGGCTCCAGTGCGGGAGGTTCTTTCCCTACTGGCTCGTGCCGCCAATATGAACGTTGTCTTTCCGGAAGGCAATGGGGAAGGGGGCGGCGTCACCATCTCCCTCGATATCGAGAATGAATCCGTTCAAGACGTATTCAACTATGTGCTGCGGGTCACTAACCTCAAAGCCAATCGCCAAGGCCGCACTATCTTTGTGGGTCAAGCCTTACCCCCCGATGCCCAAAACCGCATTGTCCGCACCATTCGCCTTAATCAGATGCGCGTCTTTGGGGCGGGTTCAACGACACGGGAAATCAGCTCTCTGGCTCAAACGGGGGGCACCATCGGGAGCGGAGCTGGGGGTGCCCAGGCTGCAACAACCGCCCAAACTGCTCTCAACCGCGAAACCCGTACCCGTGAGGGTGACCTGCAACTAGGGGCAGTGCAGCTGTTGGAAATGTATGGTGCAAACTTGCCAGATACTGGTCCATTTCAGGCGCCAACCGGCTGTGAGCAGCTGCAAGTACCAGAAGCAGCGAGGGGCGTTGATGATCAAATTTGTCGAAGCTCACTCCTGCGGGGACTAGAGGTGGTGGGTGACCCCCGCACCAACACAGTCACCCTCATCGGCTCCCCCCGCAAGGTAGAAATTGCCACCCAATTGATTCAGCAATTTGACATCCGTAAGCGGCAGGTGATGGTCAATGTCAAGTTTATTGATGTGAACCTGCTACGAGGACGCACAGCCAATGCAGACTTAATTACTAATTTTGGCAGCAGCCTGTGGGGAGCCATTTTAGATCCAAATGGTTTAACGGTGATTCGCGGCACCACACCTAACCTGGGTGGTTTGACCCCTGCCCCCCTCACTGGCGCACTTGGCAGTACACCCGTGGGGAATCTACTGAGTGACTTTTTTGCGCAGCTTCGACTTTCTATTGAAACTGGCAATGCCACAATTCTGACCAACCCCACCCTTGTCATTCAGGAGGGGAGTGCTGCGCAAGTCAATTTGACCCAAGAAATTTTCTCTGGCATTGAATCCACTGCTGCTCAACAAGCCACTGGTGGCGGCGGGGCGATCGCGACTCAACAGATTCGCCCAATCCTGCGACCTGTGGGGGTGATTTTTAATGTCACCGTAGAGCAAATTGACGATAATGGTTTTATAACGCTGCAATTGTCTCCAGAGGTGAGTGCTCCCAGCGGTACCTATGATGTGATTTTCCCAGGGACGGGTGGTTCCACGGGGACACTGATCTCGCAACGGCGGATGGAGTCGGGGCGGATTCGCTTGCGGGATGGCCAAACCTTGATGCTGGCGGGCATCATCCAAGATCAAGATCGCTCGTTGGTGACTAAGATTCCAATCCTAGGAGACATTCCCCTGTTGGGGCGGTTGTTCCGGCGGGAAGCTAACCAGCGTCAACGCAATGAACTGGTGGTGATGGTGACGCCGAAGATTGTTGATGATACCCAGAATGCGGGGTTCGGCTATCAGTACTCGCCAACACCGGGGAGTATGCCGCCTAACCTGCAAAACCAGATTCTCCAACCCCCACGGCGACGCTAAGGCCTCTAAGTAGGGATTGCCCCCTCCGAGTCTGTTCAGAGGGGGTTCATTTTTTAGTGGGTCACCATTTTTTGCCAACCTAACCCTGCAAGGGCTTGATTGCGCCGCAGCGGACGGGTAACGAGTTCTAGAATGTCACGGGCATTGCCAAAGCCGTGAATTTGGGCAAAGGTGAATTCCACAGACCACTTGGTGCTGATGCCACGGGCTTCGAGGGGATTGGCATGAGCCATACCCGTAATCACAAGGTCGGGCTGGAGCGCCTTAATCCGCTGAAGTTGATTGTAGTTATCGGGTTTTTCAACAATGGTGGGGAGGGGATGCCCCATTTCGGCACAAGTCTTCGTCAAGAGTTCTAGCTCAGCTGCTTGGTAACGTTTATCCATGTAGGGGATGCCAATTTCTAGTACCCGCATACCACAGCGAATCAAAAACCGCGCTAGGGAGATCTCTAGGAGATTATCCCCCATGAAAAAGACCGATTTGCCTCGCACCAATTCAAGGTAGTCGCTCAGTTTTTCCCAAGTTTCGGCTTCGCGCTCCGCTAGGCCTTGGGGCTGAATCCCAAAAGTGGTACAAATCTGTTCGATCCACGCGCGGCTACCATCAGGGCCAATGGGAAAGGGAGCCGTAATGAGTTGACATTTGCGGCGGCGAATCAAGGTAGTGGCGGTACGACTGAGGAAGGGATTCACACCAGCAACGTAGTAGCCCTCATCAATCACTGGCAATTCGGTATAGCGTTTGGCAGGCAGCCATCCTGACACCTTGATGCCCTGTTTTTTTAATTCCAAGGTGAGTTGGGTCACCACGGGATCGGGCAGGGAGCCAAAGAGAATAAGGGGTGGGTGGTCGTGGTACTGGTGGGATTCAGCTTGGAGATCCTCTTTTTTCTTGCCAAAGTTGAGAAGGCGCTGGATGGGGTTGCGTTCCTCTGGATCGCTCACCGCTGTGGGCGTGGGACAACGGGCGGCCATGGCTGCTAGCACCGTATCTTCCCCTTGGGTAAAGGCATAGTCCAGACCATTGGCACGAGCCACAACAATGGGAATGCCAATTTCGGCTTCGAGCTTGGGCGCCAGTCCCTCCAAGTCCATTTTGATAATTTCCGTGGTGCAGGTGCCAATCCAGACAATGACACTGGGGTTGCGATCGCGCTTGATTTGGAGGCAGAGGCGCTTTAGCTCTTCATAATCATTGAGTTGCGCCGAAATATCCCCCTCTTCTAGCTCCGCCATGGCATAGCGGGGTTCGGCAAAAATCATCACCCCCATCGCATTCTGCAAAAAGTAGCCACAGGTCTTGGTGCCAATGACCAAAAAGAAACTGTCTTCAATTTTTTGGTACAGCCAAGCCACACAGCTGATGGGACAAAAGGTGTGGTAATTGCCCGTTTCACACTCAAAGTTGAGGGCATTGGGAGCAGTCGCAGTCATAGGGAGAGCCTCCAAATTTAGAAACGATTGGAACTAGGTTTGATGACTTTGAGCAGCCTCCTCACCGTGTTCTTCAGCCCGATTACTGACAAAGGGCTTAGGGGGTAGTAAGCGAGGTTCGGGGAGCAGTTGAGCAGGGTTATCGCCGTTGGTCAGTTCTTCGTCGGGGTTGAAGTTCAAGCCCAAGGCAGAAATAATGCGATCGGGATCGTTGCTGAGTTCGACAATGACGGGTAGAGCATCCAGTAAGCGCGGTTCCAAAGCCGTCAGCACCCCCAAAATAAAACTTGAGGAGGGGCGCCGTTGACCGCGATAGGTACTCCAAATCGCCAAGCGGACAATCCAATGGCGGTTTTCTTGGTAGTAGGCCAGCCACTTACTGCGTGCGCTTTGCCGTAATTGCTCAGGGTTCATACTCACTCCAGCGAAGGGGATCCGTGGAGTATTCTAGGGGAGTTTTAGACCGCTGCGAGTGACCGTTCTGACCCTTGGGGATTCAAGTAGAAGTCGGAGAGCAGGGCAAAAAGGTCGCGATCGGGGGCATCCTTGGGCACCACCCCCTCAGGCCGCGCCAAAATTTGATCGGCAATGTTCAAGTAGTAGTCACAGACATAGTTGAGACTGGGATCGCTTTCGGCCATCTCAAAGAGGGTTTTGCCCTTGACCCGTGACACGCGAATATCCTCAATCAACGGCAGCACCTCAAGGATGGGCATGGGCACGGCTTCCACATATTTTTCAATGAGATCCCGCTTACTGGTGCGATTACCAATGAGACCCGCGAGGCGCAGGGGGTGCGTGCGCGCTTTTTCACGGACGGAGGCGGCAATGCGATTCGCCGCAAAGAGGGCATCAAAACCATTATCGGTGACAATCAGGCAATAATCGGCATAGTTAAGGGGGGCCGCAAAGCCACCACAGACCACATCCCCCAGAACGTCAAAGAGAATGACATCGTATTCATCGAAGGCATTGAGTTCCTTGAGGAGCTTGACCGTTTCACCGACGACATAGCCACCACAACCTGCCCCAGCCGGGGGGCCACCCGCTTCGACGCAATCCACACCGCCATAGCCTTTGTAGATCACATCCTCTGGCCAGACATCCTCGTAGTGGTAGTCCTTGGCTTGGAGCGTGTCAATGATGGTGGGAATCAGAAAGCCTGTCAGGGTAAATGTGCTGTCGTGTTTGGGGTCACAGCCAATTTGCAGGACTTTCTTGCCCCGCCGCGCCAGCGCCACTGAGATGTTGCAACTGGTGGTGGATTTGCCAATTCCGCCTTTACCGTACACTGCGAGTTTCACGTTGACCTTGCCTCCTAAGTAATGGAGCGACACGATGACCTAACTGCTATTCTCGGCCAGCGATCGCTAGAAGCGGCAGTGGTTAGAAAAATAATCTTTTTGTAATAAAATTTCAGCTGATTTGAGGATGAGCAAACGCTTTTTCAAGTTTTGGAAGTCTCTCAGGAAACTGGCGGTTCTTTGAGAAGTTATCTTTAATTTTTTTGCTGTTAGTTTTTTAGTTAAATTAAACAAAAATACAAAAACTCCCCCCGCCAAGTCATTCCCTGACCGATTGCACCCAAGGCTAAAATTGACCTGCCCAGCGATCGCGCCAAAAAACATTTGAAAAAAGAAACGTTTCTCCTAGGGGGCGATCGCCCGCATCGTTGTAAAGAATTATTAAAAATCTCGAAAGTAAATGATTTGTTACAATTTAGGCGGTTGTATCCCTTTGAGCGCTACTTTCTCTCGTTTTCCCTAGGAAGTGGTTAGAATTTGAGGGAAGGCGATTGTGCTACAGCGTTTTTCTCTGCCATCTCTCTGGACGAGCAAAATTAGCTCCTTGGAAAGGTGCGGCATCGTTAAGCTGTAGGGTAGCCTTCAGTCCGCTGTTGATACCGCCCGTAAGAATGGCCAATGAACAAAGATCAATTTGCCATGAGTGACAACCCCTACGAAAAGCTGCAAGTGCCGGAAGACGCTTCTTTCGAGCAAATCAAGGAAGCACGGGATGCGCTATTAGCGGCTCATCCGGGGGATGAACGGCAGCGTACCGAAATTGAAGCAGCCTACGATGCCATTTTGATGGATCGGCTGCGGCAACGCCAAGAGGGCAAAATCAAAGTGCCTGAGCGCATTCGCTATGCTGAGCAACTCAATGAACCGGCGCCAGCTAAGCCCAATCGCATTGCGAATCATCCCGCCCTTCAGTGGTGGCAGCAACAGTTAGACACCCCCAACCTGCGGGGCATTGCCATTACCTCAACGGTCTATGCCGTTCTGATGGCGATCGGGCTGTCTCAGGCCAATCCTGATACCTTGGCATTGGTGCTGTCACTGGGGGTTGGCTTTAACCTCGTGTGGCTGCAACGCAAGGAACAACGCCTTGGCCGTGCCTTTTTGATCACCCTCCTTGCCTTGATATTGGGCGCAGTGATCGCCGTGGGCATTTACCAGCTTGGTCTGCCGGGGGTCTTCCTCAATGTGGATCAACTGGTGGGCATTGGCGTTTTCGTCACCTTTTGGCTCACCAGCAATTTCCTGCGCTAACTGCGAATTTGAATCGGCATCACCAAGTATTTCATCTGGGCTTCCCCAAGGGGGAGGAGGATCGCAGGCTGGGTTTCGCCGTTGAGTTGCAGTTGCACCTCTGAACTATTCATCACCTTCAGTCCTTCGAGAAGATATTTGACATTGAAGGCCACCTCCATCGACTCCCCAGAAATCTGAGCCGGTACATTCTCTTCGCCACTGCCCAATTGCGGCGCCTCAGCCGAGAGTTTGAGTTCTTGAGCCTCGGCATCAATGTTGATTTTGACGACGTTATTCTTTTGAGCCGCAAGAATTGCCACCCGTTCTAGGGCATCTGCTAGGGTCGATCGCTCCACCGTGACTTGGCGCGCAAAGGTTTTGGGAATGAGTTGGCGGTAATTGGGATACTGCCCCTCCAACAGACGGCTGGTAATGCGAGCATCGTTGCCAATATCAAACACCACTTGAGTCGGGTCACAGCGCAGCGCTACATCCCCGTCTTGTTTTGCCATCAGCCGCTCTAGATCCTTGAGGGATTTTGCCGGAATTGTAATCGGCGAGAGGGCTTCCGGCACAGGCTGTTCAGTCAGCGTAACGGCGAGGCGATGACCATCGGTTGCTGCAAACTCAAGGCGATCGATCTCAAACGTCACATGCAACCCGGTGAGAATTTGCTTGGTTTCATCGGTGCTCGCCGCAAACAAACTCCCCTGAAGTCCCCGCCGCAATGCCTCTGCAGTCAAGGTTACAGGTGTCACATCCTCTAACGTGGGCAGAGCAGGAAATTCCTCGGCACTCATCCCCTGAATCTCAAAGAAACCGCTGCCATAGTCGAGGATCACCCGCGTATCTTCCGCCGTAATCTCAATATCGCGATTGGGCATTCGCGCCACCATCTCACTAAAGAGCTTGGCAGAAACAGTAATTGCCCCCGGCACCTTCACCTCTGCATCCAGCCAGATTTGCATCCCCAAACTGAGATCAAAGACGGAGAGTCCGAGGCGGCCACCTTCAGCTTGCAGGAGAATATTCGCCAAAATCGGGTGCGACGGATTGCTCGGCGCAACGCGACTCAGGGGGGCAAGCTTACTACTGAGAACTGATTGTGAACAAACAACTTTCATGGTGTACTCCACGGCAGAGGCAGATGGGATAAGAGGCAACGGAGAGGGGAAAAAACGCGGCTCGTTATTGGCCGATCTACTAGCATACTATGCAATCTATGACTGGTATCGCTTGGGCAAAAACCGCCGTACTTTGCTCAGGAAAAACTCTAGCTCCGGTAGATTTAGGGGCGAGATAGCCGCTGCAAAAACAATCAGGCTGACACTGCCGGCGATCGCCAACTGCAACAGTTGCACCCCCAAGCCTTCCCGCCCCCAGAGCAATTCCAGTCCTTTGAGGGCACCCCAACCTGCCCCACCACTGAGCACACTGGCTAGGGCAATTCCCACCAAGGGCACAATTAGCTCCCCCCAAGGTAGCCCCCCCAAACGACGGTGCAAAATCCAAGTCAGGGCAATAAACGATACGGTATTCACCCCAACCGTGGCCATTGCCAACCCAACAGCGCCAAAGGCTTGGGTAAAGAAAAAGCAAAACAGGGCATTAAATCCCAATCCCCAGAGGGTGATGTAGAGGGGTGTGCGGCCATCCTCTAGGGCATAAAAGACCCGCACAATAACATCGCGGGCAAGGTAGAAAAACATACCAATGGCATAAACCAATAGTAGCGCCGCCACCAGTTGGGAGGCCTGAAAATCAAAGGCACGCCGCTCATAGACCACCCGCACTGCCGGCAATGCCAAAGCTGCCATCATGCCACCGAGGGGCATCATACTCAAGGCAGTGAGTACCAAACTCTGGCGAATGCGTTCCTTGAGATCCGGCCAATGTTCTGGTTGTGCCAACTTTGAAAAAATGGGCATATAGGGCACAAGGATCACATTGGAGAGAATCCCTAAGGGCGTTAGAAAGAGCAGTTGGGAGTAACTCAAGGCCGACGCAGCCCCCACAGGCAACTGGGAGGCAAAGAAGAGACTGATATAGACGCTGATCAAGAGCATTCCCGAGGATAGGGTAGCAGGCCCCATGAGTTGAATTAACTCCCGCACCTCAGGACGATTGAGATCAAAACGTAATCGCAATGTACCCATGCCGGCTTGCCATTGGGCAGGAATTTGTACAAGCCATTGCAGCACCCCTCCCGCTAGGGTTCCCCAAGCGAGCACTGCTGGGCCAAATTGATCGGCAAAGAACCAAATGCCAATAATCACTGCCAAACTAGACAGCAAGGGACTCATCGAGGGCAACCAGTACTGATCGGCAGCATTGAGGGTACCAAAGCCAATGCCAATCAAACCCGAGAGCACGGCCAAGGGTGCCATAATCCGAAACTGCTCTGCGGCTAAGGCTTGAATCTCTGGACTGGCACCGGGGGCAATGAGTTGAATTAAGGGGTCAGCCAGCACCATCAAAATGGCGGTCAGCACCAGTAATAGGGCACCCACAACGGTGGTAATGGTTTCCACGAGGGGCGCGGCTTTTTCGGGCGGTTGCTTGAGAACCACACTGATGATCGAACTGTGGAACGGGCCATTGATCCCCCCCAAGAGCACAAAGAGAAACCCCGGAATCACATAGGCATAACTGTAGGCATCCACTGCGGCGCCAACACCAAATTCGGCGGCGATCGCCTGCTGGCGAACCAGTCCCGCGACTTTACTCAACAGCGTTGCAACGGCAACAATGGTGGCAACATGGGCAAGCGAACGCGATTTCTTTTCCACAGTGGTGGCAATCCTAATAAAACTGGCGGATTTGGGGATAACTCTGGCGATGATCGTACCAGTGATCTAGATCTCTTTTATTTCCGCTGGCAGCAGAATCGTAAAGCAGGTGCCTTGACCGACTTCGCTAGTCACCTGAATCTGACCGCGGTGGGCTTTGACAATGGATTGGGCGATCGCCAGCCCTAAACCCGTCCCTTCAGACTTTGTGCCCTGAAGGCGATAAAAGCGATCAAACAGGCGGGGCAGTTCACTGGCGGGAATCCCCGGTCCATTATCGGCAATCACCAGGCGGTAGAATTTGCCCTGCTGATCCAACCTCACTTGAATCTGACCCCCCGCAGGGGTATATTGCACGGCATTACTGAGGATATTCGTTAACAAGCGACTCAGGTGATCGGGGTTGCCCCACAGACGATAGGCCTCTGTCTCTGAGGTCTGGGGATCCGCAAGCTCCAACGCCAGTTGGAGGTGTTTTTGCTCAATCAAGGGCGTCTGCTCCTCAATCACCCCCAAAAGCAGGGCATCAAGGTGACAGGGCTGGGCCTGCAGGGGAATCATGCCGCTATCTTGACGAGTTAGAAAGAGCAAATCATCCACTAAGCGACTGAGGCGGCGACTAAGGCGTTCAATGACTAGGAGTTGTTGGCGTTGGGTTTCCAGATCCGCAGTGGCTAAGGCAACCTGGACATTGGTTTGAATGAGGGCCACGGGGTTGCGCAATTCATGGGAAGCATCAGCGGTAAATTGCTTCAAATAAGCATAGGACTGCTGCAGGGGGGCGATCGCCAGCCGTGACAAAAACCAGCCACTAATACTCACCAGTGTCAGCGTGATGGTCATACCAACCAAGAGATCCCAGAGTAGGGCTTGACTCGGTTGGGTCACCTCGAACCAAGGATGGCTGACCCGCAAATAGCCCAGTAGGCGATCGCCCACCACTAAGGCCACCGTCATCTGCCGTAGCCAGCGATCCTCCCCCACCTGCACCGTTTCTGCTGTCCGATTCAGATGCAAGGGCAGATCAAGGGGTTCTGAAAACGTGCTCCAAGCCAACTGCTGATCCGGAGTAAACCCCTCTAGGTCAATGTGATCCTCCTCCAGTGCCGCAAGGGGACTACTGCCTAAACTGGTTTGCCAATCAATGGCTTCCGCCGTGCCCGTGTCAATAATCAGGGAACGACTCACCACCTCAACAACGTGGCTGAGGGTGTCATCAATGCGCTCGATCAGGGTTCCCCGCACATAGAAAAAGAACCCCGTGGCAAAGATGAGGAGCAGGAGTGCCGTTACCCCCACATACCACAGGGCAAGACGGTATTGAATGGCACGAACCATCGTCATCGGGGCAATGCTAAGGGAGACCAATCACCACTGGAAACAAACGCCGCCCAATAGTAGGGGGATTCATCCTTGAGTCGCTGAAGCTGGACTTGCCGCAGGGCTTCTGTGCGCCCCATGCCTCGGTGCAGATTTTGGTAAAAGGCCACCATCATATCGCGGGTTACTTGATCATCCACTTTCCATAGGGTACTCACCTGCGATCGCGCCCCGGCTATGGTAAAGGCACGGCGCAGACCATAGACCCCTTCACCGTTGACCACCTCCCCCCGTCCCGTATCACAGGCCGATAACACCACTAATTCTGTGCCGCTGAGGTTCATGCCGGTCACTTCCAAAGCAGTAAGGACACCATCATCCACATCTGAACCACTCTGGCGTTGGTTAAACCCCGCCAAGGCCAACCCGGATCGCAAGAGGGGGTTTTCCAGAATATCCCTGTTTCCTGATGGGGCTAGAAAGAAGCCATGGGTAGCCAAGTGGAGAACTTTAGGGGAATTTGCTGCCTTAACCGCTGCTTCTGTGGCTGCTGCTTGGAGTAATACCTGAGCTTGGGGAAGGAGCACCCTCAGTGCTTGCGCTTCCTCAGTCGTCCCCGGTAGGGGAGCAAAAGTCAAACTCCGCAAATCAAGAGAGCGCACCGTTGCTGAAGGGGCATTGCCGAAGGAGCGATCGAAACTAGGGTCAGCAATAATCAAAGGAGTATGAACAGTTACAGATTGGGATTGAAGGCGCAAGAGTTCGCGCCCAGAGGTCAGCAATGTGATCATGTAAGACTCCACTAAATAGCGCCCTTGGGCATCCACAAGCGCCTGAAAGGGAATGGTGTTGAGCTCACCATCGGGGGCAATGAGCAAATGGGTGGCTGCCCCAATCCACGGCAGAATGGGTGTGATTAACTGCGCTGCCAAAGTCTGAGCTGCCCGCTGAACTTCGGATTTGGGCAAACGGGGGTCAGCCAACCGCAAACGGATCTGGCGTATTTGGGCATCAATTTCAGCAGCGGTGCCAAGATCTCTCCCTAGGGGCTGACCCGTGGCACGCAATACATAGACGCCATAGCGCGGCTCACCAAAGCTCTGTTTGCCCAAGTCGTAGGGGCGATAGCGAATAAACTCAATCAAAGCAGCATTAGCCGGAATCGCTCGTTGAACCGCAGCGATGGTTACGGGTTGAGTGAGTTCGCGAAAGCTAGCACTGCGCAGACTCAGTTCGGCTTCCAGTTGATTGGCCTGGGCTTGAAGCTGCTGCACTTGGGAGAAAGCTGCTGGCTTTGCTGAAGCAAAAACGAGTTTAGCGATGGTTGTGCGCAATGTGGTGAGTTGCTGGAGCTTCGCTTGATCTGGCGCCGCTAGTTGCCGTCGCAGTCGTGCTTGGTTCTGGCTGAGAAAATCCAGTAATCGCCCTTTGCGGCGCAAGAGTGTTGTCAGAGCCAAGGCGGTGGCCTCAGGATCTTGGGGCAGGTTCTGCAGGTGCAGCGTGAGAATGGCATTCGTCGTGTCTTGAAAGGTAGCTAGATACCTGCGCTTGTAATCCTCAGCACCAACGACCAGATTTTGAGTGAGGTTCTTTTCTTCGATTTCTTGAACATTGTTCAGTAGGGCAAGGGCTTGCCTCAAATCTCCCTGTTGCCAATAGACCGCAGCAAGGTTTCCTAGCGCAGCAGCGGTATGGGGATGGCTTTCCCCAAGGCGGGATTGGGCGATCGCCAGCGCCCGTTGATAGAGAGGCAGTGCCGCTGCGTAGTTGCGCTGATCAAAATAGAGCGTGGCTAAATTATTCAGGCTGGCAGCAATATCGGGGTGACCTGCGGGCAACGTTTGTTCGCGAATCTGAAGGGCACGTTGGTACAAGGGCAAGGCGTCAGCATAATTCTTTTGTTCCCGATACAGGGCTGCGAGGTTGTTCAGCGTTGTTGCCACGTAGGGACTCTTCTCCCCAAGGGTTTGCTCAAAGATTCTGAGGGCGCGTTGATACAAGGGCAGGGCGGCTGCCCTCTTTTTTTGCTCAGTGTAGAGGAGACCGATGTTATTGAGAATGACCGCCACTTCGGGATGATTGAACCCTAGGGTCTTTTCGGCGATCGCCAATGCCCGCTGAAACACTGGCAACGCAGTATCATAGTTCCCTTGGGCACGGTAAAGATTGGCCAAGTTATTGAGTGTTGCAGACACCTCTGGTTGATCTGACCCGCCAGCACGCTCGTAGATAGTCAATGCCCGCTGATAGAGGGGGAGTGCTGCTGCATAATTTCCCTGCTCAACATGGAGCTTTGCCAATTCGTTGAGACTGGCTGCCAAAAGGGGATGGTTGCTGTCCAGTGTATTTTCCACTAAGGTCACAAAGCGCTCTGCTAGGGGAATAGCAGCCTGCATATTACCTTGTTCCCGCAGTTGATCAATTTGATTGGCGAGTTCCTGAAATTGCTGGGGGGATGGCTGGGCTAGAGTTGGCGAACACAGACCAAGAATCAGACTACTTCCAAGGGCGATCGCGCCCCGGACAAGGCATCTTCTGGTGTTCATTTTTTTCCTCGGTGGTTCCTCAACAGCACCCGTCACAATCAAGAATACTGATGGGAAACGCTCACCCCCAGTTCCTGCCAAATGGCATCTAAGAGAGGCTCTAACCCCTGACGCGCCACCGCAGAGATGGCAAAAACCCGTTGACCGGTATAGGCAGTAAGGGTGTCTTCAACTGCAGCAATTTGGGAAGGTTCTAGGGCATCAATTTTGTTGAGGGCAATAATTTGCGGGCGATCGGCCAAGCCGTGACCATAAGCCACTAGCTCATCGCGAATGGTTTGGTAAGCAGCCACCACATCCTCAGCCGTGGCATCAATCAAGTGCAGCAGCAGACGGGTACGCTCAATATGGCGGAGAAACTCATGCCCCAACCCCAACCCCGCATGGGCACCGGCAATGAGACCGGGAATATCAGCAAACACGGTTCCATCACCATTGGGTTGGCGCACCACACCTAAATTGGGCACCAAGGTTGTAAAGGGATAATCGGCAATTTTCGGTCGCGCTGCCGACAACACCGAAATTAGGGTGGATTTACCGGCATTGGGCAGGCCAATAATGCCCACTTCCGCCAGTAGTTTGAGTTCTAGTCGGAGATGCCGTTCTTCCCCCTCTAGCCCCGGTAGGGCATAGTCTGGTGCCCGTTGATGATTACTCAGGAAGTGCTTATTCCCTAAACCCCCTTTGCCCCCCTTAGCCACCAGCAGCGTTTGACCGGGGGTGGTGAGGTCTCCCAGCAATTCCTCGGTTTCGGCATCCCAAACCATGGTGCCACAGGGCACTTCAATCACTAAATCTGCACCACAGGCACCCGTACGGTTATGCGGCCCGCCCCGTTGGCCATTGTCCGCTTTGAAGACATGGGCATAGCGAAAGTCCAGCAGCGTTTGTAAATGGGGTACCGCTTTGAGAATGACTGACCCACCATTGCCACCATTCCCCCCTGAGGGGCCTCCCGCAGGCACGTATTTTTCACGGCGAAAGGCAATAATGCCGTCGCCCCCCTTTCCAGCTTTGACATGAATTTCGGCAAGGTCAATAAATTGCATTTTGGCCGCAATCGGTTGCGTATAGGTTGGGTATCTGAGTATTGTATCCTGCCACCTTGTTGACAGTTCTTTTTACAGGGATGACACCGGCTCCAAAGGGTGAAACTCCGTATCGAAGACGCTTCATGTACGTCATAGGAGAAAAGGGCTATATGGTAGGCTTAAGGGAATTTTAGTGTGCCGAGGCAATAGTGTTTATTCGATGGCAACACCGACGACGACCCGCTCCGCCTGAAGAAGGGGTTTTATTTTGGCGACTGGTGTTGTGGCTAGGGGTTGCCTTAATCTCCGGCAGCTTGGGGGCACTCTGGGGGCTATTGAGTCAGAGTACACCGCTTATGCAGCGATCGCTCAGCAGTCGGGAGTGGCAGGTGTTTCAACGGGGCGATCGCTGGACAGGGGCAAGGCTCCATCAACCCTTGAATTTACTGCTCATTGGCTCCAAGGTTTTAACCTCCGACTTAGATGAACCGCCTGACCCCAACCTTACCTACCATGCCCTAGTGAATTCCGTTGAAGGGCTATCGGACTCACTGCTACTCGTGCGTTTTGACCCAGTGCAGCAACGGTTAGTGGTGTTGTCAATTCCCCGCGATACGCTGACCTTTATCCCCGGCCGAGGCGACGCCAAAATTAACGAAGCCAATGCCCTCGGTGGACCCGCACTGGCGGCGGAAACCGTGAGTGATTTGCTGGGGGATGTGCCCATCGATCGCTATTTGCGCATTAACGTTCAAGGCATTGAGAAACTCATTGATGCCCTTGGGGGGGTGACAGTGGATGTACCCACAGCCATGCGCTATCGGGATGACAGTCAGCGCCTCTACATTGATTTGCAGCCCGGACGACAACACCTGAATGGCAACCAAGCCCTACAATTTCTGCGCTTTCGCTACGATGCCCTTGGCGATATTGGCCGCGTGCAGCGACAACAGATGTTTTTGCGGACACTAATGGAGCAAACGGCTCGCCCCGAAACCCTTGCCCGTACCCCCCAGCTTCTCAGTATTATTCGCGAAAACTTGGATACCAATTTAACGGTTGAGGAACTGATGAGCTTGGGGCAATTCCTCACTAGCTTGCCGCGATCGCGGGTGGAGTTTCTGATGCTGCCGGGGAACTTTAATGGCAGCACCGATGAAGTGGAAGTGAGCTATTGGTTGCCCGATTACCAACGGATTGCTTGGCTGACGGATCACTATTTCCGCGATACTCCCACGGCTGATCCGCGCGAGACGGGTTTGACCCCCCCTGCCCAGGTGCGCATTGCGATTCAAAATACCACCCTGCCAGAATCATTGGTCATGCGTCTGAGTCAGCAACTGCAAACCGCCGGTTACCCTGATCCTTTGCTGGCAGAGCCATTGCCCCAACCGCTCCCGATGACACGGATCATTGCTCAGCAGGGGGATTTGGCGGCAGCGCGGCGGGTGCAGCTATTGCTGGGATTTGGTGAAGTGCGGGTGGAGAGTACAGGTGTGTTAGCATCGGATGTGACGATTCAACTGGGCGACGATGCCCGCGATCGCCTGCAATTGAGACCCACAAAATCTCTGTGAGTGAACCCTACGTGATTGGTGTTGATCTTGGTGGCACTGCCATCAAAATGGGGCGCTTTAGTCCCAAGGGAGATTGCCTCAATGCCCTGACGTTGCCGACCCCTCAGCCCCCCTTTCCAGAACGGGTGATTAAAGCCATTGTGCAGGGGATTAAAGAACTGGATGGGGAGGATCGGGCGCTGGCGATCGGGATGGGGATACCGGGGCCTGTGGATGCCACTGGTCGTATTGCCCGCCGTGCGATTAACCTTGACTGGTACGAAGTGCCCATTAGCGACAGCCTCGAACAGTTGACGGGCAAGCCCACCGTGATTGGTAACGATGCCAACTGTGCCGGCCTCGGAGAAGCATGGCTAGGGGCAGGGAGTCAGTTTAAGGATCTAATTTTGCTGACCTTGGGGACGGGGGTCGGCGGTGCGATCATCCTCAATGGCGATCTCTTTGTCGGTCGGGATGGCGCCGCCGGCGAGTTGGGGCTGATTACCCTCGACTACACAGGGCCTCCCTGCAACAGTGGCAATCGCGGTTCCCTTGAGCAACATGTTTCTGCCCAAGCCCTGCGGCGGCGCTGGGGCTGTGAACCCCATGAGATGGCAGAGCGAGCCAACAATGGTGACCCTGAGGCGATCGCCCTCTGGCAAAGCTATGGCCGTGAATTAGCCGCTGGCATTGCGAGCCTTGTGTATGTCCTCACCCCCGAAGCAGTGATTATTGGTGGGGGGATTAGTGCCGCCAGTGACCTCTTTTTTCCCTCGATGATTGCTGAATTGGAAGAGCGGGTGCTGCCCACCTCCCGCAATAACCTCCACTGTTTGCGAGCCACCCTTGGCAATCACGCGGGCATCGTCGGTGCAGCCAAACTAGCGTGGAAATACGTCAAAGACCATCTCTAAGTCGCCTTCGCTAGGATCAAGTTATTCGGCTTGAACCAACTGTTATGACTTCTACGACAGCCGTGGATAGCTCGCCGCTGCTGCTCAATGTCCGCAATGCAACGGTGCAGGTGACCCCAGAGCAGTTTGATCAGCTCTGCCGCGATAATCCTGATCTGCGCCTAGAATTGACCAAGGCTGGAGAATTGATTGTCATGCCGCCAACGGGGGAGCAAACAGGTGCCCAAAATTTTGAGCTGATTGTGGAGTGGGGCTTTGGAACCGGCAAACGCAACTGGGGCGTGCCTTTGATTCCTCAACGGGCTATGACTTTACAGCTTTGGGGGGCGGCAAACTCTCCCCAGATGTCTCTTGGATTGCTAGCCCCCGCCTAGAGGGCGTTGCTCTGACGGGCTTTATCCCCATCGTGCCGGATTTCGTTGCTGAGTTGCGATCGCCCTCGGATGCGATTGACCGCTTACGCGCCAAAATGCAGGAGTATCGGCGACTGGGGGTGCGCTTGGGGCTGCTGATCAATTCCCAAGACCGTCAAGTGGCACTCTATCGTCCCCAAGCGGAAGTGGTGGTTTTGGACTCCCCTGAGGTGGTTGATTGTAGTGAGGTGATGCCGGGGTTTCTCCTACCGATGGCGCAGTTGTGGATTTAGAGCCGCTCGACAAATTTTGCCAGTCGCGTCAGGCCTTTTTCAATGGTGGCCAAATCTGTGGCGTAGGAGAGGCGAATGTGATCATCCATGCCAAAGGCTTTACCGGGAATCGTGGCCACTCTTTCTTCCTCCAGCAGACGATCGCAAAACTCTACGGAACTTAAACCCGTTTCGCTAATATCCACAAAGAGATAAAAGGCGCCTTGGGGTTTGAGACAGCGCAGGCGAGGAATTTCAGAAATGCGTTCATAGATACAGGCACGGCGATCGCGGAAGGCGGCCACCATTTCGGCCACACAGGCTTGACTTCCCTCTAGAGCCGCAAGGGCACCGTATTGGGCAAAGGTACAGACATTTGAGGTGCTGTGGCTCTGAATTTTTGTGGCGACTTTAATGACATCGGTTGCCCCTGCCAGATAGCCCACACGCCAACCGGTCATCGCATAGGCCTTGGCAAAGCCACTACAGACAATGGTTCGCTCAAAGGCCGCCTCACTGACAGCACCGATGCTCAGGTGTTCAGCCCCATCGTAGAGAATCTTCTCGTAAATCTCATCGGAGATCACCCACAGTTGATGCCGCACAATGACTGCCGCTAGTTCGCGAATTTCCTCGGGGGTATAGACCATGCCCGTGGGGTTGCTGGGGGAGTTGAGGACAAAGAGCCGTGTTTTGGGGGTAATGGCATCCTCTAGCTGGGCAGGGGTAATCCGATAGCCGGTTTCCGCAGTGGTTGTCACAATCACCGGCGTGCCACTGGCCAAGTGCACCATTTCTGGATAGCTCACCCAGTAGGGGGCAGGAATAATCACCTCATCGCCGGGATTGATTAGGGCTAGCATCAGGTTAAAGAGGGCTTGCTTGCCGCCATTGGTCACTAGGATATTTTCGGCGCGATAGGGCAGGTGGTTGTCGTTGTTGAGCTTGGTGGCGATCGCCTGCCGCAAGGCCGGTTCCCCTGCCGCCGAACCATAGCGGGTTTTGCCTTGATCGAGCGCTGCTTTTGCCGCCTCACGAATGTGGGCAGGGGTGTCAAAGTCGGGTTCGCCCGCACTAAAGCTACAGATATCCTCTCCCGCTGCGCGCATTGCCTTGGCTTTGGCATCAATCGCCAGCGTTACCGACGGCGTGACCCGCATCACCCGCGTTGCCCAGTCCATCCTTTGTCTCCTGCACTACTTTCCGTATTGTGGCACTTTGGCAGGGGAGCGGCGAATCAAATATCGACCGTTCACGTTGAGGTTGCCAATGGAGGATACCCCCAGGGGAATTCGAATCCCCGTCGCCTCCGTGAAAGGGAGGTGTCCTAGGCCTCTAGACGATGGGGGCAAGACTCAGCATTAGTTAATGTAGCGAATGCCCTGAGCGTTTGTCAACCCCTCGGGAAATTTTTGCATCGCAGCCGCTCCTAGGGAGAAAATGAGGGCGAGTGACTGAGGGACTTGCTGTGGAACTTGCTGGCCTACGTTCCTTCTCGATTGTGATGCCCGCCTACAATGTGGTGACCCAACGGGGAGAAACGGTCTTTCGGGAAACCCTTGAGAGCATTGCCGCCAGTTGCCGCTACCTCCAACAGCACTTCCCCTACGCCACTGCGGGGGAATTCATCCTGATTAGCGATGGTTCAACGGATCACACCTGTGATGTGGCGACGGCAGGATGGCCGAATGCCGTGCCCCTACAATTGGTGGGCTTGCCGACGAATATTGGGATTGCGGCAGCGCGGAACATGGGGGTGCGCTTGGCCAAAGGGGAGGTGATTTTTTTCTGTGATGCCGATGATCTCTACCGCCCTGAGCATCTGTTTTTAGCCCTATCGGTGTTGAATCAGCCTTTACCCGCACCCTATGCCCCAGCGTATTTTGGGGCGGTACGCACGGGGGTCTATTGTCGCGATCGCCTGCATCCCTACTGGCACAAAAGCCTCGAGCAAACGCTGGTGCTCAATCTCGCCGTGCGCCGCGAAGTCCATGAGTTTATTGGCGGCTTTCCCGAAGAGGAGGTGTTTCGCCAATTTCGCTATGGGGCTGAGGATGTGGCCTATGCCCATTGGCTGCACCAGTTTTGCCACACTGCCCACCTCCAGCAGCAGACCGTTGAGTATCGCCGCTTTCCCAATAGTTTCTTTGACCGTCAACTCAAGAAATTCCAAGCGGCTCCCGGCACCGTGGCTGATGATCTGGATGCGAGCGATCGCCAGCAGGAGGCGCAGATTCAGCAGATTATGGCCACACGACTTCAGGAATTGCAGGCCAAGGCGGCTCAACTGGTAGCCTAGGCTTTTTTGTGGCGCTGGACAATCGTCGCGGCCAGTTTCTCCGGTACTTCTTGAAGATGGTCAAATTGCCAATGGAAGCCACCTGTGCCCATTGTCAGCGATCGCAACTCCACCACAAAGTCATGCATTTCGGCTTGGGGTAAATAAGCCTCAATCTGTTCCCAGCCGGGCCAACCCTCCTTATTGCTGTAGCCCAAAACCTGACCGCGCCGCCCCGTCAACGCCTGCATCACCTTAGCCGTAAAAGCTTGGGGCATCCACACTTGGACTGCCATGATGGGTTCTAGGAGTTGCGGTTCACACTGGGGAATTCCCGCTTGCATGGCGAGGCGAGCCGCTTGGCGAAAGGCCTGCTCAGAGCTATCCACGGAGTGATAGGAGCCATTGGTGAGGGTCACCGCCACATCCACGATCGGAAATCCCAACGGTCCTTGGTTGAGAAATTCCCGCACCCCTTGCTCGACACCGGGGATATATTGCTTGGGCACAACGCCGCCGACAATGGTTTCACTAAATTGAAAGCCGCTGCCGCGTTCTAGGGGAGCAATATCGAGGTAGACATCGCCAAACTGGCCGTGGCCACCGGTTTGATGTTTATAGCGGCCATGACTGTTTTTCGTGCTGCGGCGAATGGTTTCCTTGTAGGGGACTTGGGGGAGATGGGTTTGCATCGGTAGGTTATATTTGCGGCGCAGGCGATCAAGGGCAATCTGCAAGTGAATGTCACCCTGTCCCCAGAGAATAATTTCATGGGTATCGCCATGCTGTTCCCAGCGCAGCGCCGGATCTTCCTCAAGGAGTTTTTGCAGCGCGCTGGTGAGCTTCACCTCATCACTGCGTTTACTGGGGGTAATGGCCAAGGCATAGACGGGTTCTAGTTGGGGGGCACAGGGCAAAGGCACCGCCTGACCATTGATACTGAGGGTCTCACCCGTACGAATGCCCTCTAGCCGCGCCAAGAGAACGATGTCCCCCGCTGTGGCTTGTCCCAAGGATTCCAGTTGTGTACCTTGGGCACGGTAGATACCCCCCACGCGCACCCCATTCAAGCTCATACCATCGGTCAAGGTACCCTGCCAGACCCGAACGAGGGAGAGCTTGCCGCCTCCTTGGGGTAGATAGAAGGTCTTCAGCACTTGGGCGAGGGGTTCTTCACCATTGATCTGGCGATGGGCAGCAGTTTCTGTGGCATCGGGTGCTTCGCGATCAAGGGCTGCCAATAGGGGGCGCACACCGTAGTCCGTTTGCGCACTGCCAAAAAAGACGGGCACAATTAAATCGGCTCCCAACTCCCAGCGCAGATCCGCCATGATTTCACTTTCTGGCGGCGCAATATCCTCAAGGAGTTCTTCCAAAAGGTGGTCATCATAGTTGGCTAGAGCCTCCAGTAGCTCCGCCCGCGCCGCCTGTTCAACGGCTTGTAATTCCGAAGGAAAGGGAACTAAATCCGCCGCTGCCCCCGCATGATAGTGATAGGCCTGCTCCGTCACCAAGTCAATGTAGCCCAAGAGATCATCCCCCTGCCAAATGGGGTACTGGTGGGGTACCAAGGGGCGACTGGAAACTTGGCGATAGGCCGCGAGGATCTCCATGTAGGGGTCATGGGCGCGCTCCATCTTGTTGACAAAAAGAATATGGGGAATCTGCCAGTCATCGAGGAATTTGAACAGGGGGGTTAGGGTAAAGGCGCGATCGCTCAGGGGTTCACAGACAACGATCGCCATATCCACCCCCACGAGGGCATTGAGGGTTTCTTGCAGCAATTCCACCGAGCCGGGACAGTCGAGAAGCGTCAGCTCCAAGTCTCCATACTGGGTATGAACGACATTCAGTTCTACCCCCATTTGGCGATCGCGAGCCTCAGGGCTGGTATCTAGAAGACTACTGGCCTTACTGCTCGTGGCGTGGGTAAGGCGCAAAATGCTTTCTGCAAGGGTTGTTTTGCCACTGTTGTAGCTGCCCACAAGGGCAATGTTGCATCGTCTCGCCATCGCACACCTACCTTTTGATTTGCCATTCGGGTCAAAATTGTCCAGAATAGAGCCTTAGTTTGCCTTAACTAGATCTCTTAACCCTTGGCGATCGCCCTTGGCGGAATTTGCAGTATCTCTTAAGAGAGCTGTAAACAACCGTTAAGTTGGGGTTAATGTTTGCGAGGAGGACTCACTCACGATGCGCTTCAATTCCCTTTTGTGGGCTAGTATTGCCAGTCTTGGCCTTTGGATGGCATCGCCAGTACACGCCAATAGCCAAGTCAGCACGCTGATGCAAGAAGGGCGACGGCTAGTGGAAGCAGGAAACTATGCCCAAGCCTTGGCCATTTATCAGCAACTGCTCCAGAGCGAGAGCCGTAATCCCCGCGTGCATTCTGCCATTGGCTACATCTATGCCCAGCAGGGACAATTTGCCGAAGCCGCCCGTGCCTACCAACGCGCTATTGAGCTGGATCAACAAAACGCTGATTTTTACTATGCCCTCGGCTACAGTCTGGGGATGATGGGGGAAAACCACGGGGCTGCTGCCGCCTACCGCCAAGCCATTCGCCTGAATAACCGTAATGCCCAATCCTACGAAGGACTGGCGGTGATTCTCGCCCGCATGGGGGATCCCCAAGGCGCTATACAGGCCTACCGCTCCGCCCTCAGTCTTGACCCCCGCAATTGGGCGGCTCAAAAGGGATTAGGCGTTTTGCTGCTCCAACAACGCAATATTCCTGAAGCCCTCAGTAGTCTGCAACAGGCGGCAAGCCTTGCCCCCGGCAATGCCTCGATTCAACTCAACTTGGGGATGGCACTTCTGGCCGCCGGCGATCCTAGCAATGGCTGGCAAGCGATTGATCGCGCCGCTAACTTGGGTCAGCGGGATGCGGATCTGCTACAACAGGTGGCTGAACTGGCCGTTGCGGCGAATCAACCCGAGCGAGCCATTCAAACCTATCGCCGCCTAATCACTTTGCAACGCGAACGGCTAGCCACCTACTTTAGCTTTGGCGAGTTGTTAATGCAGCAGAACAACCCCCTTGAAGCGGCGGCAATTTATCGTCAAGCTACGCAGATCAACCCTAGAGATCCCGAGGGATTTTATCGCTTGGGCAAAGCCTTGGCAGCGCAAGGGCGGCGGCAGGAGGCTCGCAGTGCCTATCAAGTGGCTTTGAAACTGTACCGTGAGCAAAATAACCGCGCAGGAGAAACCAAAGTCCGAGACGCGATGCGGCAGCGCAATTAGCGACTAAGCCCCCTGCCCTAGATTCATGACGACCTGCTGCAATTCAGAAATGAGAGCACTGGGACGGCCATTGAGGATATTTTGGTTTAGTCCCTCTAGGCCTTGGCGCAGGTGATTGAGGCGATCTTGAACGGGCTGTAAAATCTCCCGCAGTAGATTCGCTTGGCCGCGCTTGGCAGCGAGTAACCGTTGCTCTTCAATCAGTGCCTGTTCTTCTTGACTGAGTTGATCTTTTTGCTGCTGTTGCAGTTTGCGGCGCTCTTCAAGGTCGTGGCGCAGACTTTCGAGATCAGTATAGGCCTGCTGCAATTCTTCCGCGAGTTGATTGACAGCCACACTGTACTCTTGAAACTGGCGCTCCAGTTCACTGAGGATGGGAATGAGGCTAATGCCCTGTTGGGAGGCGGGATCTTTGCGCGCCTCTAGCACTTGTTTGTGGATTTTGTAGATCGCTTCTTTTTCACGGATATTTTGCCGCTGTCCTTCAAGCGCCTGATTGAGCAGATTACAGCGCTGGCGTTCGTCCTCCAGTTCTCCTGCCAGTTGCAGGCGATCGAAATCACTGGCGTCTTTGACTTTTTGCTCCAGTTCTGCTAAGGACTCCAGAGCCATTTTTAGCTCTTCTTCTTGATCGTTGACAAAGGCAGAGGCACGTTTGAGGTCATTACCGCGGTTGGCGACTTCTTTTTCGAGTTCCTCCATGGGCATTTTCATCAGGGCATTCACATCCACGGCCTCTGTGAGATCACTGACCATGGCTTGGCGCATTTGCTGGATCATTTCCTCCTGTTGGGCAAGGAGGTGACGTTCTTTTTCAAGCACGGACTGTTTGTAGCGGCAGAGTTCCTCCTGCAGGGCGATCGCCCGACTGTCTTGCCAAAATTGTTCTTGGGCGGTGCGCCACGTCTCCTCCTTTGCATGGAAGGCTTGCAGTTGTTCCTCTAGGGCAGCTTGCCGTTGACTCAGCTCCTGCTCCAGTTGCTCCAGTTGCTGCCAGTATTGACTCAGCAAGGCCTGCTGCTGGTCTAAAATTTGAAAACATTCCGCGATTTGAGGACGCCCACCACTGTTGAGGGTCTCTGCCAACTGCCGCAAAATCGAGTCCACTTGGCGAATTTGCTCTGGGGATAGGCCAACGCTGTGGCTTGATTTAAGTTGTTCCCAGCGCTGCTGCTCTTGGTGCACTTGGTGGCGTAAATTTTCAAGGGCTTGGCGCTCTGCTTGAATCCGCTGTTCCTCGGCGGTCAATTCTTCTCGCAATTTGTTGAGTTGTGCTAGCTGCTCTTCAGCGCCGGCCAGTTGCGCCTCTAGTTCTTGGAGTTCTTCTCTGCGCTGCTCAAATTCCTGTTCCCGTTGGTTCAGAGCTTCTGCTTGATAGGAGAGGGATTGCTTCCAGCCCTCAATTTCTTCCTCTTGACTTTGGAAGCGCTCACGCATCCGTGTGAAGCCGTGCAAGATACCGGTGAGACGGCGCGTTGCTTCATCCACGTTTTGAATCTGGCGGTTGGCGGCCATTTCAACAAAGACCAACACACCATTGCCGTAGTCACGACTGTTGTCAAAGGGAATGGTTTCTTCGTTTTGGGGGACAGGGTGCCAGTAGCCCGACTGCTCACGCATCAACAACTTCAACTCGGATTTCGTCCCCATGAAACCCGTTTTTTTAATCACCTCGGCAAGATACTGCACAGCCCTTGACCTCTACCCTAACGCTGAGACTGACACACAACTAGAACATACAACAACCGTAATAATACGCATGACGAAATTAAGTGAGTGAAGGATGCAACTTTTCGTCTGTCCGCGATCGCTGGAATCCAGAACCCTATATTTTTATTAAACACCCATCGGCAAGTGTTCAGCAGTGGCCTGAATCACTCGGTCGGGGACTGGAGAATTGCCAAGGCCAAGGTGGTTGAACTATTGGTCATTATAGCGAAAGGAGGGTTGCTACCCGCCAAAAGTCATTAATGTCATTAATCATCGCTGGCAGCGGGCATCCAAGGTTGCTGTGGCAAAAAGACGCGATCGCGCGGCAGGGGGGCAACGGGTTCTGTGAGGGTAAAACGACCACTGTGGATCCAGTCTTTGAGGACTTCGGCAATGCGCTGACTAAAGTAAAGACTCGTCAGGGGAGCAGTGCGCACAGTTTTGCCTTCAATTTTGATTTTGCCTGACTTGAGTTGAGCATAGTTGACCATGCCAAAGGTGGGACGCACGCGGCGGGGAATTGAAAAGTCAATAATTGGGGCAACCACGTCTTCATCACGAATGGCACAGCGGGCAATAACGTCTTGATCTAAGACGGGCAGGGGCACGCCCACTCCCAACATCAGGGAGGCACCGTAATGTTTGAAATAGCAACCGCGCACCCAAAAGGGATCCATTTGCTTGGCATCACCAATCAGGGCAAGGGTGGCTGCTGGACCAATGGGGGTGTCGTTGGCCAACCGTTTTTGCAAGGGGAAGTGTTGAGTGCCTTCCCACGCCACATAACCAATGCCACCGCCGAGAAAAATGCGCGTGCCAATCCCCACCAGTCGCAAGTAGGGATCATTCAATAGAGGTGAAAGGGCACCGCCACAGGCATAGACAGCATTCCCCAGTTGCGGTTGCAGCGGACCAAGGTAGGTATAGAGCGGGCGATCGCCCCCATTGACACCGACAATAAAATTTTGATAAAGATTGCGGGGGTTATAGAGATAGAACTGATTGATCGTCTCTTTGCTAATCACCGTTTCTAAACTGGCGCGGGGATAACAATCCGTGACATAGCCCACTGCCCGTAGGGGAATGGCTTTACCCGCAATCAAATCGGCAATGACATGGCCCCCCCCGCGCTCCCGCAGACTGTCGGCTTCGCCCGCTTCGGAATTGGGATCCAGCGATTGGGCTGCCCCCAAGTACAGATCGACGGCGCCAAAACCACTGTAGGCAGGAATGCCATCGAGCCAACACTGCCGCAGTTTAATCGGTGGATCCGTCGGCCCCAAGTTAATCATCGCCCCAGACGATTCCATGGGTTCAAACGTGCCCGTCGTGATCACATCCACTTGGCGCGTTGCTTCCGCAATGCTCAAGCTTTCAAGGCGGGCTTTGAGTTCTGCCAATGTCCAAACGGTGGCTTTGCCTGCTGTAATCTTTTCATTGATTTCGGCAATCGTGCGTTCCACAGGCGTTACCGCAGATCTTCAGGATGGCGGATTTGCCAAGTGCCGTCAGGCAGCCGTGAGACCTTACCTCCTAGACGTTCAATATTCTCGATGGCCGTTTGTCGCGAGCGATCGCTGACCGCATTCACCAGTGCCCAAATCCAGGCATTGATCTGTGCCATCCGACTATCGGGATCCCGCCGTAGGGTTTGTGCCAAGGAGCGATAATACTCTGCTGCGGCGCGGACTTGTGGATCTGGATTCATTTCTGCCCAAGCCGCCGCGCGATCGTAGGACTCTGCTGCCGCTTGCCCCTTGCCCAAAAAGAGCAATTCATCCATCGCCCGAAATACCCATGCCAAGTAAGCTGTCGGTTGATAGGCAGGATCCATCGCTGCCAGACCCCGATCCATCAAGGCCACAGAGGTTTGCGGCTGTCCTGCATACACCGTAATTGCCGTTGAAAGATAGGGATAGGTTGGGGCAAAGCGGGGGTCTTTAGCGATAATTACCGCAAAGAAAGCAGGTGCATCGTCGTAACCCGTGACTTGGCGGGCAGCGGAATCACCAAAAAACTGCAAAAATTGCAAAAACGCCCAATCGGCAACTAAATTGTCAAAACCAAAGGAAGGGAGATTTGCCAAAAGCCGCATCTGTGTAATGGTCTGGGCATTCTGGCGCTCATATTCAGCATCAGTGAATTGTTCTCCCGTTTGAGCCTGTAACTGACGCAGGGCATCCTGCTGCATAAAGGCAATAATGCTCAAGGCCACAACCGTCAGACCTAGACCCACAGCTTCTGACCAGCGCCAGCGTTTTTGAAGCATGGCCCACCCTCAAGCCAGTTAAGAATTTTTGTTGCTTGCTTCTCCCGGTTCAGTAATCCGCTGAAAGAGATAGCCTGTTCCCCGTGCTGTCAAAATTAATTCTGGATTACTGGGGTCTTCCTCTAGCTTAGCCCGCAAGCGGGAAATGTGGACATCCACCACCCGCGTATCCACATGGCGTTCTGGCGTGTAGCCCCACACCTGCTCGAGAATTTCTCCCCGTGAGAAGGGTTCCCCCGAGCGTCCCACCAGCAATTCCAAGAGCATAAATTCCATACCCGTGAGGCGAATGCGCTCATCCCCCTTATAGACTTGGCGCTTGTTGGTATCAATGCGAATATTGCCCACCTGAATCACCCCAGAGCTAGGGATACCAGAGGTGCTAGTTTTCTCAATGCGTCGCAGCACCGAGCGAATGCGGGCTTCCAACTCCTTGGGGGAAAAGGGCTTGACCACATAATCATCGGCGCCCAGTTCCAGCCCTGTAATGCGATCGGCGACATCGCCAAGGGCAGTGAGCATAATGATGGGGACATCGGATTCTTTGCGCAGTTCTTGACAGACGCCATAGCCATCGAGTTTGGGCATCATCACGTCAAGCACTACTAAATCTGGCTGCTCCTGCCGAAATGTGGTCAGGGCTTCCTCGCCATCGGCAGCAGTGACGACGGTATAGCCAATCATTGACAGCCGAGTTTCTAAAATGCGGCGAATACTCGCTTCATCATCAACAACGAGTATCTTTTCTTTGTGGCTCTCCAAAGTAACGGACACTCCTACTCAATGAGAACAGTAATGGATAAGAAATTAAAATGTGAATTTTTTGTACTCTATCATTTTTTTACTGGCTATAGAAAGACTCCCAGCCCTCACTAGGACAGGATTTTGCCGATTTTTCAGAATTGAGAATCTTTAAGATATTTTAATGTGGTCTTGTCGAGAAAAAAAGCGGACACCCCTGCAAGAGCATCCGCTAGTGTATTGATTCACCAGTGGTTAGTGGCAGCGTTCCCTAGTCGCGGTGGCTTGGCTGAATCCCCACCAACGAGGGCGAGAGGCTTGACCAAGACTGCTTCACCAAGTCGGCCTCGGCCTTGACACTGCCAATGTAGTTGCCCGCTGGCAGGGTGGGGAAGCGTTTGTAGGGCACGACATCTTCGCCAAAGTAGCGGCTGTACTCAGGGCTATTCACCATCGTTTCGACAGCAGCCTTGAGGCCTTGATCCGCCAAGATTTTGTTGTATTGGCGAATTTCCGCTTGGGTGGCCGGGGCGCGACCGAGGAGGTGACGGAAGAGGAATTCAATCACCTTGGTGTTGGGATAGGGGGTGTAGAAGCGGTTGCGATAGATCTCCGAGCTGGCCAAGGTACGCACAAACTCGCGAACCGTAATTTCACCGTTGCGCAGGCGGCTCTCGAGATCAGGGCGCCGGAACTGGCTGGGCACTTGGCCACTGAAGACATCCATCACTTGGCAGTAGATGGCATTGATCACCAGTTCCACTTCAGCACTAGGGGCACCCACGGTCATGCGGAAAATGCGAGCAGGACGGCGACGGGTGGTACCGACCCCCACTTCCACCGATTGACCATCGCCATTGCGGAAGGAGCGTCCCAATTCGATAAAGCGGGGTTTGCTGGGATCCGCTTGACGCGCTTCGGCCTCTTGTTCGGCGATCGCCCGACTGAGGAGCGGCAGCTTCGTGTTATCGAGGCGAGGTTTCACGGGTGCAAAGCTGGGGACGACAATCGCATCACTTTGCTTCGTGAGTTGATTGTGCAATTTCTCAGTGTTGGGGAAGTTGGCCGCCGGCAGGGTGGGGAAGCGACGATAGGGCACCGTATCCTCACCAAAGGCTTCAGCGTATTCAGCACTACTGACGAGGGCTTGGACAAAGGCCTTTAAGCCTTGGGTGGCCAGAATTTGGTTGTAGCGGCGAATTTCCGCTTGATCAAGGGGCGCTCGACCTAAGAAGTGCTTGGTGCCCAGTTCGATCACCTTGGTGTTGGGGTAGGGGGTGTAGAACTCCTTCTGATAGAGTTCCGAGCAACCCAAGCCCTCGATAAACTCCTTGAGGGTAATCTCGCCGTTGCTGAGCTTCGATTCAAGGGCAGTAAATTCATCGCGGACAATGTAGGGCGCCACATCCCGCTCAAAGACCTGACGATAGGCCGCCTGAATCACTAGTTGCAGATTTTGCTTGTCATTGAGATCTGTGAGCTTAAAGACCTTGGTTTGGTCGCGGCGCTTGCTCACCCCTTGATTGGCACGGAACTGAATTGCTGGCTCGGTTCGCAGTTCGGTCACCGCCCCCAGTTCGACAAAGCGAGGTGTTTCTTCTTTTTCAGGGGGTACGCCAGTTTCACCAATCGTGCCAGTGCGGAGCGATCGCAGAGCCAGACCTTGGGGCGTAATGTAGCGCTCGTAGGGAACCGTATCTTCGCCAAAGGCTTCGCTGTACTCTTGGCTGTCAATGATCGCATCCACTAAGCCATAGAGACCTTTCTTCGAGGCAATGTCGAAGTAGGTATTCATCTCTTGGCGACCATAGGTGGGACGACCCAAGAGGCGACGGTGAATATATTCAATCGCCTTCGTGACGTACAGCGGTGTCCAGTAGAGGCTGCGGAAGAGGTTTGACTTGGCCAAAATCCGCACAAATTCACGCACAGAGATTTCACCATTTTCCAGTTTGATCTCGGCCACTTTTTGGCGCTGCCCTTCATAGACATCGCGGCCAAAGACTTGCAGATAAGCGGCACGAATCACCCGCTGGGTCGAACTTTCAGCAAATTTGACGCTGTCGCCGCCCGTCGCGATCGAGCGTTTGCCAATGCGGGCATTGATGCTGGGAAGCTGATCCAGTTTGAAGACTTTTGGCCCTAGGCTGCCGGGGGCGACCCCACGCGCTGCGGGATTGCTCACCTGATTGTTGATCCCTGGCCCGCGCGTAATGAGAATGCGGCGGGTGTCTTTGTTGAAGGGTTGGGGGCGAGCATTGGGATTTTTCTTCTCTTTCGGGAAGATGGCGCCAAACTGAATTTCCAAGGGATCGTTGCCCGCACCGTAGGGGTGTTGATCCGGCAGCGGCTGATCCTGAGCGGCAAAGGTGGTGATGAATTGCGGGACTTTACGGAAGGGAGCACTGTACTTGAAGAGATCCTGTTGGGCACCCCAGTTGCGGCACTCTTGAGCCTCTTGACCCAGACCCCGCAGATAGGGCACCGTCTCTTCACCAAAGTAGTCGCTGTATTCCTTGGAATCCACAAGGGCATCCACTAAGGCTGGAAGACCCCCTTTGGAAATAATGGCAAAGTAGGTTTGCACTTCCTCACGGCTCGAAGGCCCACGACCCAAAATATGGCGGAAGGCCAATTCTAGGGCACGGCTGTTGATATAGGGTTCGTAGAAGTTTTTGCGATAGAGGGGCGATTTGGCCAGTTGGCGGATGAACTCCTTCATGGAGATGGAGCCATTTTTCACCTTGGATTCTAGGTCAGAGATGCCCAAGCCGTAGGCACGGGAGATGTCGCGTTCAAAGATTTGCCGATAGGCGGCTTTGACCACTTCGTTTTTCTCGGCAGCGGATAGCCCCGGCTTCATCACAAATTTGGGACGGCGTTCGGCGGCATTGAAGTAAATCTGGGGTAGTTGCAGACCTTGAAGATCCGTGGAGTTGCGCTGCCGCACTTTATCGGAGGGGGCAGGGGCAATAAATTCGTTGATCAGAACTTCAAAGTAGGTTTCCACAATGCCCTTGGCTTCGGCGTCTTTTTCAAAGTAGCTAAGAGCCGCCCGCCGCATTTCCTGTAGGGCAGCAATGGTGGCATCAGTGGAGCAAGCAGCCTCAATAATTTCCCGCAAGCCGCGCGTATTCACCGCCAGAATGTTGGGATCGCCAGCCACAATGGCATAGGTGGTATAGCGCAGGAACCAATCCAAGTCGCGCAGGGATTTTTCCATGCGGGCAGGGCCATAGCGGGCAATGTTGATCGGCTTGAAGCCCACGGGTGCACCACCACCAGAGGCACTAAAGACGGAGCGCAAGCCCTCTAGGAATCCACCACGGGTGTCCACATAGGTTGCGGTTCCCAACTTCATGGCTTCTTTCATGTCAATGGCTTCGCCCCTTGCCCCAGTGGTGAATTGGGGGGCTTCTGCAGTTTGGGGACGGGAGAGGAAGGCCATGGGGGAACCACCGACAAAGATGCGGTTGGCAGCACGGGAAACAATGATGTCGGCGTTGCGGGTGAGGGTGGTGGCAATTTCAAGGCGTTTTGCCCCAGAGCGCAGATAAACAGCGAGTTCATCCAGCTCACCCCGATTCAGGAAGCGATCCTGCTGTTCGGCTTGAATAATCGTTGAAACGGGGACTGTTTGATAAAGTTGCGGGCGGGCAACCGAGCTTCCACCACTTGCTTTGACAACCATGGTTACTAAGAGGCTCCCTTTACTTTTAGTTAACGCGCTAACTTAGATTAGAACGATTCGGGGGTAGCTCGGTATTTTTTTAAGAAATGTATAAATTTATGGGGATTTATCGGCGATCGCCCCTAAGCTTTATGAATTTTTGTAATATTCCTTGACGGCGGTGCCCGACCTCAACACCCATGCCTGCTTCAGGCAACTAATTCGCCCACTCAACCGATCGCCTAAAAGTGCTGAAAAAGTTGATCGGGCTGCAGGGGCAATAATTCACCATTGAGCTTGAGTTGCACTCTCTTTTCAGGAATCATTTCCCCAACAATGGCGGCTTGCTCACCCGCTGCCCTACAAAGTTCTTGAGCCAAGTCTGGGGCAAGGCACAACACCAGTTCAAAATCTTCACCGCCATAGAGTGCCCAGTTCAAGGCCTGCGGGCGATCGCTATAGCCCACCATCGGAATTTGCTCTGCCCAAAGAATCGCACCCACCCCACTGGCTTGACAGAGTTGCAAGACAGCTGCCGCGAGGCCATCACTACTATCCATGCCAGCCAGACGCGGCGGGGGCACCTGTTGGCGCAGCCATTGCACAATATCCAATCGAGGTTGAGGGCGTTGATGGGCTTGGATCCACGCTTGCCGTAGTTCTGCGGACACAGTACTGGCCCACTGCGGATACAAAAGGCACTCGAGACCAGCGCGGGAGGCACCATGAACCCCCGTCACGACAATGACATCCCCCACCCGGGCGCGATCGCGATAAATAATCCGTTCTGGCGGCGCACTGCCCAAGACGGTGATGCTGAGACTGAGAACGCTAGAGCGACAGGTATCACCACCGATAATGCTGGTGCCATAGGCCTGACAACAGGCGGCCATGCCTTGATAAATCTCCTCAATTGTTGCCACAGGACAGTTGCGCGGTGCCGCGAGACCCACCGTTAACCCCAAGGGCAATGCCCCCATGGCTGCAAGGTCGGATAAATTGGCGGCCAGCGATCGCCAGCCCACATCCACTGGCGTCATGGTCACAGGGGTATCGCCCATGCCTAAACTAAAGTGCACCCCCTCCACTAGGACATCGGTACTGACAATCAGTTGCTCCCCAAGGGGTAGCGACAGAACCGCGGCATCATCGCCAATCAATTCCCTGTGGCAATAGGGGCGCAGGCGCTCAATCAATTCCAGTTCGCCACAGTCGGTGAGGGTGAGCATCACTAGTCAAACATCCGAAAATAGGGGGGGCGAATGGGGGCGCCGGGTTCTTTTTCGAGATCAAAGTTAATCACATCCCAGCGCTCCTCTTGGCTAGCGGGGGGGCTAAACTCAACGGGCAAACCAAAGAGGCGCAGCATTTGGGGATCCGTGGAGCCTCGCCAAGGGGTGCTGCGTTCGAGGTAGGCACAAAAGAGATCCCGATAGCGTTCGGCAATAATGACTTTGGTGGCGCGGTAGCCTTGGGTGTAGAGGCGATCGAGGGCATCGTGAATTTCAAAGCGAATCCCGTCGGGGTGGGTGTGCTGGCGATACCATTCGCCGTTCCAGAGGCGCCAAATGCGGCCGGATTGTAGGTGCATTAATTCCCCCGTTTTGGCATCAGCTTCAAAAGGACCGTGGCGCGGGCACAGGTACGTATCGGTGAGGGTCAGGGCGGGAATGACTTGCCGACAGTGGGGACAACGAATTTCAGGACCAAAGATCGGGTAGTGAGAGCCGGATGAGATCATGGACAGTTACCACACAGCGGCAGCAAATCCACCGCGATCGCCCTTATTATAACGAGTTGACTTCAGGAGCGGAAAACAAGGCGCCGTTCCCCCTCAAGTGGGTGGTTTGGGCTACCCTTAAGGGGTGGCAGATGCCAAGATAAAGAAATGTGTAAATTGGGATTGAAGCGTCAAGAATGATCCTTGGGGATGAACAGCGGGACATTTTGATTATTGGTGGCGGCACCATGGGGCTGGCGATCGCCATCGAATTGGCATTGCGGGGGGCACGACCCACCGTTCTCAGCCGCCAGTTTCGGGAAGCAGCGCTCCATGCCGCAGCGGGAATGTTAGCCCCCCAAGCAGAAGGCTTGCCCGCAGGCGCCATGTGGAATTTGTGTACGGCGAGCCGCAATCTCTATCCCAGTTGGATTGATAAGCTTGAGCAACTGACGGGCATGGATGCGGGCTACTGGCTCTGTGGTATTTTGGCACCCGTGACCGATGAGCGGCAGCGCGATCGCGCCCACCCTATGGAACCCGACAGCCGCTGGCTCGATGCATCTGAACTTGGGAACTATCAACCGGGCTTTGCGGAGAGTGTGCTAGGGGCTTGGTGGTTTCCCCAAGATGGGCAGGTGAATACGCGCAACTTGGCTAAGGTCTTGGTGAGTGCCGCTCGCATTCTAGGAATCGAAGTGATTGAGGGCATTAGTGTCCAGCGGTTTCAGCAAACCCCCCAAGGGGAAATTACAGCCTTGGAGAGCGATCGCGGGCGTTGGTCTGCGGGGATTTACATTCTGGCCACAGGCGCATGGGCACAAAGCCTACTTCCCCTACCCGTCACCCCCCGCAAGGGGCAAATGTTAGCCCTAAAACCGCCGGGGCAACCCCTACTGAACCATGTGATCTTTGGCGATCAACTCTATCTCGTGCCGCGTCGCTCTGGCAAAGTGGTGGTGGGTGCCACCAGTGAGGATGTGGGTTTCCAAGAGGGAACTACGGTTGCTGGCCTGCAAGCACTGCTGAATCGTGCCACCGCCGTTATTCCAGAGTTGGCCAGTTACGAGGTGATTGATACGTGGTGGGGCTATCGTCCAGCCACCCCCGATGATTTACCGATTTTGGGAGAAGGGCCAGCGGCGAATCTTTACTTGGCCACGGGGCATTACCGTAATGGCATTTTACTTGCCCCGATTACAGCGAAGCTGATGGCCAACTTGATTTTGCATCGGACGGGCGATCGCCACCTGAAAGCCTTTTCGTGGCAGCGATTTCAAACTCCGTCAGCAACCAGTGCCTAGGCCGTCACCAACTCAGGACTAGGACGTTTGCTATGGCGGATGCCCGCGATCGCTGCTGCGTAATCCGGTGCCTTGAAGACCGCTGAACCGGCCACAATGACATTGGCACCGGCTTCGAGAACTTGCCACGTATTGTCCGCCTTGAGACCGCCATCCACTTCGATCCATGGGTCTAAACCGCGCTCTTCGCACAGCTGCCGTAGCCGCCGAATTTTTGGCAAAACCGCTGGAATAAATTTCTGGCCGCCAAAGCCAGGGTTGACACTCATAATCAGCACGAGATCACAGACATCAAGGACGTACTCAATGAGTTCAAGAGGGCTAGAGGGGTTGAGCACTACCCCCGCCTGTTTACCCAGTTCCCGAATTTGACAGAGGGTGCGATGCAGGTGAGGCGAGGCGTTGTGTTCCGCATGGACAGAGATAATATCCGCCCCCGCTTTGGCAAAATCCGCCACGTATTTTTCTGGCTCAACGATCATTAAGTGCACATCGAGGGGCTTTTGGGTCAAGGGGCGAATTGCCTCAACAACCAATGGCCCAATCGTGATATTGGGAACAAAACGACCATCCATGACGTCGACATGGATCCAGTCGGCTCCCGCCCGATCCACCGCTTGGATTTCTTCACCCAAACGACTGAAGTCCGCAGAGAGAATGGAGGGAGCAATCACGACGGGCTTAGCACTCATGACCGATTCATTCCGTAAATAACGTTACAATTGTTTTTCAGTGTACCGAGCGATCGCCCCCACAGCAACTCTCCACCACCCAGACCACTTTGGCAAGTGCCTATGCATAGCCACTGCAGACCAACGGTACATTTTATAGTAGGCAACAATAGAGTTCGTCTGCACCACCAATATCATCAGCCAAAGGTGAGACACCAAATGTTGAAACAGCGCGCCACGATCATCACCATTGCCATTGGGTTGCTGGCCTCAGGCATGAGCGGCTGTGGCTTTATCGTCACTGAAGTCGAAATAGACCCTACCAATCAACCCAATCAAGCGGTGGCGCCACCGGCAGCAGCTGCCCCAGACCTTGAACCCGAACCTCCCAGTGTCACCGCATCTGCGGTTGCGGCATTAATTCCTCCTACCAACCCTAAAACCTATGTTGAGGGACTGACAAATGTCGGTCGTGCGAATCCCTTCGCCCCGCTGCTTCCCCCCAACAGGAACGAGGGTTCCAAGGGTGAAACGCCAAACGGTGCGCCCGCCGCTACGGGTAATGCGGGTAACGGTTCCCCTCAAGCGCCGGCTAATGGAACAGGTACTCCCGCTGCCGCCATTCCACCCACCCCATCACCCCTGCCGCCCCCAGTGGACGCCCAAGCGGTGAAGGTTTTTGGTGTGGCTGCCGTAAATGGTCGCCTACAGGCAATTATTCGCTCGCCCAAAGAGAATGTCACCCGTACGGTGCAGGTGGGGGATACGATCGCTGGCAATGTGCTTGTGCGCGCCATTGATGCCTATGACACCACACCCGCAGTGGTTTTAGAACAATTTGGTCAAACGGTGCGCCTTACGGTCGGTCAGCCCACCACTGCGCAAGAGGCAACGCCACCCACTATCTAAGGCTAACTGTGCATACGAGGCAAGGGGTAGGGCGTGCTGAGAATCTCACTCTCAAGGACAGCCAACTGCTGCAATCGCTCTGCTAGCACCTCTTGACCAAAGGACTCATAGGCCAAGTACCAATAGGTGCCATAGTGGCGTGCCTCAGAGGTCACAAGGCTGGCAAAAAATTCTGCTAACTCCCGATCTGGGCAATGCTGAGCCAACAGTTGCAACCGCTCATGGCTGCGAGCTTCAATCAACGCGCAAACCAATAGGGTATCGAGAAAGCGATCGGGTTCCTGCGGGCGGACAGCGGCATTCAAGCGAGAGGCGTAGGGGGGTGCACTGAGGGGGGCAAGGGCAATGTGGCGGCGTTCCAGTTGCTGATTGACTTGACGGAAGTGATCGAGTTCCTCTTGGGCAATATCGGTGAGGGCATCTACCAATCGCTTGTGGGAAGGATAGCGAAACATGAGATTGATAGCTACGCCAGCCGCTTTGCGCTCACAGTGGGAGTGATCGAGCAAAATCGTATCCAAGTGAGCGATCGCCTGCACCACCCAATCGGCACGGGTGGGTTGCACAAGAAACTTAATGCGAACGGGCGTCTCAATCACGGCGGCGCTGAACGGTGAGCACAGAACAGGGGGCATTGTGGAGCACATAGTTGCTGACACTGCCAAGGAAGAACTCGCTCAAGCCCTTGAGACCCCGCCGCCCCAGCACAATCAAATCACTTTCCCAATCTTTGGCCAGATCACAAATGGCCCGACCCGCATCCCCTAAGGCTTGGGTAAATTCTGTGGGTACGCCCTTTTCAGTGGCAATTTGGGTGAGATTGCGCAGCATATCCAAACCTTTTTGCTCAAAGTTTTCCCACTGCTCGGCATAGGTACGCATCACTTCCTCATGGAGTCCCACATAGACCCCGGAAGCGAAGGGGGTGGTAAAGATGGGGTCAGGATAGGATTCATTGGTGGGTGAAAGGACATGAATCAGCATCATGCGGGCTTGGTAGTGCTGTGCCAAATCCAGCGCCGTTTGAAAGACCTGTTCTCCCAGTTCACTGTCATCCACTGCAACGAGAATTTTTTTGTACATAACGCCCTGCCCTCCAATTTGCCTACCGCCTTTTTCACAGTCATGGAGTCCTGCTCAAGACTGCCCAAACCCATTCCTATTCCTAAAAGCGAATCTCACTCCTGACTCCTCAACTGTTCATCAAAAAATAGAAAAAGGCTCTATCTCTAGCTTAGAAGATTCCCACGGGGCTAAAACCTACATTTTGTAACATAGATTACTTTTGCGCAACAGTAATCGCCATTAGCCCGCCCAAGAGGGGATAGTGTTTCACGTGCTGAAAACCCACGTTTTGAATTAGATCACAGAGGGTGGCTGGGCTGGGGAAAGCCTGAATACTCGGCCACAAATAGTCATACTCTGCGGCCAAGCCATACTGACGCGCGGTGGGCACCACCCACTGTTGCAAGTACCATTGCTGAAATTGCTGGAGTGCGGGGGTTTGGGGATGGCTAAAGTCAAGAATGGCGACTCGCCCAGCGGGAATCAGCAGCCGAAACATTTCCCTGAGAGCTTGGCGAATATCCACGACATTGCGCAGCCCATAGCCCATGGTGATTCCTTGAAAGGTTTGATCTGCAAAGGGCACAGCCAAAGCATCCCCCTGAAGCCATTCAATTTGCGGGTAATGGCAACTGCGTTGACGGGCGATCGCCAAGGGTGCCGCCGCAAAGTCTAATCCCACCACCCGCCCCTGCCGCCCCATCCGCCGCGCCAGCATACGAGTCAAATCGCCCGTGCCACAGCAGAGATCTAAAGCCGTTGCCCCTGCAGGCAGTTCGAGCCAGTCCACGGCCATCTGTTTCCAGACATGGTGAAGGCCAAAGCTGAGTTGATCATTGAGGCGATCGTAGAGGGGGGCAATGCGCTCAAACAGGGCTTGGATATCGGTCATGGTTTAGCCTTAGCGCTGGCGACGCTGACGCAAATAGTTCGCCTCACGGCGTAATTGCTGAAAGTACTCCGTTTCGGTAATTTCTGCCACCTGCTGCCGCCGTTTTTCGTGATCAATTTCCACCCTTAGCTCTTCGATTTGCTGCTGCATCGCTTGTTCACGCTGTTTGCGCTCAGTAACGTCCTGCACCAATCCTTCATAGTAGAGAATCTTGCCCTCGGCATCCCAGACCGCCCGCATATCCAATTCGACCCAGATGATCTGGCGATCGCGCCGATAGGCCTTGAATTCAAAATGTCCCGTTGTTCCTCCAGTTGCAAAATGATTCAGAATCTCATCACGGGTGCTGGCTTCCACATAGATTTGGTCGCGAATACTGGTGACGCTCTGCACCATTTCTTCAGGAGAGTCAAAGCCAAAAATTCTGGCCATGGCGGCATTGACCCGAATAAACCGATTTTCTGTTGACGCCTGAAAAATCCCCTCAAGGGCATTCTCAAAAATACTGCGGTAGTTTTCCTCAGCAATGCGCAGTGCTTCCTCGGCGCGAATGCGATCGCTAATATCAATACCGACGGCAACCGTATGGGTACCCTGCATGTATTTTTGCAAAGCCACGAGGTAAAATGCGGTTTGACCATTGCGCTTAACGGAGATCACGCGTGAGGCAAATTGATCGGGAGAATCCACAAACTCCTGCATAAAGGCTGCCAACTCTCTATCCTCACGCAAAAAGCCCAAGGGACGACCAATAAACGCCTCTGGTGGCAAATTCAAGGTTTCTGCCAACTTGCGATTCACCCCCTTATAGATGCCCTCGGCATTAATCCACGAGATCGTACCCGGTACCGCATTGAGTACCGCCTCAAACTGTTCATTGGCCTCAAGCAGTTCATCACGAATCTGCTCAAGGGAGTGGTTTTTCTGGGCTAACTCCTCAAAAGAGATCCGCAACTGGCGCATCATGGCATTAAAGGCATTGGCCAGTTCCCCCACCTCATCAAGGGAGTGCACCTGTACCAGTGTCGTCAAATCGCCTGCCTGCACGCGGCGGGTCGAAGTCGCCAAGGATTGAATGGGTTTGACAATGGCATTGGCCGTGAGATAGGCCCAAACACTGGCCAACAACAGGGCACCAAGGGTAATGGCAAAGGCCACCAACCGTTTCTGGGTGGTCATGGTATGAATCCACGCTTGGGACTTCCCCACAAAGGCGATACCAATGGGCGGTGGATGCGGCAAATCGAGCTGCTGGCGAAAGTCCTGCAATGGACTGTAGATCGTTACATAGGGAGAACCCAAAATGTCAGTTGTGCCGAAAAACGTTTTGCCCTGATTGAGCACTTGAGTGGCCACTTCGCGAGCAACGCGGGTACCAAGGGCGCGAGTCTGACCATCGGTGTAAGGTACATTGGTGGCAATCCGCAAATCTTGGGCAAAAATTGTTGCCACCGTATCTACCGTGGACCATTCTGTGGTGGCATCCACAAGATCCGGCATATTGTTGAGTAAAATGCCCGTCAGAATTAGCCCCTGAAATTGGTTGTTTTCATAGAGAGGCTTTGCGGCAAAGGCCAGTAAGCCAATATTGCCGTCCGCAATGGGGTAGGTACCGACAGGGGCTGGCCGTTGCTTGGCGGGTAGAGTTGCAATGGGTTGAGGACGCAATGTGATCTTGGCCTGCTGGGCTAAGCCCAGTTCTTGTAACTGCTCACGACTGAGGAGCACCAGACCGCTAATCATCTGCTGGCGATCGCGAGCCACTTGAAACATCGGTAAGTGAGCAATACTGCTGGCTTGATGTGAGCTGAGACGATAGTAGGAATGGGTTTCGGGGGTCAAGTCGAGGAGTGCCTCTCCCGTTTTAGCCAAGACCATTGTTTGCTGGGCGAGTACCTGACCACTAGCATCGCTCACCAGCATCAGATTCATGGGACGCTCAGTGGGATCCACCTCCTCAAGCAGATCGCGGATAGTGGAGGGATTCATCATACGGGTGAGGGGTTGACCCACGTGCTGCACATACATCCCATTGGCAATCAAGAGGGCTTGAATGCGAGACTCATAGGCCAAGTTATCAATTTCCCACTGCAAATCCTGCAAACTAGAGCGCAGTTGCTGCTCAAGTTGACGATCGAAGTTATGATTACTGACCTGAATCAGGGCTTCGGTAATAATCACGGCTGGAAAGAGCGCCACAAGAGCCAAGGCCAAGGTAAATTTCCAACGCAGACTTAACCGCTGCCATGCGGTCGAGAATCGTTGAGATAAGGCTCTAGCGGAATTTTTCATCAAGATTGATACCGAGGCTACTGCAACTGCCGCAATTGCTACTTTCCAAGCTTGAGCGTTGCTGGCAGTACATTGATCTTAGACGACCTTAAAAACGGTAACGGAATTCAATAAAGCCTGTGCCCTGACCACTGGTGCTCACCTGTCCGCCAAGGCGAATCTGCTCTGTCACCTGAAACCCAAGGTTAAACCGCGTCGGATCATTGGGAGCGGTGAGCAACTGCAAGAGGGAAACCGAGGTAAAACTGTTCACTTGAAAACCCAGTTCAGCCCCTAGGGCAAGGGTTGGGGCTTGGCTTTGGGCCTGGCGATCGGGGGGCACGACGGCTGGAAACATCCGAAAGGAAGTGCGGTTACCCGTGGCCTGATCAATCAATGCCTGTAGGTTATTGAAAAGAGCTGATCCGGCAAGACTGGCCACCGCCGCTTCTCCCCCCACTTGGTTGAGATCCGCAATTGAACCACCGCCCATCAAGGCAAGGAGTTCGGTCGTGCTGCGGGCAGGGGTACTGGATAGCTCAAGCACCGCAGGCAAATTGGTTTGCAATTGACTGGCACGACCATTGATGCGGGCAGTGATCCGAATGGTGTTCAATGTTCCCAGACTGGTGGCTGTGAGGGAACCCGCATCGGAGAGTCGCGTCACGGTGCCGGGGGTATAAACTTCAGTGGCAGTGGCAGCAAGGGTGAGGTTGAGTTCGGGATCTAAGCCATTGGCGGGAGTAAAGAGCACATAGTTATCCGCTCGCCGCTGGAGCAAAAAGAGGGTGGTGAACAGATTCAGTTGCCCGCCTGTGAGGCGAATTTTGCCGTCAGGCTGGAGACTATTGAGACCCCCATTGAGGGTTAAACTGCCAGTGGCCGTTAGGTTGAGAACGGGCGATCGCGTCACCCGCAAGGCATCTGAGATATTAATTACCAAGTTATCAAAAGCTAGGGGTTCAAAGGGACTGTCAGCAGGAGTGGCTAACCCATTGCCATTGACCAAACCATTGATGGCGCCTAAATCCAAACGGCCTTGGCTGAGTTGGACACTGCCCCCCAAATCAGGACTCAGGAGCGTATCCGTAATCACGAGGGTGCCATCTACGGTGCCGCGATAGATATTGCCGGCATTCACTTGCAAGCGTCGCAAGGACGCGGTGAGGGGTGTGGCAGTATCGGGATCATCTGAGGCTAAGGGAGTCTGAATTGGTAACACCCCTGCCATGGTAATTTGCCCTTGGCTAAAGAGACCTTGAATGCCATCCACCCGCAGGCGATCGCGATCGAAGCGCACCCGCGCACTGAGATTAGTCACCGGTTCCTCAAAGGCGGGAGTTTTAATCACCGCATCATCCACACTCAGGACGCCATTCACCATCGGCTCCGCCCACGTTCCCCGCAGTTGGGCTTGGAAAACTCCCCTTCCTTGTTGCCATTGCACCTGATCGGTAAAGAGGTTGATCAACGACAATCCCTCATCCTTGACACTCACATCTAGGGCTAACTGTGGATCCACCACGGGTCGCGGGTCAAGGGGATAGATCAAGGGAACCGAACCTGTCACCATGAGCGGTTCTGGCGTATCCAAGCGGGCGATCGCCTGAAGGGCAAGACGATTTTGGGCGTAGCGGAATGTGGCATTCGCTGCCTCCAAGGGACGTTGATTCAACCGACCCTCCGCAAGGGTCGCCTCACCGGCGAGAATGGGCTGCTGCCATGAGCCAGTCAACACCGCTTGGGCATTCACCTTACCTTCCACATCCACCCCCGGCGGCAAAAGACTTGCCACAAGACTCACAGGGAATTGCTCTAGCCGCAGTTGGGCATTTTGCTGGTTACCGCCAAGAATGCCATTGACGTTTAATTGCCCACCATTCACAAGCAGATTGAGGGTTGTCAGCACCAGTTGATTTTGGGCAAAGCGACCGCGACTCAGAAACTGATCAACTGCGTAATTTCCCCACTGCCAATTGGCGCCCTTAAGATCAAAGCTGGCCACCAGACCCGACTGCGGGGTTTGACTCAGATTGATTTGGCCATTAAAAGTCCCCTGAAGTTGCTCCAAGGGGGGCAGCAGCTCCGGCCGCCGCACCAAAGCCGCTTGGGCTTGTAGCATCTCAATTTCGGCAAGGCGGCGAATTTGTGTGAGCAGTGAGACTTGCAGACCTTCCCCTGCGGTGGGTGTGCCCAAATCTGCGGCAGTCCCCCGAGCGGTGGGTTGGCCAATCCCGAGGACGATGGCGAGTCCCGTTAAATCCGCTAAATTGCCTTGGGCAATCGTCAACTGCGCCCCCAATTGTTGAGGCTGGAGATCGGCAGTGAATTGATAGCGACTTTCCCCTTTTGTAAAAAGGCCAGATTGAATCGTCAGGCGATCGCGAGTCAGACGGAATTGCGCTTGCAGGCGATCGCCCCGCCATGCCCCTAACCCCGGTCGCTCTACGGTAAAACTACCCTGCCCCCTCGTCCAATTTTGCAACTGGAGATTGCCTGAGGCCACTCCTGCGAGAATGGCTTTTTCGGGGAGTTCCGGGAGCCGTAACCGCAGGGATTCCACAGGAAACTGCTGCAGACGCAGATCAAAGCTCTCCCCTTGGCGCTGGCCGATCAGTTGCGCCTGTTGCCGTTGAACCAGCAGTGAGCGGGGTAAGCCATCAGCATCCAAACGAAATGCCAAGCGATCGCCCCCCCCCTGTACATTGAGGGCTGCCCCCTGTTGTTGGCTCAAGGTAACCGTGCCCGTGAGTTGAGGGGCAAAGCGCAAATCATTCACCGCCAATCCTTGGGTGAGCAGTGCCCCCTGAAACTGGAGCCTATCGAGGCGGCCTGTGAGTTGGCCTTGAAAGGACGTGGTACCGGCAAGGGTGAGGGGAACGGGGAAATTCGGTTCCAAGAAAGTGCTTAAGGTACTCAGGGGGAGATTTCTGGCTTGGATGCCCAATTGAATGTCAGTGGGTTGTAAGGCCGCTAAATCAACACCAATAGTGCCCTGGGCGCGGATCGCACCGAGAGTGGCTTCTTGCACTTGCAATTGCTGACCATCCCAGTTCACAACTGCAATCAGCGGATCACCCGTGGGGGTTTGATCCACTTGCAGATTGGCACTAGCTCGAATTGCTGGTAGCGTTAGTTGATCCACCCGTCCTTGGGCGATCGCCTGGCCACTGAGACGACCTTGTAACTCTTGATTCAACTGCCGTAGGGGAATATTCTCAGCCTGAGCCTGCAACTGCCACTGACCGGCGGCGGCTTGCACTTGACCCCGCAGACGCCCCCCTAAAAACTGCATTTGAAACTCCGGAACGAGCAGTTGAGTTTGCGTCAGACGGGCGGTGCCCCGCAGTGGATACTGAGCCGTCGGTAGTTGAAAGGCGGCATTGGCCTGCCAAGCCTCTGGGGTACGCAGATTGCCAGCAAAGTCCAGTTGTGCAAACCCCTCCCCTAGGGACACGGGCGGAGCCACATCGTAGCGGCGGGCGATCGCCTGCAGATTCACCTGCTGCACTTGTGCTTGGCCACGAAACTCGCCCGTGGGTTCTACCCCAACCGTTGCCTGTACCTCACCGCCATCCACCAACTGGGCGCGAACCTCCATCAGCCTAACCCCTTGCTCAAGGGACGCCATAAACGGCAGCCGTACCTGTTGCAGTTGCAGTTGATCCACTTGGAGCGGCGTTTGGCTGCGCAGTTCACCCCTGACTTGGGGATTCTCCAGATCCCCCTGCACGCGAAGGGTGGGAACTTCCACTTGACCCCGCAGGGGAACCGGTGGCGTAATCTGCAAGGCCGTTAAGGTAGGGGCGAGATCAAACCTCGGCACTTGCGCTTCAATGTTCCAGCCGCTTCGGAGACCGACGGTGCCTTGAGCCTGCCAGCGGACATTGGCGATCGCCCCGCGCAAATAGTGCAGCTTTGCCTGATTGCCCTGCAATTGCACATGGGCTTGTAATCCCTTGATGTCTTGGGGCACAAAGGCCGTGCGTAAAGTACCATCCCGCAACCAAATTTGACCCGTGACTTCGGGGGTTTCTGGTAAAGGCAGACGAACCCGTAATTGCCCCTCCAATTGGCCGCCTTGGACACGAATGGTCTCTGGCAGAATCTCATTCCCGAGCCCAAGGGGAATCTTACTGAAGCGCAAATCCAGTTGTCCTGATTCTTGGGGTTGGTTCCAGTCCCCCTGCAATCGCCATTGGCCACCCCCGGCCAGTTGTCCCTCCGCTTGACCTTCGAGGGCAAAATTCTGGCGATCGGGCGTCAGGGTCAATCCGCCATGAATTTGGTGCAGCAGGTAGGCAGGACGCCGAAAGGGTTGAACCAGCACAGAGCCATCCCGCACCTTCACCCTGATTTGATTCAGTTGAAAAAAGCTCGGCTCCTCCTCTGGCAGCTGAACTTCTGTGCGCCACCACCGCCCTTGGGCATCCTGAACCACCGTGAGTTGGGGTTGGTGGAGAGTCACGTCGAGATCTAGTTTTTGACCTGTCAGAAGCTGCCATGGATTAAAGGCGACTTCAATGCCATTGATTAGCGCGTTGTCCAACTCGGGAGTGCCATCTTCTGACGTGTAGCTGGGAACCGCTGAGGAGCCAAAACGAACAACATTCAGCCCGACGTGCTCAACGTCGCCAATTTCCACTGGCCGATTGAGACGCTGTTGTAGTTGTTGGGCAATTTCAGGAGCCAATTCATAGTGCACAAACCACCACGCCCGCGTTCCACCGAGCACCACCAAGGCAATCATTCTCCATCCCCACTGACGAGACCAAAGGGTAAAGGGGGGTTGTGGTTGCTGCGTCATTCATCCCAACTCCGTCACACCTAGGCAAGACGCTTAACAGCTCAATCCTAATACGCAGAACAAAGGCTCGTCTTTCTAAATTTGATTGCCCAAGCGATGGGTAGGTTCTGGGCAATTCAAGAAACGCTAGGATAAAAGGATGAACGTAAAGAAATGTAACAAAATGAGTGTCTTAGCAGATCGTGTGGTGTTAGTGGTGGGTGCCACAGGTGGCATTGGTCAAGCCGTTGTTGAGCAACTCCAAGAAACGGGTGCCAAGTTGGTCTTAGCGGCTCGCTCGAGCGATCGCCTGCAAGCTTTGGTAGAGCAGCTTCCCTCCTCAGTCACCGCACAAATTCAGCCCTGTGACATCACCCAGCCGGCGCAAGTGAGCAAATTAATGCAAGCCATCCGCAGTGAGCAGGGACGACTCGATGTATTGATCAACGCGGCGGGGGCTGGCCTCCTCAAGCCCTATCAAAAAATTACTGCGGCTGAACTGGATCAGATGTTGGATCTCAACCTTAAGGGTTGCTTTTACACCAGCCAACAGGCTGCCGAACTCATGAAAGAGCAACAACAGGGACACATCTGCACCGTTGTCGGTATCCTCGGTAAACATTCAATGGCGATGGGGTCAGCCTACTGTGCTGCGAAATTTGGAGTCGTGGGCTTCAGCAAGTGTATGGCCGAAGAACTCAAGCGCTATGGTATTCGCTTTAGTCTATTCTACTTTGGCGGTGTGGATACGCCCTTTTGGGATGCCGTCAGCCTCAAAATCGATCGCCAGAAACTGCTGCGACCGGCCACCGTTGCCCGTCTGATTCGCGCTACCCTAGAAACGGATCCCCATGCGGTTCCCCTTGAGTTGAGCTTGATGCCCGATAGCCACGTCTTCTTCTAAGCAGAAAGCGTAGGCAGCGAAGAAGGATGCAGGAGTAGTTCAGCCGTGGAGCGTTTTTCCACCATTTCGGGCGTGATGGTACATTCGCGCAGGTCTTTGCGGGAAGGCAGTTCGTACATCACGTCCAGCATAATCTCTTCAACAATGGCGCGCAGGGCACGGGCACCGGTTTTACGACGGTAGGCCTCTTGGGCGATCGCCTCTACCGCCGCCGGTTCAAAGCGCAACTCCACACTGTCCATGCGCATGAGTTTTTGGTACTGCTTCAGGAGCGCGTTTTGAGGTTGGGTAAGAATTTCTGCCAAGGCGGCCACATCCAACGGCTCTAGCACGGCCACCACGGGAATACGGCCAATGAACTCTGGAATCATGCCGTACTTCACCAGATCGTGGGGTTCCAGTTGCTTGAGAATATCCGCAGAGCGTTTTTCCTTGGGGAGGGGTTCGCCATCGCGGACAAAGCCCATTGCCTTCTTGCCCACCCGCTGCTCAATGGTTTTCTCTAAACCAACAAAGGCGCCCCCACAGATAAAGAGGATATTCGTCGTGTCAATTTGAATGCAGTCTTGGTAGGGATGCTTGCGCCCCCCCTGCGGCGGCACATTGGCGATCGTCCCCTCTAGCATCTTCAGCAGCGCCTGCTGTACCCCTTCCCCGGACACATCACGGGTAATTGAGGGATTTTCACTTTTGCGGGCAATCTTATCAATCTCGTCAATATAGATAATCCCCCGTTGTGCTTCCTCCACATCCATATTGGCGGTTTGCAGCAAGCGCAGCAGGATATTTTCCACATCTTCCCCCACATAGCCGGCTTCCGTGAGGGTAGTGGCATCGGCAACGGCAAAGGGAACATCGAGGAGCTTCGCCAATGTCTGAGCTAAGAGGGTCTTGCCAGAACCCGTCGGGCCAATCAGGAGAATATTGGACTTTTGCAGTTCGACGTTGTCATCGCCCCGCTGATCACCATCCAAAAGACTCAGGCGCTTGTAGTGGTTATAGACCGCAACTGAGAGGATTTTCTTAGCTTCATGCTGGCCGACCACGTGCTTATCAAGAAATTCCTTGATTTGCCGAGGCTTGGGCACTTGGCTGAGGGGCCGACTGCGGGGTGTGCTGCGGGGCGATCGCGACGGTGTAGCCTCTCGACGGGGAGCCGCCGCATTGGGAACGGTGGCCAATTCCTCATCGAGGATTTCATTACACAGTTCTACGCATTCATCACAGATATAGACCCCAGGGCCGGCGATGAGTTTACGCACCTGTTCCTGTGACTTACCACAAAAGGAGCACTTGAGGTGGGTATCATATTTGGCCATAGGGAACCTCTAGGGTTGCACGTAGGGTGTACTTAGTGGCTAGGGAGGGTCTGCCGCGTCACCACCTGATCAATCAGACCGTAGGCCTTGGCCTCTTCAGCGGACATAAAGAAATCCCGCTCCGTATCAGCTTCAATGCGCTCGATGGGTTGCCCCGTGTGCTGTGACAAGAGTTCATTGAGCTTGCGCTTGTGGTAAAGAATTTCCCGCGCTTGGATTTCAATATCCACTGCCTGACCCTGGGCACCTCCGAGGGGCTGGTGAATCATGATCCGCGCATGGGGCAGCGCCATCCGTTTGCCGGGGGTACCGCCAGACAGTAAGAAGGCACCCATACTCGCCGCCAAGCCAAAGCAGAGGGTACACACATCGGGGCGAATGTGCTTCATGGTGTCGTAGATGGCCATGCCGGCTGTAACCGAGCCACCCGGTGAGTTGATGTACAGGTAAATGTCTTTTTCCGGATCCTCGGCATCAAGGAATAGAAGCTGTGCCACGATGGAGTCAGCAACCGCATCATCAATGCCGCGGCGATCGCCCGCACCCCCCCCTAGGAAGATGATCCGCTCCCGCAGGAGTCGCGAGTAGATATCAAAGGCTCGTTCACCCCGCCCCGACTGCTCAACCACCATCGGCACAATATTGGCATGGGTAGGCGGCAGGTTGAGCGCTGGAGAGCGCAGAATGGCACTGAGGGGATGGTCGTAACGCGATTGCAGCATAGTTGCCTAGAATGACGGTTCGTTTGTAATTAATTGTAACTAGCGGTTTGTCCCCGTAGGGATCATCACTTTCATTATGCCGAACTATTCTTGGGCTGGGGCAGAACTTGCTTTTTTCCCAGAGCGTTTTTGCGGCTTAGATGGCTTTTCAGCAACGGCCTCCGTCTGGGTATCTTTGGGCGCTTCAGCAGTCGCTGTGGGCTGCTCAGTGGCTGTGTCGGATTGCACTGGCTGAAATGTATTTTGCTCTAGGAGCCAGTTGAGGGCTTCCTCCTGCTGCACTTCATCGTGGGCAAATTCGCGGAGTCGTTCTAGATCCTTGGCTGTTTGGTTGCCCAACACCTCTTTGTAGCGGTTCAGCCGTTCCTCCACTGCGTCGGGACTAGGTTCAATGCCCTCTTGACGAGCGATCGCCCTCAACAATAAACGGGAGTGTACCTCCTTCGCTGCCCCCGGCTCTGCCTCTTGACGCATTTTTTCGTAGAGTTCCTCGGTCATGATCTTGTTGAGATCAACGCCTTGGGACTGAATTTGCATCAGCGTCGTCCGCACCTTCACATCTGCCTCTTTGCGGATCAGGGTTTTTGGCAATTCAACTGGATTTTGGGCAATGAGGGTATCAATGAGGGCAGCTTCTTTCGCTTTCTTGTCTTGATTTTCAGCTCGCTCCTGATGGTTTTGTTCTAGATAGGCCCGCAATTCTGCCATCGTACTGAATTCACTGTGCTCAGCGGCAAAGGCATCGTCTAGGGGGGGCAGTTCCGGTGCTTTAATCCCTAAAAGTTCAATCTCAGCAGTCAATTGTTTGGGGATGTCTGCTTTCCCTTCCTTGACTTCCTCGGCAACAGACACCGTCACCGTTTTGGCTTCACCGACACTCATGCCGACAACAGCAGCAGGAATTTCTTTAATCAAAAAGGGTTGCTCTTCATCGAGGGACAGGGGCAGTTCATCTGCTGAGAGTTCCTTCACCACCTCGCCATTTTCATCTTTGGTCACCAGTTTTAGGGTGACATCATCGCCCCACTGAGCGGGTCGGTCTTCGACAGGAATGAGGGTGGCGTGCTCCCGTTGGTGCCGCTGCAAGAGCTTCTCGACAGTTTCGGGATTGTAGGTGACGGGATTGTACTCAATGGTTAGCCCTTTATAGGCTGTGACTGTCACTTCTGGTTCGACATCAAACGTGACGCTGAAAGAAAAGTTGTCGCCCGGCTGAAATTGGTTCAGTAGCTCTGTAATATCCCCTTGGAGTTCGAGGTTGCCTAGATAGGGGATGTTGTTCTTTTCGACGGCGGCTTTGACGGTATCCTCAATCAGTTTTTCTATGGCCACATAGCGCAGCCGCTCTTTGCCAATTTGCTGCAAGACAAGCTGCCGGGGGGCTTTGCCCTTGCGAAATCCGGGTACCTGTGTATGGCGAAGGAGATCATTGACCACTTGGTTATAGACCTGTTGAGAGTGTGCCCCCGAAACCTCAATCGTGGCGAGGAGTTGGCTATTGGCACGGGGTTCAGTCGTCATGGAAATGATGTCAGTCACGTCAGTCAAGGTCATTCCCCTTCGCAAATGGTGTCAGTGTAGTGTCAGTTGGCTGTGCGCGATCGCACAAATTATAATTTTAGCGCAGATTTCCCCTGCTCTTTGCAAATGGAGTTGCGCTTAAAGACACAGGACAATGGGTGTAATGTCAAGGTTTGATGACAAAACCAATCGTCAAGATCCCCACTGCCTATAGAATAAAAGTTTGTCATGGGTGCCGTGTAGCCCACACCTAACTATTTTCACAAATTGCAACGATTTCTAAACAACCCCTATGAGTTCAACCCTGCGATTCCTCATGTGCCCTCCCACCCATTATGAGGTGGACTATGTGATCAATCCTTGGATGGAGGGAAATATCCACAAGTCCTCCCGCGATCGGGCACAGGAGCAGTGGCAAAAACTCTACGAAATTATCCATGCTCGAGCCACGGTTGACCTGATTGAGCCGCAGCCGGGCTGGCCGGATATGGTGTTTACGGCGAATGCGGGCTTGGTGCTCGGCGATCGCGTGGTGCTCAGTCGCTTTTATCATCCAGAACGTCAAGGGGAAGAACCCTATTTCAAAGCGTGGTTTGAATCTCAGGGGTATCAAGTTTTTGAGCTACCGAAGCAACTGCCCTTTGAGGGAGCCGGAGATGCCCTCTTGGATCGTGAGGGTCGCTGGCTGTGGGCAGGGTATGGCTTCCGTTCAGAATTGGATTCCCATGCCTATTTGGCGAAGTGGCTGGATATTGAAGTCCTCTCCCTGCGGCTCATGGATGAGCGTTTCTACCACCTTGACACATGTTTTTGTCCGCTCACGGATGGCTACTTACTTTACTATCCTCCCGCCTTTGATGCCTACTCCAACCGCCTGATTGAACTGCGGGTACCAGCGGATAAACGAATTGCCGTTAAAGAGGCTGATGCGGTCAACTTTGCTTGCAATGCCGTCAATATCGATCGCACGGTGATTCTCAACTGTGCCAGCCAAGAATTGAAGTCTGCCCTTGCCCAAGTGGGCTTTGAGGTGGTGGAAACGCCCCTGACAGAATTTCTCAAAGCGGGGGGTGCAGCTAAATGCTTGACCTTGCGGGTGACCGAACCCGTGCGCGAAGAACTCCATGCCACGGCGACAATTCCCAGTCGGGTCATTCATCTGGAGGGACACCTCCTCGACTCTGGCCTTGTGAACCGTGTCCTAGACACAATTGTGGAAAGTGGCGGCAGTTTCCAAGTCCTGCAATTTAATCTTGGCGAACAACGGCAAAGTCCCTCCCAAGCGGATATTCGGGTCATGGCGCCCGATGCCGAGGTCATGGATGCGATCATGGCGCAGTTGATCACCCTCGGTGCGATTTTACCGCCCTCAGAGGTGTGTGATGCGACCCTCGAAACCGTCACCCAAGCGGGGGTTGCCCCGGATGACTTCTATGTAACCACGATTTATCCCACAGAGGTACGAGTTGCCGGCGAGTGGGTTCGGGTTCAAAACCAACGCATGGATGGGGCGATTGTGGTGCGCTCAACCCCGGAAGGCACGGTGGCGGAGTGTCGCATTCTGCGGGATTTAGAGGTGGGCGATCGCGTGGTCGTGGGCGTCGAAGGCATCCGCACGATTCGGAAAACGGAAAGCCAGCGCAGCACCCAAGAGTTCACCTTCATGGGATCAGGGGTCTCCAGTGAACGCCGCGTCGAACTGGTGGTGGAACAAATTGCTTGGGAACTGCGGCGCATCCGCGATCAGGGGGGCAAAGTGATTGTGGTGGCCGGCCCAGTGGTTATCCACACCGGCGGTGGTGAGCATTTAGCCAAGCTGATCCGTGAAGGCTATGTCCAAGGACTCCTCGGCGGTAACGCGATCGCGGTGCACGATATGGAGCAAGCCATCATGGGCACCTCCTTGGGGGTGGATATGCAGCGGGGCGTTCCTGTGCGGGGCGGTCACCGTCACCACCTGAAAGTGATCAATACCATTCGTCGCTGTGGCAGCATTGCCAACGCCGTGGCTCAGGGCATCCTCACCAGTGGCGTGATGTATGAGTGTGTGAAGAATAATGTGCCCTTTGTCCTAGCGGGGTCAATCCGTGATGATGGCCCACTGCCCGATACCCTCATGGATTTAATTGAGGCGCAGCGGGAGTATGCCCGCCTGATTCAGGGCGCAAACATGATTTTGATGCTCTCGTCAATGCTGCACTCCATTGGTGTCGGCAATATGACCCCCGCCGGGGTGAAGCTCGTCTGTGTGGATATTAACCCAGCGGTCGTCACTAAACTAGCGGATCGGGGTTCTGTGGAATCCGTGGGCGTGGTCACCGATGTGGGACTGTTCCTCAGCCTGATGGTGCAGCAGTTGGAGCGGCTGAATCGTCCCTATACCCTTGCCTAGAAGCTTTTCAGCCAATGGGGTAGGATCGAAAGGGCAATTTTTGTATTCGAGGTCAGCAGTGACAGTTCGTGTTCGTTTAGCACCGAGTCCGACAGGAAATCTGCACATTGGGACTGCCCGTACCGCTGTGTTCAACTGGCTTTACGCCCGCCATCGGGGAGGGAAATTCATTCTGCGGATTGAGGATACCGATCGCGAGCGGTCTCGACCTGAATATACCGAGAATATCCTTGAGGGCTTGCAATGGCTGGGGCTGACGTGGGATGAAGGCCCCTATTTCCAGAGCGATCGCCTTGATCTGTACCGCCAAGCGATTCAAACCCTCTTGGACAAGGGACTTGCCTACTACTGCTACTGCACCCCCGAAGAACTCGATGCCCTGCGAGCCGCACAAAAAGCCAAGGGACAAGCCCCGCGCTACGACAACCGTCACCGCCATTTGACCCCAGAGGAGCAAGCCGCCTTTGATGCCGCAGGACGCACCCCCGTCATTCGCTTCAAAATTGAGGACGATCGCCAGATTGAATGGCAGGATCTGGTGCGCGGTCGAGTGAGTTGGCAGGGGGCTGATCTGGGGGGCGATATGGTGATTGCGCGAGCTGCCCCCCGCGGCGAAATTGGCTACCCCCTCTACAACTTGGTGGTGGTCGTCGATGACATTGCCATGGGCATTACCGATGTCATTCGCGGTGAAGACCACATTGGCAACACACCCAAACAAATTTTGCTCTATGAAGCCCTTGGCGCCACTCCCCCCAACTTTGCCCATACTCCCTTGATTCTCAACTCAGCGGGGCAAAAACTCTCGAAACGAGATGGGGTGACCTCCATTTCTGACTTCCGAGCCATGGGGTATTTAGCCCCCGCCTTGGCCAACTACATGACACTCTTGGGTTGGTCGCCCCCTGAAGGGATAGGGGAACTCTTTACCCTTGATCTGGCGGCGAAGCACTTTAGTTTTGAACGAATTAACAAGGCAGGTGCCCGCTTTGATTGGGATAAGCTCAATTGGCTCAATCGTCAGTACATTCAGCAACTAGAGCCAGCAGAACTTTTGGCGGAACTGATTCCCTTATGGCAGGGGGCAGGCTATGCCTTTGATGAGGGGGGCGATCGCCCTTGGTTGCTTGACCTTGCCCAACTCCTTCAACCGGGTCTCAACACCCTCAAGGAGGCCATTGATCAAGGGGCAGTTTTCTTTGTACCCACCATCACCCTTGATGCTGAAGCAATGGCTCAACTGAGTCAACCCCAGAGTGCGACGATTTTGGCGTACCTACTAGCACACTTGCCGACAGAGCCAAAGCTGACGGTGGAGATGGGACAACACCTGATTCAACAGGCCAGCAAAGCCGCAGGGGTGAAAAAGGGAGCAACAATGCGATCGCTGCGCGCTGCCCTCACGGGTGCTGTCCACGGTCCTGATTTAATGGCCACGTGGCAAATTCTCCACCAACGGGGCTGGGATCAACCGCGACTTGCGGCAGCATTGAAACAGGCACAGGTTACTTCCTAGGGGCTGGGGGGCGATCGAAGATCGTTTGGCTTAAATTAGCCCCACTCAAATTTGCGCGATCGAGATCTGCCCCCTTCAGGTTTGCAGCCGTCAAATTCACATCAATCATGTTTGCCCCCTTCATGACCGCATTCTCCAAATTGGCACCGCTAAGGTTGGCATTGACAAGGTTGCTAAGGGTGAGGCGTGTTCCCACCAGTTGTGCCCCTGCCAAATTGACATTGACCAAAATCGCTAGATAGAGACTGGCACGGTTCAAGTTTGCCCTTTCCAAATTGGCGCCAAAGAGATTCGCACCCGCCAGATAAGCGCCCTCCAAATTGGCACCTGCTAAATTCGCCTTAAACAAATTGGCATCCATTAGGTTCGCGCCCCGCAGATCACAGTTGGGACATTGGCGCGTTTCCAAGAGTTGTCGCACATGGGCAGGATTTTCAGCCTTAGCAACCGCTGGTACAACCAATGGTAGGAGGACGAGAGACAATGCTCCTGCTCGTAGCTTTATAGCTATTCCAATAAGGAATGAGATATCATCCAGCACAATACTTGCGAATCACCTCATCAATCGAACTGTTTGACCCTGCATACATCCGCGATCGCTTCTGCGCACTGAAGTCGTGCTCAATCACATTCAAATCAGGAGAGGATTTCGGTAAAAATAACACCTCGTGACCCGCCGCTTTCACCACTGCCTGAATCGCCCCTTTTGGATGAATCGGTGCATTATCCATCATCAACAACGACGGTCTCTTTAACGCCGGCAAACAGTACTGACTCAGCCAGCTCACAAACCCTACCGCATTCAAATATCCTGAAAACAACATTGGGGCGATGAAGTCTTTCTGATGTCTATACCGTCCTGCGACTCAACTCTCTCTTTCCTGACGCTTCCCCGCTCGCTCTCCATCAATTCGTTGGCCTCGCGCTGACCACCCATACTCACACTCCACCCAAGAGTCAAACCCCGTCTCATCGATAGACACCCCTGTTTCCTCCCCATGGCTCTCTACCCATGTGTTGAGCTGCTGTTGATACGCTTGTCGCTCTTCTTCACACCGTTCTTGGTAACGTATCTGTTTTTTTTGCGGGTGATGCCCATCTGGTTGAGGGCATAACTAATGGTGGAAACTCGGACGCCAAATCGCTGGGCACGGTCGATTAAACGGTCATCGGGATGGGCAGCAACATCCGCTGCTAAGGCCGCCCAATCCAGCTTCCAAGGACGACGGGGGACAACTGTGGGGGCTAAGTCCTCTCGCTTCAGCCAGCGATGGATAGTGGCGCGGCTCACCTGAAAGATTTGAGTTGCTTCACTGATTTTGCCACCTTGCTGGATATAGGAGACAACCCGCTCTCGTAAGTCCAAGCTATAGCTCATATTCTTGAGTAACATTCATGACGCTTTGAGTATAGCCTATCCCTCTTGAAAATATCTCATCTCCTTTCGAAATGGCTATAGCATCGAGGTAGAGGTTATAGTTCAGGCGATCGCTCCCACTGCTCATTTGTCGCGGTGTAAAACTATTGCTGCCCCCTTGGCTTAGTTGAACCGTTACGGGGCGGTCAGTTGACCAAGAGAACCTACAAGGTGCAAGTCATTGACTCCTTTGCAGGTAAATTCGATTAATCATGGGAGCTACTGATTTGATAGACAACACGACCATGCTCCCTAGCCCAGTTTTCCGAGAAGCTGATATGGGAAATGGCATTCCGACTTTGATCAAGCTGACGATTTGCTTCGGTAAGTACATCACTAGGTTCTAGCTCGTAAATCACTTTGCAGTTGATTTGGTTTTGCTTCTCAAAAACGGCTAAGTAAATTTTTGTGTTGCGGGTAATTCGTGTAAGTGATTGGGCACGCTTTTCAGGAGGTTCCTTAAACATTCGGTCAAGCTGACCGCTTCCACCTTCTATACAAGATAAATATTCATACTTTTCACTTGGGTCGCTCATGGCATGAGCATCGGCATCACGCTTAGAATCAATTAGTTCGTGACCTAGCAGGTCAGCAATAATCATTTCCTTAACTAACCCCGGCTGCAGTAGGTTGCGAATACCAATTGTTTGAGCAAGTTGAGAGGCTTGACGGATCAGAGCAACAATTTGACGATAAACTTGCTGTTTCACCAATCAAAAAGCCTCCCCGCGATTTCATACTCTGCCTCACGTAATCTCTCGTTTGCTGCTTGGACAAACTTTTGATCTTGCTCAATAGCAATGAAATGCCTTCCCAAGCGTTTACAAACTACAGGGGCTGTACCGACACCGGCAAATGGATCAAGCACTAAGTCACCCTTATTAGAGCTTGCCTTGACTAAGCGTTCAATCAGCTGCTCTGGCTTTTGAATGGTATTGAGTGCTTCGCGAGCTACTAGTTCTTTTGATTTATACGTGAGCTGTTTAATATCTCCCCAGACATCTCCTGGGTTTTTACCTTCTTCATTGAATTTAGTTTTGCCATACTTACCATTAATCACTGATGGTACCCGCTCACAACGACGACGGTGCTCTAGCTCTACTAGCTGTGGTACCCGAATAGCATCTAAGTTAAAGGTTTTGGGACGCTGGCCTTTAATAAAGTAACAAATAAGATCATAGTTATTTGTGTAGTTGATCCGTCCTTGGGCTAGGCGACTGGGCTGATACCAGACAATTTTTGCCTGTAAGTTAAGAAATGGACGGTAGTCAATAAAGTCAATACAATCAGGTTTACCAAAAAGGTAGAGTGCTCCTCCCTCTTTCAATTTTTCAGCAAAGATAGTGATGAGTTTGAGGTTAAACTCTTGGATGTTAGAGATGCGATCCCATGGATTGGTGGTTACACCGTAGGGGCCGTCGCAAATAATGAGATCAATGCTCGCACTTTCAATCTGGGGCAAGAGGGTAAAAGCATCAGCTTGGTAGATACGATCAATCTCTAGCATGCTTTCGCTCAATGATCTAAAACATCCCTTCTAGGGCGGCTTGACAGCGATCGCACAACTGGGGATGCAAGGCCGATTGTCCCACACTTTCAGCATAATTCCAGCAGCGGACGCATTTCTCACCCTTGGCATGATCGACGCCAATCCACAGCCCTTCCTCTTCTAGGACATAGGGCACGTCAACGGTATGGGGTTGTGCCATGATCGCCACTTGGGACACCAAAAAGAGATAGCGCAGTTCATCCACCCCATTGCCACTGAGGGCATCGCTGGGATTCATGTCCTGAAGGCGATCGCGCCACTGTGGATCGGCAACATAGAGCCACACTTTGGCTTCCAAAGAGGAGCCAATGAGCTTTTCGGCACGGGCCTGTTCGAGCACCTTATTCACCTCTAGGCGTAGTTGCCGCAGGCGTTGCCACTCACTGGCTAGCTCCTGATCCTGCCACTGGGCAGGAAGCTGTACCCAGCCGCTTTGAAAAACCGAAAGATAGGGGGTTTTGAAGGGCAAATGCTGCCAAATATCTTCGGCTAAATGGGGAAGCACTGGGGCAATAGCACGGGCGAGGTTTTGAACGGCAACGGCCAGAACCGTTTGACAACTGCGCCGGCGATCGCTCGCGGCAGCACTGATGTACAACCGATCCTTGGCAATATCGAGATAAAAGTTCGACAGATCAACAACACAAAGATTTTGAATCGTTTGGAAAAAGCGATAGAACTGAAAGCTATCAAAGGCCGCCGTTACTTCGCTGAAGACTTCATGCAGCCGATGTAGCATATAGCGATCCAAGGCGGGCAGTTGGGCATAGGGAATGGCATCTTGATCGGGGTCAAAGTCGTGAAGATTCCCCAAAAGAAAGCGAGCCGTATTGCGAATCTTGCGATAGACATCCGCCAACTGCTTGAGGATATTTTTACCAATGGGGACATCATTGGCATAGTCCACGGAGGACACCCACAGGCGCAATACATCGGCACCATAGGCAGGGTCTTGCTTTTGGTTTTTGCCCCCCTCAATCACTTCGCGGGGATCCGTGACATTGCCGAGGGACTTGCTCATTTTCCGTCCCTGCTCATCGAGGACAAAGCCGTGGGTGAGGACTGCTTTGTAGGGGGCTTGGCCTTTAACGGCAACCCGTGTTAACAATGAGGATTGAAACCAGCCGCGGTGTTGGTCAGAGCCTTCGAGGTAGAGATCCGCTTGTTGATCGCCGAGAACCGCCGCCCAAGAAGAGCCAGAATCAAACCAGACATCCATCGTATCGGTGCCCTTTTCGTAGCGATCGGCTTGATCTCGTAGGGATTCAGGCAGCAATTCCGCAACGGAGAGTTGCCACCAAGCATCAGACCCGCGATCGCGAATAATGGCTTGCACATGGGCAATGGTTTCTGCCGTCAGCAGGGGTTCCCCCGTGGCTTTGTCATAAAAGACGGGAATGGGCACGCCCCAACTGCGCTGCCGCGAAATACACCAATCGGAACGCTCCGCCACCATTGCCGTAATGCGGTTTTCCCCTTGGGCAGGAATCCACTTCACCTCGGCGATCGCCCTGAGGGCGGCATCGCGAAAGCCTTCAACGGAAGCAAACCACTGCTCTGTGGCGCGGAAGATGGTTGGTTTTTTCGTGCGCCAGTCGTAGGGGTACTTGTGGACATAGGGTTCTTCCTTGAGGAGGGCGCCACACGCTTGCAGTGCCGCAATCACCGCCTCATTCCCTTCCTTGAGGACATTGAGACCGGCAAATTGTCCCGCTTCTGCTGTAAAGCAGCCATTTTCATCCACGGGCGACAGGATTGGCAAGCCATAGCGCTGACCCACCGCATAGTCCTCTAAGCCATGGCCAGGGGCGGTGTGCACCAGTCCCGTCCCGGAGTCGGTCGTGACATAATCACCGCCAATGACGATTTTGGCCTCGCGCTCAAAGAGGGGATGGCAATAGCGCCCATTCTCCAAGTCAGCGCCTTTGGCGGTGGCCACCACCTTGAGGGTACAAGCAAGGGTTTGGCTAAGGCGCTCCACCAAATCCCTGGCTACAATCAAATATTTGTAGCGGGCACTGGGTTTGACTTCAACAAGGGCATAGGTGAGATCCGGATTGACACTCACCGCCAAGTTGGCCGGAATGGTCCAAGGGGTTGTCGTCCAAATAGCAACGCCTAATTGGCCGAGGGCTTTGTACCACGATTTGGCTAGCCCTTGCGGCAGTTCGATCACTTCAAAGGCGGCATAGAGACTGCGGGAGGTGTGGCCTTCGGGATATTCTAGTTCGGCTTCGGCGAGGGCGGTTTTAGAACTAGGACTCCAGTGGACGGGCTTGAGACCGCGATAGATGTAGCCCCGCAGCACCATTTCGCCAAAGACACCGATTTGTGCCGCTTCATAGTCGGGAGTGAGGGTCAAATAGGGGTGCTCCCAGTCGCCCCAAACCCCATAGCGTTGAAAACTCTGCTTTTGCTCGGCCACGGTTTTGAGGGCAAAGGCCTTGGCCTGTTGGCGGAGGGTCAGGGGGGTTAGCTGCGCACGCTGTTCGGGTTTCAGGTTTTGCAGTACCTTGAGTTCAATGGGCAGGCCGTGGCAGTCCCAACCGGGGCGGTAGTGAACCTTGCGTCCCCGCAGCAGTTGATACTTATTGATGATGTCCTTGAGGATTTTATTCAGGGCATGGCCAATGTGGAGAGCGCCATTGGCGTAGGGGGGGCCATCGTGGAGAATAAAGACCTCACCCGGATTGGTTTGCTGCAGCGTTTCATAAATTTGATGCTGTGCCCAAAAGGCCTGTAATTGGGGTTCCCGTGTGGCTGCATTTGCTCGCATTTCAAAGGTGGTTTGGGGCAGGTTGACGGTGTCTTTGTAGTCGGGGGTCGCGTCAGTCATGGGTGGGTACAGCGGGGTATGATCGTTGGAGGGCAAGAAAAAATCGGGAATGGATTCAATTGTAGGAGAACTGTTCTTATTCACTCAAGGATGATTTCCGTTCTAGGTTTGGATCTGGGGCGCAAGCGCATTGGTGTGGCAGGGTGCGATCGCTTGGGGCAGTTGGCCACAGGCATTACAACCATCCAGCGGCGCAATCTTGCCAGTGATGTGGCGCAGCTTCGCCAGATTTGCCAAGAGCGAGGGGTGGAGAAGTTAATTGTGGGCTTGCCCTACACCCTCGATGGTCAACTGGGTTCCCAAGCCCGGCAAGTGCAACATCTAGCGGAAAAAATTGGCGCGGCCTTGAACTTGCCCGTGGAATATATGGATGAGCGGCTAACCTCCTTTCAAGCGGAGGAAATCCTCAAACAACGGCGGCGATCGCCCCGTCACCACAAGGACTTAGTGGATCAAATTGCTGCTGCCCTCATTTTGCAACAATGGCTCGATGCCCGTTCTCAAGCCGCAAAAGCAACACTGGCACCCGCTGATCCGCAGCTATAACGGAGGCTCAAAAGTTGTCTGCTCAAATTCTTGGGCACGGGCTACCATGTGCGGGGCTGAAACTGCGCATCATTGAGAATCGCCACCCCATCTCCCGACTGCGCCAACACAAATAACCCTTGCCGATAGGCATAGCGAGCCACCTCAGGGGGCACGATCATCCCTGCCACCGCTCCCAAGAGCTGGGTGTCTCGATACTGGTGTGCCAAACGACGAAATTTCGCGATCCGCTCTAAATGCTCATCCACATCCCCTTGGCTCAGTTTGGTTTTCACCTCGACGAGAACCGCTTGATTGGTATTGACGACTAGCAGATCAATTTCTAAACTCTCATTGCCATCTTGGAGAATGACATCGCTGTAAAGCTGAGAGACGGCAATGCCGCGACTCTGAAATAGGCGCAGCACGGCGGGGCGCACCTGCCATTCCACAAATTCCCCAAGGCGATTGCCCAGTTTCCCCAGTTGCTGATTGAGTTGGCGCGCTTCTTCCCGCAACAAGCGTTCCGTTTCTTGAAATCGCCGATCCGTCTCTTGAAATCGCCGATCTGTCTCCTGAAATCGCCGATCCGTCTCCTGAAATCGCCGATCTGTCTCTTGAAATCGCCGATCCGTTTCTTGGAAGCGGCGCTCTGTTTCTTGGAAGCGGCGCTCTGTTTCTTGAAAGCGGCGCTCTGTTTCTTGGAAGCGGCGCTCTGTTTCTTGGAAATGGCGTTCGGTTTCCTTTTGAGCTTCTAACAGCTCCCCTAGTAATCGCCAAACATCGTCAGGAGTGTATGCCTTTGTCATGACTTAATTGACAGGATTAATTTACCGAGCCGTGCTTGCAAGTGCCGCCCCTTGAGTGGGGGAATGAAAAGGGGACTTGCTACAGATCTTTATCTTAAATCCTTTGCGGTAGCATCTATCTATCGCTCTGCAATCACTATCGATGAACCTAGAGACACTGCGCACCTACCACGACACCTACCCCGCCCTACTGAATAAGATCTACCTCAACTATGGGGGACAAGGGCCGCTGCACCAAGACATATGGCAGGCCATCATCCAGAGCGATCGCCACATTCAAGAGGAAGGCCCCTTTGCCAATCGCGTCTTTCCGTGGCTGAGCCAACAACTGCAAACCCTGCGGCAAGAACTGGCACAGCTTTTGGGGACGAGCGCCGAGACCATTGCCCTCACAGATTCTGTAACCACTGGCTGCAATATCGTTCTCTGGGGGATCAACTGGCAAGCGGGCGATCGCCTGCTGATTTCTAACTGTGAGCATCCGGGGGTAGTGGCGATTACCGAACAATTGGCGCGGCGGTTGGGGGTGGTGGTGGATCGGGTGGCCTTTTGGCCTTGGTGTGACGATGAGGTGGCCGCCATTGAAACCCAACTCCATCCCCGCACACGCTTGGTCGTCCTCAGTCATTTGCTGTGGAATACCGGGAAACTTTTGCCGTTGGAGAAAATTGTTGACCTTTGCCACCGTCGCGGCATCCAAGTCTTGGCGGATGGTGCCCAAAGTGTGGGTATGGTGCCCCTCAATTTACCCGCCTTGGGGGTGGACTACTATGCCTTTACAGGACACAAGTGGTGCTGTGGCCCTGCGGGTCTTGGCGGGCTGTACATTCGGCGCGATCGCTTGGCCACATTGGAACCCACCTTTATTGGCTGGCGCGGCATTCACCAAACCCGTGATGCCCAACCCGCCGGCTGGAAGGAGGATGCCAGTCGCTTTGAAGTGGCCACAACCGCCTTTTCCTTGGTACCGGGGTTAACCACTGCCCTGCGGGTGCATGATCAATGGGGGACTGCCCAAGCGCGATATGAGCGCATTTGTGAGCTGAGTCATTATCTTTGGCAACAGTTACAGGGCATGGTGGGTTTGACCTGCTTGAGTCTCGTGCCGCCGCCGTCGGGCTTGGTGGCCTTTCAGTTAGCTAATGGTCAGCATCGCCAATTGGTGCAAGACCTTGAGGCAGAGAATATCTTGGTGCGGGAATTGCTCTATCCTGCCTCGGTGCGAGCCTGTGTGCATTACTTTACGCTGCCGCAGGAGTGCGATCGCTTTGTTGCTGCCCTCAAACACTGGCTCCAGAATCATCCTTAGGACGCTTGAGAATTGAATTAGAGCGATTAGAGTCACCTACCATGTACGGGGCTGAAACTGCGCATCGTTGAGAATCGCCACCCCATCTCCTGATTGCGCCAACACAAACAAACCTTGCCGATAGGCATAGCGAGCTACTTCAGGGGGTACGATCATTCCTGCTACGGCGCCCAAGAGCTGGGTGTCCCGATACTGGTGTGCCAAACGACGAAATTTCGCGATCCGCTCTAAGTGCTCATCCACATCCCCTTGGCTCAGTTTCGTTTTCACCTCGACGAGGACGGCTTCATCAGTATTGACGACTAGCAGATCAATTTCTAAACTCTCATTGCCATCTTGGAGAATGACATCGCTGTAAAGTTGAGAGACGGCAATTCCCCAACTCTGAAATAAGCGCAGCACGGCGGGGCGCACCTGCCATTCCACAAATTCCCCAAGGCGATTGCCCAGTTTCCCCAGTTGCTGGTTGAGTTGGCGCGCTTCTTCGCGCAGCAAGCGTTCCGTTTCTTGGAACCGTCGGTCAGTCTCTTGAAATCGCCGATCCGTTTCTTGGAAGCGGCGCTCTGTTTCTTGAAAGCGGCGTTCGGTTTCCTTCTGAGCCTCTAATAGTTCCCCCAATAACCGCCAAACATCTTCAGGGGTGTATGCCTGCGTCATGACTGGATTAACAATTGCTCACGGATACATCCCCAATCCTAATCCGAATCAATGCTCCCCACTGAGAAAAGGATGCTGACGCAATTCCCAAGCCAATCAGAAAAGCGGGTGGACCCTCGCCCTGAGAGATCCTTACTATTGGCTAAGGATCAGCAGGAAGCTTGTGATTGCCGCGCGGCAATGTCGGCGATCGCCTGCTTGAGAATGCGGTGTTCTTGGACTTGAATGCGGGCGTGGAGGGTGGCGGGCGTATCATCAGGGAGAACGGGCACTGCTGCTTGGACTAAAATTGGGCCACTATCCACTTCCTCTTCCACCAGATGGACGGTACACCCAGTAATTTTCACACCTGCTGCCAAGGCCTGCTCAACGGCATGCAATCCCCGAAAACTGGGGAGCAAACTGGGATGCAGGTTAATTACCCGCTGGGGGTAGGCATTGAGGAGGACAGGCGTCACAATCCGCATCCAGCCCGCCATCACTACCCACTCGACCCCATAGGCTTTGAGGGTTTCGACAATGGCCGCATCCAGACTTTCACGGCTGGGGTAGTGGCGATGGTTGAGCAGCACACTGGGAATCTGCCACTGTTTGGCGCGCTCTGCCACCAAGGCATCGGGATTGTTGTAGATCAGAACTTGAATTTGGGCAGCCAATTCCCCTTGGGCGATCGCCTCCGCGAGAGCAGCAAAGTTGGAGCCATTGCCAGAAGCTAAAACGCCTAACCGCAGGGGATGGGGCGCGGGCGCGATCGCTGGAGCAGAAGGGACAACAAGAGCCTCACTGGACATGACGGGCGTTACTGATTTTAGTGCTCAATAATTCTAAGGCCTTGGCCACCATTGGATCCGTGGGTCGTGCCACCAAGTTGGGATTGAGCCGCAATTCCAGATCACTACTGGGATCGACCGTCACCAGTACATCGGGGGTGATCCCCCCTGCGGCAATATCGCGCCCCTTTGGCGTCAGATAACGAGCTACTGTTACCACGAGGGCAGAGCCATCCCCCAGTTCATGAACCGCTTGAACCCGCACCTTGCCAAAAGTTGGTGTCCCCACCACGGTTGCGCGCCCCTGATCCTGCAAAGCAGCGGCTAAAATTTCACTGGCACTGGCGGAGGCCTGATTTACCAAGACCACGAGGGGCAACTGACTCAAGGCGCGTTGGTGGGCACGAATCGTCTCTTCTCGCTGGTTTTGCTGAATGCGCACAATCACCCCAGAATCGAGCCATTGGCGGCTAATTTCAATGCCGGCTTCTAGGAGTCCCCCCGGATTGTGGCGCAAATCCAGAATGAAGCCTTGAACTTTCTCCCGTTGCAGGATTTGGATCGCCGCTTGCATCTCTTGTTGGGAGCGGCTATTAAAACCACTGAGGCGGATGTAGCCCACCCGAGGATGATTCAGAACCTGAAAATTCACTGTACGCGGAATTTCACCGGCGCGGGTGAGTTCGACACTAAAGGGTTGGGGTTTACCTTCACGGCGCACCAGTAGGCGCAACTGACTCCCCGCTGGCCCTCGCAACGCCAGATTGGCTCGCTCCAAGGTCAGGCGATCGCTCCCCCGACCGTTAATGGCCAGAATTTCATCTCCCACTTTCAAATTCGCCTTGGCAGCCACTGACCCCGCTTGGATTGCCTGAATGCGAAAGAGTTCCCCCGACTCCACGAGGGTGAGACCCACATCCACCTGCTGGCCTTGGGTTTGCAGGAGCAGTTGACGGTACGCTTGGGGCGGCAGAAAGCGGGTATAGGGATCATTGAGGCGGACAAGGGCTTGCTGAATCACCCGATAGGCGGCCTCGCGATCGCCATAGGGTTGGGAGAGCAACTCCTGACGAATGGCCTGCCAATCCAGACGATTGAAACTGCGATCCAGATAGCTTCTGTAGATAATTTGCCACGCCTCATCGACCAAGGCCTTGGGAGCATCCTTGAGCGTACTGGTGCCCCCCAGTGCTGACGGCATTCCCAATAGTGCAACACCGACGCCGAGAATTGCCCAGTATTTCACCCCACAAATCCATTGACAACGCCTCGCCCCTATTCTATCGTTCCCACATAAAAAAATCCCCCTCACAGGGAGGGGGAAACAGGTCAGTGCGGATTTAGAAGCTAAAGGTTGTCCGCACAGCGCCAACAACAATGGGGTCGTTGTTTGAGTTGCTGTTGGGGTTGAAGATGGCAATCACCCCAGGGGTAATCGAGATATTGCGACTCACCGCAAAGCGGTAGAAGCCCTCTAAGTGATAGGAGTTGAAGCGCGTGTAACTTCCATCGCCAAAAGTAGGAGGGACGTTTGTGATGCTAATGAGCTGAGGGGGCTGGCCAAAAACAAGACCCAGCAGATCTCCCTTCCGCCAGAGGTCAGGGGAAGCAAAGGTAATGGCCCAGTTGACAATTTCAGCCTCACGGCGACCACCTGCTAGAGCAGCACCTCGAACACCATAAACATTGGCATACCCTGCCCAGCCCGCAACATTCAACTGCTTGATCGGGCGATAGGTAAACTGGAAGCCCACCGCATCCGCTGCTTGGTTAGGCACGTTGTTACCTACATTCCCCAAAGGGTTTGCCGCTGAGCGGAAACCAGAGCTACCTGTTCCCCCAAAGGGATCAAGGCCATAGGAGTGGGTGTAGGTCACCCCCAAGGCGAGGTTTTTAATGGGGCGCACATCCACCTGAGCCAAAGCAGCATAGGCACCATCAAAGAAGCCATTGAGGCCATTGTTCGCGACTCGATCAGGGTCGTTGGCAAAGGGTGCAAGGTAGCCCACATTGAGGGTGACGCCGGTGCCCCGTTCTTTATTTTGGATGAGGTCGTACTTAAAGGTCACACCCGCAGCATTGGCAGCACTTCCTGCACGGTAGATGGGATGGTAACGCCCAAAGCGAGAGAGGGCACCCGTATCACTGGATTGGAGGAAGGGGTTGAAATTGTTGACATTGTCGTTGAACTCACCCCCCACAAAATCTAGGATCATTTGACCGCGACGGGTCACTGGAAAGCTGTAGAAGGCTTTTTGCAGTTCAAATTGGTTATTATTATTGCCATCATAGCCAAGGCGCCCCATATTGGTGCCCATCAATCCGGCATAACTAGTAATATTAGCTGCTTGCAAGCGCAACCGTAGGCGATCCTTGCCATAGAAGCTGGTATCGAGGTTGAGACGAACGCGGGAATTGGCAACGGGGTTGGTATCCTGTACTGGTTGTGGGCCAGGAGCGCCAGGACGTAGTGCCTGCTTGTTCGTCAATATATCGGAGACGTTGAAGATAACCGTAGCGTTGAGCTTAGTGAGGGTGGCAAATTGAGTGGCTTCGAGGTTGGCAACGCGGCCTTCAAGGTTGGTGACGCGGCCTTTGATGACGGCGAGTTCATTGGCAAATTCCTGCATCAGGCGGCGCAGGGTTTCAAGGTCTTCCTTGGTGGCAAAGCGATCGCTAATTACATCGAGGCAGGCATTCAAAGCGGCTGCCATTTCATAACGAGTAGCGGCACGATTGCCACGGAAGGTGCCATCGGGATAACCGGCAATACAGCCGTATTTCTCGACAAGGGAGGCTAAGGCTTGATAGGCCCAGTCTGTAGGGCGCACATCCGAGAGTTGGCTAACGGAGGTCACTTGACCCATGCTCGATGTCGTAGGGACACGCCCCGCTTCTAGTTCGGCCACTGAGGGCACAGAGAGGTTGCTGCGGCGATTTTGGGCAACAAGTGTCGTGCTGGTGGGCAGTGTGGTTAGGGATTCAGTACCAGCAGTAGGGGTTTGAAACTGAGTGCTACTGAAGTTGGTCAAAGAGGTATCAGCGGCTGTCGCTGCACCTGCCAGCACACCCAACAATAAAACAGGCGAGGTCAAAACCAACCCCGGAAAAATGCGGGACATAACGTCTTACTCCTTCACTCCTCAATGAACTTGTCCTAAAGAACGAGTCCCTAAGACAGAATTCTCCTTCAATTATTGATCCTACTGAGATGCTCGCTAAAGTTATTCATCTGCCAGCAAGCTGAGCTATCAGGCTTTCTTACAGAGGCTTTAGCACATCTCATAGAAACTATCCCCCAAGGGGCAGAGATAGTTACTTACCAGCCAGATTCTAACACCGTGTTCGTTGGCTTAAGGTTATCTCAAGGTTAGGAGCCGTTTAAGAATTAGGCCGGCTCAAGGTTTGGATGAGGTTTTTTGGGCTTCAGAACGACTCCAGCCACTGCTAACGGATTGACCAATTCCCTGCAAAATGCCGCGGCCAATCAGCCCCAAACCGCGACCAATCACCTGCGTCAGCAGATACACCACTCCCTTGCCGACCCAAGCCACCACTGCCCGTACTGGGGGGGCTAAAGCATCACGCGCCTCCAGCGCCAAGGTTAGAGCGTAGGGAATCCCCTCGAGTTGCATCAGTTCCTGTTGACGGGGGACGGTCAGCGCTAGTTCCTGAATTCCTCGCTCCGTTAGCCGCAACACTACCAGCCGACTTTCAAAGATATCTTGGGGTTCCTTGACCCAGCGCCGCCAGCGGTAATGCCAAGAGAGGGCATTGCGAAAGCGTTCCATTTCCCGCGTTGAGGTGTATTGCGGCTGAAAAAACGTTTGTTGAATCACTGCACTATAGCAACACCGATTCAGTAGCGGATAAACAATGCCATTGGCGACAGTGAGCAACCAGTGATCGAGGAGGGCATCGAGGATCTCCAAGGCGGCAGCAGTGCCGTAGCGATAGGTCTGCTGATGGAGGGTGAGGGGCTGTTGCACCAGTAAATGAGCCAGCATCTCCGCCACAAAGGGGATTGGCTTCAGATAGACGCTGGCCACAGTTTCTCTTTCTGTGAGCAATTGCTCAATCAGGTCGGCGTCACTGCCGAGGGCAAAACGATAGGGACGAAAAAACTCCCGCAGGCTCTGTTCCCACAGGTCTTGCAGTAGGGAGCTACCCCGCTGGTGCAGAAATTCAATACTGGGTGGTGTTGCTTGTAAAGTGCGCACGAGGAGATCCCACTGCCGCAGGATGGTATAGAGCAGTTCCCGCCGCTGTTGTAGGGTGAGCACCTCTAACTCCAAAGGCCGCGACGTTAGGTTCAAGAGATCCGACTGCATCCGTTGTAAGCAGCGATCCACCAATTGGGAAATGATCTCAATCTGCGGACGCACGGGGGACACTACTGGCGCAGGAGGGGCTTGAGTTGGCTGTGGCAAGAAACGGGAGACTAACCAGCGGGCGGCACGAATTTCCCGATGGCGACCTTCACACACCAGCCGTTCGAGGGCAGAGAGGCGCGATCGCCCCAAGTACTGATCCAAAGCCTGTAACCACGCTTCCATTTCCCCCAATCCCTGCTGCAGAACCTGATACCGCCAACGATCCCACGGATTGGGAAAGAGCACACTCAAGGGGGGTTTTGGGGGCGTGACGGTGTGAACGATTTCCCCTTGGGCAATGGCCAGAATTGCCGCCAAGAGATCACTCAGCGCCGTATTGCGATGGTAAATGCCTTCGACACCCGCCTGTTGGGCAAGGGAAACTAACTCAAGGGCAGCGGGTCGGACAGTGAGAATTATCCGCAGGGCAGGATAGTGCTGCTTCAACCACTGCCACAGCCAAGGGGTAGTGGCATCATTCACTGTGAGTTGGGCATCACAGAGAACAATCCAAGGCGTGCGTTCTTGATCGAGGGGTGTGTTTTCCAGATAGGTGATCAGACCATGGCCATCGTGAAAGACCAGCGGCTCAATCCCCAACTGCTGCTGAATTCCTGTCCAAAGGCCAAGACGCACCACATCCTCTCCCTCGACAATGATGAGACCAAAGTTGGGGGAGGCATCAGCAGTGATAGGGGACATCGACATTTGCGCAAGACTTAGTTGGGGTTGGGACTATTCAGATATTGACTGACAAGCCGCGCCATGATAATTTGCCATGACAATTAAGGAATTCTTTTTAGGACTCACCTAACTCAACGTCTGCATAGAGATCACTGAGTTTTAAGGAAGTCTGTAACGAGGGCAGTAGTAGTTCCTGCGTAATATCTTGCCAAATCGTGAGCAGCCATTGATATTCAGCCTGCCGCAAATATTGTTCAACACAGGGGCGATCTTGGCTAATCAGGAGATATTCTTGCAGGGTTGGAATCTGACGATAGTCGAAAAATTTTGTCCCGCGATCGCGATCCGCTGTCGAAGGCGATAAAACCTCAGCAATGAAAATCGGCTGCATCACCACATCGTTGCGTCCCGCCACTAGGGGCACCGGCTTCGGCGTCACCATGACATCAGGATAGTAGTACGACTGCGTTTCCGGAATCCAGAGGCGTTGATCTGTGACAAAGACGCGGTAGGGCTGTCCCTTGAGTGCCAAACTCAACAGAACAGTTAAGGAACGAACCAACTCATTATGATTAACGCTGCCCCCGGGCATAGTGTAAAGTTCTCCTTGGCGATACTCATGGCGCTCCGTTGCCACCACTTCTTGAGCTAAGTAAGCTTCCGGAGTGAGGTACGTGACCGCTGGCTCCAATACTGTGGTCATCAGAGTTCCCGTCAACGCGATAGTTCAATCCTAAGCAATTCAACGCCCCTTTCTAACATATGGGGTACACGGTGAAATGTTCTTCTACTAGGGTTTTGAGCGTGGTCAATTCTTGGGACAGAGTCTGTCAGTGAAACGTCGCCAAATCAACCGCTTACTCCTCTGGGGAAATGCAGGCTTGGTAGCCAGTTTGACCCTCCGCTAATGGCGTGAAGCCCAAACGCGGGTTCCCGATGACAGCGAATTTCACTCGTTGTTTGGGACGGCAAGGTCTACATTGCCTATATTGCCGCACGGGATGGTTATCTCTACTGTTTGGGATAGGCTATACTGCTGAAGCTGTGGTTTTCGCCGACCAATGGAGCCAACGCCTGACTTTGTTTTGCCCATTCCGGCTGCGGATACTCCCCTCTCTGAGGAGGAATTTCTTCAACAGGTGCGCCAAGCGTGGCAGGTGTGTGAGCGCTTTGATCTACAAACAGAGATCTGGCGGGGGCAAATTCTACGGGCGGTGCGCGATCGCTATCGCCATCAAGGGGATGAGCGGGGTATTGGCTTTCAGCAGTGGCTCCAGGAACACGAAATTAGTAAACGCCGTGCCGATGATTTGATTCAGTTGGCCGATCGCGCCGATGAATTGCTCAAGGAACGTCCCCTGCCTCCCGAAGCCATTTCTCGCTTTAGTAAACGCGCCTTTTTGGAAACCGCCGCAGCGGATCCTGAGGTGCAAGCCCTGATTACCCAAGCCGCAGCAGCGGGCGATCGCATTACCCACCGTGAAGTGCGCCAACTCCAAGCGGAATGGACGGCTCTGCACTCTGATCTCTTACCGCCAGTGGTGCGCCAAAAGGCCAGCGATCGCACCCTTGCCCCCCGCTACGTTGCCCCCTTAGTCAAAGAATTAGAAAAGCTCCCCCCCCAACAGCAGCAGGAACTCTCCCAAGAACTGGCCAGCGATCCCAGTGTGGAAACGGTTAAGGAAATCACGGCGACGGCTCGCCAACTCAGCCGCTATCTTGAGGCCGCTCCCCAAATTCAAGCCCTCAAGACCCACCCTGTGGATCTGGAACAAGTCCTGATCGAAGCCCAGCGCCTTGAGCAACTGCAAACCGTTGCCGATCTCCTGCAGCAGGCCGCCCAACTGGAAAGTACCATTGCTCGGCTTTATACCACGTGGCAGCGCCTCAGCCATTTGAGCGATCGCCTCTACCAAGAATCGGGTGCCAGCACACCGCAATTACAAGCCCTATTAGAAGCCTTGGATTTTCTTTCTGGCGATATTGTGCAAATTGACTTAGCGGGACAAACCATTAAATTACATATCTTTTCTGAGAGTCAAACTCGCGCCCCCGAATTCTAACCCAATGGATCACCGATGTCCCCATTACTGGTAACGTGGTATGGAAGCCATTCAATGGCTGGCGGAGTAATTATCGATTTCAGCACGGTTAGCATGAGAGTCCTCGTAATTGGCGGTGATGGTTATTGCGGCTGGGCGACAGCCCTCTACCTTTCAAATCGTGGCCATGATGTGGCGATTTTGGATAGCCTGATTCGGCGCCACTGGGATGCCGAACTCTGTGTCGAGACCCTCACACCGATCGCCCCCATTCAGCACCGTCTGCAACGCTGGCAGGATCTCACTGGCAAGAAAATTGGCCTCTACATTGGCGATATTTGTAACTATCACTTCCTTGAGCGTGCCATGCTGGAGTTTCAGCCCGAGGCGATCGTCCACTTTGGCGAACAACGCTCCGCCCCCTACTCCATGATTGACCGGGAGCACGCCGTCTTTACCCAAGTCAATAATGTTGTCGGCACCCTCAACCTGCTGTACGCCATCCATACCCACAACCCTGACTGCCACCTTGTCAAACTAGGCACGATGGGTGAATACGGCACCCCCAACATTGATATTGAAGAGGGCTACATCACCATTGAGCACAATGGTCGCAAGGATACATTGCCCTATCCCAAGCAGCCCGGTAGCTTCTATCACCTCAGTAAAGTTCACGATAGCCACAACATTCACTTTGCCTGCCGCATTTGGGGACTGCGCGCCACCGATTTGAACCAAGGGGTAGTCTATGGCGTGCTCACCGAAGAAACGGGCATGGACGAACTGTTGATCAACCGCCTTGACTACGACGGTATCTTTGGCACCGCCCTCAATCGCTTCTGTATTCAAGCTGCCATTGGTCATCCCCTGACGGTCTATGGCAAGGGCGGGCAAACTCGCGGTTTCTTGGATATTCGCGATACCGTGCGTTGTATCGAATTGGCCGTTAACAACCCCGCCGCACCGGGTGAATTCCGCGTCCTCAACCAATTCACAGAACAATTTAGTGTCGGTGACCTTGCCCACAAAGTCCAAGAAGCGGGTAAAGCCCTCGGCCTCAAGGTGGAAATCCAGCACCTCGAAAACCCCCGTGTTGAAAAAGAAGAGCACTACTTCAACGCCAAAAACACCAAACTGCTGGATTTGGGACTGCAACCCCACTACCTGTCGGATTCGCTCCTCGACTCCCTGCTGAACTTTGCCATCAAGTACAAAGACCGGGTGGATGTTAATCACATTCTGCCCAAAGTGAAATGGCGCGCCTAAACCCACGGCCGCTATGACCCCCTATGCCGTAACGGCGTCTTGGTTGGCTGAGCATTTGGCCGATCCCACAGTGGTGATTGTGGATTGCCGCTTTGACCTCATGGACATCACCCGCGGGCAACGGGAGTATGATCAGGGGCACATTCCAAGAGCCTACTATCTCGACCTAGAGCAGGATCTCTCCAGCCCTCGGCAAGAGCGTGGCGGGCGTCATCCCCTACCCGATCCAGAGAAGTTGGCAGCACGGCTCAATCAAATGGGGATTACCCCAGACACCTTGGTGGTGGCCTACGATGATTCGCGGTTTGCCTATGCCGCTCGCTGCTGGTGGCTCTTACGTTGGCTGGGACACGATCGCGCAGCGGTGCTTGATGGTGGCTATCGCGCCTATGTCGAAGCCGGGTATCCGACAACCCCTGAGGTTCCCTCGCCTCGACCGGGCAATTTCCAGCCCCATCCTCATTCGCAGTGGGTGGTGGATCGGACTGGCGTGATGGCTGCTCAAGCTGACCCCCAGACAGTGATTGTGGATGCCCGCGAACCCCGTCGCTATCGCGGTGAAATTGAACCCATTGATCCGATCGCGGGTCATATTCCCGGAGCAGTGAATTATCCGTGGCAGGCCATCTCCGATGCACAGGGGCGCTTGAAATCTGTGGCGGAACTGCAAGCCCACTGGCAGCCTTTGGCTGAGGCTGAGCAAATTATTGTCTATTGCGGATCGGGGGTAACGGCCTGTGTGGATATTTTGGGGCTGGCGATCGCTGGCCTGCATCAAACCAAGCTCTATGCGGGCAGTTGGAGCGATTGGTGTTCCTACTTGGCGGCACCTCATGACCGTTCGCTATGATCAAGCCTAAGCCCTCTTCCTCACCCGACCATGGAACGTCTTCCCAGTAATGCCCCCCCACCATCCCATCGAAGTACGACCCAGCCTCTCCACCGTCTTGGCCGTGAACTGCAACGCTTTGGCTGGATTGGCTTTTGGACACAGGTCGTCCTTGGCTTTGTCTCGCTGTTGATTATTATCATTGTTATCTTTAGTCGCCAATTCAATATCAATCGTCCGCAAAATGGCATGAATAGTCCCACACTGGGCTTAGTGCTGGCGATTATTGGTCTAGTGTTTTTGGGCGTGAGTATTTACTGCTGCTATCGCTATCCGCAACTGGGACGACGCTTGGATCGCCCAGAAAAACGCCCGACCAAGGAGCACGTGATCCGCAGTTTGAATATTGGTCTCTGGGTAAATATTGCGGGCATGATTTTTACGGTGGCTGCCGCAGAGTGGAATGTGGGCATGTTGTTGCTCAAGGTGCTGTCAATTCCCCAAGGGGCGGCGGTCTATGCCACTAATGTCTTGATTGAGCCGTTGGAGATTTTTGTGATTCAGGCGAAGGTGAATACGATTGCCGCTCAGTTGACGGGTATTATTGTGGCGCTGTGGTTGTTGCGCTGTGTGCGCCGTCCCCTGTGAATCGTCTGAGGAGATCCAAGAGACTTGTTTAATTCTCAAGAGGCTGTTGCCAGCAAAATTATTGTGGCCTTGGATGTGCCCAATTTGGAGGTCGCGATCGCCACTATTCATACGCTGCCCCAAGTGCAATTTTGGAAGGTGGGGCTAGAACTCTTTTGTGCCAGCGGGCCGATTATTCTCGATGTCCTCAAGGATCAGGGGAAGCGTATCTTTCTCGATTTGAAGCTCCACGATATTCCCAATACGGTGGCCGCCGCAGCCCGGGCGATCGCCCCCTATGGCGTGGACTTTGTGACTATCCATGCGGCAACGGGATTAGCGGGTCTGAAAAGCGCGCAGGCGGCTCTAGGGGAAAACGCCACCCAACTCATTGGGGTGACCTTGCTCACCAGCATTGACGCAAACACCCTGCAGCAAGAACTCCAGATTCCCCTTGATCCGGCCACCTATGTTGAACGCATGGCTGATCTAGCCCATCAAGCGGGACTGGCGGGCATTGTCTGCTCTCCTCAGGAGGCGGCACGGGTAAAACAACGCTGCGGAGAGGAGTTCTTGAGAATTTGTCCGGGGATTCGCCCCCTTGGTACTGCCACAGGGGATCAAGCGCGATCGCTGACGCCCAATGCCGCCTTTGCTGCTGGTGCCTCTTACCTTGTAATTGGCCGTCCGATTTTACAAGCAGCGGATCCCGCCGCAACCTTTGATGAAATTTGCCGCAGCGTTGTTTAAGGCAATTTACAAAAACCTGCAATCCAAGATATGATTAAGAATTGTCTGAACTAGGGCGATTAGCACAGTGGTAGCGCACTTCCTTCACACGGAAGGGGTCACTGGTTCGAATCCAGTATCGCCCATTGCTTAGTTCAAGTTATAAGATGAACATAATCAGACGAGTTTAGGACTCTGCCATGAGTACCCCGATTCCGCCGATTCAGCTTCCCCCTTGTGGTGACTGCACTGCGGATGCGGCATGGTTGGAGGCAGCTCTTCTCGATTGGCTCAACACCGAGTATTTGCCAGAAGCTGTGAATCGAGCGATCGCCCAGCGAGCCGCCCAAGTGTACCGCCGTCAGCGGCTGGAAGGGGAGCATGATCTTGGCGGCATTCTCTTGGCTCTGGTCACGGAGTTGCAAGAGTTTGATTTTTCCCAAAGCTTCTATAGCGAGTTTGCGGTTGCTAATGCGGTGAGTGATCTGCTCCTGCGGCGGCTGGGCATTGAACCCTGCTGTGGGGCGGGCTAGGCTTTGGGGTGCCAGTTGGGCTTGACCACTTGACGACAGCGGGCAATGACAAGGGCATTAGCCGGTACATCTTCTGTCACCGTTGAACCCGCCGCCACCGTAACATTTTCGCCGAGGGTTACCGGAGCCACTAAAACACTGTTAGCCCCGGTCTTGGTGCCGCTACCGATATGGGTGGGGTGCTTGCGCACGCCGTCGTAGTTGGCGGTAATGGTTCCTGCCCCGATATTGACGCGATCGCCCAAGGTGGCATCGCCTAGGTAGGACAGATGAGAGGCCTTGGTGTCACTGCCCAACTGCGCTTTTTTTAGCTCGACAAAGTTACCAATGCGGCAGTGATCGGCAACCAGGCTTTGCTGGCGGATGTGGGCAAAAGGCCCCACTTGGGTATCATGGCCAATCTCACTGTCGCTAATCACGGCATAGCGAGCCGTTACCCGTTCGCCAATCACACTGTTTTCAATCAAAGTGCCGGGGCCAATGATGCTACCACTGCCAATACGGGTTTGGCCGCGCAGGTGAGTTTGGGGTTCAATCACCACATCGGGAGCCAGCTCCACGGTGTCCTCAATGGTAATGCTGGCCGGATCAATCAGGGTCACCCCCGCCTGCATCCAAGCAGTTTTGATGCGATTTTGCAGCACTTGATAGGCTGCCGCCAACTGCACGCGATCGTTAACGCCCAAAATTTCCTCATAGTCTTCCACGTCTACCGCCATCACAGGACTGAGGGCATTGACGGCATCGGTGAGGTAGTATTCCTGCTGATCATTGTTGGATTGGAGATGGGGCAACACAGCAGCCAGTTGGGGCCAGTGGAAACAATACACCCCAGCATTGATGCGGCGGTTTTGCTTTTGGGCTGTGGTGCAGTCACGGTCTTCAATAATTTGCTTCAAGATATTCTGACTGTCACAAATCACACGGCCATAGCCCTGGGGGTTGGGAATTTGTGCCGTTAAAATCGTGGCCGCATTGTTGTGTTTCTGGTGGACTGCGAGCAACTTCGCCAGCGTCTCCCCACGCAAGAGGGGCACATCGCCATTGAGTACCAAAAGATGGCCTTCATAGTCCTTGAGGTACGGCAAAAGCTGCTGTACCGCATGACCCGTTCCCAGTTGTTCCCGCTGCTCGACAAACTCCACGTGGGGTTGATCCGCTAAGGCAGCCCGCACTGTGTCGCCTCCATAACCAATGATCACAAACTGCCGTTGCGGTTGCAGAGATTGAACTTGGTGCAAAACCCAGCCCACCAGCGATCGCCCACCTAGGGGATGGAGAACTTTTGGCAGCGAGGATTTCATCCGTGTGCCTCGTCCTGCCGCTAAGACTGCCACAATGACCATGGATTTGTTGTGCCTCAATGCGCAAAGGGATGGCAAACGAGCAATACTGGGGAGAAGCAGCCCAGCCGCATCAGCGCCATGCACAATTGGAGTATACCAAGGTTGCGGTAGCCAAAGATAGCAGCACCACAGGCGAGTCAATGCGTCCAAGATGCATCAACGACCCCAAAATCCAGTAAGGTTGATGCAGTAGTTGACGAGTCACTCACAGTCCATGACTGCTTCAAAATCAACCAAGCGACCTGTCCCCTTGGCGGCTCAGTTCCTAAAATTGGTGGGAATCATCCTGCTCCTCACCTTTTTGGTCGAGTGGAGCATTCTCTTTATTACTCCCCAGTTCAATAATAGCCAGTGGCAACTCACGGTCGTTAACCAATTCATTGAGCGCGGTGCCACCCCCTTGATTGGGTTTGTCTTTATCTACACTGGCTTTTGGATTCAAGCGGTTTCTGGCAGTACGACGCAGCCGGAGCCGGGGGAACCTGCCCTCAAGGATTGGCGATTTTGGGTCTTTGTCCTCTCGAGTTTGCTAGGATTGCTCTGCCTGCTGGGGATTCCCCTCTACCTATCGATTACGGGGCAAATTACGGAACAGGCGGTCAACCAAATCAATCAAGAGGCGGCACAGGCAGAAATTCGGGTTGAGCAGGAACAGCAGCAAATTAAACAATTGGCCAGTAGCGGTCAACTGGAGCAACTCCTGAAAAGCAATCAACTGCCCCCCGATCAACAGGCGATTCTCGAGCAGTTACAAAAAGACCCCCAAGCCCTTGATAAACAAGCGGGTCAGGCACGGGAGCGCATCCGCAACCAACAACAGGAAGCGGTGAATCGGGCGCAACAGGAAGCCTTTCTGAATCGTCTCAGGGTAGGACTTCGTAGTTTTCTATTGGCAGTGGGCTTTATTACCATTGGTTGGAGTGGTCTGCGCGAACACCGCTAGGCATCGTCACCATTGCCGCCTACCTGAGGAGTAGAATATGCTTTACCTCATTGTACGTTGGCGTCTTCTGTCGCAGTCGCTGGGTCTCGGCTGCTTGATCAGCCTGCTGCTCCAACTGACGGCCGCAGCAGTGGAATTGCGGGTCGCGGTTTTAGATCGGGTACGCCAAGTAACAATCAGTAGCTCCACCCCAGCACAATTACGGGATGAGGCGGGTCGGGTGCTGACAGTGGCACCGCAGCAGAATATTACGGCTGTGCTCACGGGGGCGGGGGTACAAGCAGGGGGTGTGCAGGGGCGGCAAGTTTTCCTCGAACCTCGAGACCATGGCCTCGTGCGGGTGGGCGATCGCTGGTATCGCGGGCGGTTGCAATTGGTGAGTACCAGTGAGGGGATTATCGCCATCAACCTTGTGGATTTAGAGGAGTATCTGCCCAGTGTCGTGGGCAAGGAAATGTATCCCTCTTGGCCGCTGGAAGCCCTCAAAGCTCAAGCGGTGGCCTCCCGTTCCTTTGTCCTCTTTCGGCGCGATCGCGAACGCCGTCGTCCCGGTAGTCTTTTTGATGTCGGTGCCACCGTCACCCATCAGGTGTATCCGGGGGTCAGTTCAGAAACCGCCAGTACCCTAGCTGCCGTTGCCGCCACACGCGGTCAAGTGCTCACCTACAATGGCCAAATCATTGAAGCCGTCTTCCATGCCTCCTCAGGGGGTCACACCGAAAATTCAGAGCACATTTGGCAAAATGCCGTTCCCTACCTGCGCGGTACCCCTGACTTTGACCAAATCTCCCCCAACTTTCAGTGGACGGTGCGTTTCACGGCGGCACAACTGCAACAACGCCTCCCCGGTATTGGTACCATCGTTGGCTTTCGCCCCTTGCAATTGACTCCCCAAGGACGAGTCATGGCAGTGCAAGTGGTGGGCAGAGCAGGTAGCCGCACCATTTCAGGTAGTGAACTACGGCGGGTGTTGGGATTGCGCAGTACCCTACTGACGATTACGCCAGAGTATGGCAACGTGGCCAGTCAAAGGGGGCAAAGTGTGCCAGTGGCCTTTACAATTACTGGCCGGGGTCACGGTCATGGCTTGGGCATGAGTCAATGGGGGGCTTACGGTATGGCATTACAGGGCTACACCTACGACCAAATTTTGGGGCATTATTACCAAGGCGTTACATTGAGTGTATTGGACACGACTCAGCGTTGACGAGCTTTGTGCCCCTCGACTATGCTGCCCCTAGCGGTATGGGGTGAAGGTTGTGGTCTTAACACTCTATTTCTTGCGCCACGGGCAAACTAGCTTTAGTCGCGCCAATGCCTACTGTGGAGAACTGGATCCACCCTTAACGGATGCCGGTCTAGCGATGGCTGAGGCCTTTGCCGAACACTATGCTCAGTTGCCTTGGCAAGCCGTCTTTGTCAGTCCAACGTTGCGCACTCGAACCACGGCACAGTTTTTGTGCGATCGCGTGGGTCTTCAAATGCAGGTTCGCGATGGTCTGCGGGAAATTTACTATGGTCAGTGGGAAGGCCTCTCCCCGGAAGAGGTGAATGCCAAGTTCCACGATGATTATGTGCGCTGGCTGGCGGATCCGGGCTGGAATGCGCCCACAGGGGGTGAGCGGGGGATTGACATCTACTACCGCAGTAATGCCGTTCTCTTAGAAATTGAGCGGGAGTATCCCGACGGCAATGTTCTGCTGGTTTCCCACAAGGCCACCATTCGGATTATGCTCTGTGGTCTTCTGGGTATTGATGTGGGACGATTTCGCGATCGCATTGCTGCCCCAGTAGCCAGTGTCAGTATTGTCGAATATACCTCCCGTGGGCCATTGCTCCTTGCCCTTGCGGAGCGATCGCACCTGAGTCTCGAACTGCGGCACTTGCCGGGCACCTAGCCTATACGGTCATAATGTCCTTTTCTTTCTCGGCGAGCAGGGCATCAATTTTACCGATGTATTTATCGGTGAGCCTTTGCACTTTCTCTTGCAAGTCTTTCACTTCATCTTCAGTGAGTTCGCCGGCTTTGCCCTCTTTTTTGATGTGATCAATGGCATCACGACGGATGTTGCGAATGGCAACTTTGCCCCCTTCGGCAATTTTGGCGGCAGTTTTCACCAGTTCTTTGCGTCGCTCTGTGGTCAAGGGCGGAATATTGAGGCGGACGCTGGAGCCATCGTTGTTGGGCGTCAATCCTAAGTCAGAGAGTTGAATGGCTTTTTCAATGCTGGCCAATGTGGAGCGATCGTAGGGCTGAATCAAAATCGTGGTTGCATCGGGGGTAGAGATGTTGGCCAAGGAGCGCAAGGGGGTTTCCGTGCCGTAGTAATCCACCATCACCCGGTCTAATAACGCCGCGTTGGCGCGACCCGTGCGGATACTATTAAAGTCATGCTGGGTTGCTTCAACCGATTTTTGCATCCGCTCTTCGACATCAGCTAATTTCACAGGAGCCTCCAACCATCGTACCAATGGGTTCCCCAGTCAAGGCACGGTAGATATTACCGGCCGTTTCTAAACTAAACACAATGATGGGGATATCATTATCTTTACACAGGGCGATCGCTGTACTGTCCATCACCGCCAAGTTATGGGTGAGGGCATGGGTGTAGGTGAGACTGCGGTAGCGACGCGCATTCGGATTTTTGTAGGGATCGGCATCATAGACGCCATCGACTTTAGTGGCTTTGAAAATCACTTCGGCATCAATTTCGGCAGCTCGCAGGGCGGCTGTTGTGTCAGTGGTAAAAAAGGGATTTCCTGACCCGGCTCCAAAGATGACCACCCGTCCCTTTTCCAGATGGCGAATGGCACGGCGACGAATGTAGGGTTCGGCCACCTCCTGCATGGCAATGGCAGTTTGCACCCGCGTAGGGACATTGATCTGTTCGAGGGCATCCTGCAGGGTCAGGGCATTCATGACAGTGGCAATCATACCAATGTAGTCTGCGGTCGCCCGATCCATGCCAGCCGCTGCCCCTTTCATACCACGAAAGATATTGCCACCCCCCACCACAATGGCAGTTTGAACTCCCGCTTGCACCACCTGAGCAATTTCGCTGGCAAATGCCTGCACCACTTTTGGATCGATGCCGTAGTTCAGGTTGCCCATGAGGGCTTCACCGCTCAATTTGAGCAATACGCGGCGATATTTAGGACTCATTGCGAGGATTCTTGCACTCCAATACGCTCCCCATCAACGATAGCAGGTTAGACGCGCCCGGTTGGACTCGAACCAACGACCAATCGCTTAGAAGGCGAGTGCTCTATTCCGCTGAGCTACGGGCGCATTTTTGAACATTTTCCCACAAGGCATAAGCTGAAAGTAAGATCTTCATAGTAGGGATGATTGAGATGGAGCTAAATTCTCCCCCTTCACGTTTACTTTTGGTCTGCGCTGACAACCCCTTGTCACAGCGCATGGGGCAAGACCTCCAAGCCGCAGGTTATGACCCCGTGATTGCAACAACGGAAAAGGAATGTCACTTGGCCTGCGCAGAATGGCAGCCTGCCCTGATCATCATGGATCGCTATTTGGGGCGACTCAACAGTATGGAGTTGTGCCAGCGGTTGCGCCAGCAGGGGATTAGTTTGCCAATTCTACTGATGCTGGAGAGCGATCGCCTAGAGGATCGGGTGGCGGTGCTGGAGTCGGGTGCCGATGATTACCTACTGCTGCCCTATAGTCCCAAGCCCTTTTTGCAAATGATTCAGCTTTATCTGAAGCCGCCAGTCACCCAAAGTGAGGTGTTGCGATTTGATAATTTGACCCTTGATCTCTTGACGCGGCGGGCGGAGCGCAATGGACGCACGATCGATCTAACGATGAAGGAGTATGAACTACTGAAGTTTCTCATGGAGCATCCCCGCGAAGTCCTTACCCGTGAGCAAATTTTAGAAAATGTCTGGGGCTATGACTTTTTGGGAGAATCCAACGTCATTGAAGTGTATATTCGCTATCTGCGGTTGAAGATTGAACCTGATGGCGAAAAACGATTGATTCACACAGTGCGAGGAGTGGGCTATGTTCTCCGTGAAGCCTAAGTTACGCTGGCTGGTTCTGGGATTGGTCACGTTGGGGTTACTGCTGGGCTGTCAAAGTCTGAGCCAAGGGGATCCGTCCGCACCCCCGCAAGTGGTTCGCGGCATTCCGCAATATCTACCCATTACGGCCAAGGCGCGCATTCACGATACATGGATTCAGTTGGAAGTGGCACGCACGCCGGCACAGCAGCAGTTGGGCTTGATGTTTCGTTCGGAGTTACCCCCCGATCGCGGGATGCTGTTTCCCATCTCTCCGCCTCAAGTGGCTAGCTTCTGGATGAAAAACTGTCTCATTTCCTTGGACTTGATTTTTCTCAGGGACGGTAAAGTGGTAGCGATCGCCCCCGCAGCGCCCCCCTGCAAAACCCTGCCCTGCCCCACCTACGAATCTGGGGTTCCAGTCGATGCCGTTTTAGAACTGGCAGGTGGCCGCGCCGCTGAATTGGGACTTAAGGTCAATGATTCTGTAAAGATACAGTACTTGGCGCCTTGACTGATGGAGAGGGTTCCTTAACTCTTAAAGATTGTTGTTATTCCAAAGCAATTTGATTAAACTCCGTGCTGTAGCTTTGGTAATAAACTCTCTTCGTTTCCTAGCCTCGTCTACAGCCGTTGTATCTCCTTTCCTTTCACTGCTTTTTTCTTCAATTAGAGTAAAAATTAGACCCACGATGCCAATAGCGGTCATGGTTTTTAGGTAGGTCGGTGATTTAGAGAGCTTGTCGAGCATAGTCTAAATTTTTGCAAGAAGTTTTATGACTAATATAATTTAGCCAAAATCCTAAGTTAAGTACTAAGACTCTGTCAAGGTTTGTTTCACATTTTTTTACTTTATCTACAATTGACCTCATCCCCTCTTGTTTATTATTTAACTATATGACAATATAAGAAAATATAATTAGCTACAGCCATTGCGAGGAACCCATGCTAGAGTCCGAGATCGAAGAGTCATCGTCCCCCCTGCCTCTGAATCTCTGGGAAATGACCGCTGTATTTCTGAAACTGGGCAGTATTGGCTTTGGCGGTGGAATTGCCATGATCGCCCTCATGGAAAATGAGTTTGTTAAGCGACGGCGGCTCTTGGCCATTGATGAATTTCTGCATGGGGTTGCCCTCAGCCAAATCCTAGGATCGTTCCCAGTCAATACGGCGCTCTTTATTGGTTATCGCCTCCATGGCTTTTGGGGCGGTCTGTTGGGTAGTCTGACCTTTCTGCTGCCGTCCGTTGTGGCGGTGATTTTACTATCTTGGCTCTATTTTGGGTTTCATACGATTCCCTCATTGCAAGGTGCCCTAGCGGGGCTAACGCCAGTGGTCATTGGCATCATCTTGGCAGCAGTCTGGTCAATGGGGCAAAAGTCTGTGCGCTCGACGGTAACGATCGCGATCGCCATTGCGGCCTGTCTCGGCAGTTTGACCCACATTAATCCCTTGCTCATCCTTGGCAGTGGTGGCATTATTGGTCTCATTCTCCAACTCAGCCCACCGACAAAAACCACAAAACTCCAAACTTCCCAAAAATCCGCCCTCGTTGGCTTACCCCTAGCGATCCAGACCCTACCCCACCAAGCTGCCCAAATGGCCACTGCCTCTTCTCAACCCGTTCAGTGGCTGACCCTAGTGCTTACCTTCCTCAAAGTGGGCATTGTTTTCTTTGGTGGTGGCTTTGTCCTGATCCCCGTGTTGAAACAACTGTTGATCGATCAGTTGCATTGGCTGACGCAGCAGGAATTTATTGATGGTGTGGCTATTAGTCAATTGACCCCAGGGCCGATCGCTGTCATTGCCACTTTTGCGGGATTCCGTGTTGCTGGTATTGGTGGTGCCTTTTTGGCAACCGTGGCCTTATTTTTGCCATCCCTATTATTGATGTTTGCTCTTGCCCACTACTATCAAGTGGTGAAGCATCTCCAACGGGTGAAGCAATTTTTGGCAGGGGTCAATCCTGCGGTGGTGGGTATGGTGTTGTCAGCAGCCATTAACCTTGCGCCTGCCATTGTCCACCTCAATCAGCCCGTCAGTCTCATTCTCAATAGCGTGCTCTTGGTCTTTTCCCTTGTGGCGATTACGCGCCTCAAATGGCACCCAGCGATCGCCCTTGCTGTGGGAGCAACAGTTGGATTATGCGGTGGCCAATGGTTAACTGGCACGGCCTAGTGAAGAAAACTCAAACTTGCTGGTACGGGGCACTTTTCGAGTTTTGTAAGGGTCTGGGGTCTCAGGTTCAAAATTTCTTTAAGGTGAATGAGAGACTGAAAGGGAGATTGAGTACGAAACTCAATAATCTCTTTGATATATTTTCGACGGCTTGTTTCACCTACTCCTGCATTTATAAGCCACTGTTGGATTTCGGCTCTGGAGCCTTGATTAAGCAAGCGTATTTTTAACTGAGGTTGGTTGCGATCTACCGAGGAGCCTGATAGTGTTGTTGTTGGTGTGGGGGGTGACACCTGTGGCAGTGGTAAGTTATCTAGTTTGGCATTGATGTTTACTAGGGCTGCCTCCATTTCTTTTAGGGACTGAAAAATAGCTTGATTTTGCTCTAGAAGCTGCTGAAGGAGTGTCTTGGTAAGATTTCCGTTGGAGTTGCTCGCTGGTGAGTCAAAAGCTAAAGGCTCTGTAGTTTGTTCTTGGTTTTGTGCTTCTGTTACTTCAGAAATTGTGGAGTTAGACTGAATTTGACTGAGAATTGCAGTTTCTATTTCTGGCGTATCATTTTCTTCAATAATCAGGGCATTGATTTCTTTAAGATTGGCTTTTTGGGCAGCATAATACTGCTGATGACCTGACAAGAGTTTGAAGTGATGACAGGCTAAGCGATCGCCCAAACGCCGCACCACTAGCGGTGGAAAACAGATACCTGCTTTGAGAATTGAACTAGCCAGTTCCTCGATCCTTCCCTGATCTGCGGGCACAAGGTCAGGGCTCAGTTCAATCGCTGTCAATTGAATACGTTTGCTATTGACCATTGCATTTTAGGGTTGACTAGGACTGAGTGATCCAATTGAGTTCATCTACCAAATCATTGAATTCACGGGCAGAATTTGAATTGGGCTTAAAGCGAAAAATAGATTGGGGGGCTGGTATTTCACTATCGCCACTGGCAGTCACGCGATTGAGGCTATTGGATAAGTCAACAGATTCGGTGATAATTGTCTCTAGAATTTTCAGAGGATACTTATTCGTAATTGCTTTTTGAACAGCAATAAACTTACTTGAATTCTTAGTTCGGCCATGAATTTTTGAGGGCAAAATTCCCACAATATCTAAGGGTTTTTTACCCAACTTGACCCGCAAGTCTGCAAATCGTCGATTAATATCTTTCACAAACGACATGACGTACTTTAGGCCTTGATTGGCAAAGGGCTTAAAATCTGAGGGAATAATGAGATAATCTGAGGCAATCAGGGCAATTTCGGCGTAGAGATCCCAAGCTGGCGGTGCATCTATGATGACAATATCGTAGGCATCCTTGAGTGCTTCTAACTTCATAAGCAGTTGTAGATGAATGGCATCAATCTCCTTCAGGAGATCACGGGTTTCAATGCTCACTAAATCAATATGGGCAGGGACAACATCAATCTCTGGGTGATTAAAAGACTGGGATTTCCTAACCACTTTTTCAATGGGATACTCATCGGCATATCTGAGCACATGGAAGATATGAGCATCCCGCAGTGTATCCTCCTCTTCAAACAGAAAACTCATTAAGCCAGTGGCAAAGGTCGTATTGGCTTGAGAGTCCATGTCAATAACCAAAACCCGCTTTTCCCGACAACGAAAGGCAGCTGCTAAGTTGACAGCAACAGTAGTTTTCCCTACACCACCCTTGTTGTGATAAATGGTAATAACTTTCACGCTTCTTTCCTGTCGAGTCGGTTGTCGAGTCGGTTACTGAAGGCTGAGGAGGCGGTGACGGTGTCGCGATCGCCTGCACCTGCGAGGTTGGCAGGGCTAAAGGTCAACTCACCATTGACCAAATCTACCAAAATCGTATCGCCGGGTGCAAAGACCTCTTCAAGGATCTTCACGGCGAGGGGGTTCTCCAATTCCCGTTGAATGGCGCGTTTCAGAGGACGTGCCCCATAGACTGGATCAAAGCCCACCGCCACCAAATGATCTAGCGCTGCCGGGGTGAGGCGCAGGCGAATTTTTTGATCCGCAAGGAGTTTCTCCACCCGTCGCAGTTGAATTTGAGCAATCTGTGCCAGTTCAGCCCGCCCTAGGCCATGGAAGAGGATCAAGTCATCAATGCGGTTGAGAAATTCGGGGCGAAAATACTTTTGCGCACTTTGGAGTACCCGTTGGCGCATTTCCTCATAGCGACTGTCATCCCCGGCCAAATCTAAAATATGCTCGCTGCCCAAGTTGCTGGTCATAATGATCACGGTATTGCGGAAGTCCACCGTTCGCCCTTGGGAATCAGTGACGCGGCCATCATCGAGCACCTGCAAGAGCACGTTGAACACTTCCGGATGGGCTTTTTCCACCTCATCAAACAGAACTACGGCATAGGGACGACGGCGAATCGCTTCCGTCAGTTGACCGCCACTGTCAAAGCCGACATACCCCGGTGGTGCGCCAATCATGCGGGAGACAGCGTGTTTTTCCATGTACTCCGACATATCAATGCGCACAAGGGCATTTTCATCATCAAAGAGGGCTTCGGCAAGAGCACGGGCCAGTTCTGTTTTGCCCACCCCCGTGGGACCCATAAAGAGAAAGGAACCAATGGGACGGGCAGGGTCTTTCATGCCGGCTCGCGCTCGGCGAATCGCTGCGGCCACGGCGGCCACGGCATCGGTTTGACCAATCACCCGCTGATGGAGAACTTGTTCCAGTTGCAGGAGTTTTTGCCGTTCTGAGGCCATTAATTTTTGCAGCGGAATTCCCGTCCACTTGGCAACAATTTCAGCAATGTCGGCTTCGGTGACTTGATCGCGCAAAAAGGTGCCACCTTCGGCCTGAAGTTCCAAAAGTTGTGCTTCGGTGCTTTCCAATTCCCGTTGCAGCGTCTCGAGGCGACCATATTTAAGTTGAGCAGCTTTGTTGAGGTTGTAGTCCCGCTCCGCTTGCTCGATTTGCAGCTTTACCTGATCTTCCTCTTCTTTGAGGCTGTTGATGCGCTCTAGGAGGTCTTTTTCGGCTTGCCAGCGGGCTTGCATGGCCTGTTGTCGCGGTTGCAGTTGGGCAATTTCCTCTTCGATGCGCTGCAGGCGATCGCGGGTGGCTTGCAGTGGCACTTGGCTCAGGGGCAGACTTTCTTCCTGCTTGAGGGAGAGTTTTTCCATCTCCAGTTGCCGCAGGCGCCGCTCAAGGGCTTCGAGTTCAGCGGGCTTGGTGGTGATTTCCATTTTCAGTTTGGCCGCCGCTTCATCCACGAGATCAATGGCCTTGTCGGGCAAAAAGCGATCGCTAATATAGCGATCCGAAAGCATCGCCGCTGCCACCAATGCCGAGTCAGTAATTTTGACGTTGTGGTGAATTTCGTAGCGATCCTTGAGACCCCGCAAAATTGAGATTGTATCCTCAACGCTGGGTTGGCCAATATACACCTGCTGGAAGCGACGCTCGAGGGCAGCATCCTTCTCAATATGCTTGCGGTACTCGTCTAGGGTGGTGGCACCAATACAGCGCAGTTCGCCCCGCGCCAACATCGGCTTCAGGAGGTTGCTGGCATCCATCGAGGCGTTTTGATTGGCACCCGCACCAACCACGGTGTGCAATTCATCAATAAAGAGAACAATTTGACCGTCGGAATGGGTCACTTCATGGAGAACCGCCTTGAGGCGATCTTCAAAGTCACCGCGAAACTTGGCACCCGCCACCAGACTCCCCAGATCAAGGGAAATCAACCGCCGATTTTTTAGCGATTCTGGTACATCCCCATTGATAATCCGCTGGGCAAGACCTTCGGCAATCGCCGTTTTCCCAACTCCAGGTTCGCCGATGAGCACGGGATTATTCTTAGTGCGGCGCGAGAGCACTTGAATGACGCGGCGGATTTCCTCATCGCGGCCAATGACCGGATCTAGTTTACCTTGGCGGGCTGCTTCGGTGAGATCGCGACCGTACTTTTCAAGGGCAGCGTATTTATTTTCGGGGTTTTGGTCTAAGACTTTTTGGGCGCCGCGAATGGCTTTGACGGTGGCCGCCAACTGCTCGCGATCGCAATTCAAAGCGCGGAACAGACGTTGACCAATACGGCGATCGCCCACAAATGCGAGGACAAGATGCTCAATCGAAATAAACTGATCCTCTTGCTCTTGGCGCAGACGATTGGCTTCATCAAGGAGAGCATCCAAGCTGCGGCCACAGTAGAGTTCGCTTCCCGTTGGCACGCGGGGTTGCTGTTTGGCAAAGTCCATCAGTCGCTTGAGAACCCATTCAGTGTCAATATCAGCCCGTTCAAAGATCAGTTGCCCCAGTCCCTCTTCCCGCAGGAGGGCAATCATCAAGTGCTCTGTTTCCAGATATTGGCTGCGATATTCCCGTGCCACATCTTGGGACTTAACAATGGCTTCCCATGCTTTATCAGTAAACTTTGTTGGATCCGTTGGTTGCATAGTGATAATTGAGGGCAAAACCCCACCGACTGTGAATGCATTATGCCATCATCTTCAGTGTAATCAACAGGCCACCGCCACACCCGCAGGACGACTTATAGAGGTGGCAGATAGAGAAACCGCCGCAGGAGATTAGCGAGTTTTTTCTTGCTGTCATAGCCGCTACTGTAGTACTGCCGCAGGGGAACTGTCTCGCCAGAAGTGAGGTGCACCACGACGCGATAGAAGCGATCGCCATCAGAATCCACGGAGCTTTCAATCGCAATGTCCCTGATCGCGCGCAAGTGCAATTCCTTCTGAGTGCGGCGGAAAAAATTTGCATGGAGAATCGTCAAGGTGCCACTGCCCCGATCCAAATCCAGTGTTAAGACGGATGCGAAAGAAATGAAACTCATCCCTACCAGAAAGAACACCCCCGCAATGATCCCAATCAGCCAGCGATCGTCCACACGCGCTGAAAGTTCGGTTTGATTGGGATTGGCTAAGAACTGATTAATTTGCTGCACCATGGCGGCGCGATCGCCCGGCTCCGAGGAGGCAACGCCTAATATGGTTGAGTTGCCCGCTATTTCAAGAACAACGCGGTACATGCGATCGCCTTCGCTGTCAATGTAGTCCTCCAACTTTGCCTGTCGTAGTAGAGGAAGCGGAATTTTCACCCGCTCTTGGCTCACGAAGGAGGTTGTGGTGGCAATACATTCATAGGGTAGGGTTTGGCGTTGGCAGTGAATTTCTGCAACAGGAAAGAAGCTGAGCATCAACATAGGTACAAGAGCAAACACCCCACCCATAAACCAACTCAGCAAAGGGCGTTCCCGCAAGCGCAAGCGATAGTCCGTTTGCTCCAAGATTTTCATCGCTGATTGTTATCCTTGAGCACGCAAAAATCCTGCGACACTGGCTGCCAACTGCTGAAAATTGGGTTCGATGCGTTGGCCGAGATACTCCTCCACAGCGCGAGCAATCATGCCAGCTAGGAAGGAGGGTACCCCCGGAATGCGTTTTGGATCAATGCGTAGATGACCTCGGCTAGTGATAATTGTTGAGTCACCCACAGCAATGAATTGATTTTCCCCTTGGCAGTCAATGGCCTCGGTAAAGGCATGGGGTGCAATGCGCCAGCGGGTGAGATAGTGGCGATCGTCCCAATGGGTGTAGTCCGTCCACGAGAGCATTGCCTCACTCAGCAGTGCCCGAGCCGCTGCCGGAATTTCGCCACCCCCATGCCAGACCAGAACCATCTCTAAGATCTCAGGCTGTTCCCTGCGCTCTTGCACCTCAATTTTACGCACATTGGGCATCCAGTTGACTAACTCAGGCAGGCGATCGCGATAGGTACGATAGACGTGCTCGCGGGGAAAGGGCAGCTCTACTTGGGAGGCAATTTCCATCACCCTATCCCCACTGTGGATACTGCCGCGCAATCACAACCACATAGTCCCCCCCTTGCAGCTCATAGTCCATTGGTGGGTTAATCTCCGTCTGGCGACGCCCCTCAATGCGACGTTCCACAGCGACTAAGAGGGCATCGTACTGCTCCTTGAGGTGTCGTTGCGCATACCAAAAGGTTTTGCCTGCCAGCGTTGACGGCAAAGGCAGCCGATAAAATTGATTGCCCACCTGTACCGTTAGGAGTTCGGCAAAGACATCCATCGCCCCTTGATTGCGCACCGCATTGCCAATGAGATGACCCGCCATTTCATCAGCCACCACCACATCTTCCACCCCTGCCGCCTGAAGTTGCACATTATTATTGCGATCCAAAAGCTGGGCACAGGTGTAAATCGTTGGATTGAGTTTTTCCATGGTCAGTGCAGCGAGAACCGTTCGGGCATCGCGGTCTTGATCACTGCGGGGCTGGCTGGTATCCGCCAAGAGAATGGCACGGGAGGCGTGGTAAATCTGCACCTTCTCTAAAACGTCAATGCGGGTATAGTCTCCCGAATAAAAGTAGAGGCGATTTTGATCTACTCTCCGCAACTCACTCAAGGGCAACTGTTCCAGTTCAGCAACAATGACAATCGGTGCATGGCGGGTTTGGGGATCGGTTTGCAACTCCTGCAACACTAGGGGGGCACTGCGATTCCAGCCACAGAGAATAATGTGGTTGCGCAACTCATCCAAGTCAAAGTTCTTAATGCTCATGACTGATTGCAACCGCTGCACCATGAAGGCAGACACCACCCCTGTAAACACTGCAAACAAGGTCAGCCCCGACAAAACCACCACTAGGGTAATGATCCGCCCGGCATGGGTTTTGGGATAGGCACCAATGGGTTCGGCGGACACTAAGGAAAAGAAGCTGTACCACAGGGCATCCCCAAGGGTCTCGATGTCTGGGTTTGAGGTTCCTTCGATAATATAAAAAGCCAGTCCCCCAAAGAGCATGATCAACACAATGATTAACAGTGCTGAAATTTGGGCACCGTAGAGACCAGAAATCTGGGGAGAAATGTAGTGTAGGTTGCGATTGATCAAAATCGAGGCACGGGGTAGGCGCAAAAGGGGCAGCAGACGAAACAGGGGCCACTGGGGCGGCATCGGTAAAATCGCGACTAGATCAAGCCAGTAGTGGCGGAAAAATCGTTGCTTTTTGCGGGCGATCGCAAAGCGTAGGAATAACTCAACAACAAAGCACAGCCGTAGGGGCAAATCCGCCAGCATCAGAAAAAAATTAGGGTGGCCGGGCTGTACCCAGAAAAGATCGACCACCACTAAAAGTACCCATATGAGGATCAAAACCAACAGGCTGATTTCTACCTGTGGTGCGTGCAGAAATAGATCAAGCTGTTGTCTTAGCCGGCTTTGTCCCATGAGTGCCGCTAGAAGAGAACATCAAATTGCCGCAATTTGCCGCGATCGCCGGCTAACCATCAGATTTAGGTGGGAATCAATTCTCCCGGACGCAGTTTTGCCCACCGTCCCTGTTCTTCGACGAAACTGGCACAACCAACCACATCCCACTCCAATAGAATCTCTTCCCCTTGGGTACGGATGTTGATATTGATCGTCGGCTCAATTGGGTCAAAGTCTGGCGTGAGGGTCAGATGGGGCTGTTGGTGCTGCTCCTCAACGGCATAGTATGTGGTACAGCGATCCACAAGGGCGCAGTTAACACAGATACACATGGAACTCTCCCAATGCCACATGCTCCTACTCTAGCGCATCCCTTAGGGGCGCCAAGGGAACTGCTGAAAGTTGGGGGGACGTTTTTCCAAAAAGGCGTTTTTGCCCTCGGCACTCTCTTCAGTGAGGTAGTACAGCAAGGTTGCATTGCCGGCTAATTCCTGTAGGCCGGCTTGACCATCACAATCGGCATTAAAGGCCGCCTTCAAGCAGCGAATGGCCAAGGGACTTTTGGTGAGAATCTCTTGCGCCCAGCGGATCCCCTCAGCCTCCAGTTCCTCAACGGGGACAACAGCATTGACTAGACCCATCGCTAAGGCTTCCTGAGCTGTATATTGTCGACAGAGAAACCAAATTTCACGCGCTTTTTTCTGGCCGACAATGCGGGCAAGATAACTCGCACCAAACCCCGCATCAAAACTACCCACCCGTGGCCCCGTTTGACCAAAAATGGCATTCTCAGCAGCAATGGTGAGGTCACAGACCAAGTGCAGCACATGGCCACCGCCAATGGCATAGCCGGCCACAAGGGCAATCACCACCTTTGGCAGGGAGCGAATTTGCCGTTGCAGATCCAGCACATTCAGCCGTGCTACCCCCTGATCATCCAGATAGCCTGCCTCACCCCGAATACGTTGGTCACCACCCGCACAAAAGGCATACTTACCATCGGTGTGGGGGCCTGCCCCGGTGAGCAAGACAACGCCAATCGTGGGATCGTTGCGGGCATCCTCAAAGGCCTGACTCATTTCCACAATAGTTTGGGGACGAAAGGCATTGCGCTTGTGGGGACGGTTAATCGTAATTTTGGCAATGCCCGTCGTTTTGTGGTAGAGGATGTCAGTGTAGTGGTGAACCTGCTGCCAGTGGACGCTGTCCATAGAGTGTGATGGGTAAGATGGATTCTCATTGTAACCTGAGGGGTTCTCGGGTTTAGAGGGGAGCAAAATCGCAAAAAAAATTAACATCCACCACCTAGGGGAGGCTAGGAGAGCTATGTTAGGCTGTTGCTGACAATAGTTTGTGCTTCTTTGCTATGAGCGACCTCCTCAACACCTGCCCCAATTTGCAAGCGGATTGTGATCGCCTCCTTGACCTATTGAATGCGGAACCCAAGCTGCGCTCCTTTGATATTACGCCAGTTCAAACTTCCCTGCGCAAGGCGGTTTCGCCGACATTTGAGATTGTTTTTGCAGGGCCTTTTAGTGCTGGCAAATCAATGCTGATCAATGCACTATTGGAGCGCGAACTCCTCTACAGTTGGATCTTAGCCAAGAACTGAAAATCGCCGGGGATGAGTTTTATCGGCATATTGATCAGTTTCTCAATCGTATCAAGGGCGGCCAGTCTCCAGAGGCAGAGCAGGACTATAAACGGCTGAAAAACAACCTTGTCACTTCCCTCGAGCAACTCCTGCGCCAGTTCTCCGTGGCTACTATTTATCAACAGGCCCTTGATAGTCATCCCACCAACTCCGTTGTTCCCGTCATGGGGATTTTGGCGGAGGCCTTCTATTACTTGGCCAATGGTCTCAAGAAAACCCTCGTCGAGTCTTCCCAAGAGGTGATCAAAAATCTCTTTAAGCAGTTGAGGCGGGAGATTTACCAGCAGCCCTACTATCGCGAACTCTTTCGCCTACTGGGGAATGACAGCGGCATTGATCAAATGTTGGCCAAGCTGGAGGAGGAGGTACTGACTAGTATTACGACGGTGGCACGCATTGAGTGCGATCGCTATGTGCGGGAGCGCGAGGATTTCTATCATGATACCCAAGGGGTGATGAAACTGCGGGAGGTGCTGCGCAAAGCCTGCAATACCTTTGATGCTTCGAGTATGTTTGAGGCGGAAACCGAACTGCGGGAACTCCTGAAAATGGACTTTGTTCACAAGATCAAGAAAACCATTGAAGTGACCTATCGAGCCGCGATCGCCACCGCGATTACAGAGCCTCTCCTCACTGCCGCCAAGCAACATAGCCAAGAGATTCTCCAGCAACAGCAACAGGCACGGGAGCACCTCGGCAAAACCCTAGAGAAAGAAGCGGCTGAAAGCATTGAGCACAATGCCGCCAAACTGAAGGAACTAGAGGGCAAGATTGCCATGTACAACGAGGCGGTGACGGGCATTAACCGCTGCCTCGAACAACAGGGGCGCGATCGCCAGAAACTTCCCCTGATTCTTTGAGTATTGATGCAGGATTCGTCTTAACCTGCGTTGCCTACCCCCGCAGTGATTGTGTTATCTTGACTCATCAAGAAGAAGAGCTGGCGGGCCGTGCCCAGAGTAATTTTTCCCTACTGGAGTAGTAGAATGGCAATTTCGAGTTTGAGATCAGCTTCAGTGATGTGCGCTGTTTGTAAAAACTCATCGGGAATTACTCAACTCATAATCCAAAATCCCCTTTAATATCAATTTGTGTCAACCCATCGCCGTCTGATGCCGTGATGCCCGCAGTACTGGCGGATGGGGGTGCCAACCCGTTGGCTGGTCATAGCAGGTATCATAAAACTTTAGGCGAATGGGCGTAGCAGCAAATGAGTAGGGATTTTCTCGCAGGACTGAATCCATCACAACGGCAGGCGGTGGAGCACTATTGTGGCCCGATGTTGGTGGTGGCAGGCGCTGGTTCCGGGAAAACTCGCACGCTCACCTATCGCATTGCCCATTTGATTCGCCAGCATCAGGTGGCACCAGAAAATATCTTGGCGGTGACGTTTACAAATAAGGCCGCCCGCGAAATGAAGGAGCGGATTGAAGCTCTCTTTGGTCAAGAGGTGGCTCAGCAACTCTACGGGCGGGACTGGCTGGATCTCTCTCCCCTCGAACAACAGCGGGTGCGATCGCGAGTCTATCAAACGTACACGAAGCCCCTTTGGATTGGCACGTTCCACAGCCTGTGTGCCCGACTCCTGCGCTTAGAAATAGAGGCCTATCAACATCCCCAAGGGTATCGCTGGACGCGGCATTTCACCATTTTTGATGAGTCAGATGTGCAAAGTTTGATTAAGGAAATTGCCACTGCGGAACTCAATCTCGATGAGCGCCAGCATGATCCGCGCGGTATCCGCTACAAAATTAGCCATGCCAAAAACCGAGGGCTAAGTCCCGATCAATTGGAGCAGGAACAGCGATCGCCCGCTGGCCGGGTGGCCGCCGAGGTTTATCGTCGCTATGAGGCAACCCTTGCCCAGAATAACGCCCTTGACTTTGATGATTTGATTTTGCGAACGGTGCAGCTGCTACAACAGCACCCCGAGCGCCTTGAGTATTGGCATCAGCAATTCCAACATATTCTGGTGGATGAGTACCAAGACACCAACCGCACCCAATACGATCTCATTCGGCTATTGGCCACCAATGGTACGCCACCGCAACAGTTTCAGAATTGGGGCGATCGCTCGATTTTTGTCGTCGGCGATGTCGATCAGTCCATTTATTCCTTTCGCTGCGCTGATTTCACTATCCTGATGAATTTCCAGCAGGATTTTGGCGATCGCCTGCCCGATGACGATAGCCGCACAATGATCAAGCTAGAGGAAAACTATCGCTCTGTTGCCAACATTTTGCAGGCCGCCAATCATCTCATTGAGCACAACAACGAACGCATTGCTAAAGTGCTGCGTCCCACCAAAGGAGAAGGCGCTCCCATTTACTGCGAGTGTTGCCACACTGAAACCGATGAAGCCTCTTTTGTTGTCCAAACCATCAAAGCCTTGGGCAGTCAATCCCTCGAACCCCAATGGGGACGGTTTGCCATTCTCTACCGCACCAACGCCCAATCGCGCCCCTTTGAGGAGGCCTTAGTTCGCGCCAACATTCCCTACACCGTGGTTGGTGGTCTCAAATTCTATGAGCGCAAGGAAGTCAAGGATGTTCTCGCTTATTTGCGGCTGCTGCAAAACCCCCAAGACACCGTGAGTCTGCGGCGAATTATTAACGTGCCACGACGCGGCATTGGCAAAACCAGTTTGGATCGCCTCAGTGACGCCGCGCAAACCCTTGGCATTTCCCTGTGGGATTTAATTGCCGATACCGAATCCATGACGCCCTTGGCCGGGCGAGCCAGTCGTGCCGTGCAGCAGTTTGTGACCCTCATGACCCGCCTGCGATCGCTAGTGGACGACATTGAATTGCCTGAACTGGTGAAAACCGTGATTGAAGAGACAGGCTACCGCCGCGAACTCGAAAACGAAGGCACTGACGAAAGCCTAGAGCGACTGCAAAACCTAATGGAATTGGTTAACGCTGCCCAGCAATTTAGCGAAGAAAACGAGGGGGCAAGCCTCAGCGATTTTCTCAACAGTTCTGCCCTTGCCTCGGATTTGGATACCTTGCAGGAGGGAGAGGGCGTCGTTTCCCTGATGACCTTGCATGCCGCTAAGGGGCTAGAATTTCCCGTTGTCTTTTTGGTGGGCATGGAGCAGGGACTCTTTCCCAACTTCCGCAGTCTCAACGACCCCATGGCTCTCGAAGAAGAACGCCGCCTTTGCTATGTCGGCATCACCCGTGCCCAAGAACAACTCTTTCTCACCTTTGCCCAAAGCCGTCGCCGCTACGGTGGCAGTGAAGATACGATTCCTTCGCAATTTTTGACAGAGCTACCCCCAGAACTGCTGACAGGGAATGTTCAACGACGACCCAAAATGGCTGCTGTCACGAAGCTATCCCCCGCACGGTTGAGCAAGGCTGCTGCCTCTGGTTGGCGGGTGGGCGATCGCATTCTCCATCCTGTCTATGGCGAAGGGGAAATTACCCATGTCTTTGATACTGGCCCGGAGCTCTCCTTGGTGATTCGTTTCCCACGTCGCGGGCAAAGGGTGGTGGATCCCCGCCTGACACCCCTTGAGCGGCTATAAATCGAGCGAACCGATCCGAGCTGAACAATATGAAGTCTTATTGCAGGATGCGGCTGTTTGGGTGCCACTCACGCTTTTTGAGCGTCATGATAAGCATGAACCTATAGGAACTTCCCGTGAGCAAGAGCATTATTGCAGCAACGCTGCTTGCCCTCAGCGCTGGGGCGCACACCTACGCGATCGCCCCCCAAATGCCCACAATGGTCGCTCAGCCAGCCCAACCCGCAGGCACCACCTTCTATGCTGATATGGGCGAGGGTCTATTTCGCATCAGTGGTCGCCCGAATCAAAAAGTAACGTTTATGAGCATTGCCATTGATCCACAAAAGGTGGCGGATATCAATATGCAACTGGCGGATGGCAACTATATTGGCTTTTCTGGCAACGTCATTCAGCAGGATGCCTACAATCTGCGGATTCGCTTGACTAGTTCTGGTATGGCCGATGCCAATGGCACCCTCAATCTCCGTTATGGCGGTCAGCAGTCCATTCTCAACTTGGCGGGCAATGGTCAATTGGATGGTCAGCCCTTTGTGCTCACCTTCCGAGGCAAGATGAAATAATGAGTTGACAGAACTCCACCAAACCCAAGATAATAAAAGATCGCTGACCAAATCTATCACGAGCGGAACTGGCGGAATTGGTAGACGCGCTAGATTCAGGTTCTAGTGTCCGCAAGGACTTCGGGGTTCAAGTCCCCGGTTCCGCATCCTAGGAAGCCTGCAAAGTACGGTACGATAGAAGCATTGGCTTCTGTGCGCTGTCATTATGGCTTTTTCGTCCATTGCCGTTCGCGAACTCCCCATTTTTCCCTTGCCGGATGTTGTGCTCTTTCCGGGGCGACCACTGCCACTCCACATTTTTGAATTTCGCTACCGCATCATGATGAATACGATTCTTGAGAGCGATCGCCGCTTTGGCATCGTGATGTGGGATCCACAAACGGGACGGCCAGCCACGGTGGGCTGTTGTGCGGAAGTGCGTCGCTACGAACGGCTTCCCGATGACCGCATGCTCATTGATTCCTTGGGTCAGCAGCGGTTTCGCATCTTGGACTACGTGCGCGAAAAACCCTACCGCGTTGGACTGGTGGAGTGGATTGAGGATGAACCCACCAGCATTGATCTGCGCCCCTTGGCCAAGGAAGTGCGGCAACTTCTTGAGGATGTGGTGCGCCTCTCAGCAAAACTGACGGAACAACCCATGGAGCTGCCCCCCGATGTGCCCACGGCTGCCCTTGAACTGTCCTATTGGATTGCCAGTAATTTTCGCGGTGTGGCTCAGGAGCAGCAACGTCTTCTAGAGCTACAATCCACCTACGATCGCCTACTGCGGGAAGCAGAAATTTTAACCACCACCCGCAATCACTTAGCCGCACGGACTGTTCTTAAGGAGACCTTCAAATAGGCAGTGCCCTGCACCATTGAATATGCTAGGCTAGAAATCCTGATTATTTTGCACCATCTGCCTTGCTGGGGAGGAAACCAATGAGCCGTGTTTGTCAACTAACTGGAAAAAAAGCCAATAACGCCTATGCCATTTCCCACTCCCACCGGCGGACGAAAAAACTGCAAGAAGTGAATTTGCAATGGAAACGGGTATGGTGGCCAGAAGGCAACCGTTGGGTGCGGCTGCGCCTCTCTACCAAAGCCATTAAAACCCTTGAGCGCAAAGGCCTGAGTGCATTTGCCAAAGAAGCGGGGTTGAATCTCAACAAGCTCTAAGGCATTGCCCAGACTCAAAGATCCACGCGGCCATAGCGAGCGAGGATGTCCCGCTGGCCAGTCTGTTGCTGCGTTTGCCAAGCCCACAACTGATCCCCAAGGGAAAAGTGCCACCACTCGTTAGGATGGCGCTGAAAACCGGCATAGCGCATTGCTTGGTAGAGAATTTTGCGGCGTTGGCTAAAGCAGGCGGCATTAGCCTGCTCAGGATGGCGATCGTAAAAATCGGGAAAGGAACGTTCAGAAACTTCATCAATGACACCCCCCATCTCCAAAGGATGGCCTGCGGGGTCAGCGAGGGTGAGATCAACAGCAGCACCGGTACTGTGGGGGGGTGGTTGCTGAGGGTCTGAACTGGGCACCGCCCAAAATTGATCAACCTGTTGCCAAATCTCGCGGGCGATCGCTGGCTCAAGCTGCTGTGCATCATACCCCCGTTCTTGACAAAGGGTAGCAAAGGTATGCGCCACCATGAACTGCTGTACCGCAATTGGCCGATAGGCATCAAAAATTGCGAGTTGCCAGCCGTAAGGTTCTAGGAACGCTTGGGCGCGCTCAAGGGCAGCAATGACCCCCACCCGCAACCAAAACGGAGAGGCTTTGCCATAGGGGGCACCTCGGCTTTGATAGGGATGGGGTTGCAGCCGCAGAAAGGTAGGTGGAATAGGCGCTAGGGGTTCCCCACACTCTGCAATAGGAATCTTGGTATAGGGCTTATCCCCCATTGGGACTAGGACTTGGCTTCGCGATCAAGGGCGAGTTCAACTTGCTTAAACTCTTGTTCGAGGCGGGCTTTCAGCTTCTCCGGGAGGGGACGATTGGGATAGGAACTGTAGTGACCCGCGAGGGAGTTAAGGGCAGTTTGCATCGTCATAAAGGAAGAGAGCGATCGCAGGGAGTCATCGCGACGATAGAGGGCAAAGAAGTCATTGAGTTTTTTGCGAGCCTCTGCTTGGGCGGCCTTTTTGTTGGGGTCATTATCTGGTAGGGCGATCGCTTCGCGCAGGCTACTGATCAGCGCAAGGGTATCTTCACGGAAATTTCCCGTTAGCCCAGTAGGCACATTGGCACAACTGGTCAGGAGCAGTGACACACTCAGGAAAAGTGCGCAAACCATCGCCCAAAAACGTTTCATAGCAAACCCCAAAATGAAATCGGTCTCAACGTACCCATGAGGCTCATCTTAGCAAGGATCCGCCCCTAGAGTCTCAAGTTTGGCGATCGCCCTTTTCGAAGATAGGGGGTTCGTCATCTTTCAGATTGAACTGTTTTGAACAGGTTGTATCCCTAGTGAAAAGAGTTGCATTTGGGGGATGATGATCTCAGCCATGATGAATGCTAGCTGATCACAGGGGTGTAGGAACGCGGTTGGCAATGACCATCTACTTTTATCGCGTCAAGGATGCCTACGGCAGTTTTTCCAATTTCTCTCCCCACGGGTTTACCCTCGAGGGCTATTACTGGCCAACAGCGGAGCACTACTACCAAGCCCATAAATTCTTTGGCACTGCCCATGAAGCCTTTGGTCATACTATTCGCACTGCCCCAACTCCTGAAGCCGCTGCCCAACTCGGTCGCAGTGGTCGTTACCCCGTTCATCCTCAGTGGGATCAACTGAAACAGGCAGTGATGTGGCGTGCCCTTGTTGCCAAATTTACCACCCATCCCGACCTACAGGAACTGCTCTTAGCAACTGGGGATGAAGAATTGGTGGAGGATTCCCCCGTAGATCGCTATTGGGGCTGTGGTAGCGATCGCCAAGGCTGTAACTATTTGGGACGGCTGCTGATGCACCTGCGGCAGTGTCTGCGCCAAGGGGCAGATCTTCACACCTTCACTCCTCTGCAGGATTGCTCATTTGGCTAGATGCCATGACTTTTGCCCACCACCCAATGGCGACGGAAAAAACGGGCAAGGCTAGATTCTTGCAGTTGCAGACAGATGGGGCGACCATGGGGGCAGGTGTGGGGTTGACGGCAGCGGTACCACTGATCCACAAGGGTTTGCATTTCCGCAAGGGTGAGGGGCGTGCCGTTACGAATGGCGCTGCGACAGGCAACGGCCACCTTAGCAGCGGTTAAATCTGCCACTTGGCTGAGTTCAATCAAGGCAGCTACTACATCGGGGCGATCGCGCAATAGAGCAGGCACACGGCGCACTGCCCAAACCTGTACCCCAAAGGGGGCGATCGCTAACCCCCAGTCTTGAAGGCGTTGCACTTGCGTTTCCGTGAGGGAGTCCACCAACACCGGCTGCTCTAGCTCCACCACCTGCCAATCTGTTTCAATTTGCTCGTACAGCACGCGTTCATGGGCAATGTGCTGCTCAATCAACCAGATGCCTTCGGCGTGCTCAACAATAATGTACATGTTGTGCAATTGGCCAACCACTTTCAGGCTTGGCAAGGAAACTTGAGCTGAATTGGGCGATAACAGCGTCCGATAGCGGTTTGGTGGTTCAGCCGCCTTGAGCACCTGATAGCTGCTGGCATCACTCAGGGGGATTGAGGGGCAGGCAAGGAGTTGGCCAATGCGTTCTACCAAGAGGGCTTGCCATTGCTCTGGTTCCCGTAGATAGATCGTGCGCTTTTGGGGTTCTGCTGACCAATCAATCGCCGCTGGGGGTAAATGGAGATGGGCAATACACAGGGGAAAGCGCTGCCGAGGTAGGCTGCAACCAAAGGCCTCAAGAATCACCTGCTGCCACGAGGGATCACTGTGCAGTTCCACCCAACGGCCATTGACAGCCACCCCTAAGCCATCGGGGCGAGGACGATGGTGGCGATCCGGCGGCGCCAAGACCAGTTCAATTTGGGCATCGCTCATTTGGCGCAGATCTTGGGGATGGAGTTGTGGGATGAGTTGCAGCAGGCGATCGCCCAAAGACGTCACTGCCGGCCAGTGGTGCCAGCGCTTGCTATCCTTAAGGAGATGCCAAGCCACTTGGGGAAAACACAGGGCGATTTCCTGAAGCCGCCGCTGTACCTGTTTCGGATTTGCTCCCTGCTGACGTTGCGGCCAGTCCTGAAAAATTTGCTCAGCAATCACGCGAGTCCCCACGGCCATTCCCAGAGGACGCTGGCTGCGCACTTGACCCTGGGCATCATAACTCACTTGCCAACCGGTCTCCGCCTCACGGTGGCGACTGCAAATCGTTAACTGTGCCATTTGCGCCAAACTGCGGAGGGCTTGACCGCGAAATCCCAAGGTTGTGATGTCCGCCAATTCCCCGCTGGGGGGCAACTTGCTGCTGGTGTAGGGGAGAGCCACTTGGGTGAGATCTGCCCAGCGAATCCCTTCGCCATTGTCTGTGACCTCAAGATGCCATGCTGAAGGGCGCCAGTGGAGGTGAATGCGACTCGCCCCGGCATCAAGCGCATTTTCCACAAGCTCCTGTACCACTGTGGCGAGGGAGTCGAGGGTTTCAGCGGCAGCGATCGCCCGCTGCATTTGGAGCGGCAAGGGGACAACCGTGAGGCCATCACTCATGGCAGCCATTCTTGAGCAACGTCAAAAATTTGGTGGGCCAGAATTAACTTTGGTACCTTGGCAAGATCGCGCGATCGCCCCTGCCGATCCAGAACCACCGCTGCGTTTTCGCTACTGCCAAAGCCACCATCGGCTTGATCCACCGCATTGGCAACTATCAAATCCAAGCCCTTGCGTTCTAGCTTTTCGCGGGCGGGCGTTACAATATCCCCCGTTTGGGCAGCAAAACCAATCAGACGTTGGTGGGGTTGGCGCATCTGAGCCACCGCTTGCAAAATATCGGGCACCGGACTCAGGGGTAAGGCGGTAGGCAACTCCGATTTCGGGAGCTTTCCCGACCACTGTTGGGCCGGGCGGACATCGCCAACGGCGGCAGCCATCACCAGCCAATCGGCCTCTGGCCACACCTCAAGGACAGCTTTGCACATTGCTTCGCTACTGATTGCTTCAATAGCGCGTACCTGGGCTGGGATCGGCTCGGCGATCGCCCCATAGATCAAAGTCACCTTGGCGCCGCGATGCAGGGCTGCCCTTGCCAGAGCGATCCCCATTTTCCCCGTTGCCGGATTACCAATGAAGCGCACTGTATCCCAATACTCGCGGGTGCCACCGGCAGTAATCAGCAGATGTTTCCCCGCCAAGTCTCGTTTGCCGTGGGTATAGGCCAAGGAGTCCAAATAGGCAATGATTTCCTGCGTCTCCGCCATCCGCCCCACACCGACGCTGTCACAGGCCAAGCGGCCATAGGCCGGGGGTAAGCAATGATAACGGGGCTGTTGTTGCAGTTGTTGCCAATGGCTCTGTACTGTCGGTTGCTCCCACATGGTCGTGTTCATGGCCGGTGCCACCAAGATGGGTATTTGGGAGGCCAGCACCGTACTGGTCAGTAGGTTATCCGCCAAACCCAGCACCAGCTTTGCCAACGTATTGGCCGTGAGGGGAGCAATCAACATCAGCGTTGCCTTTTCTGCCAGTTCAATGTGTAGCGGTCGCGGCGCTTGGGGATGCCAAAAATCCGCATCTGTGAGTACCGATCGCCGGCACAGGGTCGAAAGGGTCAACGGCGTAATGAACTGCGAGGCGGTCTCTGAAAGGATGGCAGACACTTGCCACCCCGCCTTTACTTGCGTGGAGATCACATCACAGATTTTATAGGCAGCAATGCCACCCCCCACCCCCACTAATAAATGGGGAACTGCCCTAGGACTCGTCAAAGGCTTCTAAATCCAGAAGATACAAATAAGGCTCTACCAGCTCTGGCCGCTGAAAGGCAATGGAGCGCAGCAGATGCCAGTCTTCAAGGGCAGCAAAGGGTGTATCGTAATCATCCTCCTCAAGCCGTCGTGCCAAGGCAGCCACCTCCTGGGGGGTGAGGTGATTGATATACTCCTGAGTGTAGTGGTGAGTTGTTTGCATACCCCCTCCTGCAGGACGCCTAAAGAGTTGTCCTACAACACTAGTTTACATACCCCTTGGCCTCAACCCCAAGATTGAGGAGCTAGACTAAAAAAGCTACTGCCCTGCGGGGTACGATGTCCCTAGCCAGTTTTACCCCTGCCTATGACCAATCCCCAATTCTTACGAGTGGTTGCTCTGTTGAGTCTAGGGGTAGCAACAGCTGTTTTTATAGAGTGGGTTCTCGCTGCCATCACTTCCCACTCGCCTCTCTTGGTCGGTATTGATGTTTTTGCTGCCATCGCCCTTGGGTTAACCGCATTGGCCATCACCCTCATGGGATCCAGGAGCAGAGATCGAGAATTAGCATGCCTCCCCCAGCTCTGTGGCCTAGTGCTTGTTCTCATGGGGATGGCAATTGCCGTAGCAGTTTTCAATGCTCAGGAAATCACTGCTCCGTGGCAAGCTCTATCTTTGCCGGCCTACACCAGTTTGCTACGGCCTGTGGCCTTTATAGGGCTAGGGGTGGCCCTGTGGGGGGTCATGGGGGAGTCAAGTTGGCAAGTGATTTTCGGCCAAGGTGGGGCAATCACAAGTGCCTGTCTGCTGTTCCTTGAGGTATTGGCCGGTCTGTACCAATTGCCGCTGTCTCTTAGTACCTCTATCCTTGGCCAAATCCTCGCCTGTGTTCTTCTTGGGCTGCTGAACCTCTGCCTTATCGAATGGCATCCCTCCCGAGGGGTGATGCGTTACTTCAGTTCACAAAAAATAGGTGGCCTACTTTTGCGGCGATTGTTGCCTTGGATCATCCTTGGTCCCCTCCTCATTGGTTGGGTAATTCAATGGGTGCACCACGATCGCCTATGGCTTTCGGAGCGCTTAGCCCAAGAGGTGCAGATCATCAGTATCATCGCTTTTTTGGTCACTCTTTTAGTTATTGAGGCTCAGCATCTGAACCAAGTAGAGCAGGAGCGGCAGTCATTTTGGCGCGCCTACACTGAAATGGACGAGGTGTTCCGCAACAGCCTGCTTTTGTCACCGCTGCCGATGGCGTTGGTGGCGGCGGATGGTCAACTGTGGTTGATGAATCGGGCATGGCAAGAGCAAACCGGCAGCAGCCCAGAGGAAACCCTCACATGGGAGGGGTGGTTGGCAATTGCCTTTCCTGAAGCAGCGCAACGCCAGTGGGCGGCCACAGAATTCCAACGCTGCCTTATAACGCAGGCACGGGTTGAGCATGGGGATGTGTGCATCCGCACTCGCGCCAAACAAGAGCGTATTTGGCAGATGGTTTCCCTGCCGCTGCAACTGCCCAACAGCAACCAACAGTTCATTTTACTGACGGCAGTGGATGTCACGCGACAACGGCAGCTAACCCAGCAACTTGCAGCCCAGCAAACGGAACTTGAGGCGCAGGTGATTGCCCGCACCCTCGATTTGCACAAAGTCAATGGGGAACTCCACGCCGCCCAAGAAAAGCTCAATCAACTGTTGGATCGCGCTGATGCCTTTGTCAGTGAAATACGGCTCTTTCCTGATGGCTCTTGGCGCTATGAGTATCTCTCCCAAGGGCACCTGCGCATTCTCGGCTACAGCCCCTTTGACTTTCAAGAAGACCCGAATCTTTGGCGATCGCGGGTTCCCTCCGAGGACTGGGAAGCCTATCATCGTCCGTTTCGCGAGAAATTACTCCAAGAAGGCTGTGCCCACACCGAATATCGCTTTCAACATCGCGACGGCCATGAGGTGTGGATTTCCCTCAATGCCACCGCTGAACCTCAAGGGGATGGCAGTTACCTGATCACCACGGTGGGGGTGGATGTCACCCAACGCAAAAAAGCCATGCTAGCCCTAGTGGAAAGTGAAACCCGTTTTCGCCAGATGGCCGATGCCTCACCTTTGATGATCTGGCTGGCAGATAGCAAAGGCACCATTGAGTTTGCCAACCAAACCATTTGCCGCGTCTTGGGCGCCTCCTTAGACCAAATCCTTGGCTGGAACTGGTTAGACCTTGTCCATCCTGAGGATCGGGAGCGCACAGAGCAGGCCATCCGTCTTGCCGTTGAGCAGCAGCAAAGCTATGAAATTGAGCACCGCCTGCGCAATGGCCAAGGTGTCTATCGCTGGGTACTCAAGCAAGCGGCACCCCGCTATGCCGAAGACGGCACTTGCATTGGCTACCTTGGTTCCTGCTTGGACATCACCAACATCAAGCTAGCGGAGGAGAAATTGCGGCAACTGGCTTGCCAGGATAGTTTAACGAATCTCCCCAATCGCACCTTCCTCACAGAAAAAATTGATCAACTGCTGGCTGCCTACCACCGCGGTGACATTCCGCCCTTTGCCGTTTTGTTTTTGGATTTGGATCGGTTTAAGGTCATCAATGATAGCTTGGGTCATGATGCCGGCGACGAGTTACTTCTAGAAATTGCCCATCGCCTTCGGTCGAGTATGCGCCAGCAGGACACCGTTGGCCGATTGGGGGGAGACGAGTTTATTGCCATCCTCGAACACATTGAGGGTCTCCAGCAGATTTATGAGTATGGCGATCGCCTGCGCCATTGCATTAGTGAACCCTATGTGCTCAAGGGCACTGAAGTAAGTGTCAGCGTCAGCATTGGCATCGCCATTGTTAATTCTCGTTACCGCACTGCCGGTGAACTGCTGCGGGATGCTGATATTGCCATGTATGCTGCCAAGGGGCAAGGGTGCAACGGTATGCAACTCTTTGAATCGGAGCACCACCAAGCGGTTTACACCCGCTTACAACGGGAACAGGAATTTCGCCGTGCCCTAGAGCAGGAGCAACTAGCGCTCTTCTACCAGCCCATTGTCAGCCTCAGTCAGGACAGCCTTGTTGGTTTTGAAGTATTAGTTCGTTGGCAGCATCCCGAAAACGGTTGGATCAGTCCGGCAGAATTTTTGCCCTTGGCTCTGGGGTTGGGTCTAGCCACAAAACTGGATCAATGGGTTCTGCAAAAGGCAATTTTCAACCTCTACCAATGGCAACAGACACTGGGTTCTCGGGCTGCCGACTTCACCCTCAGTGTCAATATTTCCAGTGCTTTCTTTAATTCTGGCCAAATGGTTCCTTTGCTCAAGCATCTGTTGCCGCTCTATGGGATTCGCGGCCAGCAAGTGATTCTGGAGATTACCGAGGAAGTGATCATGCCCGATTCAAGGTTTGCCCAAGAGCAATTGGAGGCGCTCCAAGCCCTTGATATTCGTTGTGGCATTGATGACTTTGGCACTGGCTATTCCTCCCTCAGCCGCCTTAGCCAACTGCCGTTGTATACCCTAAAGATTGACCAGTCCTTTGTCCGGGACATCGAAACCAATTTCCAAAATTTAGAAATTGTTCGTGCCATTATTAGCCTCGCCCGAGCCCTGCAACTAGAAGTGGTTGCCGAAGGCATTGAACATCTCTCCCAAAAGCAGTGCTTGCAGGCGTTGGGCTGTCAGCGGGGTCAGGGGTTTCTCTTTGGTAAACCCCTCTCTGAGGAGCAAGCGCACCAGTTACTACAAGCGAGGGTCACGCCTTGTCAAACGGAAAGCAAATAATTGTTGCATCAAGACCGCTATCTAGGGGTTAGCAAAGCCCCTTGGCTATCTTAGATAAAGACCGCTGAGTGGAGAAGCCTGATGACCCAGCCGCTGATTGCTAGCCTCGTGCTGAGTCTTTCCCTTGGGGGAGCGATCGCCCCCTTTGCCATTGCCCAAGCAACTAATCCTGAGCCTGTCAACATTGTCGAGCTCGTTCGCGCCCGCAACTATGCCCGCCAAGCCGCAGAACGTGTCAATGGCGGATTAAGTCGCTATCGAGCCGATCAGTCCCTGCATGGGCCTGTCCGTGAAGCCCCCTATGTGCGCAATGCCGACGGCTCCTACACGTTTCGGATTTTGGGCCATCGAGTCAGCAATGGCGTGCCCGCATCCCTGCCCAGTATCGAAACTGTCGTTACTGTGGCTGCCGATGGTCGCACCACCATTGACTACAACGGCCCAATTCGCAACTAACTGACCAAGCCATCGCCTTTGGCTAAAAACTCCTTAAGGAACCAGCGATGTTTTTGGTGGGTTTGCACCAAACGGGTGTAGAGGTCAGCCGTACCAATGTCGCCCGCCTCAGTGGCCACTTCTGCATCTTGGTGCATCTCGGTAATGATCAGCTCATGGTTAGCGATCGCCTCCTCAATCATTTGCTTGACCGTGAGTTGGCCGGTTGAGGGGGTTACCGTTGCCACTTTGAGATAGTCTGCGGGGTCTGCCACTGGCTGGCCATCAAGCATCAAGCTACGCTCAGCCAGTTCATCAATCATGGCAAAGACTTCTGTTCCCTGTTCTTCAAACAGCAGGTGCAACTCCCGAAACAAGGGGCCATAGGTTAGCCAGTGGTACTTTTTATAGTTCAGATACAGGACAACCGCATTGGCCTGTTCCCGTTTCAGGGTGGCTAGCACTTGCTCTTTTAGTGTGATTGTTGCAGTCATAGTGGTCTCCTTTGACAGTTATCGAACTGTCCTGTCTATTTATCATACTCATAACGAGTACGTTTTAGCAACCTAGAGGGTGCTATTGCCATTCTATTGACATCTAAGATGGAGGTAGTCCCTCGCTGCTCATCAACGCTAGGATAGGCAGCATAAAAATAAGTTTGATGATTTTAGTGTTTTTTAGCTGCTGCTATGGACGCCTCAGCCAATCGCCCCAATACCTACGTTCCACACCTACAAGCACCCAGCCGTTCTGGTGAACAGCAGTGGGGGTTCATGCGTCCCAGTGAGCTGATTCTAGCGGCACCCACACCCCGGTTGTTATTGCACTCTGTTTACATGCAGCGTTCTATTGTGTTGGATCAGTTACCCGTTTGGCAAATTGGTCGAAGTAAAGATTGTGATATTGTCCTACCCGATCGCTGGTGTTCGCGGCATCACATTCGCATTGAGCGGCAGGCGGATCATCGCTATCGGCTGACCGACCTCAGAAGCATGAACGGGACATTTGTCGGCAATAACCGTATCCACGCTCCCCATCTCCTCAGACACGGCGATCGCATTTCCATTGGTGAGTCAGAACTAGAGTACATTGACCTGCGGGATGCGCCGAGTCCCCACCCCTACACCAATCATTCCCATGGGAGTAATGGCCAAGTCACGGTCTTGATGACCCACTCTTCGCGTACCCAAGGGGAAATGTGGCGGGAATTATTGAACTCCCAAGGGATTTCGACGATTTGGGCAACATCCCACTTTGAGTTAGAAAAAATTATTGCCCATGTGGAGTCCCTCAACTGCAAAGTCAGCCTCTTGCTCCTCGATTTGGGAATGCCAAAAACCAATCCCTACGATTTTTGTCGCCAGTATCGCCAGCGCTATCCAGAAATGAATGTCATTCTCCTCAGTGGCCTGCGCACCCGTGTCCATGAATCGGAGTGCAAGTGGGCGGTCAACCAAGGCGCGATGGCACTCTTTGCGGGCTTGCCGCGCGAAAATCTGTTTGGAGATCTCACGAGTATTACCGAGCGATTGCAAACGATCGCCCAAGCCATCGAATGGACCTACTTCAATCCTGAAGCCCTCACCAGTACCCTGCTGAAACTGCAGGATGCCGTGGATGCGGAGATGTCGTCGGGGATGGTTCTCTAGAACCGCTGCACGGATTGGTGAGCAGTGCTACAGTCAGTGAAAGTAGTGTTTTCAGCAGATAGCGAACATTGGTTGTTCTCACGTCACAAGTTAGTGCACTAGACAAATCCCTAGGGCGGCTGGAGTGGCCGCGTCTCTGTCAGCAGTTGGCAACGTTTGCTGCTACCAAACGGGGGATGCGCCAGCTGCAGGGGGGAGAGATTCTAGGGGGCACCCAAGCAGCCAGTCAAGTGCTGTTGGCTCAAACCACTGAGGTGATTACCCTGGAAACGGTGCACCAAGTGCACCTCGATTTTAGCCAAGTCACAGATATTGAACCGGCGCTGGCGCGGCTGGATCGCCAAGGCTGTTTGCAGGGAATGGAGCTACTGGCGATCGCCCACCTGTTGAGTGCGGCGCGGCAACAGCGGCGTCAAATTGAGGAACACGCGCAACTCACGGCGCTTCAGCAACTGGTGGCCGGCATTCGCACCTATCCTGAGGTGGCTCAAGAAATCTACCGCTGTATTACTGATCAAGGGCAAGTGAGCGATCGCGCCAGTCCAGAATTGGCTGAGATTCGCCAGCAGCAACGGCAGTGCCGTGCCCAGATCCAGCAGCAACTGCAGCAGATTCTGCAGCAGCGAGCCAGTGCCATTCAAGAGGCGGTGGTCACCCAACGGCGCGATCGCTATGTGTTGGCAGTCAAAGCCACCCACAAAGACCAGATGCCGGGAATTGTCCACGATCTCTCCGCCAGTGGTGCCACGCTCTACATTGAGCCGCAAGAAACCATTGACCTGCAAAACCGCCTGCAACAACTTACCCATCAAGAGGCTGAGGCCGAACGCACCATTTGCCAAGCCCTCTCGGATCAGTTGGCCACGATTAGTGATGATTTGTGGTATCTGCTCGATGTGCTGACCACCCTCGATATGGCGGTCGCCCGTGCCCACTATAGTCTCTGGTTGCAGGGCAACCCACCCCAGTTTGTCAGTGACACGCGGCTGCACCTGAAGGCGTTGCGGCATCCCCTCTTGGTGTGGCAAGAGCACCATGAGCAAGGACAGACCGTGGTGCCCATTGACATTGAATTGCCCCCCCCCACCAAGGTAGTGACAATCACTGGCCCCAACACCGGCGGCAAAACAGCAACCTTGAAGGCCTTGGGCTTGGCAGCACTGATGGCAAAAGCAGGGTTGTATGTGCCAGCGGCAGCGCCCATAGAGTTGCCCTGGTTTACAGGGATTTGGGCAGACATTGGGGATGAGCAGTCCCTGACCCAAAACCTGTCCACCTTTTCCAGTCATATCTGCAATATCCGCGATATTCTCACAGAGCTCGAGATGACAGGGGGCAATACGTTGGTGCTCCTCGATGAAGTGGGGGCCGGCACGGATCCCAGTGAGGGTACAGCCCTAGCGATCGCCCTGTTGCGCTATCTGGCAGACCACGCCAGTCTCACCTTTGCCACCACCCACTATGGCGAACTCAAAGCCCTCAAGTATCAGGACAGCCGCTTTGAAAATGCCGCCGTTGAGTTTGATGAGACCACCCTTGCCCCGACCTATCGGCTGCTGTGGGGCATACCGGGACAGTCTAATGCCCTAGCGATCGCCCAGCGGTTGGGGCTACATCCCAGTATTGTTGAAGGTGCCAAGGCCTTTTTAAGCGGTGACAGCAACAGTGTCAACGAGATGATTAGCGGGCTAGTGGCACAACGCCAAGTGCAGGAGTCGAAAACCACCGCTGCGGCAACCCTGCTTCGCGATACTGAAGCCCTCTACCAAGAAATTGCCACCAAAGCGCAGGAACTGCGACAACGCCAGCAGCAACTTCGTCAACAATTGGAAGAAGAGGTACGCACAGCTCTTCGTAGAGCACAGCAGGAAATTGCCAAAGTCATTGCTCAACTGCAACGCGCCAACAGTCCCGAACAGGTACAAGCTGCCCAAACGGCGCTGCATCAGATTGAGAAAACTTACTTACCACCACCTCCGCCCGTTGGCTTTATTCCTCAACCGGGCGATCGCGTTCGCTTGCCCCAATGGCAACAGGTGGGCGAAGTCCTCAGTGTCAGCCAGCAGGGGGATATTGTCGTCCAAGTGGGTTCCGTGAAATTTACCGTTCCTCCCCATGCGGTGGAATCCCTCAAGGGCGAACCAGTACGCACACCATCTAAACCCAAGTCCGACCCAGCTCAAGCTCCCCCCCCACTCCCTTCTCGCACCCCAGCACCCGCCATTCGCACAGAGAGCCGTACCCTCGATCTGCGGGGCAAGCGCACCCATGAGGCGGAACCCCTCCTAGAGGAATTTCTCAACCGCCAGCAGGGAACGGTTTGGATTATCCACGGCCACGGCAGTGGTGCCCTCCGCCAGTTTGTGCATCAATTTTTAGATCAGCACCCCAGCGTTCAAAGCTATCACCTTGCGCCTCCTGAAGAAGGTGGCCGGGGAGTAACCATTGTGCAGTTATAGGAACAAGACCCATGCAGCAGCGGATTAAGGACATTCTTCATCAAGGTCAAGTGGGCGATCGCGTCACCGTCAAGGGCTGGGTGCGCACCAAACGCGAACTCAAGGAATGTACGTTTGTCAACGTCAACGATGGCTCAACCCTAGCCGGATTGCAGGTGGTCATTCCCAACACCGTGGCAGCAGCAACGCCAGCCATTAAAGACCTGACCACAGGGGCTGCCGCAGAATTCAGTGGCGAACTGGTGCGTTCTCCCGGCAAAAACCAAACCATTGAACTCCATGCCCAGCAGATTCACCTTTGGGGCGGTGCCGATCCAGAAACTTATCCCCTGCAAAAGAAACGCCACAGCTTTGAATTTCTACGCACCATTGGTCATCTCCGACCGCGAACCAATACCCTAGGCGCGGTGATGCGCGTGCGCAATGCCTGTGCCACTGCCATTCACCAGTTCTTTCAGGAGCGGGGATTCCTCTGGGTACACACCCCGATCATTACCGCCAGTGACTGCGAAGGGGCTGGGGAACTCTTTACCGTCACCACCCTGGATTTAGCGCAGCCACCCAAAACCCCAGAGGGGAATATTGACTTCAGTCAAGACTTTTTTGGTCGTCGTGCCTACCTCACCGTCAGTGGCCAACTGGAGGCAGAAATTATGGCCACAGCCTTTACCAATGTCTATACCTTTGGTCCCACCTTCCGCGCTGAAAACTCCAATACCTCGCGTCACCTTGCCGAGTTTTGGATGGTGGAGCCAGAGATGGCCTTCTGTGACCTGATGGGAGATATGGAACTGGCGGAGGCCTTTTTGCAGTTTGTCTTTCGCCATGTCCTTGACCACTGCAGTGAGGATATGGCCTTCTTTCAGGAGCGGATTGACAATAGCGTCATGGCCACCGCTGAGCAGATGGCAACCCAACCCTTTGCCCGCCTTAGTTACACAGAAGCCATTCAAGTCCTAGAAAAGAGTGGTCGCGCCTTTGAATTTCCCGTGGCTTGGGGGCTAGACCTGCAATCGGAGCATGAGCGCTACCTTGCTGAGGAATACTGCCAGCGCCCCGTGATTGTTTATGATTATCCCGCTGCCATCAAAGCCTTCTATATGCGCCTCAATGACGATGGCAAAACCGTAGCAGCAATGGATGTCCTCGCCCCCAAAATTGGCGAGATCATTGGTGGCTCCCAGCGGGAAGAGCGCTTTGACGTGCTGCAGGAGCGAATTGTGAGCCAAGGCCTAGACCCTGCCCCCTACTGGTGGTACTTGGATTTACGCCGTTATGGCAGTGTCCCCCATGCCGGCTTTGGTTTAGGATTTGAACGGTTGGTGCAGTTTATGACGGGCATGGACAATATCCGTGATGTCATTCCCTTTCCGCGTATACCGGGGAATGCGGAGTTCTAACTCAGGGGGCTTGCTGTGCCTCAAAATAGCGGCCAATCGTTTCCACGTCCTTGTCGCCGCGTCCTGAACAGTTAATGACAATGCGCGGCTGCCCTGTCAATTGCGGGCATAGCGTTTCCAGATAGGCCAAGGCATGGGCGGTTTCGAGGGCAGGGAGAATTCCCTCCAACTGAGCTAGGCGCACACAGGCAGCCACGGCCTCAGCATCAGTGACACTGTAGTATTCTGCCCGACCAATGTCCTTGAGGTAGCTATGCTCTGGCCCCACGCCCGGATAGTCTAAACCGGCACTGATGGAGTGGGCCTCAACCACCTGACCATCGGCATCCTGCAAGAGATAGCTCATGGCACCGTGGAGTACCCCCACTTCCCCTTTGGTGAGGGTGGCAGCATGGTGACCCGTGTCCACCCCTTGACCCGCAGCTTCAACACCAATTAAGCGCACCTGCGGTTCCTCAACAAACTCATGGAAGAGTCCCATGGCATTGGAGCCGCCGCCAACACAGGCGAGCAAAATATCGGGCAGCCCGCCCCATTTTTCAAGGCACTGCCGCCGCGTTTCTGCCCCAATGACGGCATGGAATTCCCGCACTAGCATCGGGTAGGGATGGGGCCCCGCCACTGAACCCAAGATGTAATGGGTGGTTTCAACATTCGTCACCCAATCGCGAATCGCTTCGGAGGTGGCATCTTTTAGGGTGCCTGTGCCTGCACTGACGGGCGCCACTTCTGCTCCCAATAGACGCATCCGCAGCACGTTTAACCGCTGCCGCTCCATATCCTGTACCCCCATGTAAATCACACATTGGAGGCCAAAGCGGGCACACACTGTTGCTGTAGCTACCCCATGCTGACCGGCACCTGTTTCGGCAATAATGCGCTGTTTGCCCATGCGTTTGGCAAGGAGGACTTGCCCGAGGGCGTTGTTGATTTTGTGGGCACCCGTATGGTTGAGGTCTTCCCGTTTTAGATAGATCTGGGGTTGGGCTTGATCATGGGCATAGTGGGCACTGAGGCGTTCGGCAAAGTAGAGGGGACTAGGACGACCCACATAGTCTTGCAGAAGTTGCTGCAATTCGGCTTGAAAATCAGGGTCTTGGCGATAGTGGGCAAAGGCCGCCTCCAATTCACTGAGGGCGGGCATCAGCGTTTCGGGAACGTACTTGCCACCAAAGCGACCAAAGCGACCGCGGGAGTCGGGGCGTGCAGCAGCACTGAGGGCAGCAGAGGGGGCAACAGTCACGGGCAAAGTCCTTTTTTCATCAAGGGTTCCTTATGTGATTGTGCCACGCTACGGGCGGGAACGGCGGGCAGTGCCTAGGGGATTGAGCCACTCCAACAGACACTCCTCCAGAATCTGCATTTCGGGAAAGAGACTTTGCTTGATCCACTGGCCGACGGCATCTAGGGGAGAAAATTCTGCGCCGACTTGCCACTTGAGTCCTTGGCTGAGGGGGGTGAGGTGATTCCCCGGTAGCTTCAAGGCAGTGACCATATCGCCAAATTTGGCTCTGAGGAGACTGCGCAGGCGGGCTGTTTGGTCAATATCGTCCTCTTGGAAACGGATCAAGAGATTACGGCGCACAGGATAGCGCTCTTGAATCAGTTTTTCGGTTTCTGTCGGGCTGGGACTGAATTCGACACCCACGGGGGCAAGGTTTTCCATCCAAGGAATGGATTGACTGGCGGGGTAGTTGTTGAAGGCCATGAACATATTCCCAGCGCGATCGCCATCGTAGAGGCTATTGATCAGCAGGTGGAGCTTGCAGCCCATACTGTGTCCCAAACCATAGATGGGCAATGCCGCTGGGTAGCCTCGGCGATAGATCAACCAATCAAGGGCATAGTCGAGTTTATTCAGCACATCGAGGGCGATCGCCCCATGGTCAAAGGTGTTCACAAAGGGCGTGGCAATAATGCCATAGCCGGCTTCGGCAAGATGCTCCAACAGACGGCGGTAGGTTACTTGGGGTGCGGTGGCCACAAAGGCGCCGCCGAGAAAGTGAATCCACCCCAAGGGGCGCGGGGGAATATACAACCAATTGCCGCGAACTTCTTGCCACTGCAAAATCAATGACTCCAAAAGATACCTCACTGCTAGTAATCTAGCGAATACAAGAGATGCGGTGGGAGAGCCCAAGAAATGATTCAGACGATCGTTGGCAGTGGTGCAGCAGTCCTCGGAGCCATTGCGGCTTTGATCTTCTTGGCCTTGGAATGGCGGTATCGGCGGCGGCCAGCCCATCCCCTTGAAGTGATCGGTGCCACTTGGAATCTGGAAATCTATGAGCCAACCCACTACCGTTTTGTGGGGCTATTGGGACTGAGCAACCCCCACCGTGGCCTTGAGGTGATGGTGCCAGACTTACGGGCAGAGGTGGTGCTATTGTCCGATGGCCGTGTCGATATGATTCAGACGGATGTGCAGGTCATCCCCCGCCACCCGGAGCCAGAGTTTCCCCCCCGTGCCGATGGCTATTGGTTTGCCTATATCGTCAAGTCCACCAAGCAAACGAATGTCGAGATTTGTGTGGATTTGCAGGGAATTGGCGTGAGCGAGGTCAAGGCTGCTTGGGTCAAGATTCACTACATTGCCTATGGCCCCCATGGTCGCTTTGCCAAAACCCACCATGAATTTATCCCCCTCAAGTTTCCGGCCACGGGAGATACAGGTGTGTGGCGACAGGCGGAGAGATGTCAGGTACTCCCCATTCGCACCCATTTACTGACGCCGTTGGATATTCCCCTAGAGGTGCTCAATCGCTATGTGATGCCCCATGCCCAACCTGGAGACATTGTTGCCATTGGGGAAACACCCCTTGCCATTATCCAAGGTCGCCTCAAGGATCCGGCACAAATGCAACCGGGGTGGGTAGCAACGCGGGTGTGTCAGTTTTTCTTGCCCACCTCAAGTTTGGCCACCGCCTGTGGCATGCAAGCGCTGGTGGAGGAAGTGGGAGCGCTACGGGTACTCTTGGCCTTTTTGGGGGGGGCGATCGCCAAAGTCTTTGGCCACAAGGGCGGATTCTATCAATTGGCTGGCGAACAAGCTCGCCTCATTGACGATGTGACAGGTACCCTGCCCCCCTACGATCAATTTATTGTTATGGGACCTGTTAACCCCCAAGCCGTCGTGGAGGATCTAGCAGCAAAAACGGGTTTGGGCATCGCCATTGTTGATGTTAACGACCTAGGGGCAGTCAAGGTGCTTGCAGCTAGTCAGGGAGTCTCCCCTCACTTCCTTACGACTGCCCTGAAGAAAAACCCCGCCGGTAATGCCGATGAGCAAACACCCATTGTCTTAATCCGGCCTTGCGGTGTTTCTCCGAGCTCGACTGAGGGTTTCCTAGACAAGATGCATTAGCTCTTATGGCCAACATTGCGAAGAAAAATATAATTCTGTTTCTTTAAAACATTGCGGTATATTGGCAAAATAATATTCTTTGCAATATTTCTTATCCCTGACCAGCCAGTTGTATATTGATATTGCTTAAGTATTGGAATATAAACTTCTTCCATTTGTGCTACTTCTGCCATCTTAATAAGAGATGATCTCCGAAAGAAGTTGATATGTTCTAACGGGGCTACAGGGTTGAGGGAATTAGAAGAACCCTTTGGTGATGTCCAGTCCATGATCTTCAATCGGCGATCTATGTCGTTGGCAGTGGGCACACTTATCTTGACTATGCCATTTGGTTTTAAAGCCATCCTCAAATACTTTAAGGTATTCAGAGGCTCTGATATGTGTTCAAATACCTGCTCAGTATTAATGAAGTCAAACTGATACTGATGAATTTCATCCCAGCTAATTACCTTTATGCCATTTGACTGAGCATGTGCTATGCACTCTTTTGATAATTCTACTCCGTACACCTCACATCCAAAAGCTTTAGCCATCAGCGCCCAGTTACCCCAGCCCATACCGAAATCAAGAAAGTTCAATCGAAAAGGCTTTTCATTAAAATACGAAATAATCTGCATGATTTCTTTTACATAGCGAGAATAGTAATCAAGACTAGTGCTCTCTTGATGCTCTTTAAAGGATTCCTTTGAATTTATCCAGTGGTCATACAGCCTTTCCATTAGAGTTCTGTTGGGGATATCTCTTTGAAAAATCATTCCGCAGATGTCACATTCGCATAGAATATAAACTGCTCCTTCTAAATAATCAAACTCAACTCTTCCTGAATAAAAATCGTTGAGGTAATCCTTAATCGGTGGTCTATCATATTCAGCCTCATAAATTATTTGGAATGCCGCAGAACCACATGCTGGACACTCTTTGCGTGTTTCAAACCAACAATTTGTCATTTTCCTGTTTCCATTTCCACTAGTTCGACTGGGAAAGAATCCCAGCACCTTCTAAGAATAGTCTAATTCCGTGTTGTTTCCATTAATTCGGCTGGGAAAGAATCCCAGCACAAGCGCCTAAAGCGCCTAAATTTAACACAGATAGTTTCCATTAATTCGGCTGGGAAAGAATCCCAGCACATTATTTCAATCTACCACGGAACCTCCTCTGGGAAGTGTTTCCATTAATTCGGCTGGGAAAGAATCCCAGCACGCGATGGGAAACCTTTCCTATTAGACCTGAAACGGTTGTTTCCATTAATTCGGCTGGGAAAGAATCCCAGCACATACATCAATGGCCAAGTTTTTGGGCACAAAGGTTTCCATTAATTCGGCTGGGAAAGAATCCCAGCACTAAACCGCAACAGGATGTGATCCTGTGGCTTTTGCTGTTTCCATTAATTCGGCTGGGAAAGAATCCCAGCACCTCTAGAGCTTTACTACCACGAAAAGTTAATGTGTTTCCATTAATTCGGCTGGGAAAGAATCCCAGCACCAACCTACAAAAAGAGTCTATTTGGAAAAAACTACTGTTTCCATTAATTCGGCTGGGAAAGAATCCCAGCACATAGCAGCTCCGCCTTGTTTAACTCTTCCTGTAAGTTTCCATTAATTCGGCTGGGAAAGAATCCCAGCACCTCTAGAGCTTTACTACCACGAAAAGTTAATGTGTTTCCATTAATTCGGCTGGGAAAGAATCCCAGCACCAACCTACAAAAAGAGTCTATTTGGAAAAAACTACTGTTTCCATTAATTCGGCTGGGAAAGAATCCCAGCACATAGCAGCTCCGCCTTGTTTAACTCTTCCTGTAAGTTTCCATTAATTCGGCTGGGAAAGAATCCCAGCACTATTGGCTAACGTGTTTGTATTTGCTAATAATTGAAGTTTCCATTAATTCGGCTGGGAAAGAATCCCAGCACACTTTTACAGCATTAATCCTTGGGATTGTTCCCAAGTTTCCATTAATTCGGCTGGGAAAGAATCCCAGCACGCTGGACTGTGATTGATTTTTAGGAGGTCGTTATGGTTTCCATTAATTCGGCTGGGAAAGAATCCCAGCACTCTTTTTTTGTTTGTACCTTTTTTAAAGGAGATTTGCGTTTCCATTAATTCGGCTGGGAAAGAATCCCAGCACAGCTGAAAGGCGATGGGTATATTAATTTCAAAGAGGCGTTTCCATTAATTCGGCTGGGAAAGAATCCCAGCACTGTTATAGAGCCTAATGTAAATTCTTATAATGGAAAGTTTCCATTAATTCGGCTGGGAAAGAATCCCAGCACTAAGCGGGGGCTTGACAAACAAGTTTCCGTTTGCTAGTTTCCATTAATTCGGCTGGGAAAGAATCCCAGCACGTTTTTTATTTGAAGGAGGAAACTTATGGCTATCCAAAGTTTCCATTAATTCGGCTGGGAAAGAATCCCAGCACGTAGCGGTAAAAGTGCTAAAGCTATCCGGCTAGCGCGTTTCCATTAATTCGGCTGGGAAAGAATCCCAGCACGGGCAGACGTAGAATAATAGTATGTTTTTTATTAGTTTCCATTAATTCGGCTGGGAAAGAATCCCAGCACGTTTAGCACGGCTCAAAACATCTGTTGCTTTATGGGGGTAGTTTCCATTAATTCGGCTGGGAAAGAATCCCAGCACAGGAGAAAAATCATGACCCTCAACATTCCAGTTATGTTTCCATTAATTCGGCTGGGAAAGAATCCCAGCACTTTCAACTTCTCCCAAGTCCTCTACCGTTACTAGCGGTAGCGGGTTTCCATTAATTCGGCTGGGAAAGAATCCCAGCACCTTTACATTTCAAGGCGATGATTATAGTAGAGATTGTTTCCATTAATTCGGCTGGGAAAGAATCCCAGCACAAGGCGCTAGCTCGCAAGGTTAAATCCTTAAGGGAGTTTCCATTAATTCGGCTGGGAAAGAATCCCAGCACGGATTATTTCCCTGAATCCAGTAGTTTTGTACGAGTGTTTCCATTAATTCGGCTGGGAAAGAATCCCAGCACCGTTGTTGACCCCACCACAAATGAACCGCTGACCTCTAGTTTCCATTAATTCGGCTGGGAAAGAATCCCAGCACCATTAGCTGCTTTAGATGGTGATAATTCTTTAGATAGTTTCCATTAATTCGGCTGGGAAAGAATCCCAGCACTTGCTGTAGTTGTAAATGATTTTCAGCGGGTGATTGAGTTTCCATTAATTCGGCTGGGAAAGAATCCCAGCACTTGACCGTGAATTATTAACGCGGATTTTATTAAGTTTCCATTAATTCGGCTGGGAAAGAATCCCAGCACCTTTCAGAGAGGCCGCAGCCTCTTTGAAGTTAAGTTTCCATTAATTCGGCTGGGAAAGAATCCCAGCACGAATTTTATGCAAATGTTATTCTGAATAATCATAAGTTTCCATTAATTCGGCTGGGAAAGAATCCCAGCACGGCACCCTCCTAGAAGGTGCTCTACGACTACTATAGCACAGGTCATTTTCAAGCACCTAGACGGGATCATTTTTTTGTTTTTGTAAAATTTTTAGATCCACAGGGTCACAGGACGTGAAAGTCACTCTGGAACTGAATTTCGGGAAAATTCAAGCACCTCCAAATCTGTTAGAAATTGCTCAAAGCGTTGTGGAGACTGGGTTTGAGAAAATTGCCGAGCTGAGAGGATATTTTTGTCCAGAGGTGCTTGCATGGCTACCGCCATCGGCCAACCACTGCCCCTTTGGCTTGAGCACTAAAGACGAATGGCTAAAGCAATGACGCCAAAAGCAATGAGGAGCACACCGCTCACAGGGGTAATCCAACTCGACCACTGCCGCAGTGCCAAGAGCCTTTGCAAGGCACCGCTAAATACTCCGACTAAAATCAGCGGCGCGACATACCCTGTTGTATAGGCCAACAGCAGACCAGCCCCCACCACTAGCTTTTGGGTTGTGGCCACCCATGCCAGCAGCGTTGCCAAGACCGGCGTACTACAGGGTGCTGCCACAAGGCCAAATGTTGCCCCTAGGGTATAAGCTTGCAACCCCGCAGGAACCCGAGCCGGCAGTTCCTCTAGGAAGCGACTGCGGGGAAAGCTCAGGGGCAAGGCATTGAGCAAATTTAAGCCCATGGCGATCGCCACCAAGCTCACCACGATCGTTAACCCCCAGCCCACCTGACCATAGATGCGACCAGCAACAGCAGCAATCATCCCCAACAGGGTTAAGGTGGTTGCGAGGCCAAGGGCAAAGCCAATAGACTGGCGCAAGACGGAGCTATTTTGCTTTGTGGCGTAGCCGGCGATGTACCCGACAGTAATTGGCAGCATCGAAAGGGTGCAGGGAGTCAGACTTGTGAGCAGTCCCGCCAGAAACACAATACCGACACTGATCACGGTGAGATCACTCAGTTGAGCCGTCACCCATTGGTTGGCCCACTGTTCTAGGTGGTAAAGTCCTAAGGTTAAGCTGGCCATCGTTCTAGGGGCTAAAGGAAACACTAGGACCGGCAGTGACAATCACCAGTCGCTCTGGATCAATCAGATCCCGCAGAGTGTGATTAACTTCATCCAAGGTCACCTGCTGCAGGCGATCGCTAAACTGCTGGAGTTCTTCTGGGGGTAAATCCACGCTGGCATTCCCTACAAGCGTCCGCGCCACCACATCCACATTGGCCAATTCGACAAGGTAAGTATTACTGAGGCTGCGCTTGGCGGCTCCGAGTTCGGCGGCGGTGAATCCTTGGCGGTGGGCATCCCTGAGAAGTTGCAAGGTGGCCTGAATGGCCTTGGCGGTATCCTCAGGGGCGGTTTGCAATTGAATGATAAAAGGCCCTGCCTGACGACTGGCACTAAAGAAGCTGTAGATGCCATAGGTCAACCCTTGGCGATCGCGAATCTCTGTGCCCAAGCGACTGGCCAGCGTGTCTCCCCCTAGGATGTGATTCATCAGCATCGCTGCGTAGAAGCGAGGATCGCGGCGATCGATCCCCGGCGTCCCCAGATAGGTAATCGCTTGGCTCTTACCGGCAATCACCGCATTCTTAAAGAGGGTTTGCTCGGGCGGCGAAACCGCAGGAAAGGTTAGGGACAGGGGATCCGTTTGGGGTTGCCACGAGCCAAAAATTTCATTGAGGCGCGATCGCACCTCCACTGGGTCAAAATCTCCCACGAGGGTCAAAATCGTGTGATCGGGGGTATAGGCGGCACGATAAAAGTTCAACAGGTCTGGGCGTTGAATTGCTTGTACAGATTCAGGAGTGGCAAAGGGATGCAGGGGATGATTGGCGGGATAGAGGGTTTCTTGCAGGACGCGGCGCCCCCAGCGCACAGGATCATCCGCCTCAAGACTCAGAGCCGTGAGATAGCGCTGCTGGCTGAGCTGAAACTCCGACTCTGGGAAGGTGGCCTCCTGAAGCACTTCACCAAGGGTTTGCAAGAGGATGGGTAGCTCACTGGCCAAGGCATAGGCCTCAATATCCACTCCATCGCGGAAGGCATTGAATTCTAGGCTAATGCCACGATCCTCAAGGGTTTGTGCCAGCGTCAGGGCATTTTTGCGCCGCGTGCCATTGAGCAGGTTCGCAGCCGTCAGGTGAGCCACCCCCGGTTGGGTCAAGAGATCGTAGGCCGTTCCAGCGTCAATGCGCCCCGCCAGCGTAATCGTTGGTGTACTGCGATCCACGAGTAAGAGCACCCGCAGGCCATTTTTCAGGGTAAAGGTTTCCACCCCGTTGCTTTTGACCTCAGGGGCAGCCTGCCCACTCCCTTGGGGTAAATAGGCGGCAATGGTTTGCGGATCTACAGGCTCACCGACAAGATTATGGGCGGTGGTTTGGGCACCCGGCCGACCTGAAAGCTCAACATCGGCAAATTCACTGGGAATAAATTCCCCCACAATCCAGCGATCGCGCCCAAAGTAGGTCTGCACCACTCGTTGAACATCCGCAGCCGTGACTTTTTCAATGGCCGCAAGGTGGCGATCGCTAAAGCGGTAATCTCCCGTCAGGGTTTCATCGTTGGCTAGTTGACTGGCTTGGGCATCAATGTCGCGATTGCGCAGGATAAAGTTGGCCTTGAGCTGTTGTTTGGCGCGTTGCAGTTCAGCGGCACTCAAGGGACGCTCTGCCAGCTGGTTCAGAATCTGGCCAATGGTCTGCTCAATGGTCTCAAGGGATTGCTCCGGGGCCGCGATCGCGCCAATTTCAAACCAGCCCCCCTCCTGTAACGCGGCCACATAGGAGTAGGCCGAACTGGCTTGACCCGTTTCCATCAATTCCTGATACAAGTACGAACTGCGTCCGCCACTGAGGAGCATATCCAGCACATCCAAGGCCGCCTGATCTGGATGGGTCATCGCTGGAATGGGTACCAAAATCTGTAATAGCGGCGCACTTCCCGGTTCTGTGAGGCGAATTCGCTGGGCTTGACCTGCTGTTGGCGGCGGTAATGAAGGAGACTTTAGAGGGTCGGTTGGCCGAGGAATCTGCCCAAAGGTTTTCTTGACCAGTTCCAGTGCCCTTGGGGGACGGACATCGCCAGCAATCACCACAACCGCATTATCAGGACGATAGTACTGGTGATAAAAACTCTTCACCGCTGGCAGGGTAAACTGCTCCACATCACTGGCCGTTCCCCCCACTGGCAAGCCGTAGGGATGATGGGGATAGAGGGCGGCCATCACGGCTCGACTGAGGCGATATTCAGGACTATTTTCATAGCCTTGCAGCTCCGAGATCACCACCCGTTTTTCACTCTCAAGGGCATCGGGGGTCATCAGGGTATTGCGCAGGCGATCCGCCTCGAGAATCAGCAGTGGTTCTAGTTGGTCAGCGCGCACCGTATGGTGGTAGGCGGTCATGTCGTAGCTGGTAAAGGCATTGGAAGAACTGCCAAGAGCATAAAACAACTGACCAAACTGGACGGGACGGCTCTTGGTGCCCTTAAACATCAAATGCTCCAGTTGGTGGGCAATCCCATTTTCCCCCTTGGGCTCATGGCGCGAACCCACGCGATACCACACCTGCAAACTCACCACAGGGGCGGTGGGAATCTCTTTAATCAGAACCGTGAGGCCATTGTCTAAAACGGTTTTGGTCACACCACTACTGAGTCCTGCGACGGGGTTCAGGGGAAAAATCACAGCCAAACTGGTACTCAAGAGCATCAAGCCAATAAATAAGAAGATCTTAACGAATTGTGGAACCAGCCCTAGGGTCATCGTTGTAGCTAATTCCCTTGGTGGGCGATCGCGCTCACAAGGGTAGTAATTGCCGGGGAAAGACTCGCCAGAACAACAACGGATGCCGCCGCAATAATGATCGTTGTTGCCATCCGCACCATGGCATCGGTTCCCCGTTGATAAACTTCAAACTTGTACTCTTGATTTTTGACCTGTGTTGCTAACTCACTCACATCCCCTTGCAGTTTGTGCACATCAGTTTGGAGCTTTTCGACATCCGTTTGTAGTTTTTCAACATCGGTGCCGAGTTTCTCCACATCTACACGCAGCGCCTGCAACTCGCTGAGTACCTTGGCTTGAAATTCCTGCTCGCTCATCCTACACATTCTCTGCACCACCTCATCTTCATTCTGGCAGAGAATGCCAACTGCCACCTAAGGTACAAAGCGCAGGAATTTTTTCTTACCCACTTGCAGCACTTGGTTCACATAGGGTTCCGGTGCCGTGAGGGTAAAGTCCACATCCGTAATTTTTTCGCCGTTGAGACGCACCCCACCCCCTTGGATCTGTCGCCGCGCTTCGCTGCTACTGGGGCAGAGTTTGGTGTGACTGAGCACATAAGTCAGCTTCACAGGGAACTGAAACTCCCCAAGGGAATACTCTGGAATCGATCCCGCCTGTGCCGTTTGTCCTTGGGTGACGATCGCGGCTAGTTCCGCTTGGGTTTGCAGGGCGAGATCGCGCCCATGGTACTGACTCACGACTTCTAGGGCTAAGGCCTTCTGGCGATCGCGGGGATTGGTGGGTAAACTGTCCAAAGGCAAATCCGTGAGCAACTCAATGTATTGGTTCACCAAGGCATCGGGAATTTTCTCCAGCTTGGAGTACATACTGGCTGCCGACTCCGTAAGCGCCACATAGTTGCCAAGGGACTTCGACATTTTCTGTACTCCGTCCGTCCCCACCAAAATCGGCATCAGCAGACCAAATTGCACGGTGGGCAAGCGAAAATGGCGCTGTAAATCGCGACCCACAGCAATGTTAAATTTTTGATCGGTACCCCCCAGTTCCACATCTGCCGCCACCGCCACTGAATCATAGCCCTGCATCAATGGATAGAGAAACTCATGGAGAAAAATGGGCGTTTCCTTGGCGTAGCGTTCGGCAAACCCCTCCTTGGCCAGCATTTGGCCAACAGTCATCGTTCCCAGTAGCTCGAGAATTTTCCGCAAGTCCAGCTTGGCGAGCCACTCCGAGTTGTAGCGAATTTCTAAGCGGCCGGGGGTCTCAAAATCCAAAATGGGCTTCACTTGCTCAAGGTAGGTTTGCACATTGGTTGCCACCTCCTCAGGGGTGAGTTGTTTGCGCACCTCCGACTTCCCTGTGGGATCGCCAATTTGAGCCGTAAAGTCACCAATAATCAGCACGGCACAGTGCCCCGCATCCTGAAACTGGCGTAACTTGCGCAGGACAATGCTATGACCGAGGTGAATTTCGCTGCCCGTGGGATCAATGCCAAGCTTAATTCGCAGCGGGCGCTCCATTTGCCGCAAATAGACCCAGAGATTTTCTTCGGGTTTGGTGGAATCAGGGACATGGGGAAAGGTTTCGACAACGCCGCGCTGCAGCCGTGCAATTGTGGCCTCAAGGTCTGAAGACATCACTTGATTGGGCATTGGATTGGGCATTCGATTTGGGCGAGGACATTTTCTGGTCTAGGATGGCTATGATAGCAATCAATTGCGATCGCGGGGCCATTTTGCCATCCCCTACTTTTATCCCAATAAAAAAATCATATACGAAGTAAAAAATAATTGGCGTAAGGAAGCGACTGTCGTGTCCACCACTACCCTTGGCAAACACCCCTCCCAAACCCGCCCCCAAGATGAAAACTTCTGGCGTGGGGTCCTGCGAATTGCTAACCGTACCTTCCTTGTCGGGATGACCTTTGGTTGTGCGGCAATCGGCGGGGGGCTGCTGGGCTTGGCGATTAGCTTTCGGAATTTGCCGGATGTGCGATCGCTGCGGGGCTACATTCCCAGTGAAACGACGCACATTTACGATGCTAAGGGCACCCTCCTTGTCAGCCTTCACGATGAAGAAAACCGCGAAGTCGTTCCCCTCAGCGAAATTTCGCCCAGTTTGAAGCTGGCTGTGATGGCGATCGAAGACAGTAGCTTCTATCAGCATCGCGGTATTAATCCCATTGGTATTTCCCGTGCCTTAATGGTCAACCTCACCTCGGGGCGTACCGTACAGGGTGGCTCTACCCTGACGATGCAATTGGTGAAAAATCTCTTTTTGTCTCAAGATCGCTCCATTAGTCGTAAAGTGGCTGAGGCTGTCCTGGCCATGCGCCTCGAGCAGATCTTCAGCAAAGATGAAATTTTGGAGATGTACCTCAATCAAGTCTATTGGGGACATAACACTTACGGCGTACAAACCGCCGCCCAAAGCTACTTCAAAAAAAATGCCGCTGATCTCACGCTTGCCGAAGCTGCCATGATGGCTGGCATTATCCAAGCGCCCGAGGCCTATAGCCCCTTTGTGGATTTTGACCTCGCCAAAGAACGGCAGCAATTGGTGCTGGATCGGATGGTGGAATTGGATTGGATCACCCCCCAGGAGGCGGCTGCTGCTGCCCAAGAACCGATCAAGCTGGGGGAAATTACCTCCTTCCAGCGCAGTCGCAGTCCTTGGATTACCGATGCTGTGTTGCAGGAGTTGACCCGCCAATTTGGTCGTGAAGCGGTCATCCGTGGGGGAATGCGGGTACAAAGTAGCCTTGATGTCAAGGTGCAAAAAATGGCCGAAGAGGCAATCCAACGCGGCTATCAAACCCTACGGGGCAGTGGTGTGCGCGCCGATCAGTTGGCTTTGGCGGCGGTAGATCCACGAACGCACTATGTCAAAGCCCTTGTCGGCGGTGTGGACTACAACCGCAGTCAGTTTAATCGCGCCACCCAAGCGATGCGTCAGCCGGGGTCTGCCTTTAAGCCCTTTGTCTTTTATGCTGCCTATGCCAGTGGCAAATATACGCCCGATTCTGGAATTAACGACTCACCCGTTAGGTATCGCGATGGCAGTGGGTGGTATGTGCCGCGAAATTACGATGGCTCCTTTATGGGTGGGATGTCTATGCGTATGGCTTTGGCCATGTCCCGCAATATTCCTGCCATTGTTCTTGGCCAAGAGGTGGGTATTGAGCGCGTTATTGAAATTTGCCGTACCCTTGGCATTACCAGTCCCATGCTTCCTGTGGTTTCTCTACCTCTGGGGGCGGTGGATCTGACGCCCTTGGAAATGGCCGCTGCCTATGCCACATTCGCCAACAATGGCTGGCAATCCCCCACCACGACGATTATTCAAGTTACGGATAATAATGGCAATTTGCTCTTGGATCACACCCCTCGCCCCAAACTGGTGCTGGATCCTTGGGCGGCCGCAGCCATCAATGACACGATGAAAAGTGTGATCACCAGTGGGACAGGCACAGGTGCCAACATTGGCCGACCCGCCGCAGGGAAAACAGGCACCACCTCTTCTGAGCGGGATATTTGGTTTGTCGGTTATGTGCCGCAACTCTCAGCCGCGGTTTGGGCAGGGAATGACAACTATGCGCCCCTCGGGCAGGGGGCAACGGGGGGTGGCTTTATGGCACCCATTTGGCGGGATTTCATGAGTCAGGCACTCAAGGATGTGCCCGTCGAAGACTTTACCCCGATGTCGAAGTTCCAGCGACCCAAGCCGCAGCGGCAAACAAATTAAGGATTGGTTTTTGAACTGGGTTCTGCGCCATTGAACCCATTGATGATTGCTTGGGTTGTGCTTGGGCGTTGCAACTCATTTGCAGAAAGTTCAGTAAAACTATTGTAATTATTCTCAATAAGCTGTGGTTGTTGCAAATGACACTTGTTGTCGGCTATCATGCAAACCAAATATCGGCAGATCAGGCGAATCTCCTATGCCACTTTATACAGCAGCAGCCTTAAAGGCAGAACTGAACGAGAAGGGCTGGCGGTTGACGCCACAGCGAGAAACCATTCTCAATATTTTCCAGAATCTGCCTAAGGGCAACCACCTGAGTGCTGAAGACCTGCACCATGAGTTGCGTAAACAGGGACACTCCATTAGTTTATCCACCGTTTATCGCACTGTGAAGTTGATGTCACGGATGGGTATTCTGCGGGAGTTGGAACTGGCCGAGGGACACAAGCACTACGAACTCAATACAATGTCTCCGCACCACCATCACCACATGGTGTGCGTGCAATGCAACCGCACAATGGAGTTCGACAATGATACGATTCTCAAGCAGGCTCTGAAGCAGACGGAGAAGTATGGTGTGCAATTGATTGATTGCCAACTGACGATCTATACCATTTGTCCAGAGGCGTTGCGGCGCGGTTACCCCGGCCTGCCGGAAAACTGGGTCTGTAGTAGCGCGATCGCCCACGGCACAGAACCCCCCTCGCGGGGTAAATAAGGGATGCGACGACCCTTCGCGATCGCCCTTGTTGGCATAGCTGCTTTGCCCCCTCAGAGCCTAGGGGTTGAGTTTCCCGATGGTCGGGTGGCCTTTGATCAGCCACCCATTTTTGTTGAAGCCAATACCCGCTATCCTCAAGTGTGGCTAACGAATACCACCTACAACTTCATTGTGCAGATACCGACCACCGCAGGCGAACCCCTTGCCCGGCTCGACATTCAACAACTGCCCGGCATTGAGACGATTTACTTTTTGCCCCAACGTACCCGTGTTTTTATCGGCGATCGCTCCCGCCAGCCGATTCCCTTGGGCAAGGTGACCTTTGATGGCCATTCAGCGCTGCTCACAGTGACCTTTGATCCCCCTGTGCCACCGGGGTGGTACCTGCGGGTTGAGGTTGCTCCTGTGCGCAATCCCCAATGGGATGGGACGTATCTTTTTGCTGTGACAGCCTTTCCTCGGGGAGGAGATCGCGCCATAGGTCAAAATATCGGCACGGGGCGCTTGCAGTTTTACCGCAATTCTAATTTTTTCTAACGTGACCGTCTTTGCAACATTACCGCCGCCGCTTCAGCCGGGCGATCGCCTTGCCGTCGCCTTTCCTAGTGGTGTCCTCCGCCAAAGGGAACCTTTTTGGCAGGGAGTGGCCTGTTGGCAAGCTCAGGGCTATGAGGTGATTGTCGATGAGGCGGCCTTTGCCGGCTGGGGCTACCTTGCGGGTGCCGATCAACAGCGGCGCGATCGCCTGCGGCACTTATTGCAAGATGATTCTATTAAGGGTATTCTCTGCGGGCGGGGCGGATTTGGAGCGACTCGTCTGTTGGAGCAGTGGCAGTGGCCAGCGGTATCGCCGAAATGGCTGATTGGTTTTTCGGATATTACGGCTTTGCTGTGGAGCTATGCTAACCAAGGGGTGGCCGGTGTCCATGGCCCAGTACTCACCACGCTGGCGGCAGAACCCCTTTGGAGTCAGCAGCGGCTTTTTGATCTGGTGCGGGGCAAACCCCTAGAGCCGCTCTTGGGAACGGGTTGGGGGGGCGGTGTGGTGCAGGGTCGTCTTTTGGTGGGGAATTTAACAGTCGCGACTCATTTACTGGGGACGCCTGATTGTCCTTCTTTTGAGAATGTGATCTTAGCCCTAGAGGATGTGGGTGAAGCCCCCTATCGCATTGACCGCATGTTGACGCAGTGGCGCCGCAGTGGTGTGTTGCATCAGATTCAGGGGATTGCCCTCGGTCGTTTTAGTCGCTGTGAGGATCCCACCACCCAACCCAATTTTCGCGTGATTGAGGTTTTGGGCGATCGCTTGGCGGATTTGGGGCTTCCCATTGTCAGTGACTTGCCCTTTGGCCATGAGGGGGTCAATGCTGCCTTACCGGTGGGGGTGGCAGCTGAGCTAGATGGCGATCGCGGCTCTTTGCGGCTATTGCTCTGACCCAAAATCAAAATACCACCTCTGCCAGTGCCGAGATTGGTAAAAACTAATCCCACTCATAAGCAGAAGGCGATCGCGGGCAACCAATGAAATGAAAATCTGGGTGATAAGATATGGGGGATTCCATCAAGGCGCGTAAAGAGTTATGGATTTGGTGACACTGGCCGGACAGCTGAATGCAGGCACCATTTTGCCGGAAACCATCGTGATTGTGACGCTGCTTGTTGTCCTCCTAGCAGATTTGATTCAGGGACGCCAAGCCGATCGCTGGACCCCCTACTTTGCCATTGTCGGTTTAGGGGGAGCGATCGCCACGATGATTCCCCTGTGGACTCAGCCCGACACCGTCAGTTTCTTTGGCAGCTTTATTTCTGATCACCTCAGCCTCTTCTTCCGGGGACTGATTGCCCTTTCAGCCTTGGGCACGATTCTCATGTCCATTCGCTATGTTGAGCAAACCGGCAGTTCCCTCGGCGAATTTATGACGATTCTGTTGACGGCCACGGTGGGTGGCATGTTCATTGCCGGTGCCCAAGAACTGGTGTTTATCTTTGTGGCGCTAGAGACCCTGAGTATTGCCTCCTATCTGCTCACCGGCTACACCAAGCGCGATAGCCGCTCCAACGAAGCCGCCTTGAAATATCTCCTGATTGGTGCGGCCAGTTCTGCCATTTTCCTCTATGGATCGTCACTGTTGTATGGCCTCTCCGGTGGGCACACCCAGTTACCAGAAATTGCCCAAGCTCTCTCTGGGGAATCCTTGGGTCTGGTGGTGGCCTTAGTGTTTGTTATTGCTGGCATTAGTTTCAAAATTTCGGCAGTGCCCTTTCACCAATGGACGCCCGATGTTTATGAGGGTGCCCCTACGCCTGTGGTTGCCTTTCTCTCCGTTGGCTCCAAAGCGGCTGGGTTTGCCCTTGCCATTCGCTTTTTGACCTTGGCCTTCCCCAGTGTCACCGATCAGTGGCAACTCATCTTTACGGTGTTGGCGATCCTGAGCATGATTCTTGGCAATGTGGTTGCCCTTGCCCAAACCAGCATGAAGCGGATGCTGGCCTACTCCTCCATTGGCCAGGCGGGGTTTGTGATGATTGGTTTTGTCGTTGGCACTGAGGCAGGTTATGCCAGTATGCTCTTTTACCTGCTGGTGTACCTCTTCATGAACCTTGGCGCTTTTACCTGTGTGATTCTCTTCTCCCTGCGCACGGGTACCGATCAAATTAGTGAGTATGCCGGCCTCTATCAAAAAGACCCGTTGCTGACCCTCGGCCTGAGCCTCTGCCTGCTTTCCTTAGGCGGGATTCCTCCCTTGGCCGGCTTTTTTGGCAAAATTTACCTCTTCTGGGCGGGTTGGCAAGCCGGTGCCTATGGTCTGGTGCTGCTGGGTCTATTAACGAGTGTGATCTCGATTTACTACTACATTCGTGTTGTCAAGATGATGGTGGTCAAGGAACCCCAAGAAATGTCCCTAGCTGTGCAAAATTATCCCGAGGTTTCTTGGTCAACCTTTGGCATGCGTCCGTTGCAGGTGGGTCTAGTGATGACGGTGATTGCCACCTCCTTGGCGGGTATCTTGGCCAATCCCCTCTTTAACTTGGTGAATACGGCAGTACTAGATGTGCCCCAAGTGGCTCATCAACCGACGGCGATCGAGGTGGCCTACCAAAGCCTACCGCCGGCAGGTAAATCTTAAGGATGACTTTAGTACGATCCCCGATCTATCCCCCTAGAATCAAGGGGAAGCCATGCTAGGACAAATCACAGTGGTGGAATTGGCGCAACGCCTAGCCACAGAGGCGGATACCTTGCAACTCATTGATGTGCGGGAACCAGAGGAGTGGGCGATTGTTCACCTCCCCCATTTCACCCTTTTGCCCCTGAGTGCGTTTCCCCAATGGTCGCCCCAAATTTGCCAGCTCCTTGATCCAGATCGGGAAACCTTGGTACTCTGCCACCACGGTGTGCGATCGGCGCAAATGGGTCACTGGTTGATTCAGCAGGGATTCCGTAATGTGAAAAACATTGTCGGTGGTATTGATGCCTATGCTGCGGCAGTGGATCCAACCCTACCCCGTTATTAGTTGATTGCCTTGGGAGAGTTTTCATGACCTTGAAAGTCGGTATTAATGGCTTTGGCCGCATTGGCCGCTTGGTGCTACGGGCGGGTCTCGCCTGCGACAATATTCAGTTTGTCGGCATTAACGATCTCGTGCCTGCGGATAACCTTGCCTACCTCTTTAAGTACGATTCCACCCACGGCATCTATCCGGGGATCGTCAAGGCCACGGCAGAGGGCATTGAAATTGATGGTAAGTTCATTCCCTGTACGGCCATTCGCAATCCCGCAGAACTGCCTTGGGGATCGGTTGGCGCCGACTACATTGTTGAATCCACCGGTCTATTTACCGGCTATGATGGCGCCTCGCAGCATCTTGAGGCCGGTGCGAAACGAGTGGTGATTTCAGCCCCCACCAAGGATGCCGACAAGGTGAAAACAATTGTCGTTGGTGTTAATGATGCGGCCTTTGATCCAGCGGTGGATGTGATTGTCTCTAATGCCAGTTGCACGACAAATTGCTTGGCACCGGTGGCGAAGGTCCTACATCAAACCTTTGGGCTAGCTGAGGGCTTGATGACCACGGTGCACTCTGTCACCGCAACCCAACCGACGGTGGATGGTTCTAGTAAGAAGGATTGGCGCGGCGGCCGCGGGGCTGGCCAAAATATTATTCCCGCCTCTACCGGCGCTGCTAAAGCGGTGACACTGGTGTTGCCCGAACTCAAGGGCAAGTTGACGGGGATGGCCTTTCGCGTTCCTACGCCCGATGTGTCGGTGGTGGATTTAACCTTCAAAACTGAGAAGGCCACGAGCTATGACGAGATTTGTGCGGCAATGAAGGCAGCGGCTGAGGGGGATCTCAAGGGAATTCTCGGCTATACCGAGGAGGCCGTTGTCTCCAGTGATTTTATTGGCGATGGCCGCTCCAGTATCTTTGATGCCACAGCCGGGATCCAACTCAATGCCAATTTCTTTAAGGTGGTGGCTTGGTACGACAATGAGTGGGGCTATTCCTGCCGTGTGGTGGATCTCCTGAAATTGATGGCCGCTAAGGATGGTCTGCTCTAGCGACCCAAGTCATGGAGACGGTGGATCACTTCGCAGCAGTGCTGTGTGACTGCTTCTAGGGCAGGGCGATCGCCCGAAGCCGGGGGGGGAATGGGGGCACCAATGCGCACCGTAATCGGAACCGGTCGGGGAAATCCACCTTTTTTGAGAATCTCTTGGGTTCCCCAAAGGCAGACGGGCAATAGAGGCGCCTGAGCTTTGGCGGCAATGAGTGCTGCCCCCAATTTCGGATCATAGATGCGCCCATCTTTCGTGCGCGTGCCCTCCAAAAAGACCCCCACTGCCCAACCCTGTTCTAGAGCTTTGAGGGCGGCCTGCAATGCGCGGCGATCGCCGGCTCCCCGCTTCACAGGATAGGCACCATACCACCGAATCAATGTCCGAAAAATGGGAATCTGGAATAATTCCTCCTTGGCCATCCAAGCCACCGGTCGGCGCACACAGTTAGAAATCAGGGGTGGATCAAAGTAGCTGGCATGATTGGCTACCACCACCAGTGGCCCTCGCAGCGGTACCTGATGGGCACCATAGATGCGCCCGCGAAAGTAGGTGTGCAGGAGTGGACTCACCACTGACCATTTGAAAAGATGGTAGAGGAGCAAACTGATCAGCGGCTCGCGATCGCGACTCACCCAAGGCTCTCCAAACTAGCGATCGTGGCAATGCTGGTAACGGTGATCTCTGGGGTCGTGCGTTTAACCAAGCCTGCCAATACGTTGCCGGGACCAATTTCAAAGGCTTGGGTCACCCCCGCTGCCGCAAGGGCATGACAGGTGTCCACCCACCGCACAGAGCCGGTCATCTGCGATCGCAAGCGTGCCTTGATCACCGCTGCATCTGTTGTCGGTTCAGGTTCGACATTGTTCAAAACGGGAAAGATCGCCTCGTGGAAGGTGTACTCCTCCAGCAGCGTGGCAAACGTGGCTGCGGCCTCCGCCATAAACGGGGAATGAAAAGCCCCACTCACATTCAAGGGAACCGCTCGCTTCACCTTAATTTTGCCTAGCACCGCGTCCACCGCTGCCGGCAGCCCCGAAATCACCACCTGCCCCGGATGGTTATCATTGGCCAGAACCACATTGGCTGTGCTGGCGATCGCCTCTTGCAACTGCTCGCGGTCAAAGCCAATCAAGGCCACCATCTTGCCCCCCCCGGCGGCATTCATCAGTTCGGCTCGCCGCTGCACTAACTTCAGTCCTGTTGTAAAGTCAAAAACCTCCGCCGCATAGAGGGCAACATATTCGCCGAGACTATGCCCCGCAACAAAGTCCGCTTTTGCCCCCCGTTCCTTGAGAGCATCCACAAGCAAGCTCTCCACCAGAAACAAACTCGGCTGGGTATAGAGGGTTTGATCTAAGTTACCGATACGACCTGCACAGCACTCAATGACCGACCACCCCAAAATAGCCGCTGCCTGTGCGCACCGCTCCTCGGCTGGGGGATAGGCCGTTAGCAAATCCGCCATCATTTCTGGATGTTGCGACCCTTGGCCGGGAAATAACCATGCTGTCTTTGTCATCGGCAGTGCTCAACTCGAACCGCAATCTACTTTACCCGATTTGGGATGTCCGTTATACTAGAAAATTGTCGATAAAAATCTGCCCCTTTTATCTCCATAGGCTGACATGATTAAACTGCGTCTCAAACGCTACGGCAAAAAACGGAACGCCACCTATCGGATTGTGGCCATGAATAATACGGATCGCCGCGATGGGCGTGCCCTCGAAGAATTGGGCTTCTACGATCCGATCCGTGATGAAGTGCGCCTTAAGGAAGAGGCTATCAAGCGGCGTTTGGCGCAGGGCGCACAACCCACAGATACCGTGCGGCGGCTGTTTGTCAAAGCAAATCTTCTCCCTGAAACTGCCAAAAAATAGGCAATGACTGAGTCGGCTGCCCCCAATTACGCTGCCTTGATTCGCTTCCTGCTGGAACCCTTTATGGAAGCACCAGAAACCCTACGGCTGCATGCGGAATTTTCCCCTGCCAATTCTCGCATCTGGGTACGCCTTGCCTTTGCTGGCGAGGATAAGGGACGGGTCTATGGCCGTGGCGGTCGCAATCTCCATGCCATTCGAGCGGTTTTACAGGCTGCTGCCCAAGCCGCCGGTCAGCAGGTTTACTTAGATGTCTATGACGATGCCAAAAGTACACCTAAAATAGATCATCAAGGGAGCGATCGCCCCCGACGATCCCGTCGTCGTTCTTATCCATCATCAAGGAGGCAAAGTTAGCGCGTGTCTGAAGTGCGTTTAGGTGAAAACGAATCCATTGAGTCCGCTCTACGGCGATTCAAGAAAAAAATCCAAAAAGCGGGCATTCTTTCGGAAGTCAAACGGCGTGAACGTTATGAGAAACCCAGCCTGCGCCGCAAACGCAAACAGGAGGCCGCCCGCAAGCGCAATCGCTAAGCCTTGGGTATGACCACGAGGGAAAGCCTCACGATTGACCTCCACAGCACTGAGAGTGCGATCGCCCTTGTCGGTGAGCAAGAAGCCAACCTGCGCATCTTTGCCGCCCAAACAGGGGCGACCCTTGTTTTAAGGGGGCGGGATCTCTACATCACTGGTACCCCTGCTCAAATCCAACTCTGCCAACAACTGATTCAAGACCTCGGTACCCTCTGGCGCGAGGGGCGTCCTGTGTCTGGGGTAGATATTCTCACCGTCCGCCATGCCTACGACACCCAGCAGCGGGAAGCCCTCCAAGAGCTGCAACAGGATATTCTGGCTCGCACCCGTCGTGGCGACATTATTCGTGCCAAAACCTTTCGCCAGCGCCAGTACATTCAAGCCATTCGCAGCCACACACTCACCTTTGGCATTGGGCCAGCGGGCACCGGCAAAACCTTCTTGGCCACCGTTCTAGCCGTCCAAGCGCTACTGTCGGGTACTTATGAGCGGTTGATTTTGACACGGCCTGCGGTGGAAGCAGGGGAGCGGCTCGGCTTTTTGCCGGGAGATTTACAGCAAAAAATTGATCCCTATTTGCGTCCCCTCTACGATGCTCTTTACGAACTAGTGGAGCCGGAGAAAATTAGTAACCTGATGGAGCGGGGGGTGATTGAAGTGGCTCCCTTGGCCTATATGCGAGGGCGTACCCTCAATAATGCCTTTGTCATCCTCGATGAGGCCCAGAACACTACCCCTGCCCAAATGAAAATGGTGTTGACCCGCATTGGTTTTAACTCCTGCTTGGTGGTGACGGGGGACTTGACACAAACCGATCTACCAGAACATCAAACCTCTGGCCTCAGTGTGGCCACGAAAATTCTCAAAGATGTCGAAGGGATCGCGTTTTGTTATCTAACCAAGGGGGATGTGATTCGCCATCCCCTTGTCGAGCGAATTATTGATGCCTACGATCGCCATGAGCAGGCCTTGCTTACTAAGTCAAAAGAGCGCGCATCTGGGCGTAGCGATCGCTCAGCCAAGGCCAATTAACCACCTGCCACCAAGCCTCTAGGTACTGATCGCGACGGTTGCGATAGGTCAGGTAGTAGGCATGCTCCCACAAATCATTGCCCAAGATCGGCACTTGCCCTTGCATCAGCGGCGAATCTTGGTTCAGTGTGGTGGTAATGGCCAGATTTCCTTGGGGCGTCAGCACAAGCCAGACCCAGCCACTGCCAAAGTGCTTCAGACCTGCCTGCTGAAACTGGGTTTGAAACGCTGAGAACGAGCCAAAGGTGGTTGCAATTGCTGTGGCCAACTCCCCCGTGGGTTCACCGCCCCCATTCGGTGCCATACTTTGCCAAAAGAGGGAATGGTTGGCATGGCCGCCGCCGTGGTTGCGCACGGTTTGTTGGATGGCGGTGGGTAGTTGGCGAATGTGGCGCAGTAAATCCTCAATGGGTAGCCCCTGCCATTGCCGGTAGGGCGTCAGTGCCTTGTTCAGCGTCTTCACATAGGCCGCATGGTGTTTGTCGTGGTGTAGCTGCATCGTCTCCGCATCAATCACTGGCTCTAGGGCATCGTAGCCGTAGGGCAAAGGCGGCAGCGTATAAATTTCTGACGGCTCACCTTCAGCCACGGCTGGGCGCGATCGCAACCAGAGTGTAGCGGCACTGCCGACGAGGAGGCCGAGGGTTTGACGACGGGTTAGGGGCATAGCGAGTACGTGAAATGTTCCCGCTAATAGTTTAAGTCCCGCAGGATTATTCTTGGCGCAGTAGGAGTTGTTGAGCTTGGCTGGGCGTCAGCAGTTGGCCATCCACTTCAATTTGTAGCACCTTGTCAGCGGATGGTTGCAGCATCGTACTGGCCTCACGGCGGTCTTTAGAACGCCAGTGATTTTGCCAAAGGCGGTTCATTTCCGAGGATTCAAAGCCGGTGGTCGGGGAAATGGGATTCAAGATCGGGGGCAGGGGGGTCGCCACTGTGGCCAAGGGATAACATATCCCCAGCAACACCACGCTCAGCAGCAGTGGACGAGTCATATACCAATACCTCTTAGGAGCGATCGCAAATAATTTTTACAGTAGGCTTCTTCTAACCGCTTATTTTTTTCACCAAGGTCAGCCCTCATTCTTATTATATCCTCTGGAACTAAAGTCCTTTTTGGGTTTTTTCCCTCGTACTGAAGCGTTGAAGCTACCAAGCTTCTGTATTGTTTCCTAAGTTATGATGGTAAGGCGTACGCACCAGTTTTTTGGCAATTATCAATCCAGAATGACACAGGTATACACCCCTGAAGATGTTTGGCGATTATTGGCAGAGCTACTGGCGGCTCAAAAGGAAACAGAACGCCGATTTCAGGAAACCGAGCGACAATTTCAAGAAACAGATCGGCGTTTTCAGGATCTTGAACAGCGATTTCAGGAAACGGCTCAACGGTTTCAAGAAACAGATCGGCGGTTCCAAGAGACTGACCGGCGTTTTCAAGAAACCGAACGGTTGCTCCGAGAAGAAGCACGGCAGCTCAACCAACAAATTGGCAAACTGGGCAATCGCCTTGGGGAGTTTGTGGAGTGGCAAGTCCGCCCAGCTGTGTTGCGCTTATTTCAGAGTCGGGGAATTGCTGTTTCTCAACTCTACAGTGATGTGATTCTTCAAGACGGCAACGAGAGTTTAGAAATTGATCTGTTGGTCGTTAACACCGATGAAGCCGTTCTCATCGAAGTGAAAACAAAACTTAGCCAAGGGGATGTTGATGAACATTTAGAGCGGATTGCGAAATTTCGCCGTCTAGCTCACCAGTATCGTGGCACCAAACTCTTGGGTGCCGTGGCAGGGATGATTGTGCCGCCCGAGGTGGCTCGCTACGCTTATCGGCAAGGTTTGTTTGTGTTGGCGCAGTCGGGGGATGGGGTGACGATTCTCAACGACCCGCAGTTTCAGCCCCGTGCGTGGTAGGCCACTATCCCCTACTTGATTCGACGGCGGAAGCAAGGTGGAGAAAGAGGTCCGTCCCACACCTGTGTGACCTAGGCAGCGCGTTTGACCAAGGAGCGAATGACGTTGTCTTTCATCATCAATAGGCGAGAGGCTTGCAACAGTAGCTCACGCGCTTCCTGAAGGCTCATGGCACTCACTTGCTCCTCCATCACCCGCATTTGAAACTCCTGTTCAAAGCTGAGGTCAACATTCAGTTCGGGGAAGCGTTGCTCCATAGAATGTACTCCTTACTCCATGTTATCGGGCATACGTGTTAAAAAATATAACAAACACATTGACAAAGTTGCCACTCAATGAATATCACCCGTGCAAAGGATAAAATGTTCAGTATGAACGATTTCGCTAAATTCTTGATCGGTTTCACAAACGAGACCTGATAGACTGAGCTAAAACTCAAGTTTGATGATGAGGACGGCAAGATGCGGTTGGCAGAGGTGGCCGAACGGTTTGGGGCAACCCTTGATTGTCCAGAGCAGGGCGATCGCCCCGTGTTGGGGGTAGCCCCCTTAGAAACAGCAACAGCCACGGATATCTCTTTTTTGGCCAATCCGAAGTACACCGCTCTATTGCAGACCACGGCAGCGGCTGCTGTGTTTGTCCGTCCCGATTTTCAAGGGGAGGCAGCCTGTCCCCTGCTGCGGGTGCCCCATCCCTACCTTGCCTTTGCCAAATGTATTGAATGGTTTTATCCGCAACCCAAACCCTCCGCCAAAATTCACCCGACGGCAATTCTGGGAGCCGATGTGGTGTTGGGAGCGGATGTGACGATTGGTGCCTATACCGTGATTGGCGATCGCGTGCGCATTGGCGATCGCACGATAATTGATAGTCATTGCACACTCTACGATGATGTGGTGGTTGGCGCCGATTGCCGTATCTATAGCCACTGTGCCCTGCGGGAGCGGGTGCAATTGGGCGATCGCGTCATTCTGCAAAATAGTGTTGTCCTCGGCGCTGATGGCTTTGGCTATGTGCCTCTGCCCGATGGTCGCCACTATAAAATTCCGCAAGTGGGCACCGTGGTGATTGGCAATGATGTCGAAATTGGTGCCGGCACAACCATTGATCGCGCCACCCTAGGGGAGACCACTGTGGCGAATGGCACGAAGATTGACAACCTGACGATGGTGGCTCACAACTGTACCATCGGTGAAAACGCGATTCTCTGTGCTCAAGTGGGCTTAGCGGGTTCGACCCACATTGGTAATCATGTCGTTCTGGCGGGACAGGTGGGGGCAGCGGGTCATTTGACCATTGGCGATCGCACCATTGTCTCTGCTAAATCCGGCATCAGTAGCTCTGTCCCCCCAGATAGCCGCATGGGGGGGATTCCGGCCATGGATCAAACCCTCTACCTCAAGGTTTCAGCCGCAGTGAAGCAGCTGCCGGATCTCCTCAAGCGAGTGCGCCAATTGGAAGCAAAGGTAGGGGGATAGCATAGATATTCTAACCACCCTCTATAGTGGAATTAAGGGCTAGGGTTGCCTTTTGGATCGTTCATCATAGGGTGAGGGGCAATGGGTCACACGAATCTGCGACACTAAAGCTTATGACTCCTCCAGCAGCCATTCGATTACTGCCCAGTGATCAGGAATTGTTCCAAGCGCTCCTTGGCTACCATGAACTGACAACCAAGGCAGACAAGCAAGCAGCCTTACTTACCTTGCTCCAGCGCGATCGCGCCCAAGTCATTGTCAAAAGCATTGCCCAAGCTGCCTTTCCCCAAACGGCCTTTAACTTTGCCCTCTGGATGCTCAACCATGACTTGGTGACACTGGATTGGCTCTACGACATCACCTATCGCATTTCCACCCAAGGCTGTCAAGAAACCATTGATTTGGGATTGCTCTACGGCAGTCTCAAGCACTTAAGTGCAGGGGATCAAGCCGTTGTCTTGGGTCAAACTGAGGCTGCCCTCAAGGCGATTCGTCTCGATGAGTTGGATTTAGCAGCCTTGATTACGACACTGGAACCGGCAGTGGCGATCAGTTTCCTCTCTTGGTTTGTCACCTTTAAGAAAATCACGACAGTGGATCTGGAATACATCAGCCAAATTGTCCAGAAGGTGAAACCTAACGCCGAACCGCCCCAAGAGACCACTGAGATTCACTCCCAACCCCTCGTCCCTGAACCCCACATCATTGAACTTACCCTTGAAGACAAATTGCTGGATTTGAATTTGCAATTGGGGGGCACAGAAACAGAGATTCTACCCAAGGTTTTGGATCGCTTTTTATTTCGGCGCACCCGTGAAGATAAGGTGGTCTATCGTCCCAATACACAGGTGGTACGCCTTGCCGGCGTTGGCGAAGAGCGCCGTGACATTCCTGTGCCAGTGCGCAGTGCCAAAACATGGCCACCGGGAGTCTATGTGATCTATCGCGAGCAGGAGTCGCTCCAACTGATGCGCTTGCCGGATAATGAGTTCTACGAAATTTTGCCCCTTGGGCCTGATCCCTATCTGCGCGCTGAAACGATCGCCCGCATGGTCAAGGAAGGGCAGCGCTAGCTATAAACGGGCAGTGTGAAGTGAAAGCAACTGCCTTTTCCCGGTTGGGAGTCCACCCAAATCTGGCCGTAGTGCATACGAATAATTTGGCGGCAAAGGGCAAGGCCAATGCCATAGCCTTCAATGGTGCGATCGCGATCGAGGCGAACCGTCTCGCCAAAAATTTTTTCCTGCTGCTCAATGGGAATACCGGGGCCAGTGTCACAGACGGTAACTTGTACTTTTTGAGTCATGCGGTGAAAGGCGCTCAGGTGGATTTTGCCCCCTTCAGGAGTGTATTTACAGGCATTGTCCAGCAGGTTGACAAGGACCTGACGAATGCGATCGCCATCGCCATAAACCAAGGGTAAATCCAAAGGAATGTCGGTGGTAAAGTGCTGCTTTTTACGTTCAAAATTGAGGCGCACATCCTCAACCGTTTCTTGGCACAGTTGTCGCAGATCCAGTTGCCGTGCCATAATTTGCAGCTTATCTTGGGGTCCGCGCGCCGCTAAGAGTAAATCCGTAATCAGTTGTCCCATCATCTGGGTTTGACTGCGGGCATGGTGAAACAGACGTTGGATGTCCTCAATATGGAGTTGCTGAGTGCTCTCTTCCTGAAGGTTGGCTTCGAGGGTTTCAAGGGCAATGCCAACAGCAGTGAGGGGGTTACGCAACTCATGGGCCAGCAAGCCAATAATCCGATCTTTAAATTGCAGTTGTTCCGCAAGGCGATCGCGCTCTTGGCGCAGTTGAAACAGCTCATCCTTCAGGCGGCTGAGTTCCATCGAGCAATCGGACTGCTCCGCTGCCGACTTTTGCATATCTGCCTGTAGGCCGAGAGCCACTTCCCGCTGCCAGCGCGGCCACCAATAGTCTACTTTTTGCAGCAGCTTACGACCAGCGAGGGTTTGACGCGGTTCAGGACGGACTTTAATCAAGGCAGGCGTGGCAACCAGCTTGTACTCCTCTAGGAGATAGGGCTGCTCACCTATGGGCACCACTTTTAATTCAAAGCCAAAGTTCGAGGGTAGTTGCTGAATGTGGGCTTGAATAGCAGCGGTTTCCTCTTCATCGCCCGGACGATTGGCAACAAACAGGAGCAAACTGAGCGGCGGTGTCGTTTCTTGGGTAGAACTGGCATCCGCAGACGCTTTCATTGAATCACCGGCGAGTATTCTCAGGGGCAACGAAGTGCGCTTCCTCTCTAGGAAACACCATAAAGATTAACTAAATGTTAGCGGATTCTCCCCCGCAACCCAACCTAGGATTGTTGGCCATCCCGCCGGCCAAGTTCGTAGATTGCCCCACCGATGGTTGCCATCAGGCCTAAACTCAAGGCCCAACTTTGCCCCAAGCCCAAACTACAGAGGATAAAGCAACCCGTCCCCACCAGAATAAAGGGAACTAGCCCCACCATCCCTGCCCAGAATTCGGCACTTTGGTTTGCTTCACCCCCTAGCCACGTCACTAAACGCTGTATTAAGGCTTGCCCCGTGGGATAAAAGCCCCAGTACAGGGCGATCGCCCACAGACCAGACCCCGCAATGGCAATAGGGGAGAGAGAAACCTGCTGCAAATTGGGAATCATAGGAGTCCTTGAAAAATCTTGGGATCAAACATTTCTCGGAGAGATAGATAGTAGGGGGTAAAAACACTTGTATCATAGCCAGCGGCACGGGTTTGTATTTCCTTACCCAAAAGGTGCACCATTTGAAACACTAGCTCCCATATCACATTCAGCGAAGGATAAAGCATCAAACACAGGGGAAAGAGTTCTCGTTGCAGCGCCTCAAGGCTTTGCTCCAAAAGACATACCCAGAGGTAGATCTGGAACATCTCGACATCGCGAATACTGGAAACACGCACACTGGCTTGGGTCAAAGGGCCACTAAAACAGCGGTGCTGGGGGTTGAGTTCGGCAACACGATCACAAATAGCGGTGGCGATCGCCGTGCTCTGGGGCAACAGATGGCGCACTAAAGCCAAGGCCGGATCATTGTAGTCGTAGTTGGCTGCTGCGTTATAGGCACGGTGCAAGGGCATGTAGAGGTGATCATCAATAACTTTGAAGAAGCTACTGAGGATCGGACGTTGGCTCGTTGGTGCCACTTCTAGCAGTAATACCCCCGTGTGGTGAAACTGCATACTGACAAAGCCAATCACCCGCGGATCGACGGCAGTATAGCGGCGGCGAATCTCACTGATGGCACTAGCCAGCTTGGCGGTCATTTGCTGGGTGCCCTTGCCGGCTTCGTAGAGTTTGAGGGTGCGCTGATAAATGTCATGGATGTCTTTGGAGATGCTCCAAGGATCCACCAGTTCCGCTGGGATGCCATGGCGAATCATCTCTGCGGCCAAAAAGCCTTCAGTGCGCTGCCAAGCCTTGACACTGGCATTCCGCAATTCGGCCAAGAGCCGAGGGGCAACCACCGCTGGATCATCCTCCGCAAGGGCGGTGGTGTTGAGGTTGGTAATATAGCGCTTTGCCCAAGCCTGTGCCAGACTGCTCAAGGAGGTGGTGTCCGGTGCGATCGCGCTCGATCCGTCAGTAGTGGTATTCAACATGAGCACCTCCGCCATTTAGAACAGGGCTATAAGCTGAATTGATATTAAGAATCGTAACTTGTTTTAAGCTGATCCTGCCACCCTGCGCCACTAGCGATCGTTGACCGCAACTGCCCATACCGTTAATCTGCCCTATAGCAGCAACATCTTTGGAGAAATTGGATGGACTGGCAATCCTTCGCCGTGAGTTTTGCGATTGTGTTCTTGTCAGAACTGGGGGACAAGAGTCAACTGGTGGCGATTACTTTAGGGAGTAATGCCCGCTCCGCTACCGCTGTCTTTCTAGGCGTGGCCTCTGGCTTGGTGTGTACAACGTTTTTCGGTGTGCTTTTGGGCAGTGGGATTGCCACATTGATCCCCGTGAAAGTGGTCAAGGCGATCGCTGCCATGATGTTTGCCTTTCTGGGGTTTTATTTGCTGTCTCAAACAGCGGCTGACAGCCTTGACAAGGAGCGAATTTGATTATAACCAAAGGATTGATTATCATAGTGACTACAGGTTAGCAAATGGATAACCCTAAAACTGCGATTTAACTGCAATAGGCTACTTAGCTAAGCAAAATCTGCTGTTTGAATTTTATTTTTTAGGATAGCGCCGTGTTCACGTCTCCTGCTCCCAGTCCCCTACCCCCCATTCGTTCCCTTGAGGATGCGATCGATCGCTGTCAGCGGCTTGGATTGCGGCTGAGTCGGCAGCGGCGTGCCATTCTTGAACTGCTCTGGGATGCCAAGGATCACCTCTCAGCGCGGCAGATCTACGATCGCCTGAATCAAGCCGGCAAAGACATCGGCCATACCTCTGTATATCAGAATCTCGAAGCCCTTTCCGAGCATGGCATTATTGAGTGCGTTGAGCGTGCCGATGGGCGCCTTTACGGCAATATCAGTGATAGTCACAGCCATGTCAATTGTCTCGATAGCCACAAAATTATTGACGTTCATGTTGAGCTACCCCCCTCTCTCATTGCTGAGATTGAAGCAAAAACTGGCGTGAAAATTGTTGACTATCGCATTGATTTTTACGGTTATCAAAACACTGATCCGAGTGCCCAAGGATAACTGCCGTGGCCAATCCCCAACATCTTCAGCTTCTCAAGCAGGGGGTTACCGCTTGGAATCAATGGCGGGAGCAAAACAGTGATATTCGCCCTGATCTGGGACAGGCAGATTTAACGGGCGCCAATTTGGAGTTGTACAACCTCACCAATGCCAATCTTGATCAGGCCAATTTAGCAGGTGCGGATCTGCGCCATGCCCTCCTCAAGGATGCCTACATGGCGGGAGCAAACCTCTACATGAGTGACCTGATTGAGGCGGATTTGCAGGGGGCCTGTTTACAACGGGCTACCTTAGCGGGTGCTGATCTCTACAAGTCAAATATTGCCATGGCCGATCTGCGCCAAGCCAACTTGGTGGGCACGCTACTGCGGCGAGTGAGCCTAGTGGAAGCGACCCTTGCCTATGCCAACCTCACCCGTGCCAATCTCTTTCAGGCCAACCTGCACTTGGCCGATCTCAAGAGCGCAATTTTGCAAGAAGCGATTCTTGAAAGTGCCAGTCTCATTGAAGCGAACTTTGAATATGCGGTTCTCATTGCGGCCAAGATGTCGAAGGCCAATGCCCGCCGTGCCAACTTTAAGGGGGCAAACCTCTACAAAGCAGAAATGGACGGCATGGATCTGCGGGATGCGATTCTCGATAAAGCTTAGCACCAGCAACTTGTGAAAAGGCAAGGTTCAGGCTACGTTAGAGGTGAATCATCCTCGCCGATTGCAACTCGAAGGGAATGCCTGTGACTAAAAGCATCCGTAATACAGCACGTATGGTTCTTGGTGTGATTTTTGGAATTATTGGGGTTATCGGCTTTATTTTACCCCTCCTGCCAGGAACGCCATTTTTGCTGATAGCGGCAGCTTGTTTTAATTCCATGGAACCCGAGGAGACCGCCAGTGCCCAAGGGAATGAATCGCCGCCTGTGGCATGAAATACTTTTTCCTCACTGAGGGGTGGCAGATTGGCCGCGTGTGGGAACCCCAAGGCCTCTGGAATGAGCAAGCGTGGCGGCGATCGCCCGTGATCACCCGTACCTGCCTCTACATTCTAGAGGGGGAGGAAAAGCTCTGGCTGTACCAAGTGGAGGAGATGGTTCTCATGGTAGAAGTGAAGCCCAGCCATCCTGACCCGGCCTCAACCATTGGCCAAGTGGTGCTCAAGCGCCTGATGAGTGCGGAGGATGTGCTGACCTACCTGTGTACTACCCCTGCCATTGCCAAAATTCAAGTGGAGCGAACCTCCCCTTCGGGCGATCGCCCCTAGCGATTCTTAAGCCTTTGGCACAATTCGTTAACTCTTCTGGCGCAATTCCCTATCTGCGGTGGCTTAGCAGAGAGAACTTGATCAATGCTAGCCTTGGTGTTCCCTGTTTGAGGTAAACTAGTTCGATGTTGTTGCCAACCGATGGAAACGCATTCGGCAACTCAACCCTAGACTTTCGTGATTGATCAATTTTAAGGTGTCCTTTGGTTGCAAACTCCGCTGCCTGCCTTGATGGCAAATCCTTAGCCCAGTCCATTGAACGCCAGTTGGCTGATCATGTGCGGACGTTTCAAGCCCAGTGGGGGCGATCGCCTGGGTTGGCCGTGTTGCGGGTTGGTGATGATCCCGCCAGTGCCGTGTATGTCCGTGCCAAAGAACAAGCCTGTGGCCGCGTCGGGATTCAATCCTTTGGTGCCCATTTACCGGCCACCATTACAGAAGCGGATTTATTGGCCAGAATTACTGAGCTAAATCAGGACGAACGGGTGGATGGCATTCTGCTGCAATTACCCCTACCACCCCACCTTGATCCCCGTCCCCTGCTATACGCGATTCATCCGGATAAAGATGTGGATGGCCTGCATCCCGAAAATCTCGGTCGGCTCGTGCGCGATGAACCGGGACTGCGCAGTTGTACGCCTGCTGGAGTGATGCAGCTTTTGGTCGCCTATGGCATTGATGTTGCAGGTCGCTCGGCAGTGGTCGTGGGTCGCAGTATTTTGGTCGGCAAGCCCTTGGCCTTGATGTTACTCACTGCCAATGCAACGGTGACGATCGCCCACTCGCGCACCCGTGATCTTGCCAGTGTCACCCGTAGTGCTGAGATTTTAGTCACAGCGATGGGACAGCCGCGGCGGATTACTGCCGACATGATTCGGCCGGGGGCAGTGGTCATTGATGTCGGGATTAATCGCATTCAACGCCCCGATGGCAAATCGAGTCTCTGGGGCGATGTGGACTATGAGGCTGCCTGTGCTGTGGCCAGTTATATTACCCCTGTTCCGGGGGGCGTCGGTCCGATGACCGTTGCCATGTTGTTGCACAATACTGTATGGAGCTATTGTCGCCGTCACAACTGGCACAAGCCCCTGCTCTCGTTGACCTCTATGCCGCCCGCACCCTGAGGAGTTGTTCATGATTTCCGCTGATCCCCCCCAAGTCCATCCCGCCGGCACATTTGATCTCAAGGCCTACCTCAAAGAACGCCAAGCCCTTGTGGAAGCGGCCCTCGAAGCATCGATCCCCGTTGCCTACCCAGAGAAAATTTACGATGCGATGCGCTATTCACTGATGGCAGGGGGCAAACGGCTGCGCCCAATTCTCTGCTTGGCCACCTGTGAACTGATGGGGGGCACCGTGGAAATGGCCATGCCCACCGCCTGTGCCCTAGAGATGATCCACACGATGTCGCTGATCCACGATGATCTGCCGGCTATGGACAATGATGACTACCGTCGCGGCAAGCCCACAAATCACAAAGTCTATGGCGAAGATATTGCCATTCTGGCGGGGGATGGCTTACTGGCCTATGCCTTTGAATATGTGGTGGAACAAACGAAAAACGTGCCCGCAGAATATCTGCTGAAAATTGTGGCGCGGTTGGGGCATGCGGTGGCAGCAACGGGATTGGTGGGCGGTCAAGTGGTGGACTTGGAGTGTGAAGGGCAGCCGAACATTGGTCTAGAAACGCTGCACTTTATCCACTCCCACAAAACGGGGGCATTACTGGAGGCCTCTGTGGTTTCTGGGGCATTACTGACGGGGGCGAATGAATCTGATGTGGCTCGCCTGTCGCGCTATGCGGCAAATATTGGCTTGGCGTTCCAGATTGTGGATGACATTTTGGATATTACTTCGACCCGCGATGTCCTCGGTAAAACCGTTGGTAAAGATGTGGCCGCCCAAAAAATGACGTACCCGCGCCTGTGGGGTCTGGAAAAATCTCGCCAAGAGGCTGAACGCTTGGTGGCAGAGGCGAAGGCAGAGTTGGCTGTGTATGGGGCAGCCGCCGTTCCTTTGCAGGCGATCGCCGACTACATTACCAGCCGCAGTCATTAACGATCCCGAAGTGGGTTAGGATGGGCGCAGAGTTTGTCCTTGTCCGTAACCATGATGGACGGTCTTCGTGAGCTACTGGCTAACCATGTCCTCTGGGTCGCTTTCGCCGCCAGCGCGATCGCCCAAATGCTCAAGTTACTGATTGACATTGCCAAACACCGCAAGCTCAATTTCCGCGTTCTGGTGGAAACGGGGGGCATGCCCAGTTCCCATTCCGCTCTTGTTACTGCTTTGGCGACTGGGGTGGGGCTGCAGCGGGGCTGGGATAGCATTGAGTTTGCGATCGCCGTTGTCTTTGCCTGCATTGTCATGTACGATGCGGCCGGGGTGCGCCAAGCCGCTGGTAAACAAGCCCGCATTCTCAATCAAATTGTTGATGAATTTTTCCAAGATGGGCACGAATTGGCAGAAGCCCGCCTCAAGGAGTTATTGGGGCACACCCCCATTCAAGTCATCGTTGGTTCCGCCCTTGGGGTGGCGATCGCTTGGCTAGCGGTCTAAGGGTTTGCCCAGCGGTTATCGCCCTGTCTCGCGACCATAGCGATCCTCAAAGCGGACAATATCATCTTCGCCAAGATAGGCTCCCGACTGCACTTCAATCATTTCAAGGGGAATTTTCCCCGGATTGGCCAAGCGGTGCACAGCGCCCACAGGGATATAGGTGGACTCATTCTCCGTCAGCAGAAACGTTTTGCCATTGCAGGTAACTTCCGCTGTACCACTGACAACAATCCAATGTTCTGCGCGGTGATGGTGCTGTTGCAGCGAAAGACTCGCCCCCGGCTTGACCGTAATCCGCTTCACTTGAAAGCGATGACCAGCATCAATCGCAGTGTAGTGCCCCCAAGGACGATAGACGACGGGATGGTTGTCCGCCTCCGGGCGCCCTTGCGCTTGCAGTTGCTCCACCACTTGTTTGACTTGTTGTGCTGCCTTCTGATGGGCAATGAGAACGGCATCGGCTGTTTCCACAACGATCAGATCGTCCACCCCCAGTAGGGTCACCAAGCGATGCTGACTGTGAACAAAGCACTCTTTGCTGCTATAGAGAAGGACATTGCCACGGCAACTGTTGCCAAATTCATCCTTGGGTGTCACCTCCCAGAGACTCGACCAAGACCCCACATCACTCCAGCCGCACTCTAGGGGCACCACCGCTGCTTTTTGCGTCTTTTCCATCACCCCATAGTCCACCGATAAACTGGGACACTGACTCAAGGGTGCTTTGGCCAAGCGGATAAAGTCCAAATCCTCCTGTCCCTCCCGCAGTGCCAAGCGGCAATGGTGCAAAATGTCTGGCTGCTGCTGTGCCAATTCTGCTAAGAAGCTCTGGGCGCGGAAGAGAAACATACCGCTATTCCAAAGGTAATGGCCATCCGCTAGATAAGCCTCTGCCGTTGCCAAATCGGGTTTTTCGACAAACTCTGCCACCCGATAGGTGTGGGCCTCACTGAGGGCTTCCCCCCGCCGAATGTAGCCGTAGCCTGTATGGGGAGAGGTGGGGGTAATGCCAAAGGTCACTAACCAGTCCTTGGTGGCGGGTGCCAGTGCCCGTTGTAGCCCCTGCTGAAAGGCGGCAACATCCTGAATTAAATGATCCGCTGGTAGCACCAAAAGAATGGCATCGGTGGCGAGGACTTCTGTGACGTAGAGCGCAGCAAGGGTAATCGCAGGAGCCGTATTGCGCCCCAAGGGTTCAAGCAAAATCCGCGTTGGTGTCACCCCTAGCTCTTGAAATTGTTCCGCTACAAGGAAGCGATGGGCGTCATTGGCCACCACCACTGGCGGTTGCACTTGGGGTAAACCCTGCAAGCGTTGCCACGTTTGTTGTAGCAGACTCTGCCCTTCGGCTGTTAAGCGCATAAACTGCTTGGGATGGGCTTGGCGCGATAATGGCCAAAGTCGACTTCCGGCTCCCCCCGATAGAATCACTGGAATACAGTCCATGCAAGGCTTTCCTTAGGTAGTGTGGTGCTTAAGCGTAGTCTATCGCCAAAGAACTTCGTCTTGGTTCAGACCCCTGTTCTTTTTGTTGCTCATTTTCTAGGGGCTACTGTTTTGGCAGTGCCCGATGAATGGCAGTGAAGGACTGAGGTGGCGTTTCCCCTTGGTTAAGGTTTGGCAATTGGATTCATCAACAGACTTAAAGCCCTTGGCAATTCTCCTTAGGATAGAATGTGGGCTGAGCAGCGTTAGGGTTTCCTATGGCGATTAAAAAGGGAGATTTGGTAAAGGTCGTTGCTGAAAAATTGGCCAACAGTGTTGAGGCCTTGGCCAGTGATCATCGCTATCCCCCCTATCTCTTTGAGGGACGGGGCGAGGTGGTGGAGATTCGCGGTGACTATGCGCAGATTAAATTTCCAGTGCCCACCCCTACAGTTTGGCTGCGCCTCGATCAACTGGAGGTTGCCAAATAACCGCCATTAGGGTCTCTTGCGAGTCTAGGAGCCAATGAAGAGTACCCGTGTTAGCAATTTTCAGCTTGTCTGGATATGATGGAGGCAATGCTGTTGCTTAACATTTGGTAATGTTAGTTCAACCTTCGCAACCTCAACGCTGGTTTCAGTGGCTCAAGGAGACGCTCCTTTTTGGGCAAGAACCCAGTAGCGAACTCTTAGCCATTTTGCTGGTGTATTTTGTCCAAGGGGTGTTGGGCTTAGCACGGCTGGCCATTAGCTTTTTCTTTAAGGATGAGTTGGGGCTGTCGCCGGCGGAAGTGGCAGCATTAATGGGTGTGGCTGCGCTGCCTTGGGTCATTAAGCCGGTGTTTGGCCTCATTTCTGATAGTGTGCCGCTTTTGGGATTTCGTCGCCGTTCCTATCTGGTTCTGTCGGGCTTGCTGGGCTGTGGGGCGTGGTTGAGCTTGGGGACGTGGGTAGCTACCCCTTGGCAGGCAACGGCAGCGATTCTCGCAGCCTCGATCGCGATCGCCCTCAGTGATGTGATTGTCGATTCACTGGTGGTGGAACGGGCACGCCAAGAATCGGCGACTGAAATGGGAACGCTGCAATCCCTAAGTTGGGCAGCGACTGCCGTGGGAGGCATCCTCACCGCTTACTTTAGTGGCCAACTGTTGCAGTGGTTTAGTCCGCGTACCGTCTTTCAAATTACAGCGGCGTTTCCGCTCTTGATGTCGGGGGTTGCCTGGGCGATCGCCGAAGCACGGGTTACGGCTCGGCCTCAACTGCGTCAGACTTGGGAGCACATCAACCGTGTGCGCCAAGCAATGATGCAAAAACGGATTTGGTTGCCGGTGGCGTTTCTCTTCCTCTGGCAAGCCACCCCCGGCTCGGAATCAGCCTTCTTTTTCTTCACAACGAATGAATTGGGCTTTGAGGCGGAGTTTTTGGGGCGGGTGCGCCTTGTCACTAGCATCGCCTCCCTCTTGGGGGTGTGGATTTTCCAGCGCTACTTGAAAACGCTGCCCATTCGTACCATTTTTTTCTGGAGCACGATTCTCTCAGCCCTTTTGGGACTCTCTAGCTTGATTTTGGTCACCCACCTCAATCGCCAATGGGGCATTAGTGACCAGTGGTTTAGCTTGGGGGATAGCCTCATTTTGGCAGTTATGGGGCAGATTGCCTTTATGCCGGTACTCGTGTTGGCGGCGCGGCTGTGTCCGCCGGGGATTGAGGCCACCCTCTTTGCGCTGCTGATGTCCATTAGCAACCTTGCCAATCTGGTCTCCCATGAGTTGGGGGCACTGCTGACCCACTGGCTGGGGATTACCGAGCATAACTTCGATCGCCTCTGGTTGCTGGTGCTCATTACCAACCTGAGTACGCTATTGCCCCTACCCCTGTTGAACTGGTTGCCGCAGCAGGTGCCGGCGCCCGCCTCTCAATCCTCTGTCACTGTTGAGTTGGAGCCAAGTGTCTCATGACTGGAGTTTTAGATCGCCCCTACACGATGGCGGATTGGCGGGGGGGGACCGAATCTCTCACCCAAGAATATGACTATTGGATTGAGGATGTCGAAGGTACGGTGCCCACGGATTTGGTGGGAACGCTCTACCGCAATGGCCCTGGACGGTTGGAGCGCGGGGGAGTGCCCTTAGCCCATCCCTTTGATGGCGACGGCATGATCTGTGCTTTTCGCTTTGAGAAGGGACGGGTGCATTTTCGCAATCGCTACGTGCGTACCGCCGGATTTTTGGCGGAGGAAAAGGCCAATCGCCTTCTCTATCGCGGTGTCTTTGGCACCCAAAAACCGGGGGGCTGGCTGGCCAATTTCCTCGATATTCGGGTCAAAAACATTGCCAATACCCATGTGATCTATTGGGGGGGCAAATTACTGGCGCTCTGGGAAGCTGGTCTGCCCTACTGCCTTGACCCTGTGACCCTAGAAACCATTGGCCTCGACAACCTAGGGGGTCTCCTCAAGGAGAGGGATGCCTTTGCAGCGCATCCCCGCTTTGATCCTCAGACGCAGCGGCTCGTGAATTTTGGTGTCAAGCCCGGCCTCAGCACCCGCATTACACTCTATGAATTTGATGCCAGTGGTCAGTGTGTCTCGCAACCCGTATTTCAGATTCCGAGGTTTGCTTTTATCCATGACTTTGCCCTGACCCCCAACTACGCCATTGTCTTTCAAAATCCAGTGCGGTTAAATCCGCTGCCCTATCTGCTGGGACTGCGGGGCGCTGCCCAGTGCATTCAATTCCATGCGCAGGAACCGACACGGGTTTGGCTGCTGCCTCGTCGGGGTGGGACTCCCCAGATGTTGACGATGCCCGCCTGTTTTGTCTTTCACCATGCCAATGCCTACGAAGCTGGGGATGAAATTCATGTGGAGTCCATTGCCTACAGCCACTTTCCCAATCTCGAACCGGGCATGGATTTTCGGGAGGTGAATTTTGCGGCGCTGCCCTCAAGCCTGCTGTGGCGGATTCAATTGAACCCCAAAACCAAGGCGGTGGATTGGCAAGTGGTCAGCGATCGCCCCTGTGAATTTCCCGTAGTGCATCCGGCCAAGGTGGGGCAACCCTATCGCTACACCTATTTGGCGGCAGGGCATGATCCGAAAACCAATGCGCCTCTCCAGGCTCTGTGGCGGTGCGATCGCCAGACGGGCGAGGAACAATTTTGGTCGGCGGCGCCGCGTGGCTTTGCCAGTGAACCCATTTTTGTCCCGCGGGGTCTGCAAAAGGGTGACTTTCTCTGGCAGGGTGCCCAAGGGGAAGAAGATGGCTGGCTTTTGCAGGTGGTGTATGATGCCAGTTGCCACAAATCGCAGTTACTCATCTTTGATGCGGCAGCCATTAGCGCCGGGCCAGTGGCACGATTGCGCTTGAAACACCACATTCCCTATGGTCTCCACGGTTCATTTACCACAGCGGTCTAGGCAATGGGCATCGAAATTGAGCGCAAGTTCCTTGTCATAGGCGAAGAATGGCGATCGCTGGTCACAAGTGTGTCCCAATTTGCCCAAGGCTACCTGTCCACAGTTCCTGAGCGCACGGTGCGGGTGCGTCTTGCGGGGGAGGAGGCATGGATCACGATCAAGGGCAAAGCCAGCGGTGGCCAACGCCGTGAGTATGAGTATGCTATCCCCGTTGCTGATGCAAGGGAACTCCTCGCGGAATTGTGCCTACAACCCATCATCCAGAAAAACCGCTATCGTATTCCAGCGGGTGATCTGTGTTGGGAAGTGGATGAATTTACTGGCGCCTGTACTGGCCTGATTTTGGCAGAAATTGAATTGCCCCGTGCTCACTATCCCCTGACTCTACCCCCTTGGATTGGCCTTGAGGTGACCGACGACCCCCGCTATACCAATGCCTACTTAGCGGAGCACCCCTATCAGGAGTGGGCAACCGGCAATTCCTGAAATTCGATAGGATACAAAAATATCGCCACGGCTGCGCTATGCTTGCTCGGATTCGCCAGATTACCCAAACCCTCACCCCCCGTCTCATTGAAATTCGTCGCCATCTGCACCGCTACCCCGAATTGAGTGGCCAAGAACATCAAACCGCTGCCTATGTGGCGGGGGTACTTTCCTCCGCCGGCTTAACCGTACAGCAGGATGTGGGCAAAGTGGGGGTGATTGCGGAACTGGTGGGGAATCCTAAAGAACAGCGGCTCTTGGCCATTCGCGCCGATATGGATGCCCTGCCGATTCAAGAGCGCACTGGACTCGAGTTTAGCTCAAAACATAGCGGGGTGATGCACGCCTGTGGTCATGATGTCCACACCACGGTGGGTCTGGGCACGGCAATGGTGTTAGCAGCCCTCAAGGAGGAGTTCCCCGGCCGGGTGCGGTTTATTTTTCAACCAGCGGAAGAAATTGCCCAAGGGGCGAGTTGGATGATTGCCGATGGCGCGATGAAAGAGGTGAGTGCCATTTTGTCGCTCCATGTGTTTCCCACCATTCCAGCAGGGGAAGTAGCGGTACGCTATGGGGCGTTGACGGCGGCTGCCGATGACATTGAGTTAACGATTTTGGGAGAATCGGGCCACGGTGCCCGCCCCCATGAAGCGGTAGATGCGATTTGGATTGCCGCTCAAGTGATCAGTGCTTTGCAACAGGCCATTAGCCGCACGCAGAATCCCCTGCGACCCGTGGTGGTCACCTTTGGCAAAATTCAAGGGGGACGGGCTGCCAATGTCATTGCCGATCAGGTGACGCTTCAGGGAACGGTGCGATCGCTCCATCCAGAAACCCGTGCCACCCTCCCGACCTGGATTGAGCAAATTGTGGCCAATGTCTGCCATGCCTACGGTGCCCGTTACCAACTCCACTATCGGCGGGGCGTACCGGGGGTGGAAAATACGCCCTACCTATCGCAACTGCTGGCGGAGGCGGCGACTGATGTGGTGGGTGCCCCCCATGTGCATATTTTGCCGGAACCGTCCCTTGGGGCAGAGGATTTTGCCCTGTACCTAGAGCATGCCCCCGGTGCGATGTTTCGCCTTGGGGTGGGGTTTCGCGATCGCCCCAACTATCCCCTGCATCACCCGGAGTTTGATGTCGATGAACAAGCTATCCCTGTGGGCGTGATGACCCTTGCCCATGCGGCCTGTCGCTATTGGCAGATTCCCTACTAGTGCCGATTGGCGTGGTAGAGCATGCCGAGGGCGATCGCGCTGACGACAACCTTCGGTAACCAACTGGCCACGATGGGCGACACTGCTCCCCCCTCGCCAAAGGCGGTGAAAATAAAGGCAGCAACGTAATAGCCAAAAATAATCGCCACACTGAGACCAAAGGCACGCCCCTGTCCTTGGCGAGGAGAACTGATGCCCAAAACGGCACCGACAACGGCAAAACTCAGGCACAAAACGGGAAGGGAGAGCTTTTCCTGCAACTGCACCCGCCACTGCCGCAGACGTTTGGCATCGCCACTTTCCGCCAAAACTTGCAAGTACTGATAGATTTCGCGGCTGGTCATAAACTCTGGTGCCCGCGTTTCCATGGCCAAATCAAGGGGAGTGCGGGGGTAGGCAAATGTTCGTTCTGAGAAGGTCTCGGCCACGTCATAGTCGCGATCGCGGGTCAGGTGGTGGTAGGTGCCCTGCCGAAACAGCCACGCCGAACCCTGCCACTGGGCTTCCTGCGCCGTAATAATTTCTCGCAATTGCCCCTGCTCAAAGTTCAACACCGTCACTTGACCCATGACCTCGCCATCAAAACGATGGGCAAAAAAGAGTTGCTGAAGCTGCCCCCCAGCAAAACGACGGTAGAAGATATTGCGGGTTTGAAAGGTAGGTTGGGGGCGTTGAATCGCCACTTCCAAGGTCTTGATGGCGCGGTAGGCCATGGGGGGAGCCACCAGTTCATTGAGGGCAAAGGTAAAGAGCAAGGCACAGAACCCCGCTAGGAGCGCCGGTCGCACTAAACGCAGCGGACTCACCCCACAGCTTTTGCAAGCAATCAGTTCACTGCGACGGGAGAGTTGACTATAGGCAAGGAGCGAACCAAAGAGCATCGCCATGGGAATGCCCAGCACCGCAAAGGTGGGCAAACGCAGAAAAAAGACTTGAAGGGCACTGAGGATGCCAAGGTTGTGCTCCACCATATTGCGAATGAGGTAGAACACTGTACCAATAACGGCAGCGATCGCCGTAAAAATGCCAAAACCAAAGACAAAGGGGCGAATCATCTCCCGCAGAATATAGCGATCCAACAGGGAGAATCGCGGCTGCCAAGGCATCTTCTCAAGGGATCGGGCGATCGCCAGCATCTTTTATAGTCCCAAGCGGGGTTTTGCCAACTTCCAATAACGAAAGAATCGCTTCAAATCGGCATTGGCAGGTAACGTGACAAAGGGTTCTGGCTCTAGGATCTCCACTGGATAGGCCAATTGCTGACAAATGGCGCGAAAGCGCGGGCTAGGACTGGCCATTGTCACCACGCGATCGCCCCCGTGCACCTCAACAAAGGCATTCACCAAGGGAGCGACCTCACCCCGGTACATTGCCACGGGGAGATCCAGCAGGCACTCATAGAGAAAGACCAGCCGCTTCAGGCGAATTTGCCACTCCTTGAGGAGCGCTACATCCCAAACAAAAATGGCCGGCGCGTGGGGATAGCGGTCAAAGATGGGCGCCGTGGGGTCGAGGCAGTCTCCATGAACCCAAAGAATTGGCTGCCCCATTAGCGTTGCATGGCCTCTTTTTTCAACTGTTTGCTGTCCCGCTGCGCCGCTGCTGCCAAGTCGGCATCCAAGAGGGTTTGACCCGTGGCGGCCAAATAGACATCATCTAAACTGGGTCGTGACTGCGCCACGCTAAAGAGGGGGAGTCCTGCTTCCTCTAGCGCCCTTCTAATGGCTGCGATCGCCACAGCCGCATCTGTGACCACCAGATTCAAGGAGTTGCCTTGGTTGGCATTAATCAGCGCCGATTTCACGCAGTCCAATTGACTGAGAAGGGTCTGGGCCATTTGTGCCTCTTGACGCGGTGTAAATTCTCGTACCCGCAACGTGACGCGATCGCCCCCAATATTGGCCTTGAGTTCCTCGGGAGAGCCGCTGGCAATGACGCGCCCTTTATCCAGAATCGCCAAGCGATCGCTAAGGAGATCCACTTCCTCAAGGTAGTGGCTGGTCAAGATAATCGTCAGTCCTTGAGCCTTGAGATCCCGCAGCACATCCCAAATCACTTGGCGACTTTCAATGTCGAGGCCTACGGTGGGTTCATCCAAGACAAGCACTTGGGGTTGATGCAGTAGTCCTGCTGCGAGATCAAAGCGTTTGCGAATGCCACCCGAGTAGGTACCACACTGGCGATCGTGCCATTCCAATAAATCCAACCGTGCCAGCACTGCTTCAATGCGCTCTGGAATCAGGGCACGGGGAATGTGGTACAGCGCCGCCTGTAATTCTAGAAATTCCTGACCCGTGAGGATTTTATCAAGCGCCACCTCCTGAGCCACATAGCCTAATTTTTGGCGCACTAAATGAGGTTGGTGGAGAACCGAAAGACCACAGACTTCCAATACCCCAGCATCCGGTCGCGAGAGGGTACACAGACAGCGCAGTGTTGTCGTTTTCCCTGAGCCATTTGGCCCCAGCACCCCAAAAATTTCCCCTTGATGGGCGCTAAAGGAGACATCGGCCACCGCTGTAATGGTACCGTAGGACTTCTTGAGATGTTCGACCTTTACCGTGGCTGTCATGGTCATTCACTCTGTGTGTGATTCCCTTAACATTTTGACAGATCTTCCTCCTTACTTTGGTGCGCGTGCTACAACGGCAGCTAGAGCCTATTGGGTGGGTTTCCCATGGCCACTGCCGAAACTGCGCCGATTGCCGAAGTCATGCACCTCACGGGCGATCGCCTGCGATTGCGGATTCAAGAACTGAAAACGGATGCTGCCTTTCGCGATTCCCTGAGTGCCTATCTGAAAACCCTCCAAGGGATCAAATCTGTTCACGTTAACCCCCTTGCCGCCTCAATTACCATTGAGTATCACCTCGAGCAAATCACGCCCCTACAACTGTTGGCGGCCATTCAATTTTGGGGGGATGTCCAGATCATTGGCCAAGGCAATAAGGGCTTGCAAAACCTCACCCGCGCCTTTGATCTCGAACCTGAAGAGGTGGGCAACAAACTCACCTCCATGGGCGGATTTCTCATGGGCGGCTACGTGGGCGATATTCTTGGTGGCATGGTGGGGGGAACGGCGGGTGGCCTGTTTATGGGGCCTGCGGGTGCGGTCATGGGGGTGCAAGTGGGCACCTTTGTTGGCGGTGTGATTGGTGCGCGATTAGGGATGGAAGCCACGGAGCAAATCACCCAACTGCAATTTACTGCCCTTGAGGCAACGCCGGAACGGGTCGCGAAAGCCTTGGAGATTCACAGCGGTGACAAAATCGGGGGTACCGCCGGTGAAATTGCTGGCGGTTTGGCAGGGCAAGTGGTCTTGGGGCCTGTGGGCGAAACCGTCGGGCGCGTAGTGGGCAATATGGTTGGTTCGCAACTGGGGGAAGATCTCGGGCGACAGTTGGCGGCGCCATCCCCTGAGGAACCTCCTCCCCCATCCCTGCATCTTTTTCTAGAGTGGTGGGTGAAAACCAGTCAAACCTTCACTAAGGAAACGCTATGGGCGACCCTCGGTGGCATGGTAGCACGAGCCATTCTGGGGCCTCAAGCGGAAGCTGAGGGCATCCGAGCCGGTACCCGCATTAGTCGCCATCTCGATATGCAGCAGCCCAACACCGCAGCAAAAGAGAAAAAAGTATAATCCTAAAGTAATGGCCTATGGAGATGTCCAGCGCGACAGGAGCGAACTAATGCTCGATACCATCTTACTCCTCATTATCGTCGTGATGGGAATTGCCGTTGGCTTCAACAGCATTGACCTTCTGCCAGAAACGGTTCTTGCTCAAGTGGCCAATGTGCGGGGATTGCAGTGGGTCATGGCTGGCTTTGGCGCCATTGTTGGCATTGCCCTTGGTTTATTGTTGCAGTCCCTTTACCATCGTCTTGAGCGCAGTATCCGCCAATTGCCCCCAGAAACGCTCTTGTCGCGAGCTGTGGGTCTGGTGGTAGGGTTGCTCTTGGCCAACTTGATGCTGGCACCGATTTTCCTGTTGCCCATTCCCAAAGATTTTTCCTTTATTAAACCCCTGATTGCTGTTCTCACCAGTATTGTCTTTGCCTATTCGGGAACCACCTTGGCCGATAGTCACGGGCCTGCCCTGCTGCGGTTAATTAACCCCAATGCCGTTGCCAGCAGTCTCTTGGCTGAGGGCATGCTCAAACCTGCCCGAGCAAAGGTACTGGACACCAGTTGCATTATTGATGGCCGCATTGAGGCACTGTTGAATCTCGGGGTACTCGAAGGGCAAATCATTGTGCCCCAGTTTGTGCTTCAGGAGCTGCAACTCATTGCCGATGCGGGGAATGAGCAAAAACGGATTCGCGGTCGGCGGGGTCTCGATGTTCTCAATCGTCTCCAAGCCAGTTTGGGCGATCGCATTGTCATTCACTCCGCAGACTATCCAGAATTAACAACGGTGGATGCCAAGCTGGTGCGCCTGTGCCAAGAAATCAACGGCACCCTTGTCACCAATGATTTGAATCTCAACAAAGTTGCCCGCTTCCAAAAAGTGGATGTCTTTAACGTCAACGAGTTAGCGCAAGCCCTGCGCCCCATCTACCTCCCCGGCGATACGCTGGAGTTGAAGATTCTCAAGGAAGGGAAAGAACCAGCGCAAGGGGTGGGCTACCTTGAGGATGGCACGATGGTGGTTGTCGAAGAGGGGGTGGATCACATTGGCGATCAGTTGTCGGTGGTTGTGACCAGTGCCCTGCAAACCTCGGCAGGCCGCATGATTTTTGCTCGCCTGCAAATGCCGACGATGGCCTAAATTTCCTCTTTTTCCCCTAGGGGGTCTCCTTATGACCCATGAGCCACCCAAGCCCACTTCCCCCCCGCAACTGGTTTCACCGTGGGTCTGGGGTCTTTTTGTTTTCAGCATCCTATTCCTCTTTGGTGTGCTGTTGGCGACGGTGTGGCGACCGACGCTCTTTCCCATTGATTTAGTGAATCCCGATCAGTTGCGGCCTCTGCCTGACCTCCTGCAGATGCCCACCGATGATTTAAGCGTGTGGTGGCCCATTGTCCTTGCAGCAGTGATGGCAGTTGCCCTCAATTTTATTCCCAGCAATAATGTTAGCCGCCTGATCATTCGCTTCATTGTTATTCTCTTTGGCTGCCGCTATCTGGTGTGGCGGGGCTGGGTGACGCTCAATGATGCCCACTGGTTGAGCTTTACTGCCAGTATTGGCTTCTATGGTCTTGAGGTGCTCTACTTTTTCACCTATTTGCTTTACTTCTATCAGACGGCATGGCTGACGACTGCATGGCGATCGCGACAGGCCAATTACTATCAGCAGGCGGTTCTCAGTGGTGAATACTGCCCCAGTGTGGATATTTTTATTCCCACCTATAATGAGCCTCCCTATATTTTGCGGCGGACGATTGTGGCCTGTCAGGCGATCAACTACCGAAATAAAAGTATCTATGTCCTCGATGATGGTCGGCGATCGGAAATTGCGGATCTCTGTGAGCATCTGGGGGTCAACTATCTCACCCGTCCCACCAATGAGCACCGCAAAGCAGGGAACCTCAACCATGCCCTGAAATACACCACTGGTGAACTGATTGCTGTTTTTGATGCCGACTTTATTCCCTTTCAGAACTTCCTGAGCCGCACCGTGGGCTTCTTTCAAGATGATCACGTGTCCATGGTGCAGACCCCCCAGCACTTCTTTAACCCTGACTACCACTCCCAAAACCTTGGCATTGAGTTCATGATGCCCGGCGATATGGAGTACTTTTTTGGCTTTATTCAGCCGGGGCGGGACTTTGGCAACGCCATCATTTGCTGTGGCACCTCCTATGTGGTGCGCCGCCGTGACCTAGAAGCCGTAGGCGGATACTACACCCGCTGTGTGGTCGAGGATTTCCAAACGGGGACAAGGATGCAAATTGCTGGCTACCGCCTGATTTATCTGAACGAAATCCTCAGCATGGGGGAGTCTCCTCGCAACTTCCAAGATCATCTGGAGCAACGGCTGCGCTGGCTACAGGGGAATATGCAAATCTATTTCTGTGGTGATGATCTCCCCATTTGGTCAAAACTGTCGTGGTTTCAGCGCAGTTGCCACCTCTCGCTGCTCTTGCACAACATTAATCCCTTTATCCGCACGTGCTTTCTCGTTGGTCCGTTTTTGAGCCTAATGACAGGCATCTCCTTAACGGTGGCGACATTGGGTGAGTACCTTTTCTATGCCCTGCCCTACACGCTGTTAGTAATTGCCACCTTTAGCTGGGCGACAGAAGGGCGGTATTTTTCCGTCTGGGGTGAAGTCTATGAGGTGACCTTTGCCTTTCCGGGGATGGTGCAACTGATTAAAATCCTCCGCAATCCCTTCGGTAAAATTGGCAGCATTGTCACTAATAAGGGCACCCTCTCCAATCGGAAGCGGTTGAATTTGCGCTATACATGGCCGCTGGCGGCGTTTGTGATTGCAGTCGGAGTGGGGGTCTTTATCCGCTATGGGGGTTACTGGCTCCATATCTGGCCACCAATGGAGTATGAACGGGCGGGTTTAGAGGTGATGCTGGCTTGGACGCTCTACAACGCCTTTATTGCCTTGATTGCGGTTCTGTCCTCCATTGATCAGCCCACCCGCCGTCAGAGCGATCGCTTTCCCGTTTGCACTGTATGTCGTTTCCAACTGGGGGATCAAACCTACTGGGGCTATACCCGCGATGTGTCGGAGACTGGTGCTGCCCTATTGCTGACCGCAGGGCGTTTTATCGAAGCCCAAAGAGATACCGTCGGCACGCTGACCTTTTTGGAACAGGACTTTAGCGTCACCGCAGCCGTGGTTCGTACCCGCACTGAAGAGGAGCGGTGCTGCATTTACCTGCGGTTTTTAGAGGTCAGTGATGAGGCACAGCGGCACCTCGTACAACTGCTCTATGGTGGCCTCACATGGTGGCACAAACCCAAAGCCCCCAATGGCCTAGATGCCTTTTGGCCAATGTTGATTCGTCTCTTTGACTTTCGATCGCTCTTTAGCCTCTATAGCAATAATTGACCGATAGGCTCATAGCTCAAAAATTTGCCCTAGGGGAAAATAAAAGTTTGGCAATAGGGGAGATGTCAACGTATAGCTATAGCTGTTTCCAAAGGGAGTGAGATATTTTCAAGAGGCATAGGCTATACTCAAAGCGTCATGAATGTTACTCAAGAATATGAGCTATAGCTTGGACTTACGAGAGCGGGTTGTCTCCTATATCAAGCAAGGTGGCAAAATCAGTGAAGCGACTCAAATTTTTCAGGTGAGCCGCGCCACTATCCATCGCTGGCTGAAGCGAGACGACTTAGCCCCCACAGTTGTCCCCCGTCGTCCTTGGAAGCTGGATTGGGCGGCCTTAGCAGCCGATGTTGCTGCCCATCCCGATGACCGTTTAATCGACCGTGCCCAGCGATTTGGCGTTCAAGTTTCCACCATTAGTTATGCCCTCGCCCAGATGGGCATCACCCGAAAAAAAAACAGATGCGTTACCAAGAACGGTGTGAGGCAGAGCGACAAGCGTATCAACAGCAGCTCGACACATGGGTAGAGAGTCACGGCGAGGAAACGGTGGTGTATATTGACTAGCCAAGGCTGCTCACTGATCGGGGTGATTCCTTGAATGACATTAGCGGTAATTTCCAATTCCTGTGTCAAAAATTTGCGGCACGATCGCGATCGGATCTTGATCCGACCCTACTCTGCCACCGGGAAAATCCACCGTAGCTCGCTGAACCCCCACCCGAAAGGTTGGCGGCAGGCAGATTAAATCCTTCCCTTGCAGCGGCAGGACAATCACCGAGTCCGCCTTTTCTACCCGCCAGTATTCTAGGGTTTCACCTGTGTCCGTCAACCACTTCTCGGCAATCAAGGTCACCCACTTGGATTGAATGCGTACCCGTTCATCGAGCGATCGCCAATTCACTGTTGCCACTCTTCAGGAACTTGGGCTATTTTCTCATGCCCTGTGGGGGCGTACACCGGTCTGCCGAGGGGACGGTAGGGCAGGGTGCCATTTTCATAGGCCTGAATCCGTTGGCGAGCAATGTTGACATAAGTGGGTTCCTTTTCACAGCCCATCGCCCGCCGATTGTGCATTAGGGCAGCCAAGAGGGATGATCCCACCCCCATATAGGGGTCAAAGACCCAATCCCCTTCATGGCTGAGGGCGAGAACGCACCGCTCCACTAACTCAATGGGAAACTGGCAGGGATGCAATGTTTTTTCAGGATGATTGGACTTGACATTGGGAATATCCCACACCAGTTCTTGCCAATCCTGAAGAACGATTTCCCAGACATCGGATGGATTTTTGCCCAAGGGATTGCCCGAGGGTTTGCCCTTATTGGGACCTTTGAAATGGCGTTTCCCCGGATATTTGGCTGGAATACGCACGGCATCCAAATTAAAGATGTAGTGATCGGACTTCGTGAACCAGAGAATCGTTTCATAGCGGCCAGAAAAGCGCTTTGTGGCATGGAGACCATGGCCAAATTTCCAGATGATGCGATTGCGCAGCTTCAAACCCAACCGCTTGAACAGGGGATAAAACAAAATATCCAAGGGATACACCTCTCCCCCTTGAACAAAATTCCCCACTTGCCAGCACAAACTTCCCTCTGGCCGCAGCACTCGATATAGCTCGGCAATCACTTGGCTTTGGCTTTGGAGATAGTCCTCAATCGCCACCGGGGTTTCATAGGCCTTGCCGAGGTTGTAGGGCGGCGACGTAAAGATGAGCGTCATGGCCTTATCCGGCACCTGACGAATCACCTCACAGACATCTCCACTGGCAACGACTAGCTTAGCCTCTGGAGAAAAACGCTCTTGAATGTGCTGGCCAGAACTCAATAACTATAAGCCATCCTTCCCTGTACCGCCAAAATACCATATTCGTAATCCTGAGATAAAAAAAGAGGCCGACCCCTAGGGAGTCAGCCAGCGGATTACTTGGGAACGCGCGCTAGACAGTACAAAGCAATTGGCAACAGGATTAGCTATGCACCACAAGCTTGACGTTGGCGTTCTGAAGGCCAGGACGCTTCACCTCAGCCAAGGTTTTGTTGATGGCATATTTTTGGTTGATCGAGTTGATCAGCTCCGTTTGGTTGTGTTTTTTGGCCACACCCCAGAGGTCAGCAATCAGATCAAAGGTGCCATCAGCATTGCGAGACCAGCCCAGATCATACTCGCCATCGAGGACAGCGACGATGTCAGAGCGAACACGTTGGCCATTGTAGCCACGCACATCGGCATTGGTTTTCACCGTAATGCCCAGATCCCGCAGGGACGCTTTCAAGATTTCAGCATCGGTAATTTTCGTACGCAGGGTGCTGAAGTGAGACATGTGGATTTCCTCCAGATTGAGACAGAAACATTGGACTGAATGAACCACAATTTATGGCGAACCAAACCCCTGTGGTCGGGTCTTTCTCCCATCTGCGCAGGGCAGACAGAAGGAAGCTTGTCAAAACTCCAGTCGCTGGTATTCAGCCACTGAAGCAGCCGCCGGACGCGCCCGTTGGCGTGCCCAATCACGCAGTGCCGTGACCTGCTCTTGCATCGTCTTGGAAAGGGGTTGAGTGGCACGGCTAGCGGCAATAATGTCTAACTGGGTAAACTCGCGCCCTTGAGCAAAGGCTTCGTACATGGCAGCAATGATGGCCTGCTCAATCTCGGCACCTGAAAAGCCATCACAGATATTGGCGAGTTGCTCGAGGTCAAAGCGATCAATGTCGCGGCGGCGCTTGGTGAGGTGAATGCGAAAGATTTCCTTGCGCTCCTCGGCATTGGGCAAATCCACAAAGAAAATTTCGTCAAAGCGACCTTTGCGCAAAAATTCACCGGGGAGCCGTTCGACGCGGTTGGCTGTCGCCAAGACAAAGACGGGAGACTTTTTCTCCTGCATCCAAGTGAGGAAGGAGCCAAAGATCCGGCTTGAGGTACCGCCATCGGAGTCCGAGGAGCCTGCTCCGCCCGCAAAGGCCTTGTCCATTTCATCAATGAAGAGAATGGCAGGGGAGATCGATTCAGCGGTTTTCAGGGCATTGCGCAAATTCGCTTCCGATCGCCCCACCATTGAACCGTCATAGACGCGCCCCATATCAAGGCGCAGCAACGGCAAGCCCCAAAGGCGGGAGGTGGTTTTGGCAATCAGGGACTTCCCACAGCCGGGGACCCCCAAAATTAACATCCCCTTCGGTTGCGGTAAGCCGTATTCACGCGCCTTTTCACTGAAGGCGTTGGAGCGTTGGCGTAACCAGACTTTCAGTTCCTCTAGACCGCCGACCGAATCAATGGTTTCATCCACTTCCATATACTCGAGGATGCCATTGCGGCGGATGAGTTGCTTTTTCTCAGAGAGGATGATGTCCACTTCGGCTTCCGTAAGGCGCCCAGCGGTCACTTTGGCTTTGCGAAAGACTTTTTCAGCTTCATCCCGCGTCAGGCCAAGGGTGGCTTTGACGAGTTTTTCCCGTACTTCAGGGGTGAGGCGGCGATTGCGGGGATCCAGTTGCTCCCCGAGAACCTGATCTAGTTCGTTGATACTGGGTAGGGGGTAGTCAACGACAACGATTTCTTTTTCCAGTTCGACAGGAATCCGCTGCGCTGCTTCTGGGGACATGAGAATAATGGTTTTGTGGCTGCTTTTGAAGCTGGCGATCGCGTCCCGTAAAGAACGAGTCACAGGGGGCGAATCAATGAAGGGGTGCAAATCCTTGAAGACGTAGATGCCCGGTTCCCGTTGGTGAACAACCCATTGAATGGCAGCTTCCGGCGAGACAGTGTTGTGGTGACTGTTGTTGCGGGGATGGCCATACTCGACCATGCCGTGGGTCACTGTCCAGATGTAGAGCTTGCGGGGAGACCGCCCTTGAGGCCCGACTTGACTTTGGGCAATGGTGGCGATCGCCTGCTCAGCCCGCTCTTCTTCAGAGGTCAGGAGGTAGATCAACGGATATTGCGCTTGGATGAGGATACTCAATTCTTCTTGCACAGCAATCACCTCCTTCTTTCAAGGCTGACCCAACACCCCCGCCACTAGCGGGCAGACACCAACTCGACGGAGAGCGAAGGAACACTGAGGCTGTCGTCATCAATCACTGTGGGCTGATTGACCAAGGCCGTTAGCTCATCCCCCCGCAGGACAAGGGCACTAGCACACTCTGGGCAGTGGTAAACCCGATGCACATTGCCATGCTTTTGCTCGGCATATTCCGCCAGTACGTCTGGGTGAGCCAGCAGAAATTCAATGGCACGTTCAGCAAGGGTGGACATCGTTTCCTGCTCGACGACAGCGGCAATCTTGAGCTGGCGGTGCACATCGGGGGATAGATACAACGTAACCTTTTGCTTATCTTCCATAGGGGTTAGAGACGTACCTAGGTATGTGTGCCAGTGTAGTGAGCCGATCCGAGGGGTGTCAAGGTGAAATGCTGTCAAAACGGCAAAATCGTAACATTTAGTTACATTAAGCCCCGCGTGCTTAAAACTCAGTTACAGGGCTGAGGGCATCATATCGAATTGAGTGGCGATCGCCAGCCGTACCCCATTGACAAAATCCCACCCCGATTGGGCTTTGCGACCACTCAAGTGCACTTGACTCAGCAGCAGGCGACCCTTGCCCGTCTGTACCACGGGGCCCCATCCCTTAATTAGCTCTACCACCGTACCCGGGGCGGAAGCTGCCTCAGGCTCACAAACAAAAGACTGTAAAGGTTCCGGTAATTCGGCCCTCACTTCGGGCACCAATGGCCACGTTTGCAGCAGTTTCAAGGGGGTGTCTTGCCACTGGGTATAGGCATAGGGGTAAAAGGCGCGCACTTGGTTGTGAAGGGCTAGGGCCGATCGCCCCCAATCAATGGCATAGTCACTTTTTTGAATGAGCGGTGCGTAGGTAGCCTCAGCGTCGTTTTGGGGTTCGGGTTGAAGCTGTGGCAGTTGCTGCAAGGTTTCTAGTAGGAGGTCGGCACCGATGTCACTGAGCTTGGCACTGAGGGTAGCAGCGTTATCTCCTAGATGAATCGTTACTTTGCGCTTCAGGAGCATTGGGCCTGTGTCCATACCCGCATCCATGCGCATCGTCGTCACGCCGGTTTCCCCTTCGCCATGGTAGAGTGCCCACTGAATGGGAGCGGCACCGCGATACTTCGGCAGCAGCGAGCCGTGGATGTTGATGCAGCCGTAACGGGGAATCTCAAGGATCGACGGGGGCAGGATTTGACCGTAGGCCACCACCACAAAGACATCAGCGCCTAGCGATCGCAAGACCTCAGGCAGCTCTGGATCCCGACGCAGACGTTCCGGCTGCCAAACTGGTAACCCGTGACAAAGGGCTAAGGCCTTGACCGGAGAAGGCGATAATTGGTTGCCCCGTCCCCGTCGGCGATCGGGCTGGGTGACCACCCCCAACACTTGATAGGTCTCTGTTTCCAGCAGCCGTTGTAGCGGCGCAAGGGCAAACTCCGGTGTGCCAAAATAAACGATTTTCAATCGCTGCCCACTCCCTGCAAAACGTCAACTGCTGGTTTAGAGAGTCTCAGGAGCGTCATCCTCAGAAGGAGTGAGGGCTTCCCCACCATCACTAGCGCCGTTCAGATCTTCTTCCGTCGCTTGGGAGCCACCACTAATGACCGCCAAATCCACCTGCTGGCGGTAGGAATCCACATTTTTAATCAGGACTTCCACGCGATCGCCCAAGCGGTAGCGCAAGCGGTTACGCCGACCCGTCAAGGTTTGGGCATGGGCACGGTATTCATACCAGTCATCCTTGAGGGAGCTGACGTGGACTAAGCCCTCAACATTAAAGTCAATCAGTTCCACAAAGAAGCCATAGGACTGCACGCCGGTAATAATGCCCGAACGCACTTCGCCGATGCAGGCTTGGACTTGGCGCACCCGTTGCAAGCCCACCAAATCTTTCCATGCGGCGTAGGTTTGCCGCTCCCGCTCTTGGAGGTGAGGGGCTAATTCATTAACCAGGGTGTCCACTTCCCGCTGGGTATCGGTGGTGAAGACGGTCCAATTCACCTGCTCCAAGCAACTGGATTCGCCAAGATTGACGCGCTCTTTTGCCCGTGGCCCGCGGCGATCGCGCCCTTCCGTCAGGAGAATGTGCAAAATGCGCTGATTCACAATGTCAGTGTAGCGTTGGAGGGGTGAGCAGAAATGGCCATAGCCCTCGCCAGTGGCCAAACTAAAGTGGAGCAGCGCCACGGCGGCATCGCTGGCGGGTTTGAGTTTATCGAGCAACAGTTCCTGCAACACGGCTGCCAGATCCGAGGTGGCCAATTGTGCCATAAAGCGCTGACAGTCGCGGGGCGTGACCTGCGCGGGATTGTCTAGGCTCAAGGGCAAGTTGAGATTTTGGCAGAGCTTGAGAAAATCCTGCACGGCATAGAGTTCGGGCACAGGCTGCGTGCGGTAGAGAGCCGGTACCCCCAACTTCGCCAAATGACGGGCAAGGAGTTCATTGGCAAGGATCACTAAGCTTGTCCAAGGGGTGACCCTCGGTAGGGGAATGGCGGGGGCGAGACCCTCATCGGCATAGGCAAGGCTCAGGGCATCCGCTGGGGTGACTTCAATACTCCCCCGTGCCTGTCGTTGCTGACTCACGGCATTGGCAAGGTGAATCAGGGCACGCAACCAATCACCGGAAGTATCCCCTAGGGCAAGGGTGGCCGCCACCTGCTCACTGGTGACACAGGCATCAACGCGGATACAACTGCGGTAAATTCTGTAGGACTGAACTTCACCGGCATTGTTGATCACCATCAGCAGCGAAATGGCAGCGCGATCGCCCCCCGGCAGCAAGCGCAACCTCTCCAATTCCTGCGGCAAGAGGGGCAAACTCAGTTCAGGGGTGGCGAGGGTCATACCCTGACGGCGAGCAGTGCGATCCAGCAGTTCATCGCGGGGGAGCAATCCCCCCACATCGCTAATGTGAATCCCCAACTGCCAGAGATTTTGCTCGAGGGCATCGAGGGAAAAGGCCACTTGGGGTTCTTGGCCGGGAGCCACTAAGGTAATGGTGACCAGTTCCCGCAAGTCTTGGCGATCGCTCAAGTCCAAGGTTTCCAACTGGGCATTTAAGGTGGCGGCTGCTGTCCGCAGGGCGGGGCTAAATTGGCGGACAAGATTATGTTTGCAGCAAATCAAGTCCAAAGCAGGTGCCGATTGGGCATCACTCCCTAGGATCTGGCCAATTTCCCCCGTCGGCAGGTACCCCCCCAAGGGATAGCGGCGAATGTTCACATGCACCAGTTGATCCACCACCGTGGATAGATCGGGGACGAGGTCATTGGGTTCAAGGGCAATTTCAAAGAGCAGGCGATCGTCGAGGGGTGTGGCCCGAAACCCATCTTCGGTCTGTTTCACCCGGGCAATCACCGAGGGGTTTCCCCGCTCAAGGATCAGTTTCACTTCCCCCTCTGGAGATTTCTTGCGGCGGCCTTCACGGGTGACCCGCACCAGCACGCGATCGCCATTCCAAGCAGTGCTGAGTTGATGCTCGCGCACAAAAATATCTTCGGCACCCTCGGTATCCTGAATCGCAAAGCAAAACCCTTTGCTGGAGCAGCGCAGCCGCCCTTCAATCAAGCCATCATCACTAGCGCGGCGATACTTGCCCCGTTCTTTAATAAGCAGGCCAATGCGTTCTAGGGCATCGAGGGCAATTTCCAGTTCTCGCTGGCTCTCAGGATCGTCACAGCCGAGTTTTTTTTCGAGAACCTTGGGGGCAACAAATTTATCTTCGCTAAAGTTGGCAAGCAGACTGGCAATCGTAAAATGCATCGGCAACTCGGTGAAGGGAGGGCAATAGTGGATGTAGCGTTGTTGGTGTCAAGTATCCAAACTGTAGCTTATCACAGTTGCGGAAGCATCCTAGGGGATCCCCAATCTGTCCTATAATTATGGCGCGTTGATTCTGGGCACGAAACATCCTAGATTTGAGGAATGGCGATCGCCCGCATCAATTACTGTTCTCAATCGTTGTCCATCCGGTTAAGGCATCTATGAATCAGTCTGAAATTCTCGAAAAAGTAAAAGCCATTGTTGCCGATCAACTCAGTGTTGATGCAGAAAAAGTTGTGCCCGAAGCAAGTTTTGCCGAGGATCTCAATGCTGACTCCCTTGACTCCGTGGAGTTGATCATGGCACTTGAGGAAGCGTTTGGTGTGGAAATTCCCGACGAAGAGGCGGAAAAACTGAAAACCGTCCAAGATGTCCTTGACTTTATCAACAATAAGGTAGCTGCATAGATCCATGGCAAAGGCGCACCAAAAACGGGTCGTTGTCACGGGGATGGGGGCAATTACCCCCCTCGGCAACACCCTTGCGGAGTATTGGGAAGGGTTAATGGCCGGTCGCAACGGCATTGATTACATCACGGCTTTTGATGCCAGTCGTCATGACTGCCGCATTGCGGGTGAGGTGCGTGGCTTTGATCCCACCCTCTACATGGATCGCAAAGATGCCAAACGCATGGATCGCTTTGCTCAATTTGCCGTGGCTGCCAGTAAGCAAGCCCTTGCAGATGCCCAATTGACGATTGACGAGGGCAATGCCACTGACATTGGCATCATTATTGGTACGGGTGTGGGCGGGCTAAAGGTGATGGAGGATCAGCAGGAGGTCTATCTCACCAAGGGGCCCGATCGCTGTAGTCCCTTTATGATCCCGATGATGATTGCCAATATGGCCGCCGGACTCACCGCCATTCACACCGGTGCCAAAGGCCCCAATTCCTGTTCCGTGACCGCCTGTGCAGCGGGTTCCAATGCCATTGGCGATGCCTTCCGCATGGTGCAGCACGGTTATGCCAAGGCGATGATCTGTGGCGGTACTGAGGCAGCGATTACTCCCCTATCGGTGGCGGGTTTTGCGGCAGCCCGTGCCCTGTCCACCCGCAATGATGACCCCCACCATGCCAGCCGTCCCTTTGACCTCAACCGCGATGGCTTTGTCCTTGGGGAAGGGGCAGGCATCTTGATCCTTGAAGAATTGGAATTTGCCCTTGCCCGGGGGGCACGCATCTATGCAGAAATGGTGGGCTATGGCTTGACCTGTGATGCCTACCACATGACTGCTCCCTCACCGGGGGGAGAAGGGGCGGCCCGTGCCATTGAAGCCTGCCTCAAGGATGGGGAGATTGCCCCGGATCAGGTGAGCTATATCAATGCCCACGGTACAAGTACCCCCGCCAACGACAGTACGGAAACTGCCGCCATTAAACGTGCCCTTGGTGAGGAAAATGCCCGTCGCGTTCCCGTGAGTTCGACAAAATCCATGACGGGGCACCTCCTAGGGGGGTCAGGGGGTATTGAGGCGATCGCAACGGTGATGGCAGTTGCCCACGATCGCATCCCCCCTACAATTAACTTGGAGCAACCGGATCCTGCCTGCGATCTGGACTATGTTCCCCATCAGAGCCGGGCTTGTCCGGTGACGGTGGCTTTGTCCAACTCCTTTGGCTTTGGTGGGCACAACGTGACGTTGGCCTTCCGCAAATTTACTCCCGATCGTTAACTGTCTGCTGCAAACCCAATTAGAGAGAGAAAGCAATGCCTGCGGTGACTCAATCCCTTGATGAACTCTGTATTAATGCGATTCGTTTCCTAGCGATCGATGCGGTGCAAAAGGCCAACTCCGGGCACCCCGGCCTACCCATGGGGGCAGCACCCATGGCCTATGTGCTGTGGAACCAGTTCATGCGGTTTAACCCCAAAAATCCGCAGTGGTTCAATCGCGATCGCTTTGTCCTTTCGGCGGGTCATGGCTGTATGTTGCAGTATGCCCTGCTCTACCTCACGGGCTACGACAGCGTCACCATCGAGGACATTAAACAGTTTCGCCAATGGGGATCGCGCACACCCGGTCACCCGGAAAACTTTGAAACCCCCGGTGTGGAGGTGACCACAGGCCCTCTCGGTCAAGGGATTTGTAACGCCGTTGGCTTAGCAGTGGCGGAAGCCCATTTAGCGGCTCGCTTCAACAAGCCCGATGTCAAACTAGTGGATCACTACACCTACGTTATCCTTGGCGATGGCTGCAACATGGAGGGCATCTCCGGCGAAGCCTGCTCCCTTGCGGGTCACTGGGGCTTAGGCAAACTCATTGCCCTCTACGACGATAACCACATTTCCATTGACGGTTCCACCGACATTGCCTTTACAGAGGATGTCTGCAAGCGCTTTGAGGCCTATGGTTGGCACGTGCAGCACGTCGCCGATGGCAATACGGATCTTGCGGGCATTGCCAAAGCCATTGAAGCGGCCAAAGCCGTAACCGATAAACCTTCACTCATTAAAGTCACCACTACCATTGGCTATGGTTCCCCCAACAAAGCCAACACCGCTGGGGTGCACGGCGCTGCTCTTGGGCCTGAGGAAGTCAAGCTCACCCGCGAAAACCTTGGCTGGAACTATGAGCCTTTTGTTGTCCCCGAGGATGTCCTCAACCACTTCCGCAAAGCCGTGGAGCGCGGTGCTAGCTATGAAGCGGAGTGGAACCAAACCCTCGCCACCTATCGCCAAAAGTATCCTGAGGAGGCTGCCGAATTTGAACGGCTGCTGCGGGGTGAGCTGCCCGCCAACTGGGATGCCAATCTGCCGAGCTACACTCCTGAAGATAAGGCTGTGGCCACCCGCAAGCATTCGGAAATTTGCCTGAACGCGATCGCCCCCAATCTGCCGGAACTCATTGGCGGTTCTGCCGACTTGACCCACTCCAACCTCACCGAGCTCAAGTGCTCCGGTGACTTCCAAAAAGGCCAGTACCAAAATCGCAACATTCGCTTTGGCGTACGGGAACACGGCATGGCCGCCATCTGCAACGGCATTGCTCTCCACAATTCCGGCTTGATTCCCTACTGTGCCACTTTCTTGGTCTTTGCCGATTACCTGCGGCCTGCCCTGCGCCTCTCAGCCCTCTCCCAAGCGGGGGTGATCTATGTGATGACCCACGACTCCATTGCTCTTGGTGAAGATGGCCCTACCCACCAACCCGTGGAAACCTTGGCCTCATTGCGTGCCATTCCCAACCTACTGGTGATCCGTCCTGCCGATGGCAATGAAACCTCGGGTGCCTACCAAGTGGCCGTCCAACGCCGCAAACAGCCAACCCTCTTGGCACTGACGCGGCAAAATGTCCCCAACTTGGCCGGTACCTCTGCGGCCAATGTCGCCAAAGGTGCCTACACGCTGGTAGATTGTGCAGGGACACCCGATTTGATCCTGATTGGCACCGGTTCAGAAGTCTCCCTCTGTGTCAAGGCTGCTGAAACCCTGACGGCCAGTGGCAAGAAGGTGCGGGTCGTGTCCATGCCCTCTTGGGAACTGTTTGAGGAGCAATCCCCTGAGTACAAAGCCAGTGTGCTCCCTGCGGGGGTAAAACGCCTTGCTGTAGAAGCGGCTTCGAGTTTTGGTTGGTGCCGCTATGCCGATGCAACGGTGTCGATCGAGCGCTTTGGTGCCTCGGCTCCCGGTAACGTCCTCATGGAGAAATTTGGCTTCACGGTGGACAATGTGGTGGCCAAGGCCAATGCCCTGCTTGGCTAAGTTGCCGGTGGTACGCCTTTAGACGGAAAATATCAATAGATGCTCAGGGTGGGGGGTATAACTCTCTGCCCTGTTTTGCTTTTTTTGAGTTTTTTTGAGAACGCCCTATGCCACGTCGTCGGAAAAAATTTCCCTGCGGCCACCAAGGCTATGGTCAGGTTTGCCACTACTGCGCTCAGTTGATCCAAGCAAAAGCTCTAGAGGTAGCAGAACGGGAACAGGCACGACTGGCACGGCAGGAGTGGGAGGCCACCTTTGCCAAGGATGTGGTGGATCTACAGGGATTGCCCAAGTGGATTGTCCTCAAAGCCCGCCAAGTGATTGCAGAACTCCTTGCAGGGGCCGACTATCGCCAGTTCAAGGGCAAGCGCCTGAATCACGATCGCCGCATTATTAGTATTCCCCTGAGCTATGACTATCGCCTCATCTGCTATGACACGGGCGATCGCATTGAACCCCGTAGTGTGCTCTCCCACGAAGCCTACAATGTCAAAAAACCCCTCGCTTAGTCTCATGACGGCCAACACAGATCATCCTTGGTATGCAGCGGCACAACTGATTCAACCGGCACTGATTCGCCTGCTTGATCATCTGCGGCGATCGCTAGAAACTTCCCCTTGGCAGGGCACCTATGAAACCGTTGAGATTCCCTGTGGTGAAGCCGAACCACAAATTCTCTACTGGCTGCACTTACGTCAGGGCGATCGCCAAGAGCGGGTGAACCTGTGGGAGCTGTGCTACCAAATTTGTTTTCAGCAGTACACCCCAGAACTCGACTACAGCGGCATCCATGACTTTCAGGTGGGGGAGGTGCAAGCTGACCTCAGCCTCTTTGACCCTGCTGGGGAGGTGGACTGGCACAAGCTCGATCAGAAGGCAGCACAGGTGGTTGCCGCCCTATTTGCCGGCTTAGATCCCCCTTAATTTTAATTTTTTGTAGAAAATTAACCAAGGTTGCCACAGGGAATGCCCCACGGCGACCCGCTACATGGTATGCTCCAATGCCATAGGGAATCTTTTTACCGAAGCAGCATGGGTTCAAACTATCAAAACCAGCAAAACAGTAATGAGCAGCCCTGGGAGGAGGAAGACTTCGAGGAGGAGATGGAGCAACTCCGCCTTTACGATGATGACGGTCGCTTCCTCGACTGCTACATCGAGTTTCGTCTGAATGTGCAAGGGGAAACCTATGCGCTGCTGCGGCCAGTGGACTATCCCGTAGAAATTTTTGCGGTCGTGGCCGAAAACGACGAGGAAGAAACCTTGGTGCCCCTAGAGGAGCAGGAAATTGATGCGGTCTTTGATACAGCCCGTGCCATCCTTGAAGAACAAAACCTCACCCTCAAGCGCACTGCACTGACCCTCACCGTAGCGGGTGAACTACCGGATCTAGATGAAGATGAGATTCTCACGGTTGAGGTGGAAGCCGATGATGACATTGAGGAGTATCAACCCCTCGGCAGTAGCTTCTTTTGCGGTACGCGAGAATACAGCGTTTATACGCCCCTGAGTCCGACCCTGTACGTTGCCCGTCTTGTCCCCGGTCAAGAACCCGAACTGCTCTCTCCCCAAGATTTTCAACACCTGCAACCCCTCTTGGAACAGCATTTGGTGAGCCATCTCATTGAAGAGGAGGACTGGGAAGACTAGACCCTACAGATTCTTAGGGTTTGTAGCGTAGGATCGGCAGCCCCCACGATCTCTGCCCCCAGCTCTTGGAGGGTTTGCAAGGTTTCAATCACTGATGCAGTGATCCGTTCCCCGGCGATAACAGCGGGAATTCCCGGTGGGTAGGGGGAGAGTGTCTCGGCGCTAATCTTATTGCAGGCCGCCTTGAGGGGAACCGAGACCTGTGGGCAAAAGTAGGCGTCCCGTGGTGAGAGCGTAGGTTCTTCAAGGTTAGGGATTGGGGGGATGGCCAGTGGCGGCAGAGGCGCATTGTGAACGTATTCGGCGTAAACACTTTTCAGGCGATCGACCAAGATTTCGAGCATTGTTTGGCTGGTACCGAGGCCAAGGCAAAAGGTGAGCGATCGCCCACTGGGCAACTCGGCCATAATTTGCGGTTGCAACAGCGCATCCAGCTCAAAGCCCGTCAGTCCAATTGGCCAAGTACCTAGGGTCAAGCGCAGCGGATCCTGAGGGATGCCTGTGGGCTGCCAGCGCGGCAAAGGCCATTCAGAGGTCTTAACCCACTGGAGAAGTCGGGCGTAGATTTGCTCTCCCTGCTCAGCCATCTGCACCCCCGCCCGCTCAAGGGCTGCCAAAAACCAATAGCTGGGACTGGTGGTTTGCACGAGGTTCAGGGCTTGACTCAAGCGCTCAGGAGACACCCGCTCCCCCTTCAGATGCAGCACTGCCGTTTGGGTTAACGTGCCGAGGGTTTTGTGCCACGACTGCACCACCACATCTGCGCCTGCGGCCAAAGCAGCTACCGGAAAGGCGGGATGATAGGCAAAATGACTGCCGTGGGCTTCATCGACAATGAGGGGCAAACCGTGGTCATGGACGCACTGAGCAATCTCGACCAAGGGTGAGCAAAGGCCTTCATAGGTGGGACTGACAAGCACAACCGCCTTGGTATCGGGATAGGCAGCCAAGCCGGCGGCAACCACATCACGGGTAATGGGCAACGGCAGCCCCCACTGGGGATCAACCGCGACTCCCAAATAGACGGGCTTCGCCCCCGTTAACACCAGTCCCGCAATCACTGAGCGGTGGACATTGCGCCCCACAAGAACGCGATCGCCCGGCCCTACCGTGGCTAGAAGTGCGGCTAAAAGACCACTGGTGGCACCATTCACCAAAAACCAAGCGCGATCGCTCCCCACCGTCGCTGCTACCGCCGCCTGTGCCTCTGCCAGGACTCCTGTTGGCTGCGCCAAATTATCAAGGCCGGGCAACTCACTTAAATCTTGGGCTAAGGCCGTTCCCCAAAGGGCACGCAACAGCGGCTCCATGCCTCGACCCCGTTGATGGCCGGGCGTGTGTAAGGGAATCGTGTGGTTTTGGGCTAAAAGAGCAGCAAGGAGAGAAATCGTCAACTAGAATGAGTATAAGGGTCTAAGTAATTATACGGATTTAGGGATGTCTATACCGCAAGACGATCGGTTGGAGTATTCACTGCTGTCGGAGCGTGAGCTACAGGTGTTGGAGCTTGTGGCGGCGGGGCTAACCAACCAAGACATTGCCGCCAAACTAGACATCAGCAAGCGTACGGTAGATAACCATATCAGTAATATTCTGATGAAAACAAAATCAGAAAATCGTGTGGCACTTGTGCGCTGGGCTTTAGCGTGGGGTAAAGTTTGCTTGAATGATGTCAATTGTTGTGCACTGCCCACCCCCCCTACCCAGCCCCATGAGTGAACGTGTGTACTACAATCCCCGCCTGCCACTGGCCGTCTATCGTGAGCTGGCTGCCCACTTACAGTTACTTGATGGGATTTCTGTGCGGCTGTTGCCCCAAACCTGTTCCCGCTTTGACTACGAATTGAGCCAAATTGAAGGCATTGCCGTGACTTGGCCGCCAACGCCAAACATGCAAGCACGCTGTGAGGAGATTCTCCAACACTATGGACTGCAGTATGGGGACTGGCAGGGTTCACTATAGGTATGGTATTGCTGGAATGCCAATGCTGCTCCCTGCTGGAGACTAACGATGGAATCCGCAGAATTGCTCGCCTGCTATGCCAAGGGTCAAACCAATTTTCAAACTGTGAATCTGACTGGCCTCAATCTGGTTGGCGCCGATTTAATCGGCATTGATTTGCGGGGTGCTAGTTTACAGGGGGCACACTTGCAGTTCTGTCATTTTGGCCGTGCTGATTTTAGTTATGCTCTGTTGACGGGAGCACGCTTGGAAGGATGCAACTTTACCCAAGCAGTTTTTAACGATAGCCATTTTCGTGATGCCCAATGTCATGGTTGCGTTTTTGATCGCGCCAATTTGCAGGGGGCAGATCTCACATTAGCGGTTTTTCGCGACTGCAACTTCCTGAGTAGTGACTTGCGACAGGTGAATTTAAGCCATACGGTTTTGGCTGGCTCCTGTCTGCGCAGTGCTAACTTTCGCAAAGAGAACTATCAGGAGGGGGCAAGTCTGGTGGGTGCAGATCTCCGCCAAGTCGATCTCCAAGGAACGAATTTGGCAGGAGCGGATTTATCACGGGCTAACCTCAAGGGAGCCAATCTCAAGGAGGCCAACCTTAATGCCGCCAACCTGACCCAAGCCAATTTGGCAAATACCAATCTTCAGGGGGCGATTCTCACCCGTGCCATTCTCTATGAGGCGAATCTGGTGGGAAGCAACTTACGGCAGTCGCGGCTGGCTCAAGCAGACCTGCGGGGAGCGATTCTCACGCAAGCGGATTTAAGTCAAGCGATTCTCTCTGAGGCGCGGCTTGATGATGCCCAAGCTCAAGGGGTGAACTTGCGGGAAGCGGTTTTGAATAAGGCGGATTTGCGGCGTACGGATCTCACTAGGGCGGATTTGCAAGAAGCTCGGCTCATTGATGCCTACCTAGCCCGCACGAATCTCAAGGGTGCCAATTTACGTCAAGCCAACCTAATACGTGCTGATCTCAGTAGTGCCCTGTTGCTGGAGGCTTGCTTGGAGCAGGCATTAATGCCCGATGGCAGTGTCTTTATCTAAAGCACTTGCTATAGTACAACAGAGACACAGTTTCCCTGAGGGGTATGGCAGAGTTTGCAGCGGCACTGGCACCGGAGCTAACGATTCAGTGGGTGAATGCGATCGCCAGCGTTCCCGAGGAGCAGTGGGATGCTCTTGCGTTGCCCCTAGAAACCCCCTTCTTTGAATGGGAATGGCTGCACCAAATTGAAGCCTCTGGCAGTGCAACGCTGCAAACCGGTTGGCTCCCCCATCATCTCTTGGTTTGGCGCGATCGCCAAGGTCAGCGGGAACTGGTCGCTGCCGCTCCCCTCTATGTCAAAGGCCACAGTCAAGGGGAATTTGTCTTTGATCACCAATGGGCAGAGCTGGCGGCGCGGTTGGGCATTCGCTATTATCCGAAGCTGCTGGGGATGGCGCCCTTTACGCCGGCGGTGGGCTATCGCTTTCTCATGGCCGAGGGAGTGGATGTGGCTCTGATGACCAAGGTGATGCTCCACGAAATTGATCGCCTCTGTCAGCGTCACCGTTTTTCCAGTTGCCACTTTCTCTACGTCGATCCCCAATGGCAACCCGCTGCCGAAGCCTACGGTTATCGTGCGTGGCTCCACCACAGTTACATTTGGCAAAATCGCAACTATCAGACCTTTGACGACTATTTGGCGGACTTCAATGCCAACCAACGCCGCAACATCAAGCGGGAACGCAAGGCCGTGGCTCAAGCGGATCTCACGTTTCGAGTTCATCAGGGGGATGAGGTCAGCCGCAGCCTGTTGCGACAGATGTACGATTTCTATGCCGATACCTGCGACAAATTTGGCTGGTGGGGCAGCAAGTATCTAACACGGCAGTTTTTTGAAGCCCTGAGCGATCGCTATCGTCACCGCGTGGTGCTCTTTGCTGCCTATCCCAGCAATGGCGGTCAGCGTCCCATTGCCATGTCGTTTTGTATTACCAAGGGAGCCAATCTCTACGGTCGCTATTGGGGCAGTGTCCAGGAGATTGATTGCCTGCACTTCAATGCCTGTTACTATGAACCCATTGAATGGGCGATCGCCAACGGCATTCAGCGCTTTGATCCGGGGGCGGGCGGACGCCATAAAAAACGGCGGGGCTTCCCAGCGACGCCCAACTACAGCCTGCACCGCTTCTATGCACCGCAGTTAGCGCAAATTTTTGATCACTACATTGACCAGATCAATGACGAGGAGCAGCGGCTCATTGACACAATTAATGCCGACTTACCGATGAAGCAGCGCTAAGACTGGGAGGCCGTCACCAACTCTGGTGAAGCAGGGGTCTCTTGGAGATGGGCTAATTCGGCAACAAAATCACTAATCCCTTGGAACTGGCGATAGACCGAAGCAAAACGAACATAGGCCACTTCACTAAGATGACGCAGCCGTTGGAGTGCTGCTTCCCCCAATTCAGCGCTGGTGACTTCGCGGCGCGATCGCAACTGCAAATCCGCCTCAATATCATCTACGAGGGCTTCAATTTTTTGTTGGGGAATGTTGGTTTTGCCACAGGCGGTCATGATGCCCCGCAACAATTTTGAGCGATCAAAGGACTCGCGATCGCCATTGCGTTTAATGACCGTAATAGGAACGTACTCAATCCGCTCGTAGGTGGTGAAGCGACGGCTACATTGGAGGCACTCTCGACGCCGCCGAATACTTTGCCCCCCCTCTGCCGATCGAGACTCTAGAACCCGACTATCCGTATGGTGGCAATAGGGACACTGCATAGGGATCCCCGCTTATTTAGGCACCTGAGAGTATCATAGCCGATTCTTTCGAGCGATTAACATTCGCAAGGGCTGCGACAGCGTTTGTTAGGCTAGGGGTATCCATCGGGTATCCTGCCATGACCGATCCAAACCCCCAAAAGAAACGTAATCAACCCACGATCATTAACGTCGAGCCAGAAAATTTACTCCTCATTGCTGCCCTAAGCCTCTTTATTCCGCTGGTGATTGTGGGCTTTTTTGCGCACTAGGCTGAAAACACCAACCGCCTTGCCGTTATCGTTCTGAAAAGAGTTTCGTTGCAACGACCCCTCAATGGCCGCAAAAAAGCCTAGGAGACCCTAGGGATTGACTATAAAAAAATGTTAAGAATCATAAAGATAAGAGCAAAGGACGAGTCTAATCAATAAAAAAGCAGCAAGAAATTAAAGAAAAATTTAGAACATTCCCTAAGATAGTGTAGCCTAAGCAACCCCTTTTCCCCGAGGTGCGTGGTAGGTTTTGAATGAAGCCAAAATTTTTCTATTGTTCCCTTGGCAAAGCAGGCATCAAGTAATTATGCTACACCTATCCATTTCCCAAATTTATTACCTACGGCATCTACTGCGCCAGTATGCGCCAATGCTCAAGCCTGTGATTGCTGAAGGGGTGGCTACGGCAAAAGCGGATCTGGGCGCTGTATTGGAGAGTCTTTATCCCGAGGCTGAGGAGTTGGCAACCGCTACCGAACAGTTGAGTCGGCTACTTCTTTTACATCAGAAAAAAGACCTCCTCTCTAGTGAGCAATATGAGGCAATCACTCAGCAAATTTTCTGGGTTTTGGGATTAAAATATACCTCATCAGAGGTAGGGCAACAATACAGTTACTGCTGAACCAGTCAGGTTAGAAAATACAAAAATCTGCGGGGTTTGCAACGAATGATGTCGAAGGAGGCTCCAAAGGGAAGGGGTCTTTCAAGGGTCATTGGCTGGCTTCAGCTGTTATTTCCCAAACACCAAAGCTAGGATAGGATTATGGAGCACGATGCCTCGTTTTTGTTTCCTCAATTTGGTCGGCCAATCATGGGTGGGCAGGCGGGCTATGGATTTGATTTTCCAGCCAGTGCAGACCCCTACGAGTTGCTGCGGGGGGTTTGTGCCCGTTTACCTCTGCTGATCCTGTTCTATGACAATGAAGGGCAGATTTACTCCATCAACCAAGAGGTCACGACCCAATTGGGATGGGATACAGCAGATTTACTGTCGCAGGACTTTTTGAGTCAATGCTTTCCCGATTCAGAGACCCAGCGGCAAATTCGCTACTGGATGATTCATCCCCCCAGCGGTTGGCAGGAGGTACCTGTCCATGGTGCAGATAGCCAAGTCCTAGAGGTGATCTGGGCTTTTGTGCGGTCTCCCAATGGCGCAGGCCTGATCTGCGGCTACAACATCACGGATATGAAGTTGACCCAAGCAGCGTTGCTGGAAACCAGCGATCGCTACGCGTTGCTCACCCGTGGCATCAATGATGGCATCTGGGACTGGAACTTGACGACCAATGAGACGTTTTATTCCTCGCGCTGGAAAAATATTCTCGGCTATCAGGATCACGAAATTGGCAACCACATTGACGATTGGCTCAAGCGGATACACCCCCAAGATGTTGAGCGGGTCAAATTGAATTTAATGCTCCATGTGCGCGGCCAAACCCCCCATTTCCACCAAGAGTTTCGCATTCAACATCGCAACGGCTCTTATCGCTGGGCGTTGGCACGGGGGCTGGTGTTGCGGGATGCCTACGGGAATGCCACGCGGGTTGCAGGTTCTCTGACCGATTTGACGGAACATGGCCTTGCCGAGGCACAGTTGCTCCATGATGCCCTCCATGACTCGCTGACGGGGCTAGCCAATCGCACGCTCCTCTTTGACCGCATTGAACAGGCGGCTCGCCATGGTCGGCGTCGTCCCGACTACAAGTTTGCCATTTTGTTCATTGACATTGATCGGTTCAAGGTCATTAACGACAGCCTCGGCCACAGTTGCGGTGACTTGATTTTGATTGAATTGGCCAATCGCCTCACCCGAATTGTGCGCCCCGATGACACCGTGGCTCGTATTGGCGGCGATGAGTTTGTGATTTTGCTGGATGATATTCGTGACAACAACGATGCTTTGGGGGTGTGCGATCGCATTCGCTGTGAACTCGATAAACCCTTTATGGTCAAAGATCAACCAATTACGCTGCGGGTGAGTATCGGCGTGGCCACGCGATCGTCCCACATTGAAAAAGCAGAAAACTACTTGCGCAATGCCGATATTGCCATGTATCGTGCCAAGCTGGCGGGGGGCAATCGCTATCAAGTCTTTAGTGAAGAAATGCATTTGATGGCGCGCGATCGCCTCTCCCTTGAAGTGGGGTTGCGCCAAGCTATTGAGCGGGATGAATTTACCCTCTTTTATCAGCCCATCTATCGTCTTAGTGATAATCGTCTCTACGGTTTTGAAGCCCTGATTCGCTGGCAACATCCCACCCAAGGTTTATTACTGCCCGATCGCTTCATTCCCCTTGCTGAGGAAACGGGACTGATTTTGCCCATTGGCGATTGGGTGATCTGGCGGGCTTGCCGCGATCTTCAGCACTGGCATGAGGCATTTCCCCAGGCTCAGCTTGCTGTGAATGTGAATTTATCGAATCGGCAACTGATGTACCCTGCCCTTTTGGAGCAAATCTCAGCCGCCTTGGCGCAAACCCAGATTCCCCCCCATTGCCTGCACCTCGAAATGACCGAAAGTGTAGGCATTGATCAGCCCGATCAGGTGCGCGACATATTACTTAAACTCAAGGCTCAAGACATCAAGCTCAGCCTCGATGACTTTGGCACGGGTTATTCTTCCCTGTGCTACTTGACCAATCTTCCCATTGACATCCTCAAAGTGGATCGCAGCTTTGTGAAGCTGATCACCGAAACTAGCCAAAAACACCTCGTCATTGATGCCATTGTCAGCCTTGCCAAGGGGCTAGAACTCGAAGTGATTGCCGAAGGGGTGGAGCATCCCTATCAAGTGACGCGACTGCGGGAACTGGGCTGTGACTATGCCCAAGGCTATTATTTCTCGCAACCCCTGAGTATTGAGCAGGTGGATGCCCTGTTGGCGCAGATTCATGCTACTTAGAAACACCATTTCTTGGAAACCCTAAGCATCTAGTGATGGGCTTCTGAACTGACGCGGTACATCAAGTATGTGCTGATGGCAATAATCAGAATTGCGGTGGCCAGATAGAGTAGGTCAAGGGGCGTTTTGACATTGAAGGCAATCAGTTGCTTAAAGAAAGTCACCACTAGAGCCATGACGATTGTTTTTAGCAGTTTATCCTTAAGCTGATCTAAGCTCTGAGCCTGCATCAGGGAAACATCAGTGGCGCGATCGCGAGCCAGACCCGCATCAATTTTAGAAATAAACAGTTCATAGATACCGAGGGCAAACAGCAACAAAATAATGCCAATTAAATACAAATCAATACCCGTGATGATGTAGCCAAGGGTTTTGATATAAATTGTGGAATCCCCATAATTGCGAAATTGGATGCCCAGCCCTAAAAGAATTTCATGACTGCCGAGAATAAATAGAGCAAAGGTACTGAGTAGGCTAAAAATGACGGGAATAATGACAAAAAGACGGAAATACCAGAGAAAAGGCTCAACAAGCCTCTCCAGTTGGGATAATCTTCGCATTACCAAGAGCACCAAAAGCTCCTAACATCCTAGCAGAGGCACTCGCCAATCAAAGAAGGTGGGCAATGTTGGGGGAGTAATAGCTAGGGGTTAGTAGTTGAAGATTACTAGCAAAGGAGTAGGAGCCTATTGGGATAATTCTTTAATCAAGAGGTTGCCCATTTCGCGACAGCCCACCAGCGTACAGCCCTCAGCCATTAAATCGCCAGTGCGGTAGCCTTGATCTAAAACAGCAGTAATCGCTTCTTCGATCGCTTGCGCTGCTGCTGGTTGGTTGAGGCCATAACGCAGCATCATGGCCGCACTGAGTACCATTGCCAAGGGATTCGCTTTGTCTTGGCCGGCAATGTCGGGCGCCGAGCCATGAACCGGTTCAAACAGACCCGGCCCGGATTCCCCTAGGCTGGCGGAGGGAAGCATACCAATACTGCCCGTGAGCATGGCAGCAATATCGGAGAGAATATCACCAAATAAGTTACTGGTGACAATTGTGTCAAACTGTTTCGGGGCACGCACCAGTTGCATTGCGGCATTGTCCACATAGAGGTGGCTGAGTTCCACATCGGGATATTCAGCGCTAAGCGCAGTCAGGCGATCGCGCCACAGTTGGGAAACTTCAAGGACATTGGCTTTATCCACCGAGCAGAGTTTGCCCTGCCGTTTGCGAGCCGTTTCAAAGGCCACGTGGCCAATGCGATCAATTTCCGTGGCGGTGTAGGCCATCGTATTCACCCCCCGCTGCTCACCCGTTTCCGTGGTGAAAATACCGCGCGGTTGACCAAAGTAAATGCCGCCAGTCAGTTCACGCACCACCATGAGATCCACGCCGGCAATCACTTCCGGCTTGAGGGACGAGGCATGGAGCAGCTGCGGAAAAATCTTGGCGGGGCGTAAGTTAGCAAATAAACCCAGACCAGCGCGAAGGGCAAGTAATCCCGTCTCCGGGCGCAGATGACGGGGTAAGCTATCCCACTGCGTTCCGCCAATGGCGGCTAAAAGCACGGCATCACTTTGCCGACAGGTTTCCAGCGTTGCTGCTGGCAAGGGTTCCCCCACAGCATCAATGGCAGAGCCGCCCACAAGGGCAGGAATAAAGTCAAAGGCCAATTCAAAGCGAGGGGCGATCGCCTGTAACACATCGAGGGCAACAGCCGTAATTTCTGGACCAATACCATCCCCGGCCAAAACAGCAATGCGATACGTGGTTGCCATGCCTGTCTCAAAATCACCGATCTTCTAATCTACACCAGCAGCGGTCTTCCCTTGAGGCTATTCCGAGAGATAGCCATCCGGCAAAATCGCCTCGCTCATATCCACAGCACTGAGATCAACGCCATTGAGGCTGGCACCGGTAAGAATCGCTTCAATGAGATTGGCTCCCCGCAGATCGGCACCGCTGAGATTCGCCCCCATTAAGTTGGCACCAATGAGAATCGCGGAACTGAGATCGGCTCCCCGCAACAGTGCTTGGGCAAGGCTCACTCCCCGTAAATCGGCACCAACAAGATTGGCTTTGTCCAAACAGGCATGGCGTAAGTTGGCTTCTTTGAAGGCCACTTCCCGCAAATGGGCTTCCTCAAGACGGGCACGACGCAGATTCGCCCCAATCAGGACGGCTCGCTCTAAATTGGCTTGGTACAGATTGGTGGCACTGAGGTTGGCACCGCGCAAATTGGCCTGTACCAGTTGACTTTCCCGCAAGACGGCATCCGCAAGATCAGCGCCCCGCAGGTAGGCTTCCGTTAAGTTGGCACGGGTGAGGTTGGCACGTTCTAGCTCAGCAAGGGTAAGATCCGTGAGGGTCAAATTAGCATCCCGCAAAATCGCTTCACTCAGTTGGGCACCGGTGAGGTTGGCTTCACTGAGATCGGCATTGGCAAGGTTGGCACGGCTGAGATCCGCCCCCGTTAGGTTGGCCTTGCGCAACGACACCCAGCGGAGATCGGCACTGATTAAAATCACGCCCCGCAGATCCGCCCCCCGCAAATCCGCCTGACTAAGATTCACGCCAGTGAGAATTGCCCCCCGCAAATCAGCCCCTTGCAGGTTCGTGCTCTGTAGGGCAGCATCGGTGAGATCGGCACGGGAAAGATCAATGCCCGTCAAAATACACCGACTCAGGTTAGCACGGCGCAAGCGTACCCCGGCAAAGTCGCGATCGCCCACGCTATATCGTTTCAGCAAAACATCTGGTTCCACAGTAATTCAGTCATGTCCTTCAGTAGCAAATCTGCGTCTAGTTTTAGGGTTCCCCCGGCGTTGGCTGAACCTCCGGTGGTGAGAGGGGTTTTAGGCGAATTCGAGCCATGTAGTGGGTAAACTGATTATCTCGCACCTGACTGGTAATGCCTAGGGCAGCAAAGGGTTGGAGCGATCGCGCGATTTCAGGGGCTAACTGTGGCAACAGCAAGTTATTTTGCAACGGCGCCAAATCACTCAAATTGAGGTAAAACTGGGTGCCCTTGGGATGGGGAAGCACTGCACGATAGAGGGGAGAGTCAGCCAAGGAGCGCGTAGGGGGGGTACGCATATCCATCAACGGGCCAAGTCCCAAAAAGAGGGTCTGGTCATTTAGCCAGCCATGCTGCCCCACCGGCAGGCCTGGAGGAATGCGCCAAGTGGTGAGGGGTTGCGGTTCAGGGGCGGTTTGTTGTACTTGCCACCGTAGGCGATCGCGAATTTGGGTATCGAGCTGGCTCAGGGTTTGACTGGCTTGGGGGCGATCGCTGGTCTGACTCAGAAAGAGCAAACTAGGGGCATTGCCTAGGGCGGGAACGGGCACAAAGGCGGCAGCAAATTCACCATCCATCCAAGGCACAAAGGCCTGTTGCCAATCAAGGCCTGTGAGATCTTTAACCGTATTGGCAATTGTTTCTTGAACAAAGACAGGGGTGTTCTGCCATAAATTCCGAAAGGAACCCGTACTGTAAAAGGCCAAGGTGGTCTCTGGCACCAGACGGCTCAGTTCACGGCTGTCACCTTCACTGACAAGGGCTTGATCCGGTTGCGAACGCCACGTCACTGCCTCCAGTTCAATTTGCTCAGGGGTCATGTCTGCGGTGAGCACCATCCCTTGCAGTTCCCGCGGCGGTTCAGGCAGACTTCCTTCAGGGGCGGCCATCTGACTGGCTAAAAAGGCGGGTAGGTTCAAATAAAGTTCCACCAAAGGGCGATGATCCGATAACCCTTTCACTGCCTGTTGATAGGTGGGCTGGCTGCCAATGCCGTTGTTGGCTTGGGCGGTGGCAATGACTTGTTGCAGGGCGCTCTGGTGCTGACTCCAAATGATGTAGGCCTGATTCTCATGCGTAATAAGGGCGATCGCGCCGCTATCGGGGTCAGGGAGAATCCCCTTGGCCTTGAAGATTTTCACGCCGTTGATTTCTGTGATCGGCTCGCCAATGACGCTTTGCAGCAGTTGCTCCCCCATCGGTACATTTAGGGTCGGCACAATCCAAACGTGGGGCGGTACCGGCAATTCTCTGACGGACTCTGGGGTAATGGGCAACAAGACCACTGTGGCTTGGTCACCAATAAACGGGCGCACATCCTTGAGGTAATCCAGTTGCGCCAAATTCACCCCCTCTGGCGAGAGCGGATCATAGCTGGGGTTCAACCAAGGTTGGGCTTGTAACAGGCCACTTTTGGCAAGGGCTTCCCAAGGCTTGGGATCCGTGGGTAAAGTGAGGGTCAGTAGGGCGCTATTGGGGGCGATCGCCATTCCGGGCGCGATCGGACGTTGACTAAACCGTTGCCACAGGAAGACCCCCGCAGCGGCGGCTGCCCCGACAATAACCACAGCAATACCCCCCACCAGCCAAGGGCGGAACCGACGGGGAGACTGAACCGAAGGCTGAGATTCCGTGGTCATCGCAACTCTCCAACGGGATGGTAAAGTGTGGTGCGCTGACATGGGGTTCGCCCTAAGGAGCCAATTGCGGCCACCAGATCTGCTGGACTAACGCCCGTGCCCCCCTGCGCTCCAGCCACTGAGGTAATGTGTTCTTCCATCAGTGTTCCCCCCAAATCATTACAGCCCCAATTCAGGGCCATGGTTGCCCCCTCAAGACCCAGTTTGACCCAACTAGGCTGATGGTTCGGAATCCATCGCCCTAAAAACAACCGTGCCACTGCCGTGAGGACAAGTGTGGGTAATAACTGCGGTTGCGGGTGTCCTACCCATTGTCGCATTGCCTTGGGGGCAAGTTCCCCCACATAGGGCAGCAGAATAAACTCGGTAATTCGCGCGGGATAGTCGTGTTCCAAAGCCCTTTGCTGAAGTTGCTGTAGGTGTTGTAGGTGAGCCACCTGATCCGCTGGCGTTTCAATGTGACCGCAGAGCATTGTGCTGGTCGTCCATACCCCCAAACGATGGGCGGTTTCAACAATCTCTAGCCATGTCGCGGTGTTCATTTTCTCAGGACAGATTTTTGAGCGCACCCGATCCACCAACACCTCCGCAGCGGTACCGGGCATGGAGTCCACCCCAGTCTGATGCAGAACATCAATCACTTGGGCATAGGAGAGGCCATCCTCGCGGGCAATGAATTGAATTTCTTGGGGCGAAAAGGCGTGGAGATGGATTTCAGGAAAGGCCGTTTTAATGTCCCGCACGAGGGATTGGTAATAGCGCAAACTGGAGCCACATTCTTTAGCGGCTGGATTGAGTCCCCCCTGCATACAGATTTCTGTCGCCCCTTGGGCAACTGCATCAGCCACTTTGCTCAGGATCGTGTCAATGTCGAGCCAGTAGGCATCGGCAGCGGTGGCATCGCGACGAAAGGCACAAAAGCCACAGTGTTGCTCGCAGATATTCGTGAAGTTGATGTTGCGGTTGATCACATAGGTGACGGTGTCGCCTACCTGTTGTTGGCGCAGGCGATCGCTCGCGGTTTGTAGTGCCCTGAGGAGGGGGGGCAATGGTTCTTGAGGATCACTGCTTGCGGCTAAGGGAAGAGCGGCTGTCAAAAGGGTGAGGGCTTGTTGGGCAGAAATGCCATTGTTGGCAAGAGCCGCCTCTAGCTCAGCGATCGCCCCTATGGTCTGCATCGAATCTACTCCACCTTTAGGACATTAGGTCACTCTTTCTTCAGCTTAAGCACAGCCCTTTTCTAAAATATGGGAGACGTGGAAGGGGGAATGGCAATGGCAGCAGAAGCGGTGGGCATGGTGCAGGTCTTGGGGTACCCGGCAGCCCTTGCTGTGGCCGATACCTTGGTCAAAGCGGCTCAGGTTACCCTTGTCAGTTGTGAGGGGATTGGTGCGGGTTATTGGACAGTGGTGATTCGGGGAGAGGTGGCGGACGTGAATGCAGCAGTTCGAGCAGCGCGATCGCTCAGTGGCCACGAGGTCATTTCCCATCAGATTATTGGCCGTCCCGATGGCAATCTCGAACCGGTTTTACCGATTGTAGTCCCGCAGCAGCCACCCGAGGATTTTCTACTTTAAGGTGTTTTTTTAAGGTGTTTTGAATGGGCGGCTGAGGTAGGAGCCGTCGCACTGACCGTACTAGGCTATCAATGGCGGTAGCTGGAATAAAGTAAGCCGCATTATGCTTTGTTTGAAAACAACCTAGGGCAGCCTCTAGATCCCCTTCAGCACCAATCCATTCCCAAAACTGAGGAAAAGCGGTTTGAATGTCCGCTAAATCAATCGTCATTTTGTGGGTTTTGTCCCGCAGAAAGAGTTCAATGTTGCTATTCACCGTATGGCAATCGTCCAAACACACCTCTAAGGGGTCAGCATTGGCTGGCAAGTTGAGCAAGATGCCCTCGCGGTATGCTTTCATCATCTAGATGCCATAGCGCTGGCGGTAGCTGCGGGCAACACTGAGGTCATCCCGCCGCAGGTGAACGTCGTAGGCGCGATCGCCATAGGTTTGATCGAGTCGTCCCAAAAACCAAGAAAGGCGATTATCCACTTCTAATGTGGCGATCGGGGTAGGCCAAACGCACCTCACCGAGCAGGAATGTCCGCGACTCATGGGCACTGCTGAAATTGGTGATGAAGGTGGAAGCTTTGGCAAACGTGACCGAACCGCAGCGACCGGTACAGAGGACAAAAACATAACGCTAGCGGGATCCTTGCAGTTGCTTCACTTGCTCAGGGGTGAGAATTGTCAGCATTTCGACGCGGGTATCCTGCATCACCTTCGAGAGTTGTGTCTTTTGATCAGGGCGCAATGAAACGGCGTCCATGGCTTCACCGGTAGATTTCCCCTGTTTGATGGCATTGCGAAAGATGCGCTGTTGGTCACGATCCAAAATTCTCAGGATGCGATCGTTGGTGCGCAGGGTAAGGCGCAGCACCGCCTGTTTTTGCTCAACACTGAGATTGAGTTTTTTCATTTGCTCAGCGGTCAATAGGCCGCCACTGGTTTGAGCCATCACCTGAGGTGGAATGACTGTGCCACTGATGCCAATAATCAAGGCGATCGCCACCATGAATCGCTGAATATTCTTTTTCATCGCTGCCACCTCACCACTGCTGCTACGCTTGTTGCTACCCCTATTCTAGGTTGTCCAAGCGGGATGATTGAGAAGAGCGTTGATCACCTGTACACCCCGCAGTTGATTGGTCAGGGGTAAATGGCCGCGCGGGGCACTCAAGTCCCAGATAAATTCATTCGGATAGCGCGGCCACCGCTTGCCCTGCCGCCAGCCAATTTTCTCCCACAGCCGATCCCAGTTTTGACCGCAGCCTAGCCACAGTTGCCGTTGCACCGAATAGCCAAAGCGGCCTAGGGAAAAGGCCAGCCATAGCTGATCAATGGTTTGCAAATCCACAATTGGCAACTGCTCCACCTCGGTGAAATACAGCCAGCGGCGTTTTTGTGCCATCGGGCCTGCCAGTTCACAGAGCTTTTGGCTGGTTAGGCGATCGGCGGCTTCAAATTTTTCGGCCACTAGGAGTTCAGCCAGTTCTCGATAGTCCACCCCGCGATCGGAGCGCAGCGGGATCACCCCTTGGGGATAGTGTTGTTGCAAAAAGGCTTGCACAGAGGCTTCTGGGCTGTGGAATAGAAGACGATAGGCCTGACCGCGAATCCAAGGGGCGGGTGGGGGGGAAAAGGTGGCACTGTCTTTGAGGAATTCCTGCAAGAGGTGATAGCCGTCACTGCCTGCCGTACTCAGGGTGGTCATGGCGGCCAGTTGGGATTTTTCGTTGCCGTTGTACAACTGCTCCCGTAAATCGGCTAAGGCTGGTTCTGTGGTAACCATGCGCCCGGTGACTCCTCCCCATGCAACTCTAAAATGCGTTGGACGATCGCCGTTGTCGAACTGGGAACCTCTACTTGAATGAGTTCAATGCGACCACCATAGCGCTGCACAGCCGCCGCTTCCGGTAGGGTCTCCAGTTGGTAATCGCCCCCCTTGACGTAGATCTCCGGTTGGAGAACCTCGATGAGGGTCGTGGCAGTGCGATCGCTAAATAGCAGCACCGCATCTACTGATCGTAAACTAGCAAGCACCTCTGCCCGCTGCTGTTCGGGAATAATTGGCCGTTTTGGCTTTAGAGTTGCCACCGAGCGATCGCTATTCAACCCCACCACCAAGCGTTTACCCAGGGCACGGGCTGCCGCCAGATAGCGCACATGACCCGCATGGATCAGGTCAAAACAGCCATTGGTAAACACCAAGGGGCGCCAGTCTTGGGGCGCAGCATTGATCGTAGCCACAAGGGCTTCAAGGGTGTAAAGGTTCAGGGGACTTCTCCTAAGAACACTAACTGAGTGTGCCACGAAATAGCCCTTGGGGACGTACTAAAAGCACCGCCATCATGATCACTAGGGCAACGGCCAGCTTGTATTCAGAAGGAATCATCAGGGTACTCATCTCCTGAGCCACGCCAATAATCAGGGCGCCAGCGATCGCCCCGTAGGGATTGCCAATGCCACCGAGAATCACACTGGCAAAGAGGGGCAAGATCAAAAACCAGCCCATCGTTGGCCGCACAGCCGTAATCAGGCCATAGAGACCCCCGGCCACCCCCGTGAGCACCCCCGCCAACAGCCAAGTACACAGCACCACCCACTCAACATCAATCCCCGAAACCCGCGCTAAATCTAAATCATCTGCCACCGCTCGCATGGCTTTGCCCACCTTGGTGCGTTGCAGGATTAAGTGCACAGTAGCGATCGCCACCACTGCCAAAATCATGACAATCACCTTCGCGTAAATAATTTTCACGCCCCAAAAATCAAGGGCAGGCATCACTGGCAGCCGATAGGTTTGGTTTTCACTGCCCCAGATGAGAATCACGGCATTGCGCAGCAGAAACGACAGACCAATGGAAATAATAATCAGTGTTGTGGAAGTTGCGCGGCGATCGCGCATTGGCTGCCACAGGAGCTTCTCACTCAGGAGCATTAACCCTGCCGTTCCCAAGCCACCGATCGCCATTGAGAGCCAAATATCCAGTCCTGTTGCATTAGCCACCAGCGTTAGGTAGGCTCCCGCCGTCATAAAGTCGCCGTGGGCAAAATTGGGCAGGCGCAAAATCCCAAATGTGAGCGTCAAACCCACTGCTGCGAGGGCAATAATACTGCCCACCGCCAATCCGTTAACAAAGAGTTGAATCAGTTGAATATCCATGAACGATTGCGACTAAAATTTGAGAAAACGTGAAAGGGGCAGCACCTGCTCATAGAATAGCGATCAGTGGGGTGTTTAGACGAGAGCATTTTCTCTCACTGGAAAAAGTGAGTTCTATCTCGAAAGCTTCAAGCCAAACCCAAGATTATATCTTGATTTATACTGCCAAAATGTAGCGACAATAACAAATAATAGTACGGATTCCCGAAGTTTCAGGTAGGGATTTACCCCCTTGGTCTTTTTCAGTGAGATTGCGTACCGTTGAGGCAGCCATGCTGCTGAGTCAATCGCGCGATTAGCATCAAGGCAGCGGTGACCAACCGTATTGTTCGAGGAGGCTTGTATGCGCATTGCTCAAATCGCTCCCCTGTGGGAACGGGTACCGCCGCCAGCCTACGGGGGTGTGGAGTTGGTGGTGAGTCTGCTCACAGAAGAGTTAGTCAAGCGAGGGCACGAGGTCACGCTGTTTGCCAGTGGCGATTCTATTACCCAAGCCAAATTGGTTTCTACCTATCCCCACGCCATTCGCCTCGATCCCAATGTGCAGGAATATGCCGTCTATGAAGCCCTGCAACTGGGAGAAGTCTTTAGTCGCGCCAATGAATTTGATGTCATCCATTCCCATGTGGGCTATACGGCTTTACCCTACGCCAGCCTGGTGAAAACACCCGTTGTTCACACGCTCCATGGTCGCTTTACGACGGATAATGAGCGCATTTTCAGCCAATATCGCAACCAAAACTATGTCAGTATTTCCCATTCCCAGCGGCAACTACGGGATTTGAACTACATTGCCACGGTCTATAACGCCATTGCCGTGGAAACCCATCACTTCTATTCCCAGCCCAGCGATCCACCCTATTTGGCCTTCTTGGGACGGCTCTCGCCGGAAAAAGGCCCTCACCATGCCATTGAAATTGCTAAGCGAGTGGGCATCCCCCTGCGGATGGCCGGCAAAGTGGATCGGGTGGATCGCGACTACTTCAAGGAATTGATTGAACCCCACATTGATGGTGAATTGATCCAATTTATCGGCGAAGCAGATCATCCAACCAAAAATGCTCTCCTAGGTGGAGCGATCGCCATGCTCTTTCCGATTACGTGGCAGGAACCCTTTGGCCTAGTGATGATTGAGTCCATGGCAGCCGGTACACCAGTGGTGGCGATCGCCAAGGGGGCAGCGCCTGAAGTGATTGAGCACGGCAAAACCGGTTTTCTGTGTCACTCCGTTGACGAATGTGTGGCGGCTGTTGCCCAAGTGCCGCAACTGGATCGCATGGCCTGTCGAGACTATGTTTGGCAGCGGTTCAGTGTTGAACGGATGGTGAGCGAGTATGAAGCAGTTTATGATACCGTTCTCGCCGACACCTTTGTCCATAATGGACATCGTAGGGGGACGATTGAACTGCTGGCCAGTTAAGTGTATCCCTGAACCCTGTGCAAAAGTGTTTTTTTGACCGTTATTCAAAAGGTGTATTTATGCAAGCATTATCAACCCGTACAGCAAAAAATACACTTCCTCGGGCGTTTGCCATGCCCCAACCGCAGGTGCCTGCCCGTCAACCCATTGCCTTGATTTCTGTGCATGGGGATCCCGCCGCTGATGTCGGCCATGAATCCGCCGGTGGTCAAAATATCTATGTACGGCAATTGGGGGAAGCCCTCGCGGCAGCCGGGTGGCACGTGGATATGTTTACCCGCAAAATCCATCCCGATGACCCCGATGTCATTGAGCACAGTCCCCACTGTCGCACCATTCGCCTCGAGGCAGGGCCTTTGACCTATATTCCGCGTGAGAAACTCTTTGAGACCTTGCCGAAGTTTGTCGAAGCCTTCAAGGCTTACCATGCCAAATATGGCTATCCCCTGATCCACACCAATTACTGGCTCTCTGGCTGGGTGGGTTGGCAGTTGCGTCAGGAGTTGAATTTCCAATGGCTGCACACCTACCATTCCTTGGGGGTGGTGAAATATCAAGTGGCTTCTGAGCAAGCCCAACGGGATGAAACCCGCCTCATGGTGGAAAAAGCCATCCTTGAAAATGCCGACTGTGTGATTGTGACTAGCCCCCAAGAGGAAGCCTACCTACGGCGTTGGGTCTCCAAGGCAGGGCAAACACGTCTGATTCCCTGTGGCACGAATTTGCATCTCTTTTACCCCGTGGCCGATGCCCGTGCCCAACTGAATTTGCCTGCCGATGAGCCGATTGTGCTCTATGTGGGTCGCTTTGATCGCCGCAAAGGGATTGAAACGCTGGTGGCAGCGATGGCTCAGGTACCCCAAGGGCGGTTACTGCTTGTGGGGGGGAGTGATCCGCAGCGCAGTGATGGTGCCGAACGGCGGCGCATTGAAGGATTAGTGCAGGAGTACAACTTGGGCGATCGCGTGACCTTTGTCGGGCAAATTGACCATGAGCGCTTGGCGGTTTACTACAGTGCTGCCAATGTCTGCGTTGTGCCCAGCTACTATGAACCCTTTGGCTTGGTGGCCATTGAAGCCATGGCCTGTGGCACGCCGGTGATTGCCTCTGCGGTTGGGGGTCTGCAATTCACGGTGATTCCCGAAAAAACAGGGCTACTGGTGCCGCCTCAGGATGCTCCTGCCTTGGCCAAGGCCATTCAGCGTATCTTGGCTAATCCAGCTTGGGCGCGTACCCTTGGGGAAAATGGCCGCGAGCGGGTGCAAGCCCTCTTCAACTGGGAAGCGATCGCCCTCCAGATGGGGCAACTGTACCGGCAACTCTTTGCTGCCTCCCTCATGGGGAATTCACCGCGCTTAGAGACGGTTAAGAACACAGCCCCACTGACAACCGTGACCAAAGCTGCCTTAGCCTCCTAAGCTTCTTAATGACGTGGCAGAGTGGTTGAGGACAAGATTAAGCAGCATTCCCGTGTGGAGGGATCATCTCTATCTCGCCGCTCTGCCCAATTACTGATTGCCCTTGCTGTGAACAATTTGTTAAATTCTAGGGGGTTGTTTATCATTTTGTATCATTTCTAACATCCAATGGTGCGGTGGCGATCGCTTTCTCCTCTATGGCCTGATGTCATTCTGGCGGCACTGATTCTAGGTCCTTTGTTTGCGCCTTTCTTGGCCGCTAGTCATTTTCTTTTCTTGCCTAAAATTGCCCACATTATCTACACGATGGGCAATCATGTATGTCCACAGCCAGAAATGGGCTTGATGCTCGCTCCCCCTTGGAAAATGGCGGTGTGCATGCGCTGCTATGGCACCCTTTTGGGCGTTCTCCTCACCCGTTGGTGGATTGAGCGTTCCACCACTGCCCGCGAGTGGTACTGGCTGCCGCAGTATGGTCTGGGGGGCTTTTTAGTGGCGGTGTTGTTAATGCTGTTTTATCCCCTTGAGTGGGCACTGCAACACTATGGCGTCTGGGGCTATTCCAATTGGATTGTCTTTCCCTTTGGGGCGATCGCGGGACTGGGCTTGGGATTACTGATCATGCCCCTGTTATATCCCAAACAGCGCCTTGCTACCTCCCGCTAGGGAGCAAACACCGAAATTTTGGTAGCCTCCGATACAAAAATTAACTGGGGCAACTTTCTACCATAGATTGTCGCTGTGGTGCGCCCAATACAGAAGGAGTAACCTATACATGGCAACGCCCCAAGAAATCTTGAATTTGATCAACAGCAAGTACGAGCTCATCGACTTGAAATTTATTGACATGCCCGGCACGTGGCAACACCTGACGGTTCACAAGAGCCAAATTGACGAACGTTCATTTACCGAGGGTGTGCCCTTCGACGGCTCCAGTATTCGCGGTTGGAAAGCGATCAACGAATCCGACATGGTGATGGTGCCGGATCCGGATACGGCGTGGGAAGACCCCTTCATGAAAGAACCCACCCTGAGCATGATTTGCACCATCAAAGATCCGCGCACCGGAGAACTCTACGATCGCTGCCCGCGCTCCATTGCCACCCGTGCCATTGAGTACCTAAAAGCCACCGGCATTGGCGATACGGCTTACTTTGGCCCCGAAGCCGAGTTCTTTATTTTCGATGACGTTCGCTACGACCAAAACCAAAAGTCTGGCTACTACTACGTTGATAGTATTGAAGGTCTTTGGAACACTGGCCGCGAAGAAGAAGGGGGCAACCTCGGCTACAAAATCCGTAGCAAAGAGGGCTACTTCCCCGTTGCGCCCACAGATACGCTGCAAGACCTGCGCACAGAAATGCTCTTGACGATGGCCAAGTGCGGTGTACCCATCGAAAAACATCACCACGAAGTGGCCACAGCCGGTCAGTGCGAGCTGGGTTTCCGCTTTGGCACCCTCATTCAAGCCGCCGACTGGCTGATGACCTATAAGTACTGTGTCAAGAATGTTGCCCGCAAGCACGGCAAAGTGGCAACCTTTATGCCCAAGCCTGTCTTCAACGACAATGGTTCGGGGATGCACACCCACCAGTCGATTTGGAAAGATGGTCAGCCCCTGTTCTGGGGCGAGGGCTACGCCAATTTGAGCCAAATTGCCCTCTGGTACATTGGTGGTCTTCTCAAGCACGCTCCAGCGCTGTTGGCCTTTACCAACCCGACAACGAACTCCTACAAACGACTGGTTCCCGGCTTTGAAGCCCCCGTGAACCTTGCCTATTCCCAAGGCAACCGCTCTGCCTCTGTGCGGATTCCTCTCACTGGTGCCAATCCCAAAGCGAAGCGCCTAGAGTTTCGTTGCCCCGATGCCACAAGTAACCCCTACCTTGCCTTTGCGGCGATGCTGTGTGCAGGGATTGATGGCATCAAGAATCAAATTGATCCGGGTAGCCCCTTGGATGTTGATATCTATGACCTCAGCCCCGAAGAACTGGCCAAAATTCCCTCCACCCCCGGTTCACTCATGGCGGCTCTGGAAAACCTGCAAAAGGATCATAGCTTCCTCACAGCGGGCGGTGTCTTTAGCGAAGACTTTATCCTCAACTGGATTCAGTACAAGCTGGACACAGAAGTGATTCCCATGTCCCTGCGTCCTCACCCCTATGAATTCACCCTCTACTTTGATGCCTAGGGCAGTGAATCGCTAGAGCCTTGCATTTAGGGATATAGCACTTAGAGGCACTCATCAAGGGTTGCCTCTTTTATTTTTGCTGCCGATTCTTCTCTGACAGCGGTTTTGAGTGTGCCCGTAGTTGCCTAGGGCTGGAATTTCTGATAAGTTGGGGTGTTATTAAAAATTAATATTCCCATTTTTGAGTGTCATGTTTGGGAAAAATCTTTCCTTAAGAATGAGGTTGTAGGGTCTGATGCTACGCGCGGGAATTGTCGGCCTACCGAATGTGGGCAAATCAACGCTGTTTAATGCCCTTGTGGCCAATGCTAAGGCCGAGGCGGCCAATTTTCCGTTTTGTACGATTGAACCCAATGTCGGTGTGGTGGCCGTCCCCGATGAACGGCTGGAGGTATTGGCAAAAATTTCCCAATCAGCGCAGATCGTGCCGACGCGGGTGGAGTTTGTGGATATTGCGGGTTTGGTGAAGGGAGCCAGTAAAGGGGAAGGATTGGGCAACCAGTTCTTGGCAAATATTCGCGAGGTGGATGCCATTGTGCACGTGGTGCGCTGCTTTGAAGATGAGGATATTGTCCACGTGGCAGGTCGCGTCAATCCTGTCGAGGATATTGCGGTCATTAACTTAGAGTTGGCACTGGCGGATTTAGCGCAAATCGAAAAGCGTATTGAACGTACCCGTAAGGCAGCGCGATCGCAAAAAGAGGCACAGATTGAACTCACGGCTCTTGAAAAGCTCCTTAGCGTGCTCAATGAGGGGCAGCCGGCTCGTCTGTGTCAACTGACGGAGGACGAAGAAGCCGCCATTCGCTTTCTGGGATTGCTCACCCGTAAGCCCGTGATCTATGCCGCTAATGTGGCTGAGCAGGATTTGGCCACTGGCAATGAATGGACAAGGGCGGTTCAGGAGATTGCCCAGCGGGAGGGGGCGGAGGTGGTGATTGTCTCGGCTCAGGTGGAGGCTGAACTTGTGGATTTGCCCGAGGGCGATCGCGCCGAGTATCTCGCCAGTCTTGGCGTCAGTGAAGGGGGCTTGCGATCGCTGATTCGCTCAACCTACAAGTTGCTGGGTCTGCAAACCTTTTTTACTACAGGGCCTAAGGAAACTCGAGCGTGGACGATTCCCGCCGGTGCCAAAGCCCCCCAAGCCGCAGGCGTTATTCACAGTGACTTTGAGCGGGGTTTTATTCGCGCTGAGACGGTGAGCTACACAGACCTAGTGGCCTGCCAGTCCATGACGGTGGCTAAGGAAAAAGGCCTAGTCCGCAGTGAAGGCAAAGACTACGTTGTGCAGGAGGGGGATGTGATGCTCTTCCGCTTCAACGTTTAGTGGCTCCCCCCGATTTATGACAATTTATAACAACGTTCCGACAATGGGGTAAACCAAGGGGGGCACAATTAAGGCCATCGCCACCCCCACCGCTGCGATCGCGCTGAGAAGAACCGCACCAGCGGCACAATCTTTGGCAATGCGGGCAAGCTCGTGATATTCCTTGCCAACGGTGAGATCCACCACCGCTTCAAGAGCCGTATTCAGCAGCTCTAGCCCCATGACAATCCCAATCGTGAGCAAAATCACTGCCACCTCAACGGGGGGAAGTTTTAGCAAACCACTGAGGGCGATCGCGCTAAGACCAACTGCGGTGTGAATCCGAAAATTGCGCTGAGTCTGAAAGGTATAGACCACCCCCGCCCATGCATAACGGAAACTATTCAGTAAAGAGGGCGCCACACGGTAGGAGCGCTGTCGCAGTATGGTTATCCCTGATGTTTTCTCAGCGTAGGTGGCAAGAACTTTTTGTGTCATAACGTTACCCATCACACCAAACATTGGTCTTTAAGTGTTGACGCTGGATTCCATACGCCTTAAAAAGTTTTTCAAAAAATTTGGCTGTTAACGCCTCCCATTTAAGCACATCCTTTGGGATTTCGTTCCTATGGATTATCGGGAGAATAGGGAGGGGTAAGACCCACTGCCCTAAGACACTCAGCCTGCTGAGCCAGCATCCGTGCCAATTGCGTCTCATCGGGATGATCCCAGCCCAAAAGATGGAGTAGGCCATGGCAAGCCAGCCAAGTCACTTCTATGGATAGAGAATACCCCCTTTCCCTGGCTTGCTTTCGGGCAGTGTCGCCAGAAATAATGATGTCGCCAAGGTATTCAGGTTCCTCTAGGGGCAGCGGCAGAGCGTCATCGCGGGTGGCAAAGGCGAGTACATCCGTAGGGGTGTCGCGATCGCGATACTGATGATTAAGTACCTGAATTTCAGCATCCGTCGTCAAACGCAGTGTTACCTCATAGGCCTTACCTTGGTTTGGTTCAACCATGGCAATCCACGTGCGAAACCACACTTGCCAAGGAAGGGCGGCTATCTCATCGCTCAGGGAAGGATCGTGAAGTTCTAGATAGACGGTAACCGTCATTTGTTTTTGCTGTGTTCTCACTAGCGGGTGAGGTAGGACAAGCCCACCAACAACGCCAACAGACCGATACTCGTGAGGGCAAAATGGATCAGAGATTTGCCCCCCTTGCGCACCATGTTCCGCATGGCCAATTTGACATAACTGGGCTGCTCGACAGGGGAGGACGTGGGTTCTGGGGACTCGCTCATGGGATTTCACTGCTATTGGCAATCTTCATGAATTTTAACAAAGGGTGCTTGACTTCAGTAGCGCGATCGCGGGCGATGATTGGCCACTGATTGCACGAGCCCCAAACCAATATAGGTTGCCAAAAGGGCAGAACGGCCATAGCTGAGGAAAGGCAAGGGAATGCCCGTCACAGGAAATAGGTTCATGGTCATGCCGATATTGACCACCGCTTGGAACATCAACATGGCAAAAAGACCGATCGCCAGCAGCGAGCCGAAATCATTGCGGGCACTATTGGCAATTTGCAATAGCCGCAGGCCAATCAACCAAAACAGTCCCAAAACCAGCAGCCCCCCCAAAAAGCCTAATTCCTCACCGATGACGGAAAAAATAAAGTCCGTGTGCTGCTCAGGGATAAACCCCAACTGTGTCTGTGTTCCGTGAAACAGACCTCGCCCCCACAGTCCACCGGCACCAATGGCAATGCGGGACTGAATCAGGTGATAGCCCGCCCCCAAGGGGTCCTTATCGGGATCTAAAAACATTAACAGGCGATCCTTTTGATAGTCCTTCAGCACACTCCACAGCAACTGTCCTAGACCGGCACCCGAAAGGTTCAAAACAATGCCGCCGATCGCCCCAATCCACCCCAAGGGCAGGTTTTGCCATGCCACAACCCCCATCCCTAATGTCCACAAAAACCACAGCACCAAATTCAGTTCATAGGGCAGGGGTAGGGCAAAGAGAATCGCCGCCACCAAAGGGGAGAGCATGAGCACAATCCAGCCCAAACGGGCATTGGCCCAATAGAGCATGCCCAAGGTGATGGCGCCAAAAACAAGGGAGGTCCCCAGATCAGGTTCCGATAAGATCAACCCTAGGGGCAAGACCGTTACCGCAAACACCCGTAGAATGCCGCTGAGGCCATTGGCAGGCACCCGCTGGAGTAGGGCAGCTTGGGTGAGGATGATCGAGATTTTAGCAAATTCTGAAGGCTGGAGGTTAAAGCCCGCAATGGGCAGCCAACTTTGGGCACCGTTAGCTTCAACACCAAATAAGCTTACAGCTAGTAGGAGGGCACAACTGATACCATAGACCCACCAATGGACTGAGATAAAGACCGATGTCGGCACCCGTGCCAGTAGGAAAAGCAAAATCGTCCCCACGCTCGCGATCGCCAGATGTTGGAAGCCATCCTTTTCGCCAATGTGCAGCTCGGCACTGTGAATGGCCACTGCCCCCAACAGCGTAATCAGCCATACGGCAATTAAAAGGAGCCAATCCATCCCCCGCCAAGGGTGGAGCCAAGCAGACCAGCGGCGTTGCCATAGCCGAGTTGTCCAAAACATCGCCCAATATCCTTCGTTCGCACTAGGCTGGAACAGTGGTGGTTTGATCAAGATTCCCATTCTAGCTTGAGTGGATCCATGCTTCGGTGGCGACAGGGTTGGTCAAGGCTTTTGTGGTCAATTTCGGGGCGGCTGCTGCTGGTGATGCTGCTGATTTCCCTATTACCGATGGGGATGGTGGTGCTCTACAACCAAACTGAAAGCGCTGAAATGATGAAGCGTTGGGAAATTGATGCCCTGCAACTGCTGGCGATCAGCAAAGCCCGTTCCCTTGATCAGCTGTTTCAGGATGCCCTCAATGATGCTCTCTTGGTAGCCAATGACAGTGACGTACAGTATTTCCTGAGGCGTGGGAGCCATAGTGCCATCGAGCAAGCGACGATGAATAACTTCCTCGAAGATGTCAAGAACCTGAACCCAGCCTATTATCAGGTGATTCTCCTCAACCGTGATGGCCAAGCGATCGCAGGGACACGGCGTACCCGTCTGGGGCTAGACTACAAGAACACCCCCCTCTGGCAGCAGTCGGCAACAGCAGACTACTTCATTTCTCGGGTCAAAATCAATAGCGCGATCACTGAGCGACCCCTGTTTGTTGTCTTCCAAACGATTATTGATAGCAATAATGAACGATTGGGAGCAGTTCTACTACCTCTACAAGCGACCGCAGTCAAAGACATCGTGACCTACCTAGTGCCCGATATTCACGGTGAATCTTTTCTCATTGATGATCACGGTCTGATTCTGAGCACCACAAATCCTTACCTGAATTTGCATAGCATTGAACCACTCCCCCCCGAGATTCGCGACCAATATTTTCTCTTGACATCACCTCAACCCATTCCCACAGTGGCAGATCGCAGCTACACCTTGCGCAATGTCTTTCTCAAGGCCAAATCAAAAGAGGTCGGTGCTCTCCTCGCCAGTCGTTCTTCCGGAGGCGATGCCGATTATATCTATGCCTATGCGCCCCTGACCCGTCATCAGGGCGTTGTTGTGGTCAGTGTACGGTTGAGCGAGTTTCTAGCGCCCTTAGAGCGGTTGGCGACCCAAGGTTTCTTCAGTCTTTTCTTTGTTGGTGTTGGGGTCATTCTCATTTCCCTGATTGTGGCTCGTTCGATTACTAAGCCGATTCGTGCCCTTGTCAGTGCTGCCCACGCCCTCAAGCATGACCAGTTTAACGAGTTTAATCCCAGAGTTCTCAGGCACTATGCTCAAGGGAGTGATGACATGGCAGAACTTGCCCAAGTCTTTTTGGACATGGCACAGGCGGTAGAGCAGCGCCAAGATCAACTGAAGGAGGAACTGAGTGAACTAAAAATCGAAATTGACCAAGAAAAGCGAAAGAAATCCGTTGCCGAAATTACCAGCACCGACTACTTTCAAGAACTGCGCCAACGGGCACAACAACTGCGTCAACGTGCCCATACCCAATCTCCCACTCCTGCCACACATCCACAGATAGGGCATACTGAGGGTGAAGCACGCAAAGATGAGCCACCCCTGCCAACATGAGCTTTCCTGCGCCGACTTTGGCTGAATTGCCCTTCCATCCCTACATTGATGATGCAGGCCGGGTAGCACCGGATCTTAAGGGGGCGATCGGTCTCTATGCCATTTTTGATGCCACTGGCAGCGTGCAATACATTGGCTATTCGCGGGATATGCGACTGAGTTTGCTGCAACACCTTGTGCGTTGTCCCCAGCAGTGTCGTGGCTATAAGGCGATCGCCATCGAACGTCCCGATCGCCCGTGGCTAGAAGCGGTAAAACAACAGTGGCTAGCGGAATTGGGGACCGTCCCCCTCGGCAATGATCGCGATCGCCCCCAGTGGGAAAATGCCATTGATGTCAGGGAGCAAATGACCGAGGCCGAACGCACTGCATGGGCAAGTGCCGATCCATTGACGCAACCGAAACTGCTGAAACAGGTGGCGCGGCGGGTTGAAGCAGCAATTCTGGAACAGCTAAAGCAGCGATCGCTACAGGAGCCGCTGGTCTTTAACGCCAAACTAAAGGAAAGTGGACGGCTGGACCTCAAATGATGACTTCTCCCCCCCTGACCTCTAGCCAAATCTGGCAAATCAATCAACTCCTGCGCCAAGCGGGGCAGCGGGCACGGCAACTGGCACAGCAACCCTTTGAGGTCATTGAAAAGGGACGCCAAGACTTCGCCACCAGTATTGATCGCTTCTTGGATCGGCTGCTAAGTCAAAAATTTCGCGCTTGGTTTCCTGAGGATGGCATCATCAGCGAAGAAAATGCTGACTCCCAAGCAGTCTTTCAAGAACCGAAAAGCCGCTACTGGCTGATCGATCCCCTTGATGGCACGGATGATCTGATTCACCATCGCCAAGGTTACGCCCTCATGGTGGGCCTGCTGGCGCACTACAGTCCAGTGGCGGGTTGGATCTATGCTCCCAATCTGGATCACCTCTACTATGGCGGTAAAGATTGGGGACTCTTTCAGATGAGCAGTGGTGGTCCCCCTGTCCCCCTATTACCGGTTTGCCCGCCCTCTCCTAGTGAAGACCATTGCCCGATCATGATTGGCTATCGCGACTACCGCACCTACGGCGATGCAATTCATCGGGTGTTGCCCCAAGTGGAATTTCGCTTTCTGGGCAGTTTTGGCCTCAAGGTGATTGAAGTGATTTTGGGACGGGCGGGACTCTACCTCTACTTAAATCAGCGGGTGAAGCTCTGGGACACCACCGCCCCCTTGGCTTTAGCAACGGCAGCAGGTTTGGTGTGCACCGACTTGCAGGGAAATCCCTTGCGCTTTGATGCTACGGGGTTACAGGGACAGACCCTTGCCCATCAGCAACCAATTCTCATTGGCTGGCCAGAGTATATCGCTGCCTTGCGATCGCCCTTGGTGGAGGCGATTACCGCCGTTCAACTGTCCCTTGGCTCTACCTAGCATCTCTGAGAAATAGGCTATCGTGGGGCTAGAGTCTGCTTGGAGGCATCCCGATGGGGCGCTGGCACAGTTGGTCATTGGTAGGAATGGCGATCGCCACCGTCCATATTGCTCAGCCTTTTCCGGCTCAAGGGGTGAGCGTTACAGAAGTTGCCCGCATTGCCAAAAATATCACTGTGCTCATTGAAGGTACCAACAGCCATGGCTCAGGTATCCTATTGCAGCGCAAGGGCAGTACCTACGTTATCCTCACCGCCTACCATGTGGTTGAAAAGGCCGGCCAGTACACGGTGAAAACGGTTGATGGTCAGCGCTATGCCATGCAACCCAACTCCATTCGTCGCTTGCCCGGTGTTGATCTGGCCACGCTGGAAATTGAAAGCAACCGCGATTACACCCTTGCCACACTGGGAAACTCCGTAGAGGCAGTGGAGGGCATGCCCGTTTTTGTGGCTGGTTTTCCTGCTCAGGAGGCCTCGGTTCTGGGGGGCATTTACCAATTTACCGAGGGGCGGTTGACGGCCAATGCCTCGCGTCCGATTCAAGATGGCTATGCCTTGGTCTATAGCAATCCCACCTTGCCGGGGATGAGTGGCGGCCCTGTCCTCGATGAAAATGGCCGTTTAATTGGGGTTCATGGCAGTGCCGATATTGCTTCTACCCTTGTGCAGGAGGGCAGTGGCTCCAGTACTGTCTTTGTGAAACGCGGCTTTAATCTCGGCATTCCCATCAATACCTACTTGAGTTTGACCACACCGTCGCGGGAAACCACGGCTCTGCCTGCCCCGACCCCCCTGAAGGCAGCGGACTATTTCCTCGCCGCTGAGGAGCACTTCCAACGCAAGAATTTTGCCGCCGCCATTGACAACTATAGCCAGGCGATCGCCCTTAATCCTAACTACAGTGAAGCCTATCTGGGGCGGGCCGTGGCGCAAATGTTTGCCCTTGTGCCTCACCAAGACTTTAATCAGCTCGGTGAAGAACTGGGAACCAAGTACCTGAGTCGTCTGACCCAAGGCAACCCTATTCTCAAGGATGCCTTTCCCCCCCACCCGCCCACCCCCATGCTGGATACGTTTGTCCGCAATATGGCTGAACGCCCCGGCACGATTCAGCAGGACATTGCCAAGGCGATCGCCCTCAATCCCCAGTACACCGAAGCCTATGGCATCCGTAGCTTTTTGAATTTGCTCCTCGGCAACTTTGGTACTGCCGTTGCGGATAGCGATCGCGCCCTTGCCCTCAGTCCCAACAACAGCGATCTACAGATGATTCAATCCTTGGCGTTGTTTCTCAGTGGCGATTTTCGCCGCAGTATCCCCGTGTTTGATCGTCTCATTGCCGCCAATCCCAAGAGCACCGACTATCATTTGCTGCGGGGAATTGCGGCTTTTCTCATGGGAGACTATGCCCTCAGTCGCCCCAGTTGGACAGCCTTGACGCAACTTACCCCCAAAGATCCCATCCCCTTTGCGGTGCGGGGTGTAACGTATCTCCTTGAACAGAACCCCAAAGCGAGCCTACCGGATCTGCGCCAAGCCGCTGAACTCTATCGCCAACAGGGGAAGATGCAGTCCTACAACGAAATGATGGAGGCAATTCGTCAGATTGAGAACCGCTAGCGTTGCCACTGCTGCAAGAGCCAACGACCGAAACGAATCAGGTGTTCTTCAATCCAGAGAAACAGGCGATCGCACCACAGCAGGAGGCGTTCAAACCAGTGGAGTTCATAGCCAATCAGGGCAGCATCCACATCAAGAATTAACTGCTCTGGATTTGGAGGGACACTGGTGGCCGCAGTTTCCGAGGGTGGCGAATGGGCTAGGGAATCAGAGCGACTGCCTAGGCTAAGAAGGGTCTCCACGGGAGAAAAGACTGGCAAAGGATCCGTAGCCGCCAATAGCGGTGAATTTACGGCTGCCACCACTGGAGGTTGGAATCCCCCTAGCCAATAGGAGAGTTGACTCAGCCAGTCTGGGAAGGGCAGCTTGAAGGGGTTGAGATGACGTTGAATCCAAGCCAGAACTTGCGCCTGTTGGGCAGGGGTGAGGGTATAAAGAATCTCGTTATCGCTGCCGATGAGCACCATCTGCTGGGTTTCTAGAAGGGTGGCAATCCCCTGCACCCGCACTTGGGACAGCGTATTTTTGCGGCCGAAGGGAAGGCGCGATCGCAACCAATGGAAGACAGCGGCTAGGGGAGACACTGGGGGTAGGACTAAATCCCCTTCACTAGCACCTGTTAACTGAAGTTGCCTTAGAAAATTGCCCACCAAACAGGACGGTGGGTTAGAGCCTGCTTTGAGCGATCGCTGCTGCCAACCCCAGAGCCAGTGATGCCGTCGCCGATACCACTGCCGAAGGTGCTGATAGTACACTGCCAAGGCATAGGCAATGCGTTGCTCAATTTGCCGCTGTTCTGTGGCGGTGAAGATTTTCAAGGGACGGGCAGCCTCATCCACAAGCAATAGGGATTTTGCGGCACGATCGCAGGCAAGGTAAAAGGGCTGCCGCTGTGCCAAAGGTGCATCCTGTGGTGGTAACGTCTTGGACTGGGGTTGAAACCAGCGTTGCACACTAGCAATCCAGCGCTGCCACCAAGGAAGTGGACGGGCAATGGGGGCGATCGCCACCACCCAAGAGTCATCCTCCCCTTTCGTCAGGGAGAGGGCAGACATCACGGTTAGCAGTGCTTCATCGGCAGAGGGTGCCGCTGTGGGTTGCGCTAGGAGGCGTTGACGCATTCGAGAGACGCTGCCCATGAGTTGGGGGAGTCCCCGCTGCCAAACCTGTGCCAGAATGGCGCCAATCACCTGCAGCGTGCCACTGAGGCTGCTTTCAATTTGCCATAGTTGGCGTTGCCAGTGTTGCTGCCAACGGTGCCATTGCTGTTGCCAAAAGCTCAAGAAGCGACTCTGATAGGAAACTGCCATCGCAGCTTTGGGGGTAGAGGAATATAAAACTAGATTAGCGTTCTGAGGTGCTCAATAGGCACCTAGTATTGATCCCGTTTACCCCGCAACCGTGTAAAGGTTTGGAGGGGGGTGGTTGCCCCCACTGCTGCTTGAATGGTGTTGACTTCACAGCGTAAAAAAGGATTCGTTGCCTTTTCAACGCCAATCGTACTGGGAATCGTGCTTTTTCCTTGGGCGCGATCGCGACAGACTTGAGCATAGCGCTCTTGCAGGGCAGGATTATTGGCATCCACTGTCAGGGCAAAGCTGAGGTTCTTTTGGGTATATTCGTGGGCGCACCAGACCCGCGTTTGCTCCGGCAATTGCCGCAGTTGATTCAAAGACTCCAACATCTGTGCCGGTGTCCCCTCAAAAAGACGACCACAGCCACCGCCAAAGAGGGTATCACCGCAAAACAGATCGCCCGTTGCTGGCTCATAGTAGGCAATGTGACCGCGGGTATGGCCGGGAACAAACAGCACCTCAAAAGCATGTTCGCCAAAGGGCACGCGATCGCCGGCACTAAGAAAAACCGTTTGCTCTGGAATGCGGCCTTGATCTTCGCGGCTGCCATAGACTTCGATATTGGGGAAGCGCGATCGCAGGGCACGATTGGCCCCCACATGATCCCAGTGGTGGTGGGTATTGAAGATTGCCGTCAGTGTTGCTCCCAATTCCGCTAATTTGGCAAGAACAGGTTCTGGCTCTGCCGGATCCACCACTGCCGCTGTCGCCGTTTGCCGATCATGGAGCAAAAAAATGTAGTTATCTGTAAGGGCATTGAGGCGATAAATCATCATGGCCGTTGTTCCTGTACCCAGCGTCGCCAATTTTTCTCTGCCTCTACCTCATCCATTTTGGCCTCTGCCAAGAAGCGATAAAGGCATTCCTTGGGCACCCATGGAAACAAAGGGGAGCGATCGCACCCCTGATAGCATCCGTCCCACAACTGGAAAATTTGCCATTCCCGACCATTGTACCGCCATAGCTCCGGTACCCCCAAGGCCGCATACAGCTGGTTTTTATCGATATCGGTATGGGTCATGTCCACCTCAATCACTAAATCAGGCGGTGGATCAATGCTCAGATCAATGCTGCGGCCAGCCACCTGTGGTTGATGGTGGATGTAATAGGCATTATCTGGTTCTGCTCCTCGCTTCAGATCCGGTCGCCACAGGGCTGTTGAGCGCAGCGATCGCAGCCGCAGTCCTGTTTCCACTACCAGAATGCGCAAAAATAGACCCATTAGCTCACTGGCAAACTCATGCTCTTCGAGGGGCATCGTAATTTCAAGGATTCCGCGATCAAATATCAAGTGGGCAGCACGGGTTTGCGGCAGGGCATTAAGAATCTCTTGGTACTGCTGCCAAGTGAGGCCGTGGAGCGTGACACGCTGTTCGCCCGTAGTTGTGGTTAGGGTTTTCATGGCAAATCCCCTATGACTTTGGTATCAGCTTCCCACCTGTGGCACACAAATCAATCAGTTCACAGCCTTCGCACTGGGGTTGGCGCGCTTGGCAAACGGCGCGGCCATGGTAAATCAAGCGAATTGACCAGTTTTCCCAATCGGGCTGGGGAATCAGGCGCATTAAGTCCCGCTCAATTTTCACGGGATCCGTTTCTTGGGTCAGCCCCAGCCGCCGGCTCAGCCGCTTCACATGGGTATCCACCGTCACTCCCCCCAAAATGCCGTAGCCATGGGCAAGAACCACATTGGCTGTTTTGCGAGCTACCCCCGGCAGTGAAAGCAAATCTTCCATCACCTTGGGCACTTGACCCCCATAGACTTCGACAATGCGGCGGCAGGCGCCTTGGATATGGCGGGCTTTGTTGCGATAAAAACCAGTGGACTTGATGTACTGTTCTAGCTCAGCCAAATCAGCCATGGCAAAGTCCTCGGCATCGCGATAGCGAGCAAACAGCGCCGGTGTGACTTGATTCACCCGCTCATCCGTGCATTGGGCAGAGAGAATTGTGGCTACCAGCAGTTGCAGCGGATTGGCAAAGTTGAGGCTACAGGTGGCATCCGGATAGAGGCGTTTGAGGCGGGTGAGAATTTCCAAGGCCCGTTGTTGCTTGGCGGAGAGGCGACGGGTAATAGCCATAGGTAGACTTAAAAGAGTTGCTGCACCCAGCCCAAGCCCGTGAGGTTCACGGTGTCCCGCACGATGAGGAACATCCCCAGTCCAAGGAGCAACACCAGCCCCGTTTGCATGACGCCCTCTTGAATGCGATTGGGTAAGGGACGACCCCGCAGCGCTTCCACCAGTAAAAAGAGCAGTTGACCGCCGTCAAGGGCTGGAAAGGGCAGAATATTAATAATTGCAAGGTTAATACTGATCAAGGCGGTAAAGGTAAAGAGCTGTTCAGCATTGGAGCGGGCAATATCCGCGCCCATCGCTACGATCGCCACCGGTCCAGAGACCTGTTGAGCCGCTTGATCAAAATGCTGGAAAAGTTCGCGAAACCCCTCTAGGGTCAGCACAATCACCCGCTGAAACTCCGCCGCGGCCGCCGTGACTAATTTAATCGGGTTTAAGGTGTGTTCACGGTGAATGTCGGCATGGGGGGCTAATTGAACGCCAATCCGGGCTTGACCATCCTCACTCACTTCTGGCGTGACGGTAATCTCTTGGATGTGCCCTTGACGTTGAATCGTCAGTGTCAGGGGTTGCTGCGGATGCTGCTGAATGGCTCGCATCAGGTTTGGTAAGCTATTGGCATCGGCACCCAAGGGTTGGCCATCCACCGCTAACACCAAGTCCCCCGGCTGAATGCCCGCTTTGGTGGCCACAAGGCTACTTTCCGGGACAAGGGCGGGAATGAGGACACCCTCATAGTAGGTGGCCTGACTAATCCCCATGACACCCACTTGCACCAGCAGTAGCAAATAGGCAAAGACCAAGTTGGCAATCACCCCCGCGCTGATGACAATGGCGCGATCCAAAATCGGCCGGTTGCTCAGGAGATTGGGATCGTTGGCGGGAACGCTGCTATTGGGGTCATCGTCTGGGAATCCCACATAGCCCCCTAGGGGAATCAGGCGCAGGGCATACTCGGTATTCTTGCCTTGAAACTTCCAGAGGATGGGGCCAAAGCCGATGGAAAAGCGGTTGACATGAATGCCTTGGCTGCGGGCAGCGATAAAGTGCCCCCACTCATGGACAAAAATCAAGATTCCTAGGATGGCGATCGCCACCACGACTGCAACCATGGACATAGATTCAACCCAGTGCTACGCTGCGAATTGTTAACTCCCTTTTATTGTGACACCGAACTTCCCCTTGGATCGGTGATCTCGCCACAGCCCCTTGCATCATTTCTCAAACTTGTGCGATATATTGCAAAAATGCAACAAAGTGGGATGATAAGTAATTATTCTTAGTGGACGCTCCTGAGAGAGACCCATACAAACGTGCTATTTGAGACCTCAACGTTAAAGGGAATTTTCTACAATGTCTTTATTTGATTGGTTTGCAAATCGCCGTAAAGAAACCGCCTTGACCCCCATGCAGCCAGAGCGGGAGATCGCTGATGGTCTCTGGACAAAGTGCGAAGCCTGTGGCGTCATGATCTACAGCAAGGATCTGCATAGCCATCAACTGGTGTGCCCAGAGTGCGGCCATCACCATCGCGTCAGCAGTAGTGAGCGTATCCAACAACTGATTGACCCCCACACATGGCGCCCCCTCGATGAAAATTTGGTCAGTTGTGACCCCTTACAATTCAAGGATCGCAAGCCCTATAGCGATCGCCTGCGGGAATATCAAGAGAAAACCGGTCTCAAGGATGCCGTGCAAACCGGCCTCGGCCAACTCGAGGGTCTGCCAGTTGCCTTGGGGGTGATGGACTTTGCCTTCATGGGCGGTAGCATGGGCAGCGTGGTCGGCGAGAAAATCACGCGCCTGATTGAACGGGCCACTTGGGAGCAGATTCCCCTTGTGATTGTCTGTGCCTCTGGCGGTGCCCGCATGCAAGAAGGGATGCTCAGCTTGGTGCAAATGGCGAAAACGGCTGCTGCTCTCGAACGGCATCGCAGTGCAGGTCTGCTTTATATCCCCGTCTTGACCCATCCCACTGCTGGGGGCGTGACGGCTAGCTTTGCCATGTTAGGGGATATTATCATTGCCGAGCCAAAAGCAACGATCGCCTTTGCGGGGCGGCGGGTTATTGAGCAAACCCTGCGGGAAAAACTTCCCGATGACTTCCAAACCGCCGAATTTGTCCAGAAATGCGGCTTTGTGGATGTGATTGTGCCGCGGACTCACCTGAAGTCAACTTTGGCACAGTTAATTCGGTTACATCAACCGGTGACGCGTCATGTTTCCTCGACCCTGCTGCCCAAATCATTTCCTGTGATGGCAATGGCTGAGGAATAACAGCAGCAACCCCCAGATCAAGGGTTGTCCTAGGGCGATCGCTATACAATAGGGGATACCGCTCCCACACCGCAAGGGGTGGTCGTCACTGTGCTGTCTTTGCTGGCTCACCTGCTCTAATGCCTACCGCTCAAACTGATCAAAACCTCAAACTTTGGTGGGGCGTTCTCTATCCTGCCTATACCGATCACCCCATTTTGGCTGTCTCCAACCGTAACTCTGAGGGCACTGTGTTTGAGCAGGACACCAATCCTCCCAATGCCGCTGTCTTTTTTGACCCACAGCACCGCTACCAACGCTGGGATCACCGTTACGCCTGTGATTTGCCCCAACTGGTGCAGGATCTACAGCCTGAGAAACCGACGCTCTTAGAAGCCCTCCGCGAAACGGCTCAGGATTGGGCACAGGGGTTAAACATTCTCGACCCCAGTGTGGTCATTCCCCATTTGCAAGCTCAATACCCTGACCTCAGTGCGGTGGCGATCGCCTACCTTGCCTTGCACCTTGTCTATCCCGAAACCATTCCAGCCATTCACGATGCGTGGCTAGATACCGTTTCCACAAGCAACTTACCGGCCAACTACTGCCACGGCATTATTCTCGACTACAATCACACAGCGCGCCCTCTGCAAGATGTCTGGCAAGACGACAACATTTCCGATGAGCAAATTTTCCAGTACCTAGAGGACATGATTGAGCTGTGGAAGACTCTAGAACCGTGGCACTGCCATTATTCCTTGCTCACAGTTAGGAATTTAGCCGTCAACCCTGACGATCAATTGCGGCTGCATCAACTGGACTTCACCTTTCCCTTAGTGAAAACCTTTGAGCGACCCACGCCACCCCCCAGCCTCGTTACTGTTTGGGAAGAGTTATTTCGCCATGCCTCTAGTCGTCGTCAAGCCGTTTTTATGCCGCTCTTGGTCTCCTTGAGCACGGCTCCTCTGGAGAAAATCTCAGAAATTCAGATGTTGCTCGACTCTCTCGCCTCCACCCTGCGCAGTGAACCCCTGCCAGACTTTGAGGAGGAGACAGGTGAAAGTACGGGTGACTTGATTAATGAACTGCCAGACATCACCCTCTCATCAGAATCACCAGAAGAGGACCATACCGCTATTGAGGATGCACCCACTGCCCTCTTACCGCGGCAACTGGTTCAAGTGGATGTTGCTGCCCAGACAGACACCGGGCGCGATCGCCACCACAACGAGGATTTTTACCTGATTGATCATCGGCAGCAAGTGCGTCTCACCCCCCAGGGGCAGCAGTTGGATGTTCAGGGACTATACGTGCTCTGTGACGGCATGGGGGGGCATGCAGAAGGTGAAATTGCCAGTTCCCTTGCCACTAAAACTGTTCATGAATACTTCGAGCAGACTTGGCCGTGGCAGGGAGAACTGCCGAGTGCGGAGGAAGTACGCAACGCTATTTACCGTGCCAATGAAGTCATTTTTGCCACTAATGATCAAAAAGGGAAAACCGGCAGTGGTCGCATGGGGACCACGCTTGTCATGGCTCTACTGCATAACTACCACCTACGCCTTGGCCATGTCGGTGATAGTCGCATTTACCGCTTCACCAAACGCCAAGGACTGCAACAACTCACCATTGATCACGAAGTCGGTCAACGCCTGATTCAACAAGGGGTAGAGCCTGAAATTGCCTACGGTCGTCCCGATGCCTATCAACTCACCCAAGCCCTTGGCCCCCGCAGCAATGAAGCCATTGCCCCTGAGGTTATAGACTTGGACATCGAAGAAGACACCCTGATTCTGCTTTGCTCCGATGGCCTTTCCGATAACCGCTGCCTCGAAACCCACATTATTAGCCATTTGCTGCCAATGCTGGATTTTAGTCTCCCCCTCAATCAGTCGCTTCATAAACTCATTGATATTGGAAATCAAGTCAATGGCCACGATAACTTGACGGCGATCGCCCTCCGCTTCAAATTGCGCTCTGTTCTTAACGCCCTATTTTAGACAGTATCTCCAGCAGACACTTTACCAAGTGGTACATTGCCTTGATCGCACTTAAAATAGTCCCTGAGGATAAAACTATCCTCATTAGCAAGTTTTTTACATAACGTCATATGAATTCTCGATGCTTAACAAAAGTGTTGCCCTACAGCTGGGTGATCCTGACTAGCTTGACCTCTTTTCTTGGTACACCCGCCCTTGCTGAAATTACCCCCGCTCCCAATGCCACTGGCACCACCGTAGAAACCGTCAACCATCAGTTCAACATTGGTGGCGGACAACGTTCTGCCGATGGCCAAAACCTCTTTCACCTGTTTCGTGATTTCAATGTCCAGCAGGGGCAAACCGCCAACTTTCTTTCTACCCCGCAAATTCGCAACATTCTTGCTGGCGTCAATGGTGGCAGTGCTAGTTATATCAACGGCGTGCTGCAAGTTACAGGCGGAAACAGTCATCTCTACCTCCTGAATCCTGCAGGTATTGTTTTTGGTCCGAATGCGCAGTTGAATCTACCAGCGGCATTCCATGCCTCGACAGCCCAGCGCGTTCACTTTGGCAATGGCCTCTTTGATCTCAATGGTTCAAACACCTACAGCCAACTCAATGGCTCCCCGATTGGCTTTGAATTTGCCAATAGAGGCATCCTAATTAATGAAGGCAATCTTAGGGTCAATGCTGGTCAATCCCTGACCCTGATGGCGCATCAGGTGATCAATACAGGTACCCTTGGCGCAGCAGGGGGCACGGTCAATGTTGTGGCGGTACCTGAATCAGGTCTGGTGCGCATTTCCCAAGAGGGCATGCTCCTCAGTCTAGAGATTCCCAAAGAGCGATTACCCGCCGCAGGCATTATTCAGCCAATTGATCTCCCGACGTTACTCACAGGGGGTAATGGCTATCCTGCCGTCAATAGCGTGATTCAAAATCCAGATGGCACGATTCATTTGGTTCACGACAGTACCAAGATTCCCCTAACCACAAATACAGCAGTCATTGGCGGCACGATTGATGTGAGTCATACCACCGGCGCCGGGGGTAAAATCACTATTGCTGGCCAAGGCAGTAATATTGCTCTGATTAATGCCCAACTGAATGCTGCGGGTAATACAGGGGGCGGCACAATTCTCATTGGTGGTGACTATTTAGGGGGAACAACAGGAACTGGCCGGCTAGGCAGTAGCTTCAATGCGCAAAACCTTTTTGTTAATGCCGGTACTCTTTTGAATGCTGATGCCACCCATCAGGGTAACGGGGGCACAATTATCAATTGGGCAGAGCACAACACACGTTTCTATGGCCAGATCAGTAGCCGTGGCGGTGCGCTTGGGGGAGATGGCGGCTTTGTCGAAGTTTCTGGCAAACAGTTTCTAGATTTTCAAGGCACAGTCGATACCACTGCCCTAAATGGTAACACAGGAACATTATTACTTGATCCGACAAACATATACATCACTGACAGCATGTATGATGTCAACATTACTTCCTCTTCGCCCTTTAAAGCACTATCAAACTCTTATCCAATTTCTGTGTTAACTATAGGAACGCTGTTATCAGCACTCAATTCCACAGACGTTGTCATAACAACAGACAGTACGGCGCTAACTACTGGGAATATCTATGTAGAAACCTCAATTTCCAGCAGCTCGACAAACTCACTCACGCTACAGGCTGATAATGATATCATCATCGGCTACCCCATCTCGCTTCAGGGGAGCTTGGTATTACAAGCAGAGGGAGTGATTCAAAATCAATCATCCTTCAATAATCCAATTAATATCAGTGCAGCAAACATTAGTGCCAATGCTCCCATACAAACTAATGGCGCCAATATCACCCTCCAAGCTAGTGGCAATATATTCCTTCCTTCTAGTGGCAATGTTCTCAGTACATCAGGTGGAAGTATTAATCTACAGAGTAGTGGGGGTACGATTTCCCTTGGAGGTTTAGTTAATGCATCTGCAGGCAGCATTCAATTCAGTGGTAACACAGCTCTACTGAACTCAACGAGCTTTTCAGGGAAAAATATTACATTCAATGGCAATATCAACGGCAATCATTCTTTGAATATTGACTCAACAGGTCAAACCGTAGTTTTAGGAACAATCAACACTGCAAGTCTAAGCATCAATGCTCTTGGTGATATTCAGCTGAACAATGTCACCACTAGTTCAGATATTAGTCTAGACTCTGTACTTAATATTACTGCTGGTAATTTGCAAGTAACTCAAAGTAGTGGTACTATCGGCGTAGTTGCTTTTAATGACATCACTCTCGGCAACCTAATCAGTGCAGGCGGAGCGATCGCAGTCTTTTCAAGAAGCGGGGGTATTTCAACTGGCAATATCAACAGCAACGGTGGTTTTGTTTATCTTGATTCCATAACTGACATAACAACTGGCAATATTACGACTCACGGCGGTGATTTGGCTGCTGTTGCCTACAGGGGTGCTTTAACAATAGGTAATATCAATACAGCTGGCAGTGGTGGCAATGTTACACTGTTTGCGCCTACGATTACGACGGGTGATATCTTCACCAACGGTGGTAACTTCTTAGCTTGGACTGGTGATTTCCCTATTCCAACCTCTAGAGGTACGATTGATCCAATTCCGGATGATGATGATGATTTAACACTGCCTGATCTATTCACTAACCTCCAGACAATACCCAGCGGCAACTTAACGCTGGGCCATTTGACGACTGGTGGTGGGGATGTCAACCTAAGGGGCGGCAATCTAGTTTTCAACTGGATTAATGCTGGGGCGGGCAGTGTTGATATTTATGCGCAAAATTCACTGCGTGGCTTGGGTACGTTTGTTTCCAATGGTGTACCTACCACGATATGGGGTGACTCAGTGAATATCTTTATCAACAATGCTACTCCATTTTTAGTGGGCAATTCCGAAAAGAATGGAACTGCAGGGGCAATTCAAGCCGAGGGATCGATTATTCCTGTACCCACAACACTTTTAGGTCTTGTGGAGGTCGGAAATATTCGTTTTGAAAATACAGGTAAAAATCTTGCCGATAGGAGCTTCGTTCCTTCTGAAAAAATCAATCCTCTCTTAGAACCCCCTACACCAGCCATCTCCGATCCCCTTAAAGTACCTACCGCTCCCCCTGAAATTCTCTTGACTAGAGATATCGAGACTGCCCTAGCTAGCAATAACATTGAGGGTGCGCTGGCGTTACTCGATCTACGGGGCTGTCAAGAAGTCAGCAGTTACCTACAACGTACTTGTGATAGGCAAGATTTCTCCCTTGAGGATTTACAGGCAGCCCTCAATGAAATTGCCAAGCAAACAGGTAAAAAGCCAGCGGTCATTTATACCCTAGCCCGGCCTGACCAATTTGATCTCATCTTGGTTACCCCAGAGGGGAAGCCGCTTTATACACCCCTACAGAACGTGGGACGTGAACAGTTATTGAAAACAGTGGATACTTTGACTAACAGGGTGCGTGATCCACGCCTGATCAATACCCGTACTTATCTACCGGCGGCACAACAGCTTTACCAATGGTTGATTGCCCCCTTGCGTGCTAACTTGAATGCCCAGGGCATTGATACACTGGTCTTTGTTCTAGACAGTGGTATGCGTAGCCTTCCCTTGGCAGCGCTCCATGATGGTCAAAACTTTCTTGTAGAGCAATTTAGTACGGCGCTGGTTCCCAGTATAAGGCTCATAGATATTCGCTACCGCAGTATTCAACGGGAACCCATCTTAGCAATGGGGGCATCGGAATTCCCAGATCAGTCCCCCTTGCCGATGGCGACCCTAGAGGTGGCGCAGATTGTTAAAAACCTAGGAGGAGGCCAAGCCTTTCTCAATGAGGCCTTTACAATTGCTAATTTTAGACAACAGCGCCGTCAAGGAATCTATCCTGTGATCCATTTGGCCACTCACGCTGAGTTTCAACCGGGGGCTGCAGAAAATTCCTACATTGCTTTTAGGGATGGGCGATTGAATCTTTTGCAGTTCCAAGGCTTACAGCTTAACCGTCCCCAAGCAGAATTGTTGACCCTCAGTGCCTGCCGCACGGCGGTTGGAGATTTGGATGCAGAACTGGGGTTTGCAGGTCTGGCGGTACAGGCGGGGGCGAAGTCGGTGCTGGCCAGTTTGTGGTATGTCAGCGATGAGGGGACGTTGGCGCTGATGACTACTTTCTACGATTTGTTAAATACGGTACCCATTAAGGCCGAGGCGCTACGGCAAGCGCAGCTAGCAATGCTGGGCGGCAATATTCGCATCCAAGACAATGAACTGCAAACAATTCGTGGCCGCATTCCGTTACCCCCAGAAGTTAACCAAGGGGCTGGTCGTCGTTCCCTCGATCATCCCTACTACTGGGCTGCCTTTACCATGGTAGGGGTTCCATGGTAGGGATAAACTAACGCTCGAGACGGGCAGTAGCAAAAATCTCTTCCAAAATCTCTGAGGCTCCCTGTTCCCGCAGCTTCAAAGCAAGGCGCGTCCCTAGTTCTTCTGCACTGGCAGGCTCCCCTGTAAGACTGTCTTTGACAAGGCGCTGGCCATCGAGACTGGCGACCAATCCTGTGAGGGTGAGTTGACCATTTTCAATCACCGTATGCACCCCAATGGGCACTTGACAGCCCCCTTCCAATTGCCGCAGGAAGGCTCGCTCTGCTAAGCAACGGGCTGCTGTTTCTGGATGTTCAAGGGTCTTGACCAAGGCTAAAATGTCGGGATCGTCGGCGCGGCATTCAATGCCCAAGGCACCCTGACCGACAGCATAGAGGGACACTGTTGCGGGTAAGACTTGGCTAATGCGATCGCCAAAGCCCAAACGCCGCAGGCCAGCTACCGCCAAAATCAAGGCATCGTATTCCCCAGCATCTAATTTGGCCAAGCGAGTATTTAGATTGCCCCGCACATCCTTAAACGTGAGATGGGGGTAGTGGTGGCGCAACTGTGCCAAGCGACGCAGTGACGAAGTACCAATGACCGTGCCTTCAGGTAGGGTATCAATGGTGTGTCCTGTCCATTTTGCACCTAAAACAAGGGCATCTGCTGGGTCTTCCCGCTCAGTAATCGCGCCTAAAACTAAACCAGCGGGCAACTTGGTGGGTAAGTCCTTGAGGGAGTGAACGGCCAAATCGGTCTCACCCCGCAGCATTGAAAGTTCTAGCTCTTTGGTAAAGAGGCCTTTATCGCCAATTTTGGCAAGGGCGACATCAAGGATATTGTCTCCTTGGGTGGTCATGGTCACCACCTCAAAGGCGCGATCGCGATGATGGGCTTGTAACTGCGCCTGTACCCATTCCGTTTGCACAAGCGCCAGTTGACTTTTGCGGGAACCAATGCGAACCGGGCGGGAGGAGGTGGCAATCATAGGGTTGAGTGTGCAGCGGACAGCATCCAGCCATTATAGGTTGCGGGGATCCCAAGGGGCAAGATCAGGCATTTTCGGGGTGAGTACAAGCAGCAATAATCGCTGCCGCGCCACCAGAGACCACTTGAATGGGGACCCCTAGCGCTTCCTCTACAGTGGCTAAAGACACATCATCGAGAAAAACGGGTTCATCGTGCTTGAGCATCAGACTGGGCAGAAGCAGGCGATCGCCCAAGGGTTTGCCCTTCAGGTGATAGATCAAATCATGGCCGGTTAATAGCCCTGTCACGGACATCTGCTGTCCCCAATAGTCGCTAGCAAGGGCATAGAGATCAAGGCGCAGGTTCTCAATTTGGTTAAGGCGAGCCACCAAGGGTGCAAAGGCCTGTTCCACGGTATTACCCACCACCCAACTCAGATGACGCGGCTGCGGTAAGCGTTGGGGAAGCTGTTGGGCGTGAAGCTCAAACTCTTCTAAAAACAGGCGAATCGTTCCCACACCATTACTGAGTTGCGGATAGTCCTGATAGTGGGCGGCGGGGGGTAAGGGCGATCCGGCAATCAAGAACCATTCATCTGCTAGCCAAGCAAAGGGGGTTTGCCACTGCTGTTCAAACCGCTGTTGGAGTGCCTGTACCCGTTGAATCACCGCTTGGGCGTGATCAGGGGTGACGGGAATCAGTTCATCCTCAGCAGGGCGAAAGCGAGTCAGCCCCACCGGCACCACTGCCACTGAAAGCACGGTTGGCCATTCAGGATCATAGAACTGGGCTAAATCCCGCAGTGTTTGCTCGAGGCACTCGCCGTCATTAATCCCCGGACAGACAACCACTTGGGCATGGAGTTGCAGCCGTTGCTCTTGAAACCAGCGCATCTGTTGCAGAATTTCCCCCGCCCGTGGATTTTTCAGTAGGCGTTGGCGAACACTGGCTACTGTGGCATGGACAGAGACATAGAGGGGGGAAAGGCGCAAGCGGGCAATGCGCTGCCATTCTGAGGGAAGCAGGTTCGTCAGGGTAATGTAGCTGCCGTAGAGGAAACTGAGGCGGTAGTCGTCATCTTTGGCGTAGAGGCTTTCCCGTTTGCCGGGGGGCTGCTGATCAATAAAACAAAAGGGGCAGCGATTGTTGCACTGCATCAACCCATCGAAGAGGGCGGTGGTAAACTCCAGTCCTAAATCTTGATCAATGTCTTTTTCAATTTCGAGAACATAGGTTTGGCCGTCTTTCCCTAGCACTTCTAGGGTGAGGTATTCCTCGGCACAGAGAAACCGATAATCAATCAAATCGCGGGGGCGATCGCCATTAATGGCCACCAACGCATCACCGGGTTCAAATCCCAACTCAGCGGCAATGGAGCCGGGTTCCACAGCAGCCACAACAGCCGGGCGAAGGGCGCGATCGCTCATGGTTGATTGTTGAAAAGAGGGGGGACAGTCAGCAAAACTTCTTTATCTTGTACTGTACCTTAGGCAGCACAGCCGCTTCCAACTCTCAGGATTCTCAAAGCAACCATAGGGTTGATATAGTGGTGTTCTACATATTTCTAAAAAATGTTAACGAGGACGATGATGGGGTCATTGGGGATTAGCTTTACCGTTGGTGCAGGTAACTTTGTCCCCTTTTATGGGGTATTGCTGCTGGGTCTTGTGGCGGCCGTGAGCATTGGCCTCATTGCATGGTACAACTCGAAGCGTCCCCCCGGTTGGGAAAATGCCGATCGCCCCAGTTTTATTCCCAAGTTGAATCTCGAAGAGTCTGAGTCCAATCCCACCCCTGATGAGACAACAGATTCGTGAAGCTCTTTCGGATTCTTTTACGGGCAGCTTGGCCGACGATTGTTGCGGCAGCGATCGCTGGACTTCTCAACGGTGGCAGTACGGCTGCGCTCATTGCCCTGATGAATGCCGCCCTGCAGAAAACCCCTGCCCTCCAGCGCCTCTTACCTTGGGGATTTATTCTCCTCGGCACCCTCCTACTGCTGACCCACTTTAGCTCCCAAGTGCTCCTGGTGCGGGCTGCCCAACAGGCGGTTTATGAAATGCGCCTCCTCCTCAGCCGCCAGATTCTCGCTTCACCCCTACGCCAGTTAGAAGCCATTGGCAATCCGCAACTCCTTGCGACGCTGACAGAGGACGTGGATGCCGTCTCCCGTTCCTTTTCTGTCCTGCCCAATCTTTTTAATGCCATTGCCATTGTTATTGGCTGCCTGATTTACATGGGTTGGTTGTCGCCGCCCCTCTTTTTTGCCCTTGTGGGCTTGATTGTCATTGGTACTGGCAGCTACTTGTTTCTAGCGGGCAGAGCACGCAAATTCCTAGAGCGGGCACGGCAGCAACAGGATCACCTCTTTCAACACTTTCGGACACTCACCGAGGGCAACAAAGAACTCAAGCTCAATCGGCAACGGCGGCTGGCCTTCTTTTATCGGGAATTGGAACCCACGGCTCAGAAAACATGGCAGCAAAACGAGCTAGGGTACATGGTGTTTGCCATTGCTGCCAGTTGGGGGCAGTTGCTGCTCTTTGTTACCATTGGCTTCTTTCTCTTTACGCTGCCCCATTTGCTGGGAGCCACACCCACAGTTCTCTCAGGGTATGTTCTGACGATCATTTACCTCATGCTGCCGATGCAGCAGCTGATTGATGCGATTCCTGTCTTTAGCCGTGCTAGGGTTGCCCTGAAAAAAGTGGAATCTTTGCAACTCAGCCTTGGAGATCCGCACCAAAACCTCAACGATACAGGCGAACTCCCTCCCCTTGGCTGGAAAACCCTCTCTCTGCGGCAGATCTGTCATCAGTACCGCAGTGGCCACGAGGATGAACCCGCAACCTTTACCCTCGGCCCTTTGAGTTTAACCGTGCAGGCTGGGGAACTCCTTTTTATTGTCGGTGGCAATGGCAGCGGTAAATCCACCCTAGCAAAAATTATTACCGGCCTGTACATTCCCGATCAGGGAGAAATTTGGGTAGATGATCACTGTTTGCAGCCTGAGGACTACGAATGGTATCGCCAACACTTTGCCACCGTTTTTAGTGACTTTTATCTTTTTGAGTCACTGTTGGGCATTGAGTCCCCCGAACGCCTTGCAGAAGTGCCAAGTTACCTCGAAAAATTGCGCTTGAGCCACAAAGTTCGCCTAGAAGGTAACCGCTTCTCTACGACATCTCTTTCCCAAGGGGAGCGCAAGCGTTTGGGGTTGTTGATGGCCTATCTCGACGATCGCCCCGCCTACCTCTTTGATGAATGGGCAGCGGATCAAGATCCTGTGTTTCGGGAGATTTTCTACCGCCAACTCCTACCCGAGCTAAAGGCTCAGGGCAAAACGGTATTTGTGATTAGCCATGACGATCGCTACTTTGACGTGGCCGATCGCCTGATTAAACTGGACTATGGCCAACTCGTGACCTAGGTAAACTGCTGACTGAGCATCAAGGGGTTATGCACCGTGATTTTCTTTTTGTGAATTGAGATCATTTTTTGATCCCGAAGTTCCCCGAGAAGGCGAGTTACGGTTACCCGTGTCGAACCAATGGCCTCGGCGATCGCCTGATGGGAAAGCTTCAAATCCACAGTGACTCCCGCACTCGTGGGAATCCCAAAATCACGGCAAAGAATCAGCAAAAAGCTCACCAAGCGGGATCCCATATCGCGGTGGGCAAGGGTCTCGATCATCATCTCCGTTTGCAGGATCCGCGATGACAGCCCCTGAATCATAAACATCGGCAAATCGGGATCCTCGTGCATCGCCTTTTCCACCTGTTCGATGGGAACGGCCAATAGCTCCACATTCGTAAACGCCACCGCATGGTAAAAGCGATCGGAGCGGGTGCCCGTAATCAGGGACAGCACCCCAAATACGGTATTTTCCCGCAGCAGTGCCACCGTAATTTCCTCGCCCGCTTCATACACCCGTGAGAGCTTCACTGCCCCCTTGAGGAGAAAATAGACCTTTTCCGCTGGATCTCCCGGAAAGAAAATGGTTTTGCCGCGTTCGTAAGTTTCAGTGGTGGATGGAAACAGGCCACTGGCCATGTGGCGAAAGACGGGTGCTAAGGGTTGATCTTTATTCATGAGTCGTGTGTCAATCCAAGGTGGTTTAACTGGTGGTGTGGCGATCGCATAGGGTGCTGTCGGCATTGATATCCCCCCAACAATGCAACTCTCTCAACGCCAGCGAATCTTGCTCTGGGTGAAGAGTTCAGCATTGACAGATTAGTAAAACCAATTCAGGGGCATTTTTTTGTATCATGCCACACTTTTTTTCGAGAGAATTAAGGGCGGACGCAAAAGCAAGTACCCTAATGCTCCCAAGAGGGGGACAAGGCTCCACCAGCGCCACGGTGACTTTTCCAGTCCTCGCCGTTGCCAGTCATCCACTAGTAGCACCGGCAAGAGCAACGACAGGAGGCAAAAGTCTAGGCTCATCACATGAATAAAGCGGCTGGTTTGCCACTGCTGCCAAAAGTCTGGCCAATCGCCGCCAACCAAGCCATAGCCAAGAAAGCCCACAGCCAATAAACCAATGACAACGGCAGTGAGCCGTGATTCCCAAAGGCGTACCCCCCGATTGAGTTCTCCGCTGAAGATCGGTGCTGGCTGGCGCAGGATGAAGTAAGGTAACAGGGCAAACGCACCCACGGCAAAACTAAAAGCCGCAAATGGCCACGCGGGAAATCGCTGTTCTTGACCATCCACCACCAGTAATGCGGTATAAATCAGTGGCCAGACGCCCATCAAATTAAAAAGACTGACAATGAGGGGGTTAATGCCTTGCCAGTCTCCCGTTGCTAGCCGTTGAATAAGTGTCAGTGTTTGCGGTTGATCGGGGGGGGCAAAACCAAAGCTATAGACAATCAATCCCAGCCACAGAACCGCAAAGAAAATCCGCATACCGCCCTAAGCTAAAACCGTTTCGGGTACCCCCGCTTTTTGCAGTTGCTTCGTAAATTGCGGCAGCACTCGCTGACACTGGCGGATAAAGGCCTCTAGCCAACCTTGCAAGTGCTCTAGCTGCTCCTCACTGAGAAACACATCGCGGGTGGACTGGTACGATTGACAAACCACACGACCATCATTGGTCACTGTAAAGTCAGCGAACCAACTGCTGTAGGGACGAGTCCCCCGCCAATAGTTGGCCACAATCATCTTGCCAAGGTATTTCTGGGCGATGTCGCCAATTTTGTTAAAGTGTTCTAGCACTTCCGCCAAGGTGAGGGCTTTTGCTGCGGCGCCTTTTGTTTCTCCAAGCTGCGGCAGGGTAATGTCTGTCAGTTCTTCGCGAGGCTGTCCCCCCAGACCCATGAGGGCAAAGAGTTTTTGTTCCAGATTGGCGAGGTAGCTATTGTAGGTTTGGCCGTTGCGGCTCAGGGTTTGGTGCATCCGCACAATGAGATCAATTTCTGCCAACTTAGTTGCCGCCAAGGATTCTAGGCGTGCCAATTGATCGGCAAAGGCTTGACTGTCACTTTCGGCACCACTTACGGTCAACCCAAGGGATTCAGCACGCTTTGCAAGGAGACGGCGAATGTAATAGCGGGTCATGGGTGTGAGCGACATAGTCTGAACCTCAAATGCAGCCAATGTGGAACACAGGCGGAATGTAAACTTTTGTAAATCAGCTTAACATGTCTCTGGCTGTATTGCAAAATATAAACCTTATACTTCCTGAAGCAGATTCCAGCAGCAGTAGAAACTAACTTTAGGCAAAAGTGTGTTCATTCCTCCTATCTCTTTATCAATGTAGAAGATGGAGGGTACTGTTTGGCCAGTAATTTCACGGAAATTTACTTGTACGTTGGCAAATTTAATAGAACTAAAATCAGCTAGGATTACCGAGTTTTAGATTTTTGTGGGGGTGGCCAAGTCTTGACCTAAAAAAGGGGGCGATCGCCCCCCTATCACAATACGCTTCAGCCTTAATCAGGTGCTAGCTGGCGCTGACCAACTCCGCTAAGCGTTTCGAGACCACAGCCAAGTGTCCTTTCTCCAGTACCTCATCGGCGTCGAGAACATTGAGTCCCATGATGATCCGTGCAATCAGACCCGTCCAGCCGGTTTGGTGACTCGCACCTAGTCCTGCGCCATTATCCCCATGGAAGTATTCATAAAACAGAATTAGATCACGCCAGTGGGGATCGCTTTGGAATTTTTCGGTGCCACCATAGACCGGTCGCCGCCCCGATTCATCCTTGAGGAAGATACTGGCCAAGCGGCGGGCAATTTCTGCCGAGACCTCCCAGAGGTTGAGCCAGCGGCCTGAACCGGTGGGGCATTCCACCGTAAACTCGTTGCCGTAATAGCCATACATTTTGCGGAGAGCTTGCACCAAAAGGGCATTCACGGGCATCCAAATGGGGCCACGCCAGTTGGAGTTACCGCCAAAGAGGCCGGTGGTGGATTCACCGGGTTCATAGCTAACGCGATAGGCCTCGCGGCCGAGTTGGAAAATATAGGGGTGATCGTAGTGGTAGCGGGAGAGGGCACGGATGCCATAGTCACTGAGGAATTCACTCTCATCCAACATGCGGGTGAGAATCCGCCGTAGTTTGGCCTCGTTGACGGGCGAGAGCAACCGCCGTTTTTTTACACCCGGGCGATCGATGGGGTTAATGTTGGCCAAAAGCTCAGGGTGGCGGGCATTAAAGGCAGCAATGCGTTCCCTAAAGGTGGGTAGGGAGTCCAGCAACTCTTCCGAGAAAATGGCAGTGGCACACAGGGGCAGCAATCCCACCATCGAGCGTACCTTCAGGCGCTGGGCACGACCATCGGGCAGCCGCAGCAGGTCATAGTAAAAGCCATCTTTTTCATCCCAGAGTTCATCTTTCTGGACGCCAATGCGATCCATCGCTCCGGCAATGTAAACGAAGTGCTCATAGAATTTGCAGGCAATATCCTCATAAACGGGATTGTGCTGTGCTAGCTCTAGTGCCATAGAGAGCATATCGAGGGCAAACATTGCCACCCAAGCCGTACCATCCGCCTGCTCAAGAACACCACCCGTGGGTAGGGGCGCACTGCGATCAAAGACGCCAATATTGTCTAAACCAAGGAAGCCACCCTCCATGACGTTGTTGCCGAGGGAATCCTTGCGGTTGACCCACCACGTAAAGTTGAGCATGAGCTTATGGAAGACACTCTCAAGGAAAGCCAAATCGCCTTCGCCTTTTTTCATGGCTTTGTCCAAGAGATAGATTTGCCACGTGGCAATCCCATGCACAGGCGGATTCACATCACCAAAGTTCCATTCGTAGGCGGGAATTTGACCGTTGGGGTGCAGATACAGTTCATTCACCATCAGCTTAAGCTGCTCTTTGGCGAAGTCGATATCCATCAGAGCTAAGGGCGAGCAGTGGAAGGCCAAGTCCCAAGCGGCAAACCAAGGATATTCCCACTTGTCGGGCATGGAGATAATGTCGGCGCTTTCAAGGTGGAACCACGATTTGTTGCGGGTAACGATGCGCTCTTCCACATCGGGGGGCAGCGCTTTATCTTCCAGCCACTGCTTGACAGGGTAGTAGTAGTACTGCTTTGTCCACATCATGCCGGCAAAGGCTTGACGAACCACATTGCGCTGATCAGCCGTGCAGTCACTGGGGATGAGGTGATCAAAGAAGAGATCCGCTTCGGTGCGGGCTTGGTTGAGGCGATCGCTAAAGGCATTGCCAAAGCTGAGGGGGCTACTTTTGGCAGATGCTAGGCGTAGTTGAATGATCTCAACCCCTTGGGCGGCAACGGTGACTTGATAGTGGGCAGCCACCTTGGTGCCGACTTTGTCGGGGTTGACGGCATTTTGCTCACCATTGATCAGGTAGCGGTGAAAGGCATCCTTAACGTAGGGCGAGGCATTGGGCTGGCCAAAGAGCCGCTCAAAGTTGGTTTCATTCTCGGTGAAGAGGAAGGGCACCGGGCGATCGCTCACAAATTCATACTCTCCTAGCTCCCCATGGCGTGCCCGCACCAGTGTCGCATCCATTTGCTTCAGTTCTGGTTTGGCGAGAACCTTGTCCGGTGTCCAACTCCACGTATTGCGGTACCAGAGGGTGGGCAGAACATGCAAATGGGCAGCTTCGTTGCCGCGATTGTGAATGCTGATTTGAATCAAAATGTCATTGGGAGCCGCTTTGGCATATTCAATGAAGACATCGAAGTAGCGATCGCCCTCAAAGACCCCTGTATCCAAGAGTTCATACTCCATTTCAAAGCGGCTGCGGTGGCGGTTGGTCATCACCAGATCAATGTAGGGATAGGCAGCTTGGGGATACTTGTAGAGGTATTTCATGTAGGAATGGGTGGGCGTACTGTCGAGGTAAAAGTAATACTCTTTAACGTCCTCCCCATGATTGCCTTCATTGTTGGTTAAGCCAAAAAGCCGTTCCTTGAGAATTGGATCGTTGCCATTCCAAAGAGCCAAGGCAAAACAAAGCCGTTGCTGCGCATCACAAATGCCACCGAGGCCATCTTCACCCCAACGGTAGGCACGCGATCGCGCTTGATCATGGGAAAAATACTCCCAAGCATTGCCGTCGGCGGAATAGTCTTCCCGTACAGTGCCCCACTGCCGCTCGCTCAAGTAAGGTCCCCAAAATTTCCAAGGGTTGGCTTGGCCATGAACTTGATTGAGTCGTTCCAGTTCAGGATTGACAGGAGAAGCCATTTTTAACCTCGCTTGTTATCTCAAAAATTCCATAAAGGCCTACAAACTTATATGAACTTAAGCGAAAACTCTTATAAATAAAAAAAATAAAAAGAGATAAAGAGCTTAAGCTCATAGATTTTGAGTATAAGCAAAATATCCTAAACTCCAAGAAAGGAAACATTAAGGCTTAGTAATCTGCTAGGGCAGATATAGCCCTTTCCTGAACTAGGGGGACATCTGGGAATCCAATCCGCTACAGTAGGAGTTGTCGCAGTGTTGAGCGTCTTCGTGAAAGAGGTAGTACCCGACCCAGATTTTGCTTGACCTGATGCGCGGCAAGCCCCGGCATTCATGTCGGCGGCGAAGGATAGTGCGGATGGCGGAGGCATCCTAATCATGGTATTGCCACTGAAACCCAAGGTGGCCTACGGCAGGGCATGCCGGCAAGATACAAGCAGCGGTTAGAACCCGCCGAAACGATTGCGCAGTCATCCCCGTCGTAGGAATCTGCGGCTTTCAGGCCGGGGAGGAGGTCAAGTCTTCTCCAATCTCTGCTACGATGAAAGTAAGGGTTGGTTGTTTGCTCGTTAAACGTAGATTGTTTAGGAAGCCATTTCTCTAGGCATCTAGGTAAAAAGCAGTCGTAACCATCTTTGCTCTAAGGGAGCAGCCTACAGGGCTTAGCTCCACTTTGAGTTTGTCAATGTGTTCGAGAGTTTTATGACATCTGTTTCTTCGTTGCCTGCGCGCCCCCTGCGTCCCAATTGGGGGGTGATTTTTTTTATGGGCATTGTGCATTTGGGAGCGTTGCTGGCATTGGTACCGGGGCTGTTTTCTTGGCCGGCTGTGCTGTTGTGTGTTGTTCTCTATTGGGTGTCTGGAGGCCTTGGCATCACCCTAGGCTGGCATCGCCTGATCACCCATCGCAGTTTCCAGTGCCCGAAATGGCTGGAATACTTTTTTGGCTTTTGCGGCAGCTTGGCCTGTGAGGGTGGAATTATTGAATGGGTTGGCCTCCACCGTAATCACCACCTCCACTCCGATCAAGAACTGGATCAGCACAATTCCCAAAAGGGGTTTTGGTGGTCGCACATGGGTTGGATGCTCCAAGAAGTGCCCGCCAAGGCAGAGGTAGAACGCCTCACCAAGGACATTAACACTGATCCGGTGTATCGCTTTTTGAATCAGTACTTTGTGCCCATTCAAGTGGTTTTAGGGGTCTTGCTGTATCTGTGGGGGGGACTGCCCTTTGTGGTCTGGGGCATCTTTGTCCGCCTTGTGCTGGTGTATCACCTCACTTGGTTTGTCAATAGTGCCACCCATAAATTTGGCTACCGCACCTTTGAATCGGGCGATCGCTCCACAAATTGTTGGTGGGTTGCCCTGCTGACGTTTGGCGAAGGCTGGCACAACAACCACCACACCTACCCCCATTCGGCACGTCACGGTCTGCAATGGTGGGAATTTGATATTACGTGGATCACGATTCGGGCATTGCAAGCGATTGGTCTGGCCCAAAAGGTGCGGCTCGTGGAAGCCCCCACGAATCAGTAAAAGCCCTTAAAAGGGGTACTGGGGTTCCGCTTCTTGCCAAATGCGGATCAATTCCCTCGCCTCTGGGTAGAGGGGATGCGTGGGGGGGATGAGTTCGGCGGTGGCGATCGCCTGCTGGTTGTCCCGCCCCACCCAATAGCGCGCCTGCTCCAAGATATTATTGCCCCACTGCACAATCAACTGGTTGGCGGTGGCATAGACACTGGAGTTGGGGGAGATTTCTTGGGCAATGGCAATGGCAGCAGCAAAGTCGCGATCGCGCCCCCCTCGAGCACGGCGCTGGGCTTCATTCAGGCGAGCCATCTCCGGATCAAGCTGCCAGCTCACTGCTGCAGTTGCCACGGGGGGAAAGAGTTCTTTGAGGCGATTTTGAGCCGTTTCATAGAGGGCACGCTGGGGACGAATTCGCTCAAGGAGTTGGCGGGCTTGCAGCAGGGCTTCAGGGGTGCCTTGGCGGGCAAGGGCGTTGGCCTGATCGATCAGGGGTTGATCCTCAGCAATCTCGATTTGACGTTGCCACAGCCGTCGCTGATCGCGGATTTGGTCTTGGCGATAGGGACTCGCGTCCGCTAAAGGGATGTTGAGCTTGTGGAGGGCAAGGTAGAGGCGATCCAGCGTGCCGCCACGGGCAATGGCTTGAGCTTCTGCGAGGGTTCGCAGTACCTGCAAATCTGCTTGCCAGCGCCGAATGGCCTGCTGGGCTTCAAAGTAGAGGGGGCGTTCTGCAGTAATCGTCCGCGCTTGGGCAATGGCTCGATCAATGTCCTGACCCATCCCCGCTTGGGCAAATTCTTCTGCGGTTGCCAACGTCACCACATCCTCAGCGCTGCGGGCACTCCTGACATCACGGGGAATTAAACCAGCAATGCGCCTTGCCTCTTGGGGGTCATAGCGATTTAAGGCGGCGATCGCCAATTCCAACAAGCGCTCCCCCAACTCATTGAGAAGGCGACGGGCACCGGGATAAATATCACTGGTGGTGGGAATTCGCCGCACAATTGCAATGGCAGCGGCCAAGTTATCGGCTCCCCCCTGTGCCATGAGGGCACGGGCTTCATCCAACTGCCGATCTTCCCGTTGGGCACGGATAATCCGCTCATTAAAGGCGCCAAACTGCTCCTGTGCCCAATAACGACAGGCAACAAATTGCAACTGGAGCGAGATTTGAAAAGCTTCTCGCCATTCGAGGTTTTTCAAGGCGGCTTCGGCGCGTCGGTAGATGCTCTCCCCCTCTTGCCAAATTTCCTGCCAGCGTTGAATGCGTTCTTCCACTTTGGTATGGGCTTGGACATCCCGAGGAATCCGCCGCGCAAAGGCGATCGCCCGATTTAATTGCCCCTCATGAAAGGCTACCTCTGCCAAGGCCAAAACCTGATCTGACCACGCTTCTAGGCGGCGATTAATCTCAGGGGCAAGGGGATGATCGCGAGGCAAGTCATCAATGAGATCAATGGCATGGAGCAAATCTTCAAGGGTGTGTCGCTCCGCCGCTTGTTGGGCGCAGTAGAGGCGAAAGGAGGCCGATGCCAAAGGCCAAAGGACAAAATCACAATTGCCGGGAGTCGTCGGTTGCCGCAGCAGCAGCCACAGGGATAGCCCGGAAATCCCGACGGAGGTGAGGAGGGAGAGGCTGGCCACCACTTGCCAGTGTTGCAACCAAGGTAAGCAGGCACGCCACTGCTTTTGGACAAGGGGGACTAGACGATTGAGTTGGCGCGATCGCCCACCAAAGCGTTTTAAGATCGCGATCACTGCGGTTGATTTAGTTTGATCCTGCACCGTCTCCCACTCCCCAACACTCCCTATTGGCATCCCTAACTGTGAGCACAATGCCCAGTGACAGCCCTTTTCTTAGGCGTTAAGGAACTGAAATGTTCCCGACACTCACTTGCGCAGTGTTGCCTGGGTTCCATCCTTGGGAAAAGGGCTGTACCTAGGGAATGGCCGAGCCTTTCAAAATTATCCTAATCAATTTAGAGCGAGAGCTAGACCCAAGACAAACTCAACAAACTAACTGTTCGCCGTTTCACTGGGGGTTGTCGCTTCGCTCGGGGCAGGCGATTGGGAGGCCAGATTGCCTCGGTTAAGGGCTTCTTGCAACTTGGCTTCATCCTCTTTTGACAGGGAGGTGCGCAGGACTTTACCGCCAAAGGGAGCAATTTCCTCAAGGACTTTGTCGGGTGTGGCTTGACGCACCAACGTAAAGATGGCCGAGCTGCCGGGGGCAATGGTTTGTCCCAATTCCTTGATGAAATTATCGTCAATGCCAATATCGGTAAATTTGCCGGAAATCGCCCCGGCCACAAGACCCGCAGCCCAGCCCAAGAGGGGATTGAAGAACAATAGACCAATGAGCAGCCCCCAAAAGCCACCGCCAAGGGCCCCCTGGAGGGTCAAATCCTGAGTCTGGTTGATTTTAACCTTGCCATCTTTGGTGCGCACGACAACAGCCGCGTCCTCAAGGTCAATGAGATGCTCACGCTGGAGTTTTAATAGCTGGATTAATACTTCGTTCGCCTTGTACTCATCATCAAACGCAATGACCACTAAGGTACTCATAACTTTAGGTCTCCCTACGAATGTGGGTCATAGAACCGCTCCTACCCTAGCATTGTCATTAGCAGGTTGGGATTGCGGTATTGTAGCTAAGGGACGAAGCAAGGTCTTTGACAGCCCTTTTCACGGTAAGATAGCGAGACCATGAGCACGCCACAAACCTACACTGTGACCATTCACGTGCGTCCCCTCAAGCCGGGGGATCCACCCACGCGGACGTACACAATTACTGTTCCGAGCGATCGCTATATCCTGCAATACGCTGAGAGCCAAGGCCTTGAGTTGCCCTTTTCCTGTCGTAACGGTGCCTGTACTACCTGTGCCGTGCGCATTCTCTCTGGCCATGTCTATCAACCTGAAGCCATGGGACTCTCCCCCGCCCTGCAAGCCCAAGGCTATGCCCTCTTGTGTGTCAGCTATGCCCGCTCTGACCTTGAGGTAGAAACCCAAGATGAAGATGAGGTCTATGAGCTGCAATTTGGCCGCTACTTTGGCAAGGGACGGGTACAGCTGGGGCTACCCCTCGATGAGGACTAGTGATCCATGACAGCTGTGAGTTGCCCACTGCCGGCGAGTGAGCGACAGCGCTATTTAGAAATTGCCACGGAGGCAGCCTTGGCGGGGGGCGCTGTCCTGCAGCACTATTGGGGCAAACTGAGTGAGATTGAGGAAAAGGGGCGCTCTGGTGACCTCGTCACGGTGGCCGATCGCCAGTCAGAAGCAGTGGTACTGGATGTCATTCATCGCCATTGTCCAGACCATGCGGTGCTCGCGGAGGAATCGGGTCTTTTGGGACTGAAGGATAATCCATTTCTGTGGGCGATTGATCCTCTGGATGGCACCACCAACTATGCCCATCAATACCCTTTTAGTGCGGTGTCAGTAGCTCTCTTAGTAGAGGGAGAACCCCACATTGGTGTCGTCTATGATCCCTTTCATCGCGAACTGTTTCGCGCTGCTACAGGCCTCGGTGCCACCCGCGATCGCCAGCCCATTCAGGTTTCCACCACCGCAGAACTGAGTCATAGCCTTTTGGTCACGGGCTTTGCCTACGATCGCCGTGAAACCGAAGACAACAACTATGCGGAATTTTGCTACCTGACCCATCTCAGCCAAGGGGTACGGCGGAGTGGCGCGGCAGCCATTGACTTGGCCTACATTGCCTGTGGTCGCCTTGATGGTTATTGGGAACGGGGTCTGTCCCCTTGGGACTTAGCGGCTGGTGTGGTTCTGGTTCGTGAAGCTGGGGGCGTCGTCACTGCCTACGATCAATCCCCTTTTCAACTGACATCAGGGCGGATTTTAGCGACGAATGGGTATCTCCACACTGCCCTGAGTGAGGCACTCCTGCGGGTAAAACCCTTGGGCTTTTCGTTTCTGCCAGAGGGAGGTTAGGCCTCTAGGCGTATCGCTTCAGCTAAACACGTCCGTACCTGTAGGGGTTGATAGAAATTGGTTTGTTGGAGATCCACCTTAGACTGGGCAGTGAGGAATAGCAGCGCCCAAAAGACCCCCACAGGATCGGGTTTGCGCCGCAGTAGCTCTTGGAAGTCTAGCCATGTCCCTTCGGGAGCCATTTCTCCGAGGAGACTTTCTACTTCGTTAGCTATCTCCGTCAGGTTTTCTTGGTGCGCCAGTTGGGTAATTGCCTTGAGGGTTGTGGGACGGCGACGCCGCCGCGGTTGATGCGGCCGCAGCACCTTTGCACGGTCGTTCTGAACTGCCATGGTTTTCAGGTGGGCAATCAATTCCTCAAGGGTGACGCGGCGCCGTTGTTGGGGGGGAGCCACGGGGCGACGATGCAAATGCTGCTCTAGGGCATGGGGCAAGACCACAAAGGACTGGTTTTCACTGATCTCTGGCGGTTCTGCGAATTCTGTTTCCTCGGGCATCGGTTCAGCAACTGCAACTAGGCGATCGCTCTTCAGGAGCACCAGCATCGCTGCATACAAAAAGGCCTGCCCTGATTCACTGAGATTGGGTTCCCCCCGCCGTGTCAACTCCGCCAAACAGCGATCGAAGACCTCAATCACTTGAATATCCCAAGGGTCAATTTCCCCCCGCTCAGCCAAGTCAATCAAAATGTCAATCGCGGTATCGGCAAAGGATTGGCTCATGGTTGGCTGACCACTCGTTGTTGTCTATCTTAGGAGGCTTGGCAGCCCCTATCCAGAAAAAGGCTCAGCAATGGGAATCGTAAAGTGAAACTCACTACCGCGATCGCGCCCCGCCGACTCCGCCCAAATTTGCCCCCCCAAATTGGTAATGATCTGGCGACAGATCGCGAGACCCAAGCCCGTCCCACCCGTAGAGCGCCGCAGTGCTCCCTCCTCCTGATAAAAGCGATCAAAAATCGTTTCCAAGCGATCCGGCTCAATACCGCGCCCTGTATCGGCAACCGTCACTTCCAATAGACCATCGGGACGAGGCTTGGCAGCAATGGAAACCTGACCCGACTGTTCCGTAAACTTGCAGGCATTATCGAGTAGCTTCGAGAGCACCTCCACTAGCCATTCGCCATCTGCTCGGATCAAGGGCAATTCCTTGGGCAAGACTGTGCGAATGGTCGGTAGTTGATCCTTGGGGGTGCGCAGACTACTGAGGGCTAGATCCACCAGTTCTTGGAGGGGGAGGGGTTCCGGTCGCCACTGCACCCGGCCACTTTCCAACTGCGAGAGGGTAAGGAAGTCCTGAATCAGTTTCCGCATGCGCTCAGCATCAGCGAGAGCCGTACTCAACATCACCTGCCGCAGTTCTGAATCCATATCGGGTTCACTCGCTAGACTTTCGAGGCAGACTTGAATAGTCGAAAGGGGCGTGCGCAGTTCATGACCCGTAATTGCAATCAGATTACTGCGGGTGCGATCTAAGGCCTCCAGTTGCGCGTTGAGTTCCTCCAGATCTGCGTAGGCCTCCGCCTGAATCAGGGCAACCCCCACTTGGGTGGCGATCGCCTCCACTAATTCTGCGTCCATATCGTGCCACGGCAGCGGTTCGCCTCGGTGGAGTTCAACAATGCCCAACAGCCGCCCTTGATAGAGAACAGGTGCCAGTAGGAGGGCTTTGACGCCGGCGGCCTCGAGGGGTTTGAAACGGGTCGCCTCGTAGTGGGGATCGGCGGCTACGTCATCCACCTGAATCACCTGCTGATGCGCCAGTGCCTGCTGGGTGTAGGGGTGTTCACTCACGGGCCAATACTGGTACTGCAATGGCAGTAGGGCACCGCTGGTGTACTCGTGCTCAATGCGCACGCGAGTATCGGTACTGCGGCAACGGTAAATGAGACAGCGATCGCCCTTGAGGGCTTCCCCTAGTTCTGCCACCGCACGAGTGAGAATTTCTGTGGGATTAAGGGAGTTGCGAATCGCCGTGGTAATTGCATTGGTGAGGCGTTCCTTGCGCTCTTGAATGGCAATTTGGCGGTAGGCCTTGATTTGCTTGTACTGGCCAGCTTGGAGATAGGTCACTAGGCGATCGGCAAAGGGGGCAGGATCACTATTGCACCCCGCCACTTGGCGATAGGTCTCAACCCATGCCAGACCTTCCTTGAGTTTCTCCTTCAGTTCAGGGCGGTACTCCCGAATACGGTTGAGGAGGATTTCAGCGGTTGTCGCTGCCACCTGCCGATCAAAGGTCCAAATGCCCTCAAAACGACGCGCCGCATCCATCGGCGGCAACACATCCAAGCGCTGGGCAGGCGATCGCTGGACTTCGCGGCAGACCAAGCAAGTGCTGTAATTTTTGCCCAAGACGGTCAAATGCCATTCTTGACTGAGGGCATCGGCGGGATCAAAGGCAACCGTTTCATAGTCTCCCGAGCAGTTCTTAAACTCGGTTTCCGGGGCAGCCAAAACGTAAACGTGGTGGGACTTGGTGGCAATACGGCGGTAGCGATGGGCTTCTTGGCGATAAAAGCGTTCCCGCTGAAAGCAGGCAATAATAATCGGCGCATCCTCATTGGCCAAAACCTGATCCTCCATTGCATGGGAAAGCGCCGTCAGCGATGTCTTGAAGTACAGTTGCGATCGCAAGCGAGGCAACCGCGCCAACAACTCCTCAAGAACAGATGTGGCAATGATCCTGTTGGCCATGGAAGGGTGTGAATAAGAAGATGCCCTACGGTACCATTATCGGCAAATCCGCACCAGCGAACCTATTGAAATTCAGTTCGAGCGGCTGTACCTAAGTCAACCAACGGCTGAATTGCTGGAACCTTCAATCTTAAACTTTTGTTAAGAATTTTATTGATCGGCAGGGCTTATGTGTAGTTTTCTATACTATATTTAAGCAAACCTCAAAAGATCAGCTCCTCTAGCACCGGGGATCAACAAAATCCTCATCATTGCAATGGTTGCTTACAGTGTTCCCAAAAGCGCTCCGTGGAAACACCCATGGCAAAGCAAGAGGGGTGTAGTAAGTTGGGTTTCAGAGAATAAGGTGAAAAAGCTGTGACTGCCCGTATTTCTGCTGTCCCTAGTGCTGGTCATCGTCGGTATGATCCTGAGGCGATCGCCCGCTACTACTGGCGACATCCTTGGCGAGTTATCTGGCGGTTCCTGAACATTGCGGTCTCTTTCCTAACATTTTGGCTGTTATTGCAGTGGGACAAGTGGTTAGGCCAACAGGAAAGTCAGCGTCCCCTGCGGGCAATGCAACTGCGCAAACTCCTAATCCGTTTAGGCCCAACCTTCATTAAAGTCGGTCAAGCCCTCTCCACTCGCCCCGATTTGATTTGTCCCGACTACCTCGAAGAACTGACGCTCCTTCAGGACAAATTGCCCCCCTTTGCCAATGAGATTGCTATTGCCATTATTGAGCGAGATCTGCGCTTAAACCTAGGGGATATTTTTGCCGAATTCTCACCCCAACCGGTGGCCGCCGCCAGTCTCGGCCAAGTCTATCGAGCCAAACTCCACAGTGGTGAAGAAGTGGCCGTCAAGGTGCAGCGTCCCAACCTCTTGCCCGTGATTACCCGCGATCTCTTCTTGATTCGCCTTTTGGTGCAGTGGGTCAAGCCTTGGCTACCGATTAACCTCTGCCATGATTTGCGAGACATTGTCGATGAATTTGGCCGCAAGCTCTACGAGGAAATTGACTACCTCAATGAAGGGCGCAATGCCGAGAAATTTGCTGCCAACTTCCACGATGATCCCACGGTCAAGGTACCGAAAATCTATTGGGAATACACCACGGAGCACGTGCTTACGCTGGAGTGGATCCATGGCATTAAACTCACCCGTACGGATTGTATGGTGGCGGCGGGCGTCAATCCCGATGAGCTGATCCGTGTTGGCGTGATTTCTGGTTTGCGGCAACTCTTGGAATTTGGCTTTTTCCATGCGGATCCGCATCCGGGGAATCTGTTCGCCATGCCCGATGGCCGTATGGCCTACATTGACTTCGGCATGATGGATCAACTGGAGGAGAGCACTAAAGAATCTTTGGTGGATGCCGTCGTTCATTTGGTGAACAAGGACTATCAAGCCTTGGCGACGGACTTTGTCAAACTGGGCTTTTTGACCCCGGAAACGGATATTACGCCGATTATCCCTGCCCTTGAGTCGGTCTTTGAAGAGGTGATTGGCTCCAGTGTGCGGGAATTCAACTTCAAAGTGATCACCGATCGCTTCTCCGAGTTGATGTATGCCTACCCCTTCCGGGTTCCCGCTAAGTTTGCCCTGATCATTCGCTCTCTAGTCACCCAAGAGGGCATTGCCCTGTGTCTCAACCCTAACTTCCGCATTGTTGATGTCAGCTATCCCTATGTGGCACGGCGTCTGCTGCAAGGAGAATCGCCCCAACTGCGGCGACGGTTATTGGATGTCCTCTTCAAGGATGGTCGTCTGCAGTGGCAACGCCTGGAAAACCTAATTGCGATCGCCCGGCAGGATCAGCACTTTAACCTCGCGCCAACCGCCACCTTGGGCTTGCAGTATCTCTTTTCTGAGGAGGGGCAGTACCTGCGGCGGCAAATTGTGCTAGCGTTAACCGAAGATGACCGTCTCCACACCGAAGAGGTGCAACGCCTTTGGAATTTGGTCAAGTCTGATCTGCGTCCGCTCTTCTTGATTGATGTGGCATGGGAAGCCCTCAAGGCCTCTGTCTCCCACACGCTCGGTAAAGAAGAAGACAGCAATTCCTTGGTGGTGGCCAGCTAAGGGTTGGCAGCGGTTATCAACGTTCCTGAGTGTCCAAGAAGGATTAGGTATCCCGTGTTTGATCCACCCATTGTCTTGCTACTGGCGGGTATTTTTATGGGGTTGACCAGTGGTAAAGCCTTTGAAGCCACCCTCAAGCAGAGTGTCCAAGAATGGAACCGCAGTCGTTCCACCCGTGTTCTGAGTCAATTGCGCGGCCCCCAACTTCAGTTGCCCTACTTGGGGATTTCCATTGGTATCTGGCTCTTCCTGATGGCGGGATTGTGGACCTATGGCTTTGGTGCAGGGCTGAGTATGGTCATTGCCTTTGTGCTGACGATCGCCACCGCCCTTTTGGTGTGGTATCAACTGGGGAAAGTGCTGACCATTTTAAGTACGGGTGGCTCCCGTGCCCTTGATCTCGATGCCCTTGAGGCCAAGGAATAGTTTTTTATAACTCCTAAAGGAGGCGTTGTGGATTTACTGACCCAAGTGGATGAACTGATTGCCAACGCCCCCGATGACCCTGCGACTGTGGCGGCGGTACAGGCGATCGCCCCCATTCTCTACGAGGAAGCCCAGCGCTACGGGCAAACGGTTTACTACGTCCTGCAAACTCCCGATGGTCAGTGGCAGGTGATTACCCTTGAGGAACAGCAGCCCCCCCACCAGCAAAAAAATGTGATCCACGCCTACGGTAGTGAAGCCATGGCTCAAGAGGCCTGTGATGAACAAGTGATCCCAGTGCCCATGCCAATTATTCCCCTTTTGTTTCAACTGTTGGCGGCAGAGCCAGTGGATAGCCTGATGATCCTTGAGGCGGATGGCGAACGAGGCTGGGAAGTGGGGCGAGAATGGTTACTAGCTCAAGTGCGCGCAATCCTCAGTGCTCCCCCGGATATGGCCTAGGACGGAAGCTGCTCACCACGAATCGCCAAGTCTAGCAGTTGCATCGGGTGGTAAATGGGCACGGAGCTACTCTGCTCTTGGAGATACTGCCGCAATTGCACGGTGCAGCCCACATTGGCTGAGACAATGACATCAGGGCGAGTATTCAGCAGGTTGCGTACCTTTTGGCGTCCCAATTCCGCTGCGACATCGGGTTGAAGAATGTTGTAAACCCCGGCACTGCCACAGCACAGGGCTGCATCGAGGGGTTCGTGCAGTTGCACTTGGGGAATTTGTCGCAGCAGTTGCCGCGGTTCAAGGCGAATTTTTTGGCCGTGGATCATGTGGCAGGCATCTTGATAGACCAAGGCCAAGGGGCGATCGCCCAAGGGGTGGAGCGGTGTCACCAAGCCCTGTTTGACCAAAAAGACCTGCACATCCTCCACCTTTTGCACAAAGTCACGGGCGCGATCGCGGTACTCTGGATCGGCAGCCAAAAGGCGATGATATTCCTTGAGGGTGTGGCCACAACCCGAGGCATTGATTAAAACCGCATCCACATGAGCGGCAGTAAAACAATTAATCATCTGGCGAGCAAGGGTTTGCGCCTGATCCTCTTCCCCTTGATGATGGGGCAGGGCACCACAGCATCCCTGTTGCGGCGGCAGCACCACCTCAAAGCCATTGGCACTTAAGACGGAGATCGTGGCTTCATTCACTTCCGGCAAAAAGAGCCGTTGGACACAGCCCAGAATCACCCCCACGCGGCCACGCTGTTTCCCTTGGGCAGGCACCACTTCAGGCCAGCGATCGCGAAATGTTTTGGCTGAAAGGGGCGGTAGCATTTGATACATGGCCGCAAGGGACTTGGGCAAGAGCCGTTTCAGGAGTCCCAGCCGCTTTTCGAGATTGGCCAAGCCGAGTTTTTGGTAGAGCCAGAGCGGCCACAGGAGGGCACGCAGCCGTTGGGGATAGGGCAGCGTTTGGAAAATCAACTGCCGCAACCAGCGATCGCCCACGGGCCGCTGATAATGGCGCTGCACTTGAACCCGCGTGGCAGCAATCAACTTATCGTACTCAACCCCCGATGGACAGGTGGTGACGCAGGCCAAGCAACCCAAACAGGAGTCAAAGTGCTGTACGACATCCGCCAGTTGCACCTGTTCCTCATGAATGGCATCCATGAGATAGATACGACCACGGGGAGAGTCCATTTCCGTCCCCAGTACCCGATAGCTAGGACAGGTGGATAGGCAAAACCCGCAGTGGACACAGGCATCAATCAGGTGTGGATCAGGAGGCGACTGCGCATCAAAGCCAGCCACAGGATCAGTTGCAGTCATTCGTAAGTATTGAAACTTGTCTAGAGATTGCCGACAAAAACGCCAGTGCCAAAGACACCCGTTGCATCCAATTGTTGCTTAAGATTCCGCATCAATTCAAGGGCGTTGCCGCGATAGTCCCAAGGATCGAGTTGCTGCTTGAGGTTCAGGGGGGCGGCTAAGACGGTGACATAGCCCCGTGGTAGCCCTTGGCGCAGCCTGAGAATGAGTTGACGGAGATGCTCCTCCTGTCCGTGGAGATAGGCGTAACCGACCCCTGCACTCATTTCGCCTCGGCACTCGCAGGCCAATTCCCTTGCCAACTGCTGAAGCTGGGTGAGAGCGGGCAACATTTCGCTTAGAGGCACACCGATTTTGAGAGTCACTTGATCGGGGGTGGGGTTGAGGGTAATGCCTAGAGGGGCTTGGGGTTCCAGTTGCAGATTATGGGTCTGGGCAATCTGACTCAGGCGATCGCCCAACGTACCCGCAGCAATCACTTCCCGCAGGGTATGGAATTCCAATTCCAACAGCAGCGTCCCCCGTGGTTCAAGGCGCAACACACACCGCGCGGGCGCAAGGGAACTCGTCAAAATCACCTCAAGTCCCTTGGCCAAAGCAGAGACTTCCCCCCGCAACTGCCAGATTTGTACCGCATCCGGCAGAGGATACACCCGCAGCGTCACCTCTGTCAGAATCCCCAGTGTGCCATAGCTGCCGATCAGGAGTTTCATCAGGTCGTAGCCGGCAACATTTTTGACCACCCGCCCTCCCGCTTTGACGATTTGGCCATCACTGCGAATGAACTTCACCCCCAACAATTGATCGCGCCATGACCCATACCGCTGCCGTAGTGTGCCATTGCTTTGGGTGGCCAAGCAGCCGCCAAGGGTGGCCGTTTCTCGAAAGAGGGGATCTGCGGCAATCCACTGTCCTGCGGGTGCTAGGTGGTGCTGGAGCTGCTGAAAGGGAATACCCACTTGGGTGGTGACGGTCATATCGGCAGCCGCATGATCAATGAGCTTCTGCCACGCCGTTGTCCGCAGAAAAATATCTGCCTTGGGGGTGTTCCCGAGCCAATTGAGTTTGGTGCCTGCTCCAATGGGCAACACTCGCCAGCCTTGGCGCCGGGCACAGGCAATCACTTCTGCCCCCGCTTCTGGGGTGGGGGGAGTCAGCAGCAGGGCTCGCTCAGGAAGGTAGGGGCGCAGGTGGGGGGCGCGATCGCCCAATTCAGCAAGGGAGTGAACCGCTGCATCCCCCAACAGTGCGCTCAGTGTGCGTTTCATGGATTACGGGTGGGCAGTTCAAAAACAAACCCTTCGTAGTATAAAAGTTGACCGTCCTCACTTTTGACCGGGCGGGCACATTCACAGATGGTTGTGATCGTTTGATCCGCGCGATACACCTTGGAAACCAAGTTGCGCACAAAGCCACGAGTTTCAATTTGTTGTTGGAATTTTTGCCAACTGCTGTCATCCACATAGGGTCGCTGGTTGTGGTGTTCAAGATCCGCTAGCCAATCTTCGGCATCGGCATAGCCATAGATGCGTGCCAAGGCATTGTTGACTTTGAAGTAAACCCCCTCGGGCGAACTTTGGTAAATCCCGACCACGGCTTCCTCAAACATCTGCCGATACTGTTCTTGCGCTGCTTGCAATGAGGCAACCAAGTCGCGCCGCTCCTCGACAATTTCCTGCAACTGCTGGTTTTGCTTTTGCAAGAGGGCATTTTTTTGCCGCAGCTTCCGCTGTAGGAGAGCGATCGTCAACTGATTTTTTACCCGTGCCAGCACCTCCGCCTGCTGAAAGGGTTTGGTGATGTAGTCGGCGCCGCCAATCTCAAAGGCCTTGACCTTGTCAAAGACATCATCGAGGGCACTAATGAAAATAATGGGGATATGCTTGGTCTTGGGATTCTCCTTCAGGGTTTGACAGACCTCGTAGCCATTCATATCAGGCATCATGATGTCCAAGAGAATGACATCCGGGGGTTCGGCCTCAATCCCCATGAGCGCCATTTGGCCACTAATGGCACCGCGCACATCGTAGCCTTCCAGTTGCAGCAGCGTTGTGAGAACTTCAACATTTTCGGGGGTATCATCGACAATTAAAATGCGACCAGCCCCTGAATCAAAGAGGTCGGTGGTCATGCACGGGTCTCCCAATGGCGATCGTTTGTCAGCGCCCTGACACTCCCCATCCTATCAAAGTTTTTTCTGAGCGCCGGCGATCGCCGGCCACTTCCCAATTGGCAAGATCTCCAATACTTTATTTTTCTATAGTGATGATGGTGGCACACAGCGGTAAAGATAATCAAGGATAATCAATGACAAAAAATTGGGAAAATTTTCGCAAAAACCTTGGGGAATGGCATGGCTCCTTTACGGCGGTCAGCCCTACGGGAGACGTGGGAGCGTCAGTGCCCTCGATTTTGATCCTTGCCGATACTGCTGACGGTCAACGGGTGCGCTTTGAACTGCGACGCTTTGGTAATGGCCTTGACCAGCCCCCTACGAGTGAAACGGTGCAGGAGTATGCCACCATTGGCCGCCAAAATGTCTTTTTTCCGACGGGGGCTTTTTCTAAGGGATCGTTGCAGGTGGCGCCCTTTGCCGAGTTTGGTGCGGAGTATGGCTTTGTCATGGGCGATCGCCGACTGCGGTTTGTCCAACTCTTTGACAAAAATCAGCACCTCCAATCCATGACTCTGATTCGCGAGTTTCGTGCCCACAGTAACGCCGTTGAACGTCCTCCCTTAACCGTGGATCAACTCCTAGGGGAATGGCGCGGTACCGCCTACACCGTCTATGCCGACTGGCGATCGCCCACGGAAACCCCGACCCAGCTGAGCCTTTGGCGCGAGGGCGATCGGCTCTACCAGCGGCTGCAAACCCCCGACCACGAGGTGAAAACAACGGCCACAATTGCTGGGTCGCGCCTACTCTTTACGGATACGGATCAACCCAAGCAGCTTGTCCTGCTCCCCGATGGCACCTCTAGCCTAACCCCCTTGCAAGTGTCCTTTCGTCACCCCTTCTTTGTTGAGGTGGGCTGGTTGTGGGCAGAGGGGCAGCGGCAGCGCCTCATTCGCACCTATGGCGATCGCGGCGAATGGGTCAGTGCCACCCTCGTTGTCGAAGAACGGATAAGCTAAGCATCCCCAGCAAGAGGGGTAGCAACCAATCCCCATAGCGAGTGTAGAGGGTCTGGGTCTGCCGCCGCAAAATCGTTGCCGCATGAATCACAAACTCATCAGCATTGGAGAGCCAAACAGTTTCCCCCGTAGGCGCAATCACCGCAGAAAGACCCGTATTCGTGGAGCGCACGAGCCAGCGATCGCCCTCGACGGCTCGCAACACATCATGGCCATGGTGCTGGGTCATCAGTTGGCGACGGTAGGGATCATTGTTGGCAACACTGAGGATAAACTGCCCCCCATGAACCAGTTGCCAGCGGCTGCGGTGGGAAAAGGCAGATTCAAAGCAAATCAGGACAACGGCCTTGCCCCAAGGGGTGGTAAAGACCTGATCAGGGTTCCCCGGCAGGAGGCGCGATCGCAACGTGGATAACCGCTGTACTACCCCCGCCAGCCAATCGGGAATATATTCCCCCAAAAGAACAAGGTTGACTTTGTTGTAGCGACTGTAAATCTCCCCCTGCCCATCGAGGGTCAGGAGCACCTGATGATGCCCTCCTGGCGTCTCCATGAATGTCCCTAACCACAGGGGAACCCCTGCCTCGCGAACAGCGCTGGTGATGGGATTGACTTGGTGTGGTTGCCACAAAATCGGCAGTGCCCCTTCCGGAGTCAAGACGGCATCAACCCCTAGAGCCACCAGTTGGCGATAGCCACGGGGATAGTCCTGCCAAGCGCGGCGGATACCCTCTGGCGTGAGCTTTTCCCGTGTCGGGATATTGCCTTGGATCAAACCCACCCGTAGGGGTTCCCCTTGATCCGCCATGACCCTAGCGCCTAAAACAGCATTGAGGGCGATCGCCCCCAAAAGAGTAACAACGAGCCATCGCTTTGCCCATGTGTGCCGCCACAGACTGAGGGTGACCAAGCCATTCAGTGTCATCACGACTGCCGTAATCGTGGTGGGTCCCGCCAGACGACCCAGTTGAAGGAGTCCCGTTGGACTTTGGGTCAGGGATAAACTAATCCACCACAGGGGCGAATAGCTCCAGAGGGCTTCAAGGGCACACCAAAGGGTGACACCCCACAGAAGTTGCCAAGGGGCGGCCCGCCGCACCCCATAGCGTGCCATCAAAAAAGCCCAACTCCCACTCAGGACTGCCCCCCAACCACTCAGGAAAAGCCAAATCCCCCGCGAGATCAACCAACTGGGCACTGGCGCAATGCCAATCCACGTCAGGGGATGCAAATCCCACACCCAGACTAAGCTACTGCCGTAGAACCCTAGTCCCCAACACAGGCCGGCGATCGCTGCCCACAGTGGCGATAAAACCTGACACTGCCACCACAGGGGCATAATTCCTATGAAGGCCAAGAACCACCCGCTTACTGGCGGTAGCGCCAACTGTGTTCCCCAGCCCGCGATGCCTAAACCAACACACAGCAGCCACCTAGGCAATACTTTGGCGTTTGCGTTGCTCTTTGGGGGAAGGAGCCACATGCCAGTGTCCTGCTTTAATCAGTTCCCGTTCCAGTAAAGCAAAAAAGCGTTGGCGATCGCTGCCGCGCACAACGGCTAAATTGTGGGCTTCTGCTAATGCCACGGGGTAACCCCGCCCTTTTTCAATTTGTGCTGCCGTCAACGCAACTGCCTGTTGCCACAGGTCTGCATCCCGCGCCACCCATTGAGGAACTTCCAAACGCACCACTTCCGAGCCACTGTGGAGATAGGCAACGTAGATCTGATGTTCACCGTAATGTTCCAGAATGCGACTGCGGCTCCGCCAGAGGGGACTATACTGTTGCGGTGCCAAGTGTGCTTGCCAGAGGAGCACATCCCGCAGGGGATCAAAGACTTGACAAGGGGGGCGATCGCGAGTCGCCTCGAGGCCAGTCTGACTTGTCTGACCACAGTGGAGGGCACAGTTGGGTTCAGGGTAGGGGCAAACCCCCAAGCGCAGAAAATTCACCGTTTCATGACTGCGGGAGGCGCTGACATAGCCCACCAAGGGAATTCGCTTCGCGCGCAATTCATCCCAAGCAGCTAAAATGGGCGTCAACAATTCCTCACGCACCATTGGCGGCAGTGATTCCCACGCCCAGAAAATCAGTGAACCATCCACGAGTGCTAGGCGGGGGGCTTTCTTGTTTTGCGTTTGAATGAGTTCAACAAGGGCAAGAATTTCCGCTTGAGTGCGGCGGTAGCGTAACCAGTCTTCTATGGTGAGTCCCCAGCCCCGCGATCGCCCCAATTCATCGGGGTCATAAACCAACTGCGGCACACTATCTAAATGGGGGCGTTGCCCTTGACCGTAGGCGATCGCCACCCGTCCCACATTAATCAAATAGCAATAGGCAATTTCGTGGTGACTGGGGGCAATTTGCGAGCCATCGGTGGCAAAAATTGTGTGTGACCTTGGGGCAGGGGGGACAGCGTGCTTCACCGTCAGGGATTCAATGGGTTCAGCAGCATTAAAGGGAAAGGACTCGCCCCACGCTTGGATGGCTTGGCGATAGTGCTCTAAATTTTCTGCCATCGCTGTCAACACTTCGAGGGCACGGGCTTGTTTTTGTTGGCTGGCGATCGCCCCTTGGCGGATCACTTGACCCACCGTTCCCATTTGAGCAGCCACTTTGACGAAGTCCAACACTGTTTTCGTATCTGGAGATACAGCTGTCCTGAAGACCTGCTCCAATACTAAATCTAAACAACATCTCAATAATTGCTCATGGGTACTGAGTTACAGGTGAGCACACTGCTAATCGTTGGAGTCCGTCCCTATGCCGAAGACCCTGTTCAAAGTGGATTTGACTAAGCCCATGGATCAGCAAGAACTGCCGGGGCATAATCGCTGGCATCCAGAGATCCCCGCAGTGGTTTCAGTCAATCCCGGTGATGAAAGATGCCCCTTTATGAGTTTCGCTGCTCTACGTGTGGCATTTTTGAGGAATGGCGATCGCTCGCCCAATCTAGTGAACCCGCCTTTTGTCCAGAGTGTCAGCAGCTTGGCCGACGTATTTTTCCGTACCAGCGGTAAATCTCTCTTCTTCCTTACCCCGACCCTCGCGGGGGAGTGACCCAGAACTGGTGCAGCGATCGCCCCAAGAACCCAAGCCTCCCCGCTTTCAGCAGCACTCCTGTGGTCGCCCGTGGATGCTCAACCACTAATTAACCGCTCACACAGGATGAGGTGAGCATTTTTGCCGCTTTTTCAGCCTTGGCTAAACTGACATCCGAACATCTAGCTTCTCTTAAAAGAGCTGTACTGGCCACGCTGAATTCGTGTGAAGAGATCCCTCTGAAAAGAGCTGTATTAAGATTTATTACAATTAGGAGTTTCGCGTAACTTCAGCTATTGTGAGAGGTACTGTCAAGAGTAACGGATGTATGTCCTTGAAAAAACGGCAGCCCTTTTCTGAAATATGTCATAACATATTGTGCCTAAACACAATAAGCACAAAAATGTGTGACCCGTCCTACAGCGGCGTTGGCTGCTGCAAGGATGTTCGATCCCTGTGAAAGGGGCTGTACCCAATTGATGTCCCATTGTTGTTGAAAGTTGATGATTTTCTACTCGTAGGGGCAATCATGAGAATTGGTGAATTACTACTGAAGGCGGGGTTAATTACACGAGGCCAACTCCAAGTCGCCTTAATGGAAAAAAGCATTTATACCAACTTGCGCTTTGGTGAAATTGTTGCCCTCCATGGTTGGTTGCCCCAAAAAACCATTGACTTTTTTGTAGAAGAGTGGCCAAAACTGATCCAAGACAAAGCAAAACGGCCGATTGGTTTTTACCTGAAAAAGGCAGGCTTATTGACGGAAGAGCAAATAAAACAAATTCTTAAGGAGCAGTGGCAGGTGAACTATCGCTTCGGTGCCTTGGCTGTCCTCAATGGCTGGGTAAAACAGGAAACAGTAAACTTCTTCCTAGAATACGTCAACCCCAATGCCCTCAAAGAAAGGACGCGCATCGAGAAGGCTACACTGTCGGATATCAAGCGCCCAACTCCCCAAAGTCGCAAGCCTTCAAAACAATCCCTTGCCTCCCTGAAGAAGGTGGCCGATCCAGAGGACTTGGCGGAGATCGATCTCGATCTTGATTTTGATCTTAATGAGATTGAATGGCTAAGTTAGGCCAAGTGCAGCCATTGCTTGACGCCCTAGGCTGAAATAAAAAACTCGCACCAGAGATAACTCCCATGCGAGTGCCGTTACGAATCAGTCTTGAGAGAGGACAATCACACCCCTGTGCTAGCTCATCGTGGCATGACTGCGATCGTAGCTTGTCCAGACATGGGGCTTAATTTTGCCCTGAATTTGGTTCCAATAGTGACCTGCGGCCGCAGGTAATCCCATTTGGGCAATCATTCGCGTGAGGAGGGATTGTTCGCGGTTTTTGATCACTTGGTGGTGATGGGTGAGAATGACCCGCGAAAGTTGATTGAGATCAAGCGCTGGCATATTCACTTCCTTGGCTGTGTTGGCAGCAGTGGTTGCTGTCGTATTCACAGCTTCCGTTTGACCCGTACGGTAGACCACACCGCGATAGATTAAATCCCGCACAGGTTGAGCCGGAGGATTCACTGCTCGAGTGCAGTGGTAGTTCCAACCCCGATATTTGGCTACAACATCGGTTGCTTCAGTACGGACTGCCGGAGGAACGTAGTCGTATTGAACGCCGCGATAGGTGAGTGTGGTTGTCATCATCATCGCCCCAAATGATGTACTGGCTAGTTGTTGTCAGCTGAGGCGCGTTCCTTCGGGACAATTGCCCTACTTCCGTCTTCGCTATTCACCTAAGTTTTTTGGTGGTTCGTAGCAAAGATGAACGATTTATTTCTGTATCTAATTTAACAGTTTTGCCACTATGAGTGCAAGTGGTTACAAAAATTTACACTAGAAACCTTCTCTTTTGTGCCAGAGGTGCCCTGATCAGGGGAGAACTAACCTAAATCACCTAAATCTGAGCGGCGTTGGTGAGAATGATGTGGCGATCGCGATCGTAGGTGAGCCACTGCTCCTTTTTGAGTTTGCCCAACAGACGTGTGATGGTCACTCGACTTGTGCCAATCGCCGTTGCCAGTTGCTGGTGGGTGAGGCGAACACTATAGCGAGTGCCGAGGGGATGGGGTTGACCAATTTCTTGCTTCAAAAGCAAGAGTAAATGGCGTAATCGCTCCTCAATCCGGCGATGGCTGGTAATTCCTAAAAGACCTTCCGCTTGCCGTAGGCGACGAGCCAGACCCCGCACAAGGCTTTGGGTCAAGTTGGGTGAGGATTCTACCTCCACCAGTGTAAAGAGCATCAACTCTGCCTTGGAAAGTGCCTTGGCTTGGTAGGCCGTTAAACTGGTCAAGGGTAAACCAAAAGCAGTACCGGGTGTGGCCAGTCCCACCACCACTTCTTCACCATCGGGGTGCAAAAGGTTTAACAGCACGACGCCCCGGCTCACTAGCCAAATGCGCTCTGGCTCCATCCAGATGCTGTCCCCCATGCCAAACGTGTGTAGTCGAGAGGGGCAACGCCAGCGTCCATCCACAGGGGGAGTGATTGCAGCGGTGGAGACGTTTGCCATGGCAGTAGAACCTCAAGCAAAGGAACCAGCCCTTAGGTGTGTGCCTGAGAGATGGGTGGTTTTTCCAACATTCCCAGTGCCTGTGTTCTGGGTAACGTTAGCAACAACCGCCTATTAGACTAAGGGGTAAATGTAAAAATCAGATGATGGCTCCTTGATCATTTGGTTAAGGCTTGCCGCCCAGCACAGAGATGGCCTCCAATAAACCGCGAGCTTTGTTCAAGGTTTCTTCGTATTCCCGCTGCGGATCGGAATCCGCAACAATACCAGCACCGGCTTGGACGTGAATGAGGTGTTGGTGGTCGCTTAGCAGTTGCACCACCATCGTGCGAATAGCGATCGCGGTATTGAGTTGACCTTCAAAGTCATAGTAACCATAGGCACCAGAGTAGGGGCCACGGCGGCAGCCCTCCAATTCATAGATGATTTCCATGGCTCGAATTTTGGGGGCACCACTGACGGTTCCAGCCGGAAAACAAGCTTGGAGCAGATCCCATGCCGTTTTATCGGGCAATAGTTCGCCGACAACATTACTCACAATATGCATGACGTGCGAGTAGCGTTCAATCACCATAAACTCCTCGACGGTGACACTCCCCTGACGACACACGCGCCCCAAATCATTGCGCCCCAAATCAACGAGCATGACGTGTTCGGCCACTTCTTTGGTATCGGCAAGGAGTTCTGCGGCGAGTTGCTGATCTTCGGCGTAGGTGTGACCCCGCTTGCGGGTACCGGCAATGGGCCGGACAGTGGCAAGGAGAGACCCACGTTTTTCAGGATGGTGTTCGGCTTTGACCATGACTTCTGGGCTAGAGCCAATGATCTGCCACGTGCCAAATTGAAAGTAGGCCATGTAGGGGGAAGGGTTAATCAGGCGCAAGGAGCGATAGAGGGCAAAAGGATCGCCGCTGTAGGTGGCACTGAGGCGTTGGGAGAGAACGACTTGGAAAATATCGCCCGCACGGATGTAGTCCTTGGCCCGCGCCACATTGGTACAGAAGGCTTCGGGAGTGATGTTGCTGGTATAACTAGGGGTCTGGCGACTGGGTTGCCAGTGCAGCTGGGTGGCCGCAGCGGGAATCGGAGTTCGCAGTTGACTCAAAAGCCGCTCTAGGCGATCGCTGGCATGGGTATAGGCCGTTTTCAAGTCCGTCTCACGGGTATCAGCATAGACCACTGCCCAAATTTTCCGCTTCACCTGATCAAAAATCAGGATTTGATCCACCTGCATCCACACGCCATCCGGCAAATCCTTTTCAGTGGCAGGATGAATCGGAACCCGCGGCTCAATCCACTGAATCAGTTCATAGCCCCAAAAACCAAAAAGACCGCCAATGCCCCCCGGCAGTTGGGGTAGCTTCACGGGTTGATAGGGGGCAAGGCAATTGGCCAAAATTGTGAAGGGATTGCCCGTAAATGTGGTGAGTGAGCCATCGCGATGGGTTTGGGTGGTTTGGTTGCCCCGCGTTTCTAGTACCCAGAGCGGATCACAACTGAGGAGGCTGTAGCGAGCCAATTGTTCACCCCCCTCGACGGACTCGAGCAAAAAGTTGTAGGGGCGATCGCGACAGACCCGATACCAAGCCGATACGGGCGTGTCCATATCCGCCACCCACTCCTGATAGATGGGGATGAAGTTACCCTGCTCAGCAAGCTGACAAAAGGTCTGAAAATCGGGGTACATGGTCGCGTCTGTGAAAACCTTTCTATTTTCTCCCTAAAGGGGGGCAACAGCAATCTCAACGCCAAGGGTGAGGTGCTTTTGGGGTGGCACGTGCAGGAGATCTACCCCCGTATTCAAGGCATTGCGGGGGGCAGTCCAAGGTTCTAGACAGTAGTAGGGTTTGCCCTGAACCGTCCAAAAAACAAGGGTTGTAAACGCTGTATCGTAGCGCAGCGTCAGGCAGTACTGTTGTTGCAGATCACAGACGCGAGCCACTTGACCCGTGAGGGGACGACAGGCCAAATCCAGTTCTGCCGCATGCCAGTCAAACGTGCCGCTAAAGGTGAGGGGTTGTTGCGTTTTCTGATCCACCATGGCATGGATTGGCAGGTCAAACTGCAATTGCTGCTTGTCAGCAACGGCAAAGTAGGGATGCAAGCCAAAGCTAAAGGGCAAGGGGGTGTCACCGGGGTTAGCCACCTCAAAGGCGATCGCCAAGGCATCAGCAGCGAGGGTGTAGGTTAAGGTCAGATGAAAGGCAAAGGGATAGACTTGGCGCGTGGCTGGCGTATCCTGCAATCCCAGCTTCAAGAGATGTTCCTGCTGATCTAACACCTGCCATGGCAAATCCCGTGCAAAGCCATGCTGCTTGAGGTGATAGGTTTGGCCATTGTGGTGAAATGTATCCTCGGGCAAATTGCCACAAATGGGAAAGAGAATGGGAATACCGCCACGCACGCTTAACTGCGGGTTGGCAAAGCGCTCCCGATCCAAGTACAGCAGCTCATGACCTTGCCACTGCCAGCGGCTAATCAGGCCACCGCGCTCTGGAATTACTTCAACGCGAGTACGTTCGGCGTGGAGAGTATAGGGCATTACCATAGCTGGACAGTACGCCTGCTTTTTAGGATACACTCGCGACTACGCTAGAATAGCGGCAATGCCCTTGGAGGGAGGCCAATGTCCCTAAGATTTACCCTAAACCCCACCCTGCGTTTTTGGTTCAGTGTGTTGCTGGTAACTTGGTTACTGGGGCTACTGGGGCTAGGCTGGTTAGTGCAATCCTTTCTGGTGCTGTTTTTCATCTTGATGTTGACCCCTGTACTCCTTTTTGCAGGGTTACAACTTTGGTTTCGCTGGAAGTTGGTGACGGCGGCTTGCCCAGTGTGTGGCTTTGAATTTAGTAGTTTGAAGAATACCCAAACCCAATGCCCCGCCTGTGGCGAAATCCTGATGGTGCGCGATCGCCAGTTTCAACGCTTGGCTCCCCCCGGCACCATTGATGTCCAAGCAGTAGAAGTCAGTCACTCAGTGATTGAGGACTAGCCACAGTGGTATGATTAGCCCAAGATTGTTGGTCGCTGGCAAGAGGCCCGATGCGACAATCCCTGTCTATGCTTAGATTTGTTACAGGATGCCCTATGCGACAACTGAACTTCTTGATGATATTTGTCATTGGCTTGGGCTTAGTTCTCTTTAGTATTCAGAATACCGAACCCGTAAGTATTAAGTTCTTTGAAGGGAAAGTGATTCAAGCCCCATTGTGCATTGAACTCATCGTGGCCATGGGCATTGGTGCCGTCTTTGCTTGGGTCTTTAACGTCTGGGTACAGGTGCAGCGCATCTTTACAATCCGGGTGGAAATGGAAGCCCGCGATGAGCAAATTGCCCACCTTGAGGAGGATGTGGAACGCTACAAAGCTGCCCTTGAGGAGCAACAACGCCTCTTGCCCAGTGTCAGCAGTGCCTCGACGGAAAAGTAGCCGAGAGCCTTGAAAATTCGTTAGGCTAGGAAATGATTAACTTTTGTTATTTTGTGTTAATCGGCGTGTCCTATGGCTACCTCTCTGGCTGTTGAAAAGAAAAAGTTAAAAAATCCGCCCCTGCAATTGCACTATTTGGGCGATCGCGTGCTGCGTCAACCCGCCAAACGGGTCAGCAAAGTGGATGACAGTATCCGCGATATTGTGCGGAAAATGCTGCAAACCATGTACAGTGCCGATGGCATTGGCTTGGCGGCACCGCAGGTGGGCATCAATAAGCAAATTCTTGTCATTGATATTCATCCCGATGACCCCGAGGCAGAACCGTTGGTGATGATTAACCCGGTCATTAAGGACTTCAGTGAAGACCTTGAAGTCTGCCAAGAGGGCTGCCTGAGTATTCCGGGGGTGTACCTAGAGGTGCGTCGTCCGGCCATGGTGGAGGTGGCCTACAAAGATGAGTGGGGGCGTCCCCAAGTCATCATGGCGGGTGGGCTACTGGCGCGGGCGATCCAGCATGAAATTGATCACCTGACGGGGGTGATGTTTGTCGATCGCGTCGAGAACCAAGCCCTACTGCGCCACGAACTCAAAGAGCATGGGTTTACCGCCAGTGCCGTGCGTCCCATTGCTGCCTAACCCTGAGGATCATCGTCTGTGGCCAAGAGTTATCTATACCTACTGGGTGCCTGTGTGGCAGCGATCGCCACGGTGGGTTGTGTTTTTGAACTGAGTTCGGGAGAAGCCCAGTTGGGAACCCTTCCAACTACCGTGATTTTGCTCCTCAGTGTGCCCCTTGGTTTAGTAGCCTTTGTAACGGCGGTGCGCCTTGCCCGTGCCAGCGATCGCCCCTGATGGATTGGAATCTGCTATGACGCTCACCTACCCTGACGACCTGCAATATCTCGACAGCCATGAGTACCTGCGCCTTGAGGGCGATACAGCCACCCTCGGCATTAGTGCCTTTGCCGTCGATCAACTGGGGGATATTGTCTTTGTTGAGTTGCCTGCCGTTGGCGATGTCCTAGAACCCGGCGAACGCTTTGGCACCATTGAGTCGGTCAAGGCCGTTGAGGATCTCTATGCACCCCTCGCCGGAACCGTGATTGAGGTCAATCAAGCTGTCATTGACAACCCAGAGCAAATTGCTGCCGATCCCTATGGGGAGGGGTGGTTGGTGAAGGTGCAAGTCAGTACCCCCCCTACGGGACTCCTCTCAGCAGCGGATTATCGTGCCCTTGTGGAAGGAGCGTAGGTGCTAACAAGCAGCCTGCAAGTCCTTGTGGATGGATTGGCCACAGGGAGTGTTTATGCCATCTTTGCCCTCGGCTATACCCTTGTCTTCTCGATTTTGGGCATCATCAACTTTGCCCACGGTGCTGTTTTTGCCATTGGCGCTTATCTCACCTATGCCCTCTTAGGGGGACGCTTTGGCTTTAATGGTCTGTTGGTCAATGGACAGCTTCCCGTTGCCTTACCCTTTGCGCTGGCCTTAGTTCTCAGTGCCCTTGGCTGTGGCCTGTTGGGGGTTGGCATTGATTGGGTCGTCTTTCGACCCCTGCGGCAACAGCGCGCCGATACCCTCTTGACCGTGGTGGCCAGCCTTGGGGCGGCTGTTCTCCTCACCAACCTGATCCAGTATTTGGTGGGTGCCGAAGTCTATACCTATCCCGATCAACTCTGGGGGAGATTGCCCCTCACCCTGCGGTTGGGGGACATTGCCCTGCGCACTAGTCAATTTGTCATCTTTGCCGTGGCCGTGGCTTTGATGATTGCCCTGACCTATTGGGTCAAAGGGACGCGCATGGGGAAAGGATTGCAAGCGGTGGCCGAAAATCCGACTGCCGCGACATTACTGGGCATTGATAGCGATCGCATTATTCAAGTGACGTTTTTTGTCAGCAGTGCTTTGGCTGCCGTTGCTGGTACCCTCGTCGCCTTGAGTGTCGGGATTACGGGGCCGCAGTTTGGCGTGATCTTTGGTCTCAAGGGGTTAGCGGTGATTGTTCTGGGGGGCCTAGGGAGCTTACCGGGGACAATGTTGGCGGGTTTTTTGCTGGGACTAGTGGAGGCAATGGTGCCTGCCGCTGCTTCGGGGTTTCGGGATGCTGCGGCCTTTGCGATTCTCTTTCTGGTGCTGCTTGTGCGCCCCCAAGGACTGTTGGGGCAGCCCCCAGTGGAAAAAGTTTAAGGCTGTTGAATTAGTAGTTGACTGCTGTGGCTAGAGCCGTACTACTGGCGGGCACTAATTCCACCTTCAAACTGACGCCAAATTGGCTTTCAAAGGGTTCTTTTTTGTAGTTGACACTCCAAATTTCCAGTTCACAGCGATCGCTCGGATCAGCGGGATGTACCTGCACACAAAACTCCCGTTGTACAGCGCGCCACTCACAGGTCATGTGATCCACGGCCCCAATTTGTCGCCGATCCAAGGCCGAAGCCAGCCGTAGAATCGCACTCAGTTGCTCGACAATTTGCCGTTCTCGCCGTCCCACCAGTTGGCGGAAGTTTTCATGCTTTTTCTTGGGGGGACTCTTGCGGTGATAGCGACAGAGGTTGGCAATGATCTCGATTTCCGTATCGGTGTAGCCGAGCAGACCCCCATGGCGCACAAGGTAGTAGGAATGTTTGTGGTGGGCAGAATGGCTGACGTAGTGACCGGCATTGTGGAGAATCGCTGCTGCCCAGAGGAGTTCTCGCTCTGCTTCTGTCCAGTTGTGGAGAATCCCTTGGGTGCGATCAAAGAGCGTCAGGGCGAAATCGGCCACCCGTTCACTGCTGGCAAGATTGACATGGAACTTTTGCGCCAAACTGTAGGTACTGCGCTGACGCACCGAGCTTTGATAGCGGAGGCGGTCTTCAATCAGGCCGTGGGTAAGCATCCAGTCCACAATGATGCCTTCCCGCAGGGCGCGATCGCAGGTGATCAGGCTGGTTTGACCAAGCATCTCCATGGCCTCAGCGAGAATCACTGCCCCTGCAACAATAATTTCAGCGCGCCGCTCCGACATCCCCAAGAGTTGACAGCGCTGGTTAAAGTTTAGTCGCCGCAATTTGGCCACAAGTGCCTTTAAGTCCCCTAGCGTCAGTTCATAGCCGCGTAGGGAGGGGGGACAAGCACCAAGGCGATCGCAGGTGTGAATCATCATCAGGCTTTCAATCGTGCCTGAGGTACCCACCAATTGCGGTTTTTCATGGGGGCCAAGCTGCTGCCGCAGGTCTTCAACGGCACGATCCAACATTCCCCGTACATAGGCGCGCAGGGCCGCGTAGTCCTGATCGCTAATGGGATCGCTTTTGACAAATAAGTCCGTCAGGCGTACTGCCCCCACTTTGGTACTGCTGAGGTAGCGGGGTTCATGACCATCCCCCAAGATTAACTCTGTGGAGCCACCGCCAATGTCAATGATGATGTGGGGCTTGCCGTTGAACTCTAGCCCCGAGAGCACGCCCAAGTAGATGCGCCGCGCTTCCTCTTCGCCGGAAATCAGATCAATCGTCAGGCCGGTCTCTTCCTTGACCCGCTCTAAAAACTCGCGACCATTGGGGGCTTCGCGCACCGCACTGGTGGCCACACCAATAATTTCTTCGGCCTTCAGACCTGTGGCCAGTTCACGACAGCGGCGCAGGGTGGCGATCGCCCGCTTCATCGCTTCCTCTGTCAGTTGCCCCGTAATTTGGCAACGTTCCCCCAGCCGCACCATATCTTTTTCAGCAGCAATGATTTTGAAACTGGGTAAACTGGGCTGAATTTGCACCACCACCATGTGAATTGAGTTTGTCCCAACATCAATGGCCGCTAGAATGCGATCGCTGAGATTCACTGCTCGCCACAGGTGGAGATGTTGTTCAGCCGTCATTGGACTTGTAATAAAGGAGACAAACACCCCCTATCCTACCCTAAGTGTTTCCCGTTAGATGATCCTTAATCTTGGCAGCAATACGCGAGCCTAAATAATCGGGAATCACACTGCCATTGGGTCCCAGCAGATAGAGTAACAGTCGCACCCGTCCCTGCCAAAGCATAAAGTTGATATTCACCACCAGCAATTCCTCTTGCCAAATGGCATGCATTACCTTGTAGAGCAGCGCCGGATGATTCGCGGACTCCACCAACAGTGCCGGCAGATGAAAGACCTGATCCTGATAAAAGCTGGTGGTAATTTGCGGCAGGCCTTCGTTGAGGTTAAACTCCATGGCCAGCATTTCCTCAACGGCAAATTCACCACTGAGGGTCTGTTGGAGGGCACGGCGCACGCTTTCACTACGCTTTTTCGTCAGGGGTTTGCCCTGCTCTGAGAGCACCAGTTTGACAAACACCAGCATCGGTGGTCGCACATGGCCATAGAGCGAGACATTGTGAATTGTCAGCTTGTAGGCGGCCATCACCCCAAAGAGATCACTGAGCAGGTAAGAGTGATTGCGGTGGGCAAAGTGGAGAACAGAGCGATCGCCCTCAGGGACAATCTGAATCACCGCCTGATTGGTCTTATGAATTTGAAACCCCAGTTTCAGGTTTTGCAGTTGGACATCCCGACCAACAAATTGCTCATAAAAGTCCGGAAAGGAGCGGTTGAATCGCTTCAGGACATCAAGGTTACGCAGTTGAAAATCGGAAACCATGGGTGAGAGTCGCTATACTATAGCCTAGGCCGGGTTACACTTGGTCGTTTCCCCATCTCCAGCATACTTGCATGAGCTTCTGGAAATCGCTGTTCAATTCGCAACCGACTGCCAGCGCCACCACGACGTCCCCTAGTGTAGGTTCTCAGGTAGAGCGGGACAATGGCAGCGAAAGCCAAATTATTTTCAGCAAAGAAAAAGATATTGATGTCTATGAACTCGAGGAACTTTGTGATGCCGTGGGCTGGTCGCGCCGCCCCATTCGCAAGGTGAAAAAAGCAATTCAGCATAGCTTTTTAGTGATCTCGATGTGGGAGCAGCGGGGTGCCTATCGTCGCCTCATTGGTTTTTCGCGTGCGACCTCGGATCACGCCTTTAATGCCACGATTTGGGATGTGGTCGTGCATCCAGAGTTTCAGGGACGGGGGCTGGGCAAAGAATTAATGCGGCAGATGATCAAAGAACTGCGCAGCGAGGACATCAGCAACATTACCCTCTTTGCGGATCCCCATGTGGTCGACTTTTACCGTCAGTTGGGTTTTCGTCCGGATCCCGAGGGGATTAAGGGGATGTTTTGGTACCCCAATTCCCGCTAGGCTCGATAATCAATAACGTAGCCGAAATCATCCTTTGCCATGAGCCAAATCCCCCTCGTCACTGAGGCTGAGATTGCTGCTGAAGGCCTCAAGCCCCAAGAGTACACCGAAATTGTCCGCCGCCTTGGCCGCCATCCCAACCGCGCGGAATTGGGCATGTTTGGGGTGATGTGGTCAGAGCATTGCTGCTACAAAAACTCCCGTCCCCTGCTCAAGCAGTTTCCCACCCAAGGGGCACGGGTACTGGTCGGTCCCGGTGAGAATGCCGGCGTCGTGGACTTAGGGGATGGCTTGCGCCTTGCTTTTAAGATTGAGTCCCACAATCATCCCTCGGCCATTGAACCCTTTCAGGGGGCAGCGACCGGCGTGGGGGGGATTCTGCGGGATATTTTTACGATGGGGGCGCGTCCCATTGCCCTGCTGAACGCCCTGCGCTTTGGCGATCTTAAGGAAGCCAAAACCCAACAATTGGTGAAAGGAGTCGTGGCGGGTATTGCCCACTATGGCAACTGTGTCGGTGTGCCCACGGTGGGGGGCGAGGTCTATTTTGACCCTTGCTATGCCGGTAATCCCTTGGTGAATGCCATGGCCTTAGGCCTCATGGAAACCCCAGAAATTGTTAAATCGGGAGCGAGTGGCATTGGCAATCCGGTGCTGTATGTGGGATCTACAACGGGTCGTGATGGCATGGGGGGGGCAAGTTTTGCCAGCGCTGAACTCACTGATGAATCAATGAGCGATCGCCCCGCCGTCCAAGTGGGGGATCCCTTCATGGAAAAATGCCTCATTGAAGCCTGTCTGGAAGCCTTTCAAACGGGGGCAGTGGTGGCCGCCCAAGATATGGGGGCAGCGGGCTTGACCTGCTCGACTGCGGAAATGGCTGCCAAAGGCGGTGTTGGTATTGAACTGGACTTGGACAAAGTGCCCGTACGGGAACAGGGGATGGTGCCCTACGAGTTTCTCCTTTCGGAATCCCAAGAACGGATGCTCTTTGTGGCGGCGCAAGGGCGGGAAGCCGAACTGATTGAGATTTTCCATCGTTGGGGCTTGCAGGCGGTGGTTGTGGGTCGCGTCATTGCTGAACCGCTGGTGCGGGTGCTTTACCGGGGCGAGGTGGCCGCAGAGGTGCCTGCCCGTGCCCTTGCCGAAGATACCCCCCTCTATGAGCGACAGTGTCCCAGTGAGCCACCTGTCTATGTCCAACAGGCGCGGCAATGGTCGGTGGATCAATTGGCGCTACCGGCGCGATCGCCCGCGGAGATTTTGCTCACTCTTCTCGCCACCCCCAGTATTGCCTCTAAAGCATGGGTCTATCGTCAGTACGATCACGAGGTGCAAAACAACACCCTCGTTTTCCCCGGTGATGCTGATGCAGCGGTCATTCGCCTGCGGGGCACCTCCAAAGGGATTGCGGCGACGGTCGATTGCCCCAGCCGCTATGTGTATCTGGATCCCTACGAAGGCGGCAAAGCAGCTGTGGCCGAAGCCGCTCGTAATCTGAGTTGTGTGGGGGCAGAGCCTCTGGCCGTCACCGATAACCTCAACTTTGGCAGTCCCGAAACGCCCGTAGGTTACTGGCAGTTGGCCCATGCCTGCCGCGGTCTTGCGGAGGCCTGCCGGACTCTACAAACGCCAGTCACGGGTGGCAATGTCTCCCTCTACAACGAAACAATTGATCGCAATGGCCAACCACAGCCGATTTATCCGACCCCCGTGGTGGGGATGGTGGGGTTGATTCCCGATTTGCAGCGGGTTGTCGGTCAGGGCTGGCGATCGCCCGGAGATGCCATTTACCTATTGGGGTTGCCTCTGACCACGCCCTTGAGTGATCCGCGCCTGAGCCTCGGTGGGTCGGAATACCTTGCCCAGATCCATGGCCTTGTGGCGGGGCGTCCACCTCAGATTGATTTAGACCTAGAGCAGCGAGTGCAGGCGGTGTGTCGCTATGGCATTCAGCAGGGGTGGGTTGCCAGTGCCCACGATCTCAGCGAGGGGGGCTTGGCCGTGGCCTTGGCGGAAAGCTGTCTCAGCAGCCAACGGGGGGCAACGATTCAATTGCCAGCGGGCACCTATCCGCGGTGGGATGTGCTGCTGTTTGCTGAAGGGGGGGCGCGCATTCTGGTTTCGGTGCCGCCAGCGGCACAGACGGTGTGGGAAGCCTATGTGCAGGCGCAACTGCCCAATGCTTGGACACGCCTAGGGGTTGTTAATGGTGAACATACAGAACTGTGTATTGACACCTGTGACAATTCTCCACTTATCAAGGTTACGATGGAAGAGTTAGCTCTTGCGTGGCGATCGCCCCTGCCGAAGTATTTGGACTAAATGACAGAACAACAATTTGCTGATAAGCCGGAAGAAGCCTGTGGTGTCTTTGGGGTCTATGCCCCGGGGGCGGATGTGGCTCGCCTCGCCTACTTTGGTCTCTATGCCCTGCAACATCGAGGTCAGGAATCGGCGGGAATTGCCACATTTGCGGGTGACACCGTCCACTGTTACAAGGATATGGGCTTGGTCTCCCAAGTCTTTGACGAAGAGATTCTTGGAGGGCTGGTGGGAGATTTGGCTGTCGGCCACAACCGCTACTCGACCACCGGTTCTAGTCGCATTGTCAATGCGCAACCCGTTGTGGTGGACACTCGCCTTGGGCCTTTGGCCTTAGCCCACAACGGTAACTTAGTGAATACCTACGCTCTGCGCGAACAAGTCCTAGCCTGTGATGCCCCTACGGCGGTGTTAGCCAGTACCACAGATTCGGAACTCATTGCTTGGGCGATCGCCCAAGCCGTGGCCACCGGTCAATCTTGGTCAGAGGGGATCATTACCGCTGCTCAACAGTGCCAAGGGGCTTTTAGTCTAGTGATGGGGACACCAGCAGGATTGTTTGGCCTGCGAGATGCCCATGGCATTCGTCCCTTAATGATTGGCCGCCTCATGGGTGAGACCACGCCCCATTACGTGCTAGCTTCTGAAACCTGTGCCCTCGATATTATTGGTGCGGACTATGTGCGGGAGGTGGAGCCTGGGGAACTCGTCCACATTAGTGCCGACGGGATTGGCAGTGTGCAATGGGCAGAGTCGCAACGCAAGCTGTGTATCTTTGAGATGATTTACTTTGCCCGCCCTGACAGTGTGATGCAGGGGGAGAGCCTCTATAGCTACCGGCAGCGGTTGGGACAGCAGTTGGGTTGCGAAGCTCCCGCCGAGGCGGACATCGTCATTCCTGTACCGGATTCCGGTATCCCTGCTGCCATTGGCTTTTCCCAAGCGACGGGGGTGCCCTACGCCGAAGGCCTGATTAAAAATCGCTATGTGGGGCGGACGTTTATTCAGCCCACCCAGTCGATGCGAGAGTCGGGAATTCGCATGAAGCTGAATCCGCTGCGGGATGTGCTGATGGGACAGCGGGTGGTGATTGTGGATGACTCGATTGTGCGGGGCACCACTAGCCGCAAAATTGTCAAAGCGCTGCGGGATGCCGGTGCAGTGGAAGTACATATGCGGATTTCCTCGCCGCCGGTCACTCACCCGTGCTTCTATGGCATTGACACCGATACCCAAGATCAACTGATTGCAGCCACCAAGTCCGTGGCTGAGATTGCCGCTCAGATTGGTGTCGATTCCCTGAGCTATCTCAGTTGGCAGGGAATGATTGCCGCCACTTATGATACGGGCGATCGCTTTTGTTCCGCCTGCTTTACGGGCAAGTACCCGATTAGCATCCCAGAGCCAGTGAAACGGCAAAAGTTGGTGCTTGAGCAAATTCCCCAATGAGTTTGGACTACGGTCACTGGCCTTCGATCCTCTCTGCCGCCGAAGTCAGTGCTGCGGCCACCAGTCTCAGTGAATTGCGCGCCACTCCCCTAGGTTTGGTGGGGTTAGAGCGGCGTCCCCAAGAAAAGGGGCGAGTAGTGCTGGTGCGTCAAGGGCAAGAACTTTTGGCTGCCCCTTGGAGTGCGCGATCGCGCGTGAATGAGTATGGCGGCGGTGCCTACTGGTACCACGGTGATCAGATTTACTTTGTCAATGATGCCGATCAGGGAATCTATGCCCTTGGGGAACCCAGCCCTCAGTTAATCTATCAAGCGGCGAATACGCGCTTTGCCGATGGTTGCGTCGATCCTTGGCGCGATCGCCTGTTGTGTGTCGAAGAGGCGCATTTTGCCGATGGCTCCAGCCAACAGTCCATTGTTGCCATTCACCTGTCGGGAAAACGGACAGTGCTGGTTCAAGGAGCGGGCTTCTATGCGGCGCCACGTTTGAGTCCAGGGGGCAACACCTTGGTTTGGTTGCAATGGTCAGCACCGCAGATGCCTTGGGATGGCTGTGAACTCTGGGGGGCAACCCTCAATGACGACGGCTCCCTTGGTACCCCCTACCGTATTGCTGGCAGCAGCGATGAATCGGTTCAGCAACCCCAATGGCAGGGAGAGACCCTCTACTACATCAGCGATCGCTCTGGCTGGTGGAATCTCTATCGTTACCGTGATGGCCGCCATGAACCCGTTTGGCAGGCCAGTTATGATGCCGGTGTGCCCCTGTGGGTCTTTGGTCAATCCACCTATGCTTTGGTGAACCCGGAAACGGTGGTGTTAACCTATAGCGATCGCGGCCTATGGCGGCTGGCAGTCGTCTCCCTAGCCACGGGTGAGTGGCAAACTGTCCCGACGGACTACACTGAGATTCATTCTCTCGTTCGCCTGAGCGATCGCGCCGTTGCCTTGATTGGCAGTTCGCCCCTGTTGCCCCCCCATATTGTTGAGTTCAATCTGGATGACGGCACCACCACACCGCTGCAACCCATTGCTTCTCCTCTGCCACGGGAGTGGATTTCCCAGCCCGAGGTGATGGAATTTCCGACGAGTGACAGCGCAACCGCCTACGGCTTTTTCTACCCGCCCCAAAATCCCCAAGTACAACCCCCGGCAGACTCACGCCCCCCCTTAATCGTGAGAAGTCATGGCGGGCCAACGGCAGCCAGTGGCACAGGTCTCGATTTGCGCATCCAGTTTTGGACCAGTCGCGGCTTTGCGGTGTTGGATGTCAACTATCGTGGCAGTACGGGTTATGGTCGTGCCTATCGCAATGCCCTGCGGGGACAGTGGGGCGTGGTGGATGTGGCGGACTGTAGCGCTGGGGCAGAGTATTTAGTTCGCCAAGGAAAGGTGGATGGCGATCGCTTAGCCATTCGCGGCAGCAGTGCTGGGGGCTATACCACTCTGTGTGCCCTGACGTTTACGACAACCTTCCATGTGGGAGCAAGTTACTACGGCATTGGTGATCTCCTTAGCCTGCTCAAGGAAACCCATGCTTTTGAAGCCCATTATTTTGATCAACTGATTGCCCCCTATCCCGCAGGGGCAGACCTCTACCGCCAGCGATCGCCCCTCTACCATGCGGATCGCCTCAGCCGTCCAGTGATTTTCTTTCAGGGGCTAAAGGATGTCGTTGTTCCCCCCAGCCAAGCGGAACAGATGGTAGCCGCCCTTCAGGCCAAGAGCATTCCCGTAGAATATTACACCTTTGCCGAAGAGGGACACGGCTTCCGCCAAAGCAGCACGATCGCCACCGCCCTTGAGGCAGAATTAAAGTTTTATCAAAGGCATTTACTCAACGGCTAGAAGAACAATGTTTACTGGCATTATTCAGGCGATCGGTGTCCTCCAGCAACGCTCCGAGTCCCAGTTGGCAATTAACGCTACCGATGCCCCTTTCCTTGCTGAGGTGGCCATTGGCGATAGTATTGCTGTGGATGGGGTCTGCCTCACAGTGGAAACAGTTGATGCCACGGGGTTTACGGTCAGTGTCTCCCCGGAAACGCTGCAACGCACCACATTGGCGGCCAAAGCGGCAGCAGGCGCAATGGTGAACCTAGAACCTGCCCTGCGCGTTGGGGATAGGGTGGGAGGGCATTTTGTGACCGGTCATGTGGATGGTGTGGGTAGCGTGCTAGCGATCGCGCCCACAGGCACGAGTTGGGAATTCACCTTCTCTGCCCCTGCAGTGGTAGCGACGTACATCATCCCCAAGGGCAGCATTGCCATCAATGGCATTAGCCTCACCGTTGCCCATTGCAATGAAAAAGGGGATGAATTCAGCATTGCTGTTATCCCCCATACCTACGCAGAAACGACGTTGCAATTTCTTAGGGTTGGCGATGGTGTGAACCTAGAGGCGGATCTGTTGGGCAAATATACCCGCAAATTTCTCCAGCCTCAAGACGCCTCAACCGCAGTCGAAATTGACCTCGCCTTTCTCCAAGCCCATGGCTACGCCTAGGATCATTATTTTTTCTTCTTGGCAGTCCGAGACTTGCCACCAGATTTTTTGGCAGCAGCACCAAATCCCTTACTTTCAGCCGTAGGTTCAGCGACTGGTTCAGGGTTTTTGGCAGCAGGCTCAGCCACTGGTTCCACTGTCTGCTCAGAAACTGTGACAGGTTCTGGGGCTGGCTCGTCAGGTGTTGTTTCCGCTGCTGGTTCAGGGGCACTCACTTCAGGTGGGGCAGTTTCGGCCACTTCTGGGGGTGCTTTGGCCGTTTTTGCGGCAGCACTCATGGCTTGGGTTTGGGCAGCCACCTCTTCAGCAAGGTTGGTTTCTTGCTTCTCAATCCCCTCACCGAGGACAAAGCGTTGGAAGCGGCGAATCTGGATATTTTCCCCCAGTTCGGCAATGTGCTCTTTGACCAACTCTTCAACGGTCTTGGACTGATCGCGGATAAAGGGCTGGTTGAGCAGGCACAGCTCTTTGAGGGTTTTCTCTAGTTTGCCAGCAACGATTTTCTCCTTGACTTCCGGAGGTTTCCCCTTGAGAGCATCGGAGCCAAGGGCAATCTGGCGTTCTTTTTCCTTGTACTCAGCGGGAATATCATTCACTGAGACAAATTCCACATTGGGGCAAGCGGCAATTTGCTTGGCAATGTCTTGGACAAGGGCTTTGAATTTCTCGTTGCGAGCCACAAAGTCGGTCTCACAGTTCACCTCCACCAGCACGCCAATGCGCCCGCCAGTGTGAATGTAGCTATCCACGAGACCTTCACTGGTGACGCGCCCGGCTTTTTTGCCCGCAGAGGCTAGACCCTTTTGCCGCAACCAAGCAATGGCGGCTTCCATATCGCCGTTGGACTCCTGCAAGGCTTTCTTGCAGTCCATCATGCCGGCACCGGTTTTGTCCCGCAGTTCTTTGACTAGTTTGGCTGAAATCTCTGCCATGATCTGTTCCTCAAGGATTAAGCGTCAGAATCATCTGGAATATCTAGGGCGTCAGCATCACCATCGTCGCTGGCGGTCATCCCATCGTCGTCCTCATCACCGAGATCCGCTTCTGGTTCGTCCAACTGACCATGGCGGCCTTCGTAAATGGCATCGGCTAGTTTACCCACAATCAGCTTAATCGAACGGATGGCATCATCGTTAGCGGGAATGGGAATATCCACTTGATTGGGGTCGCAGTTGGTATCCAGCAGCGCCACGATCGGAATCCCCAATTTGTGGCACTCGGCAACGGCGTTGTATTCCCGCTTGACATCAACAATAATCGCGACATCAGGAAGCCGCCGCATCTGTTTAATCCCGCCAAGGTATTTTTGCAAACGTGCCAGTTCTCGCCGCAGGGCTGAAGCCTCCTGTTTTGGCCGCAGATCAATGAGGCCATTTTCCTCCATGCTTTCTAATTCTTTGAGGCGATCGACACGGGTTTTGATGGTATTCCAGTTGGTGAGCATCCCCCCCAGCCAGCGCTGGTTGACGTAGTAACTGCCGCAGCGGAGCGCTTCCTGTTCGACAATGCCGGCGGCTTGGCGCTTGGTACCAATAAACAAAAAGCGTTTGCCTTTTTCAGCGGCGTTGCGGATGTAGTTGTAGGCTTCATCCACCAGTTGGGCGGTTTGCACGAGGTCAATGATGTGCACCCCATTGCGAACCGTGAAGATGTAGGGTGCCATCCGGGGGTTCCAGCGGCGGGCTTGGTGGCCAAAGTGAACCCCTGCCTCCAGCATTTGGGCAAGGCTAAGAACTGCCATTGAGTTGTACTCCTATGGGTTAAACAACCATCCGTCCATCATCCGGTGAGGACACCCAAGGGGACGAATGTGAAAGATTTGCAGATTTACTATCATAGCCAATGATCAAGGCTGTTGGAAAGCTCAATCCACAGTGATTTGGTAGCCTCGTGATCTTGACGCTCAGGGGTGGCCAACCTATTCTGTAAAGATTCAAGACGGCTGGATGGTGCTGAACGTTGGATATTTCCCGCTTGCGATCGCAATGGCAACAAATTCACGGTGACGAAACCTCTGAAGCCGTTATTGAGCAGCACTTTGTGCAACCGCTCCTGAGTGTGTTGGGCTTTGGCGATCGCGATCGCGTCTCCTCTTTTGACACAGGTATGGGCATTGCCGATGTGGCAGCCCGTTTTCCCCGCGAACATCAGCCTCCTTTTTGTCAGACTCAAGTTGACCCCGATTTAATTGTGGAGATTAAACCCCCTGCCCGTCGCTCCCGCAATACCCCCAGTCAAACCGTGGTCTTGAGCCTTGAGAATGGGTCTGCCCATCATAGCCGCGCTCTGCAACAACTCCGCCAACTTCTCAGGGGTTGCCATTGCCAAGGAACCGCTTGGGGGTTGATCACGAATGCTCGCCATCTACAGCTTTTTCAACGCCATGGTCACTTGGTCTATCCAGTGACGCCCAACTATGAACTGACGGGCGATCGCCTTGAGGGCATTATCGAAGACCTCAAAACCTGCTTGCGATCGCGCCCCCGTGCCACCACCCTCTGTCTCTATAACCATAAGGGGGGAGTGGGCAAAACCACCACCACGATTAACTTGGGCGCCACCCTTGCTGTGGCAGATGCCGCTGTCTTGCTTATTGATTGCGACCCTCAGGGGGATCTCAGCCGCGCCCTTGAGCTAACCCCCACCAGTACGACCCTTGCGGCTTGTCTGCAAAACCCTGATGAGCCGATTACGGCTACGATTCGCCCTTTTGACCTGCGCATCCGCACCAGCAGCAGTATCAAGTCTGCCCATATTTTTGATGTCATTCCCGCTGCGCCGCAACTGCAAAGCATTCTTATTCAGGCGATGCAAACCCAACATCCACCCATTACTCGCCTGCGGGAACTCCTCGCCCCCTTGCGCGATCGCTACGACTACATCCTCATTGACTGCCCCAGTGCTTGGCTCTTTTTAAGTAAGAGCGCCGTGTATGCCAGTGACGCCGTTTTGATTCCCACCCGCCACACCGATCTCTCCTCCCTCAACAATGCCGCTCAGGTGATTCACCAATTTCTCTTTAATGAAATTCACACCTTGCGCCGTGAAGGCGGCCCCCTTCCTTTGCCTATTTTCTTTAATGGTGCTCCCACAACCGACAAGGCGATGGCTGTTGCCCAAGCAGAAATTGAACGGATTCTCCAGAAACTTCCCCACCTCACTCCCTACTTTTGGCCACAGTATCAAGCCAATGACACAAGCGTATTTGCCATTCCTGAATATGCCATTATTTCCCGTGCCGCCTTTGCCCGTGTTCCTGCTGTCTTCAAAGATAAGCGCGTCTTAGGCTTTTATCAAACATTGGTGCAGACCTATCTTCGCCCCTTAGCTGCTGTCAATGACCTCCCCTAACCAACAACCTTCCTAACAAGATTTATAAAAAATCTGAAAACAGAAATTGCTTGTTCCCCTAAAATGAAATTACCCCTCCCTGAGCAGCCGTCATGACCGAGCCTGTCACCCAATCCCAACTAGCCGAAGTTCTGGAAACCGTCAAGGCAATCCAGTCGCAGTTGACAGAACTCACCCTTGAAGTGAAGGTGGGGCAAGCAGAAATCCGTGAAAAGTTCAACACCATGGAGGCCAAAATCGAGGCCGTTCGCCTAGAAGTACAGAACAATCGCGAACAGTTAGTGGAGCTAGGGAAACGCCAAAGTTCAACGGACAATCGCCTGTGGGCATTACTGGTGGCACTGTTTTTGATGGTGGCAGGACTCTTGGCCAAAATTACACTGTTTGACAGAGTTTAGAGGAAAATTGCTGTGACTCAGTCCCAATTGGCCGAAGTTCTAGGGCGTATCATCAGATCGATTGACCATCGAGGCAGTGTTTTGCTGAGGCATTACTGGCGGACAAAGCCTATGATGCAGATGAGCAGCAGGTGCTAAGACGACTAGCGGAGAAAGGGTGCGCGGCTGTCATTCCGCCCAAGTCTTGTCGTAAACAGCGTCGTGGTTATGACAAAGAACTGTACAAAGCTCGGCACTTGATTGAGAATTTTTTTGCTAGGCTCAAGCCGTATCAAGGGATTGCCACACGTTACGATAAGACAGCGCGAAACTTTTTAGGTGCGATATATCTCGCTGCCGCTGTTATCTGGCTTAACTGATGACCCACCCTAGGCGATCGCCGCAACCTACAAACCAAGTTTTAGTTGGCACAAAACAACCCCTGACACTGAACTCCACTTGTGGCTAATGTTGCAAGTAACTGGGTACCAAGGGCAGTGCATCCTGAAACAGGGGTGTGGTTAAGTAGCGTTCACCAAAGCTCGGCTGCACCATGACAATTAACTTGCCCGCATTTTCGGGTCGTTGAGCCACCTGAATGGCAGCGCAAAGGGCAGCCCCACTGGAAATGCCTGAAAGAAGGCCTTCTTCACGGGCTAGGCGGCGACCAAAATAAATCGCTTGATCATCAGAAACAGTAATCACTTCATCAATAAGTTCCCGTTTGAGAACGGGGGGCACAAAGCCGGCGCCAATACCTTGAATTTTGTGCGGCCCTGGTTTGCCTCCTGAAAGGACAGGACTATTGCTAGGTTCGACAGCGATCGCCTGAAAGCTGGGCTTCTTGGCTTTGATCACTTCTGCCACTCCCGTAATCGTACCTCCAGTACCCACTCCAGCCACCAAAATATCCACTTGACCGTCCGTATCTTGCCAAATTTCGAGGGCAGTGGTTTCACGATGAATCTTGGGATTGGCGGGATTTTTGAATTGTTGCAGCATGAAAGCATCTTCAAGGGAGGCAGCAATTTCTTCGGCGCGACGAATGGCACCACTCATCCCCTCTGTGCCGGGGGTCAAATCCAGCTCTGCTCCATAGGCACGCAGCATAGCTCGCCGCTCTGCACTCATGGTCTCTGGCATAGTGAGAATCAGGCGATAGCCCTTTGCCGCCGCCACCATTGCTAAGGCAATCCCGGTATTGCCCGATGTGGGTTCCACCAAAACCGTCTTACCGGGGGTAATGAGACCCGCTGCTTCTGCCTCCTGAATCATACTCAGGCCAATGCGATCCTTAACCGAGGCCGCAGGATTCATGCTCTCTAGTTTGACGACAATTTCTGCCACACAGCCTTCCGCTTGGGGAATGCGGTTCAGGCGTACAAGGGGCGTCCGACCAATGAGGGCAGTAATATCGGGGGCAATGTTCATGGGATATCAATCTCCAATTCAAGACAAAAACCTTAGAAAAATTAGATGAATGTCAACCCCAGCCTAGATGTAGTACATGACATCCACTTGCTGGTAAGCCTGCCGCCGATCGCACAAATCCTGAAGGGTATGCTTTTTCAAAACATCATTGGCTGCTGCGCAGGCCTCTAGCCACACTGAACGGATCAGACTACGCTCCAGATCGCCCTTTTCAGGCGGCTTTTGGGCGAGCTTGGACTCAATCCCCTCGATACAGTTGAGCACGTCCAAAATTGAGATTTGCCAAGGTGCTTTTGCCAGCAAGTAGCCACCCCGGGCGCCCCGCTGACTGCGAATCAGCCCCTTGCGGCGTAGGGTCGCCATCAGTTGCTCCAGATAGCGATCGGGAATGTTGTGCAGGGCAGCAATTTGGCGAATTTGTAGCGGCTCCGCCTGTTCATAGGCCGCTGACATTTCCAAGAGCGCCAAGAGGGCGTACTCACTTTTGGCAGACAGTTCCACAAGACGTTTGGCACACGCACGACATTGAGCAGATTGCCCAACCCATAGTATATCCTACTTCTTGATCGGGATTTAGGAGATTCTTAAGAATCTTCACCGTAGCGCTGGTTGCAACCTCGAGAATTCACGGCATTGCGCAAACGCCCTTCAGCAACTTCACTCGAAAAACCGGCTAGACTGAAAAGAGGCTCTAGCTTCATGCCCACGTCTGCCCGATGGTAAGAATTCTGGCCATTGAAACCAGTTGTGATGAAACGGCAGCAGCCGTAGTGTGCGATCGCGCCATTGAAAGTCATGTGATTGCCTCCCAAGTACGTGCCCATCAACCCTTTGGCGGTGTCGTACCGGAAGTCGCCTCCCGTGCCCACTTGGAAAACATTAACGGCGTGATCACAGCAGCGATGAGTGAGGCCGGTTGTGATTGGTCTGCCATTGATGCCATTGCTGTCACCTGTGCTCCCGGATTGGTGGGGTCGCTGCTCATTGGGGTTACGGCGGCAAAAACCCTTGCCCTTGTGCAGCAAAAACCGTTCTTGGGAATTCACCACCTTGAAGGCCACCTCTATGCCTCCTACTTAGCGGAACCGACCCTTGAACCACCGTTTCTCTGCCTCTTGGTGTCTGGCGGGCATACCAGTCTCATTGGCGTTTATGGCTGTGGCGAGTACCAACTCTTTGGCCAAACGCGGGATGATGCGGCGGGGGAAGCCTACGATAAGGTAGCACGCCTACTGGGCTTGGGCTATCCAGGGGGGCCAGTGCTCGATCGCTTGGCGCAGCAGGGCAATCCAGAGGCCTTTGATCTACCAGAGGGAAATATTCGCCTCCCCGATGGCAAGGTGCATCCCTACGATTCCAGTTTTAGTGGGCTGAAAACCGCAGTGGCACGACTTGTGGAGGAGCTGCGTCAAACCCATGATGAATTGCCGGTGGCTGACCTTGCGGCCAGTTTTCAGAAGGCGGTGGCACAGGCCTTGACCAAGCGGGCGATCGCGGCAGCAGTGGATCATGGATTCAAAACCCTCGCCATTGGGGGAGGCGTAGCGGCAAATTCTGGACTGCGACAACACCTGACTGCGGCTGCTGAACCCTTGGGGCTACAGTTGATTTTTCCGCCTCTGCGGCTATGTACCGATAATGCAGCGATGATTGGCTGTGCGGCAGTGGATCATTTCCAGCGGGGCGATCGCTCCCCCTTGGAGCTGACAGCCCGTTCACGCCTCAGCTTGCTGGAGATTTCTGCCCTCTATGCAGCCACGCCCCTCGCAGTGAGTTAATCGCGATCGAGCCTAAAAAGAACACCAGTTGACAGACCACAATACTCGGCCCCGATGGCCAATTCATCCCTGCTGACAAGAGCATACCAACAATGGCACTGCCTACCCCTACTAGGGCCGCCAAAACCACGTACTGCGAAAATTGCCGACTCCACAGGCGAGCGCCACAGGCGGGAATCACCACAAAGGCACTAATGAGCAATACCCCCACTGTCTTAATCGAGACGGCAACCACCAAGGCCAATAGGGTGATAAACAGCAGCCGCTGAATCCCCACCGCCGCCCCCCGCGCCACCGCCAAGGCCTCATTCACTGTGATTAACAATTGCACCCGTAACGTGAGCAGGATGAAAGTGCCGACAAGGGCGCAGAGCATGCCACTCATGACGAGATCGGCTGGGCGCACCGCCAAAATATCGCCAAAGAGTAAATTATTTAGCCCCCCCTGATAGCGATCGCTCATACTCAGCAAAATCACCGCCAGCGCTAAGGAGGCTGAGTAGATGATATTCAAGAGGGCATCCGTCCATAGTCGCGTATGCTCCAGCAGATAGGTCACCCCGAGGGCAAACACCACGGCAAAGGGCAGCAACATCACGGAGGGATTCAATCCTAGAATAATTCCTAGGCTAATTCCCAGTAGGGCTGAGTGCCCCAAGGCATCACTAAAAAAAGAAAGTTGCCGCAGGATTGTAAAGCTACCGAGGGCACCCGCCATCCCTCCCGTAAAGATCCCTGCCCACAGTGCCCGCTGCATAAAGGGCAACTGCAACAGCTCAATCATTCGTTCCAAAATCATGGGGACTTCTGTTTAGCACCTGCCAAAGAGGAATAGAAGAATAATATGCTATTGAACGAGGTGGTTGTGAGGATGGGGCTGCGTGTATCGTTTGCTGGCACCTGCCAAAATTAATCTCTTTTTACAAATTGTTGGCAATTGTTTAGATGGCAGTGGCTACCACGAGCTGGTAATGGTCATGCAGGCGGTTTCCCTCATGGATCGCATTGAACTCATCCCGCGGCGCGATCGCCAAATTAAAGTCCATTGCACCAACCCGGCTGTCCCCTGCGATCAACGAAATCTCGCCTACAAAGCAGCGGCCTTACTCCAGCAGCATTTTCCCGATCGCGATGGCGTTGAAATTTTCATTGAAAAACGAATTCCTATGGGGGCAGGCTTGGCCGGGGGTTCCACCAATGGAGCAGCGGTACTCGTGGGCTTAGATCTCCTGTGGCAGTTGGGTCTGACGCAAGCGGAATTGCAAACCTTTGCAGCGCAATTGGGGGCTGATGTGCCCTTCTGTCTGCAAGGGGGAACCGCCTTAGCCCTAGGGCGCGGTGAACAGTTGACACCCCTAGCGGATTTACAGGGATTAACTGTGATCCTAGGGAAGTATCGCTCCCTCAGTGTGGCCACCCCTTGGGCCTATCAAACCTATCGGCAAGAATTCGCCGCCACCTATGCCCAAACCCCCAACGAGCAGGAAAAAGCCCGCCAAGAGGGGGGATCCGCAACCCTGTTACAGGCCATTCAGCAGCGTGACATCGCCAAATTGGCCGCCAGCCTCCGTAATGATTTAGAGAAGGTAGTGTTGCCCCGCTATCCCTTGGTGGCAGAGTTAAAGGAGCAATTCCTCGCCGCTGGGGCGATCGCCAGCATGATGTCAGGATCTGGGCCAACAGTGTTTGCCCTAGCGCCCTCTGCCGATGAAGGTTACAGCATCATGCAACGGGTACGGCGCGCCCTACCAGACCCCGACCTTGATCTATGGATCTGTGAGTGCTGTCCCCACGGCATTCAGTTGGAGACGCCCTAGGCAAACTCCTCAAGATAGTCTTGAATTTCTCGGCGCCGTTGGGGCTGCCGCAACTTTTGCAGGGCACGGTGCTCAATTTGGCGAATCCGCTCCCGACTCAGTCCCAGCAGTGCCGCAATTTCCGCCATCTCAAGGGCGGGCTGCTCGCCGAGGCCATAGCGCAGTTCCATCACTTGCCGCTCACGGGGCGATAGATCACTGAGGAGTTGCTTCAAAGTAGTACGCAGGGACTCACGCATGATCACTTCATTGGGGGTGGGGGCAGTGGATTCAATTAGCTCCTGCAATTCCGTTTCTTGGTCGGAGCCAACCCGCTGTTCCAAGGCCACGGATTTGGGAACAGCCATGAGCACTTCCCGCACCTGTGACACCTCCAGATTCAGTTCTTGGGCAATGTCCGCTAGACTGGGCATCGCGCCTTGTTGAGCCGCAAGACGCCGTTGGGCACGCTTAATTTTATTGAGTTTTTCCACCATGTGAATGGGCAAGCGGATTGTGCGGCTTTGGCTAGCAACGGCACGGGTGACACTTTGGCGAATCCACCAGTAGGCATAGGTGCTAAAGCGAAATCCCTTGGTCGGATCGAATTTTTCAACGGCACGTTCTAGACCCAAACTCCCCTCTTGGATCAGATCTAAAAATTCCACGCCGCGATGTTGATATTTTTTGGCAATATTCACCACCAAGCGCAGGTTGGCTTGCAGCAATTGGGTTTTTGCCCGCTGTCCTTGCCGCTCAATGTGCTGAAGTTCACTTAGGGTCATATTCGCTGCCTTTGCCCAAGCTTGACGACCCGCCTGCACACAGGTTTGCAATTCAGCCACACTCATCTTAAGTCGCGCAGCCCATTGGGTACGGGTAAGGGGACGCCCCAACTGCCGCTGCTGGCGATCGCGCTCCGTAACAGCCGCCACATAGCGCTTGATCTGGGGGTCATCGGACTGATCTCGCACTGCGAGCAGGGCTTGGTACTGCTGAACCTGTTGGGCAAGGCGCAGTTCTTGGCTAGGGGTGAGCAAGGGCACACGGCCAATTTCCTGCAAATACTGCCGCACCAAATCCGTTGTCAATGGACGGTCGGACACGGGTTGAATGGGGGTAGCCACCATAGGACAACTCAACTCACAACATCGAGAATTCAGCTCGATAGTGGTATTCTCTGCCCTTGGCGAGGGGGAGGGCAGTGATGGAGCTGGTGCTTAAGTTGTGATATTGATCAACCTATTCTGTGCTTTCTGAGGCACCCGTCATAAGCTTTGTGGCTGAAGACGGCTGTTCCTTGAGAATCGTGGTATCAATCACGCAGGGCAATCGGGCAGCCTTGAGACCGCGCTTGATCACGGCAAGGGTTTCTTGAAAGAGGACAAAGAGGGGAAATTGACGATTGGCGCCCTCACTAAAAACATCCCGATGCTGCAAGGGCATATCCCAGCTATAACTGCGACTGAGGAGCACTTGGGATTGGCGCCAGCGGGTCAGCAGTTCCGTAAAGCTTTCCCCTGGCCGATGGATAAAGACCAGCAGTTCAATGTCGGTTTTGACTTTCCACTCGGGATCGCACAGGACAAAGACCAAATCACAGGGCACCATCACCGACTTCACTTGGGGACGTTGGTTCGAGGTTGTGGCGGCAGGAACCTGAATATGGGCGATCGGCAGCGGAATTGGAATTAAACTCTCTTGAGGTCGCCGCATACTGGGAATCATTTCTAGGTACGGGCGATATTGCCGCAGGAGTTCTGTCGCATGCAGCGGATCCGTGTAGCGAACCAAGGTGTGTTCGTAGAGGTTGGGGGCGATCGCCATAGCAGAAAGAGCTTGCAACTATTGCTATCCTAGGCGAGGTCACTGCGCCTCAACAAGCCAACAGAACTTTAATTCACCGCTTGCTGTGCCAATTGCTCTAGTTGCGGCAAATTGAGAATTTGGAGTTGTTGCTTGGCCGCATCAATCTTGATCCAGTTTTTCGCCACCAGTTTATCCAGCAGTTGATGGGCTTCATCAGGGCTAATGTTGGCCACATCCGCTAAATCCTTGATGGGCACATTGAAAATCACGGCTGTGTTGGCATTGCCCCCTGGATGCTGACCATAGCGCCGTGCCAAATTCACCAAGACATGGGCTAGTTTGACGGCAGGAGGTTTGTGCAAAAGTTCAATGCGCGTATTGGTCAAGCGTAGCCGCTGTGCCATCAATTGCAGCATCCGATAGTGCAGATCCGGCTCATGGCGCAGGACATGGACAAATTTTTGCGCCGGCACAGACAAAACTTCCGCTGGACACAGTGCCACCACATCTGTTGAGCGGGGTGATTGGTCAAGAATGGCCATTTCACCAAAAAAATCCCCCGGCCCAAGGATCGCTAGGGTCATGAAATCCCCATCAGCGAGCAGTCGCCGCACCTTCACCCAGCCTGAGAGGATAAAGTAAACCGCATTGCCCCACGCATCTTCAATTAGAATGGCACGCCCCGCCGGGTAGGTGTTATGCCAAGCCACTGACAGCATTGAAGAAAGTGCCGCCTCGGAACTGGCTGCAAACAGTGGAAAGAGTTGACTAAAGTTTTCGGCCTCAATACTTGACATAACGACCTTAAGTGGAGTTGTTCAAAGGTAAAGCTTCTTCCCTACGATACTAGAATACGCGATCGCCTCACTTCTCCCTTGCTAGCCACTGATTCTTGCCAAAGGTCTCGGTAAGGCTTTTGCAGAGAGAGGCCGCCACTTTTCCCCTCAGGATTCAATGGAGTGGAAAAAACTAGGCACCAATAACATACTTACGCCATTCTTGGTGAGTACCCGTGCGCACGTGCTTTGTAACCTCAAAGTATAGGCTACTAATGGGGCGCCGCGGTGTTTGCCGTAGGGGCATATTGGCCTCTTTTGGGGTGCGATTCCCCTTCTTGACATTACAGCGCACACAAGCGGTCACAATATTTTCCCAAGTGTCCCCTCCCCCTCGCGATTTGGGGATGACGTGATCAAGGGTGAGCTCATCCCCGGTATAGCCACAGTACTGGCAAGAATGGCCATCTCGATGCAGGATATTGCGGCGAGTAAGGGGAATTTCTTTGTAGGGAGTGACGACATAATGCCGCAGGCGAATGACGGTCGGCAAGGGAAAATTGTTGTAAACCATCTTGCCGTTGTGCTCGACTTGCTCCGCCTTGCCCTTGATTAAAAGGACAACTGCCCGTTGCCAACTCGTAATATTGAGTGGTTCATAGGAGGCATTGAGTACCAGAACCTTCGCCATATCCGTTGACACGCGGCATTCTCTCAGATGGTAGCATATCCTTTGTGATTGGAGTAACGCTAGGAAAGATTTTTGCAGTTCCCACTCTCCCCTAGGATCGTGATAGTCTGGCAGAAGCTTCTTCTTTGTTATTTGCGTTTTCAATGGCCACTGGGTCTCTAGCAGCACTGCTGCAACCGGATTTAATTCTTGAAAGCACCATTGAACAGTTGCACCCCAGTCTGTTGGAAAAATATCATCTGCGGGGCATGGTGCTGGATGTGGATGATACGCTCCTCCCCACGTGGGATGAAGATCTGCCGCCGAAAATTCTGGCGTGGCTACTGGAGATCAAGCATCAGATGCCGATCTGGCTAGTGAGCAATAACTTGAACCATCGCCGCATTGAACGTATTGCCCAGCAGGTGGAGTTACCCTTTTTGATGGGGGCAGGCAAGCCCTCGCGGCGTAAGATTCGTCAGGCCGTGCAAGCCATGAATTTGCCCTATGATCAGGTGGCCATGGTGGGCGATCGCCTGTTTACGGATATTCTCGTGGGCAATCGCTTGGGGATGTTCACGATCTTGGTGCAACCCGTTCTTGTCAAGCGTCTTGATGGTAAATCTTGGGTACGCAATCTGGAATTTTGGCTGGCACGACAGTTGGGAACACCGCTGGCGATCGCCCCCCCCGCTGAGAATTAGCCTTTTGCTTGTAAATAATTGACCAGTGCCCGTAACCCCAACAAATAACTATCAGCACCAAAGCCAGCAATTTGACCGATCGCCACCGGCGCAATGTAGGAATGATGGCGAAAAGTTTCCCGTTGATGAATGTTACTCAGGTGAACTTCCACAGTGGGCAGGGCAACCGCAGCAATCGCATCTCGTAGAGCTACGCTGGTGTGGGTATAGGCTGCGGGGTTAATCAAAATGCCTTGGGCACGCCCCATTGCCTCTTGAATCGCATCTACCAAGACCCCTTCATGATTGGATTGGAGGCAATCAATGGTTACCCCTAACTCCTGCGCCAAGGCTGCCAAAGATTGGTTGATGCTCGCTAGTGTCACAACCCCATAAATCCCCGGCTCCCGTTGCCCTAACAGGTTTAGATTGGGACCATGAAGCACCAAAATATGAAAGGCCAAGCTTAACCTAACCGTTCAAAACTGACTCAATGGTGTTGAATGCTGTCGCTCTATCGGCGATCGCGCACGGGAATCGGAATTGGCTCCAGCTCAGGGGTGGGATCGGCGCCACCTAGAAGTTCCAACAGTTTTTTTAACCACGATTTGAGGGTGTCAAGCAGGCTCTCTAGATAATCCATTGATGTCCCTACTGTATCGCTATAGAACTTGCAGATGCCCTGTGTCCTGAATAAAGACAAAAAAGGCATCGTAACTTTAAGCTAGCACAATCTTTTTGAATCGGCACCCGATCAATTTAAGACTGGTTAGGACTTCTGGAAGCCAAGGCCATGGCTGGCAGCGTAGCGATCCATAAAGCGAATAAAGCGATCCCACTCTTGGGGGCTGCGCATCGTGTAGGTGGCCTCAATGGCAACGGGCTGGCCGTTAATGAACTTGGCATTGACATCACGGGTAACAATTTCGCCTTCTTCGTCCACCATGTACATCCCCGTGATCTCCAAATTGCCCTCTTGGACGATTTTCGGGTTATCAAAGTAAAACATGGCTTGACCACTGCTGCCATCCCGTGCCCGCGTCAAACGCACATCGGGAACCACTTCTTCATCAACGCCACGGATAAATTGAATTTCTGCCATTGCACCAATACTTCAAGCAATACTTCTAGGATACCTGTATCGGGAACAACTTAAAGCAAGAAATCGCGCCGCAGGCTGTAGATCACCCATTCGGGTTGCTCCAGATGGGGTAAGACCCCTGCTTTGGGGATCACGTGAAACTGTTGCAGGCGATCGCGGGCGGTGGCATAGAGTCGCTCACCTAGAGAAAGGGGCGTGAGCTTGGCCTTTTCTCCCCAGAGGATCACGGTGGAGATCGTTAACTGGGGTAAATACTGGCTGAGATCAAAGGAGAGATTTCCCTTCAGGGTGGCCAGAGCTGCCCATTCAGCATTGGGACGACAGGCAGAGTGGAGGTACGCTTCTACGGTTTCTTCTTTAAGCCGCTGGGGGTCGGCAAAAATAAACTGGCTCAGGAAGTTGCGCACTGCCAAGGGGTTAGCAGCAGCAACGGTGTAAATGAGGCGATCAAGAATCGGCACCCTCAGCAGGGCATTGGCGATCGCCTGTCCTTGATCTTCACCAAAGTCATTGAATCCACTGGGGCAGACCAGACACAAACGCTCAAAAAGATGGGGTTGCTGAATCGCCAAGCGCACCACAATGCCCGCCGTTAGGGAGGAGGCAACCACCGGCACAGGGGAACCCAGCATCCGCAACAGTTCAGCAATCATTAGCCAGTAATCACTAGTGCTGTAGTCGCGGGCAGGGTGATCCGACTCGCCCCAACCAATGAGATCCGGGGCAATAACGCGGTAGCGAGCCGCAAAGGCAGGATACACCTGCGACCACTCGTAGTGGCTAGACCCACCCCCCAAACTGTGGAGAAAGACCAGGGGAGGGCGAGATTGCACCTGACCCCAGTAGCGATCGCTGGGGGTGTAATAGACCATACGGCCACTGCTGGTGCTAAAGCTCTGCTGGACAAACGTGGGCGGACAAAAGGCCATGCTACTTCAGAGGACGAATCAGGTAACCACAGCGATGTTCACCATCCACAAGCCAATGAGTGCGCTCCACAGCACAATCCCCAAGGGCGATCGCAAACATCTCTAACTCATGATTACAGACGGTGGGAAAAGACTGGGCAACGGCGGAAATTGCACAATTGTATTCCGTAAAGAGATAGGCACCTTGAGGCTCACTTACGGGGTAAAACTCTGCCATATACCCTTCCTGTCGCCGCAGGGCCACCAGTCGTGCCAAGCGTTCCGCCAACGTACCGCTTCCCATTTGCTCGCGATAGGCCAATGCCTTGCGCTGCCAAGCTGCCTGCAATACGTCCTGCATCTGCTCGGGGCCTAGGGTTGCTGCTACGGATTCCAAGAGTTCAACGGCAAAGCCCTTTGTCTGACTCGACTGTTGCCGCAGTTGCAGTTGCCGTAGTTCCTCTCGTCCCGCCTCGCTAATCGTGTAACGGTATTGGGGACGCCCCACCGTACCCGACAGGACTTCATAGGTCACTAGTTGCTCCGCCTCTAGATCCTTGAGGTGCCGCCGCACCGCTTGCGGACTAATCGCCAGTTGTGCCGCCAACTCCTGGGCACTGAGGTGACCGTCGCGGAGAAGGCAGTGTAAGATGTCCTGTTTAGTATCTGATGTGAGCGTCACGCAACGCCCCCTTGACTAAAACAACCGTTTTGTTGCTAAATTAGTCCTAGAGATAAAGCAACCATCTTGTTGCTTAATATACTCTAAATTTTGGCCATTCCTTCACCCAAGAGAACACTCGATGTCGGCAACGGTACAATCCCTCGTCAATCAGCCCTATAAATACGGCTTTGTCACCCAAATTGAGACGGAAACCATTCCCCGAGGTCTCAACGAGGACATTATCCGCCTCATCTCTGCCAAAAAGAACGAGCCAGAGTTCATGCTGGAGTTTCGCCTGCGGGCCTATCGCCAATGGCTGAAGATGAGCGAACCCACATGGCCACGGGTGAGCTATCCCCCCATCAACTACCAAGACATTGTCTATTACTCGGCTCCAAAACAAAAGGAAAAGCTGAAGAGCTTGGATGAAGTGGATCCCGTCCTGCTGGAAACCTTTGAGAAACTGGGGATTCCCCTTTCAGAGCAAAAGCGGCTGAGCAATGTGGCCGTAGATGCCATTTTCGATAGCGTGTCAGTGGCTACCACATTCCGTGAGGAGTTGGCCAAGCAGGGGATCATTTTCTGCTCCATTTCTGAAGCGCTCCACGAATATCCCGAGTTGGTGCAGAAATACTTGGGCAGCGTTGTCCCCATTGGCGATAACTTCTATGCTGCTTTGAACTCCGCCGTCTTTTCCGATGGCTCTTTTGTCTATATTCCCAAGAACACCCGCTGTCCGATGGAGCTATCCACCTATTTCCGCATTAACAATGGTGAGTCGGGGCAGTTTGAGCGCACGCTGATTATTGCTGATGAGGGCAGCTATGTGAGCTACCTTGAAGGCTGTACTGCTCCCATGTTCGATACCAATCAACTCCACGCAGCAGTCGTAGAACTGGTGGCCCTTGACAATGCCGAAATCAAATACTCCACGGTGCAAAACTGGTACGCTGGCGATGAAAACGGCAAGGGGGGCATCTATAACTTTGTGACCAAGCGTGGACTCTGCCTTGGCCGCAACTCCAAAATTTCTTGGACACAGGTGGAAACAGGTTCAGCCATTACTTGGAAGTACCCCAGTTGTGTCTTGGTGGGGGATAATTCCGTGGGTGAATTCTACTCCGTTGCCCTCACCAATCATTACCAGCAGGCGGACACAGGGACCAAGATGATCCACATTGGCAAAAATACCCGCAGCACGATTGTCTCCAAGGGGATCTCGGCAGGGCACTCCCAAAATAGCTATCGCGGCTTGGTGAAAATTGGGCCGAAGGCCACGGGAGCACGCAACTATTCCCAATGCGATTCGATGCTCATTGGTGATACGGCAGCCGCCAATACCTTCCCCTATATTCAGGTGCAAAACCCCACGGCACAGGTGGAGCATGAGGCCTCAACCTCAAAAATTGGTGAGGATCAACTTTTCTACTTTGCCCAGCGGGGCATTTCTACCGAAGATGCGGTCTCAATGATGATTAGTGGCTTCTGTCGCGATGTCTTTAACCAGTTGCCGATGGAATTCGCGGTCGAGGCCGATCGCCTGCTGAGCCTGAAGCTAGAAGGCAGTGTTGGCTAGGTGAATCTTTAAGCCGTTGTTCTCGGTGGCTAGGATGCTTGGGAATCTTAGCCATTTTTTTTTGCAACAGACGTGGCCGATCATGTCCCTGGAAACAGGCGCCACACTTTGATGGTGCTGTCTTCACTGGCGGAGATCAGTTGATCCTGACCAAAGACGACACTGTACACCGCGCCCGAGTGTCCCTTGAGGTTACGTAATGGCTGACCAGAGAGGGACCAAAGTTTGACGGTTTGATCGCCGTGACCACTGGCAATGGTGCTGCCATCGGGACTCACCGCCACACTAAAGACTTGCCCACCTTCGGTGCCAAACTGATGCTGAAGTTCTCCTGTGGCCAAGTTCCAGACTTTGATCCCGTCTTTGTCGCTGCCGCTCACTAGTTGGCTGTTGTCGGGAGTGAAGGCGAGGCTGTTGACATCGCTGGTGTGTCCTTCGAGGGTGCGCAGGAGGCGGCGCGAGGGCAAATCCCAAATGCGGATCAGCTTATCCACTCCGCCAGTGGCTAAAAAACGCCCATCGCGACTAATGGCAACGCTGAGCATGATGCCCTCATTGCCTTTTAGGGTAGTGATTTCCTGACGGCTAGGGAGATCCCACAGTTTGACGGTGTGATCATAGCTGGCACTGGCAAGGGTGCGGCCATCGGGACTGAGGGCTAAGCCATTTACAAAATCTTGGTGGCCAGTGAGGGTGGCTTGGAGCTGGCGATCGCTCACACCCCAGAGTTTGATGGTTTTGTCTTTGCTGCCGCTAATTACGGTTTGACCATCGGGCGTGATCACAAGGGCGTAGATCCAATCGGTGTGACCGGTGGCTTGTCCGAGGGCAGTTCCCGTAGCCAAATTCCAAAAATACAGCTTGCGATCGTCGCCACCACTGACGAGTAAATTGCCATCGGGACTAAGGGCGATCGCGTTCACTTCATCTTGATGGCCGCGCAGCGTCGTAGCGAGGGCAATTTTTTGCCACTTGGAGGTGGTTTCTGTAGGGGAGCCACCATTCTGATCGGGGGAGGGCGTCCAGCGTTGACTGAGTTGCCAATAGGCCAGTGCTGCGACCAAGCCGCTGATGACAAGCGTGCTCAAAAGAAGTCGCAGATCAGAACTGCCTTTGTTCCTCATCCGTCCCGTACCCCAATAGCTTGCGAAAGGGCTGTACTCTACATTAACAATAAAGGCTGTGGTGCGTTTTTGCGTACGACTTGTACGACTTGTGTTGGGCAACCCTATGGGATGGTTATCAATGAATACAACACCCCTTCGCGACTATGAGCGCACGGTTTATTTTGCTGACACGGATGCCGCTGGGGTAGTTTACTTTGCTAATCTGCTGCGGTTTTGCCATGAGGCCTATGAGGATGTCCTTGCCCAGTTGGGGGTGGATCTGCGGCAATTTTTTAGCAACAATGGCCTGATTGTGCCGATTACGGAGGCGCAGGTGCGTTGTCTTCAGCCCCTCTACTGTGGCGATCGCCTGCGGGTGACCATTGACCCCCAAAGACTGGATCACAGCCGTTTTCAACTCACCTATACGCTCTACAATGCGGGGGGCGATCGCGTGGCCATTGCCCAGACACAACACATTTGCCTGCAAGAACGCCAACGGGTCGCCATCCCTGAACCTTTGAGCCGCTGGCTAAAGTCCGCACTAGAGGAAACCAGCGATCGCGAGGATTAGGGGGATAATAGGAAAGATGTTGCGTCATAGCTCACTGCAAGAATGACCCAAACCTTTCGTGTTGAGATCCTGCACCAAGGACAAACCTACACGTTTGAAGCCAGTGCCGATAAACCCATCCTGCGATCGGCCACCGCTGCTGGCATTGATCTCCCCAGTTCCTGTAATGCGGGAGTGTGCACTACCTGTGCCGCCCAAATTCAAGAGGGTACCGTTGATCACGGCGATGCCATGGGGCTGAGTCCCGAACTGCGGGAAAAAGGTTATGTGCTCCTCTGTGTGGCTCGCCCCTGTTCAGATCTCAAACTCATCTCTGAAAAAGAGGAAGAGGTCTATAACTTCCAATTTGGTCAATTCCAGAAAGCGTAGGCCTATGGAGGAGTCCCCCCTGCCCGATGAGCCTCTGAGTCGTACGCAGGTCTTAGTGGCCATGGCGTTGACGGCCATCCTGTGGCTGATTTTGGCGCGGGTGTGGTTATTGACCCCCTTTTCCGCGGGACTTCTGCCGCTGCGCTGGGATGGTTGGGCAGTGGTTTTAGGGATTGTCCTCTGCTTAGGAATTACGGGGATGGGGGCTATTTTGTATCGGCTCTGGCCCGCCTACCGCCATGCGTCGGATACCTACCTGAAACTGGTACTTTCACCGCTGCTGTGGCCTGATTTATTTTGGATTGGCATTCTGCCCGGCCTCAGTGAAGAGCTGCTCTTTCGCGGGGTGCTCCTACCAAGCTTGGGTCTCAACTGGGCAGGGATTATCGGTAGCTCGGTGTGCTTTGGTATTTTGCACGCTGGATCGCGGCAGCAGTGGCCCTATGCCCTGTGGGCAACCATTGTGGGCGGGCTGTTTGCCTATAGTGCCGTCGCAATGAATAATTTACTCCTAGCGATCGTCGCCCATACCTGTACTAATTGGCTGGCGGCTACGCTTTGGAAAGTCTCCTTTTTGCGATCGTCTCCCCATCAACCCTAGCGCTGGTGCCCCAGCACCCGAAAGACCTCCTGTTGCTCAAAGAGTTCAACGAGATCGGGATTAATCTTAAATTCCTTGGCCTCCTGCCACAGAATCTCTAGGGCCGCATCCACGGGTAGGCTCTTTTTGTAGGGGCGATCCTTGGCCGTCAGGGCATCGTAAATATCGGCGATCGCCAGCATCTGGGTTTGCAAAGGAATCTCCGCCGCCCCAATACCTCGCGGGTAGCCACTGCCATTCAATCGCTCATGGTGACCATAGGCAATGATCGGCACATTTTTTAGGTGGGGTGTCCAGGGAATGCGAGAGAGAAATTGGTAGGTATAGGTCACGTGGGCTTCAATGAGCCGCCGCTCCTGTTGGGTAAGATTCCCTCGCCGCACCAAGAGTTGCTCGAGTTCGCTGGCCGTAATCAGGGGATGGAGTTGCCCATCAATGCCGCGGTAATAAAACTGGGTTAATTCCTGAAGGCGGGCAAGGGGCTCTTCATCAAGAATTTGCGGCTCATTGGCCTGCTCGAGCAACTGCCAATAGACTTCGAGGGTGAGCAGTTGTTGGCGGAGTTCCTGATCGAGGTGCCGTAAAAAGGCGCAGTGGTGACAGGCCTGTTCTGGGCTATGAACCGTGTGGGGATGGCACAGGAGATAGTTCACCTTGGCTTGAGCCGTTTCCATTTCTAGGGTGCGGCGCACAAGGGCAAACCGTTGGCGAATCACCTCCAGTTGCTCAGGGAAAAATTTCTTTTGCTTGTTGAGAATGGCTTCAGGGACGGCCACCTTACCAAAATCATGGAGCAGCGCTGCATAGCGAATCTCTTGCAGTTGGCGATCGCTAAAGGAGACTTCCCGAAAGACCCCCCTTGAGGTTGCATGGGTGATCTCCGCTAGGCGTACTGTCAGTGCTGCCACCCGTTCCGAATGTCCCGCCGTGGTGGGATCCCGCACCTCAATTGCTTGTACTGAGGCGGTGACAAAGCCCTCAAAGAGCTGTTCAATACTTTCTAGGAGATGGTTGCGCTCAATAATCACAGCCGCCTGACTGGCCAGCGATCGCACAATGTGTTCTTCCCAAGGGCTATAGGGTTGGGTGAGAGCCACAGTGGTTTCTGGCGTCAGCAGGGTGTCGGGCGATCGCTTGCGGTTAATCAGTTGCAGAACGCCAATCACCTCACCACTGACATTTTGCATCGGCACCACCAGCACCGAGCAGGTTCGATAGCGCAGGGCTTCATCAAAAGAACGATTGAATTGGTACAGCTCGTTTCCCGCTAGGGCATACACATCGGGAATATTCAGGGATTCCCCCGTGAGGGCGGCATAGCCCACCAAGCTATCAGGGGTGAGGGGGACTGTAGTGTCCTGTACCTGCTCAGGGAGAGCAACACTATCATTTTGAGCCGCCTTAAATTCCAGAACTGCCCGTTCGCCCTGAACTAGAAAAATTGTGCCGGCATCGCTAGCGGTAATTTGGCGACTTTTCGTGAGAATGAGATGCAGTAGTTCCTCTAGGGATTGGCTCGCGGAAAGGGCAATGCCAATTTCCAGAAGCTGATCAACAAGCGTTTCGGCACTCGATCCAAGCACCGCTCGTTCAAGGGGACTGACAATCATCGCAAAAGACCCGTGAGGAATGCGCCCATTATAGATGCGTTGCAAGCATGGGGTTGTGATCTAATTGCGGTGGTTGTTGTGGTAAGGAATGCGTGCCCCTGCCCAAGCCAACTTCTCCCGTAGCGTTTGATAGAAAGAGTAGTGATCCCGCAGGAGGATAAAGCGTGCCTGACAATCGGCCATCGTCACCTGTACCCGCTGTCCCGGCCAGATGGAGGTGGCCAGTACGCCATCCATCCACAGTTTAGTATTGAGGCTGTGATCGTCCAACGGCCAAATGCTCACTGACGAGCGTGCAGGCAAGACAATGGGGCGACTCGAAAGACTCAAGGGGCAAATCGGCGTCACCACAAGCGCTTCCATCCCCGGATGCAAAATGGGGCCATTGGCGGCGACCGTATAGCAGGTGGAGCCGGTGGGGGTGGCCACCAGCAACCCATCCCCCTGGTACTGATCCACCACATCGCCATCAATTTCCATTTCGAGGATGGCGGTGATCATGCGATCGGCAGATGCCGGCTTAATGCACATTTCATTCAGAGCATAGTAGCGATCGCCCACCACTTCAGGATGCAATTTTGATCCCTCAAACACTTGGGCTTGCAGCATCATTCGCTGTTGCATGGCGTACTCATCCCGCTCAAGGCGATCCCAAACCGCCTCCATATCGCGAAACAGCTCTAATGGTTCCGTCAAAAACCCCAAATGCCCCCCCACATTGACCGCCAGAATCGGAACCCCCGCCGCAGCCAGATGCCGTGCCGCCGCCAAGGAAGTGCCATCTCCCCCCAGAACAACGGCCAGATCTATCGGCTCTGTTACCGAGGCCATAAAGACGGGGTAGGGGTTGTCCTTAGGTCCACTCGGCCCCACAAGCACATTGGCGCCACGCTGTTGCAGTTGACGGGAGGCGCGATCCGCCCATTCCTTGCTCTGGCGATCGCCGGCCTTGTGCACCACAATGACTTGGTTGAGCTGCATGGGGTTACTGGTTCTCTAGATCCTGCATTCCCTTGGCAATCCGTGCCAACTCCGTTTTTTCATCCACCGCAATACGGGTTGGGGTACCGCTGATAATCCCCTCAAAGTTACGGAACGAATCGCGGATCTCGGCGCCCTTTTCTGTGATGACATACTCGCGAATGCCCTTGTCGTGCCACGAACCCCGCATCTTAAAGACGTTAATTGCCCGCGACATTTCACCGCGAATTTCCACATACTGCAGCAGCAAAATCGTATCTGTGATTGTAGAAATATGGGACTCGGTAATGGAGTTAGAGCCCATAAACTGATCGGTCGTATTGGTGAAAAAGCCGGTGATCTCCTCTTGCTTGGCAAATCCAGTGACCCCAATCACAAACTGCCGGAAGGCATTGTTGCTTACCCCCCGCGCCAAAGCAGAAAGGGAGTCAATGGCCACCCGTGAGGGCTTAAAGTCCGCAATCTCGGATTTAATAATCTGTAGGTGATCCTCTAGCCCTGCTGACTCAGGGTAGGCACAAATAATCCGCAACAGATCTCGCCGTTCTAGCTCCTCAAAATCAATTCCCCAAGAGGAGGCATTGCGAGACAACTGGGCTCTTGACTCTTCATAGGCAAACAGCAAGGCGCGTTCTCCCTGCTGGCATCCTGTCTCCAAGAACTTGCTGACCAAGAGGGTCTTGCCAGTACCCGTTGCCCCCGTGGCCAAAATAATGGAATCCTTGAAGAAGCCACCCCCACACATCTCGTCGAGGGTCTTGACCCCCGAAGACACCCGCACATTGGAGGAGCGCTGGGTAAGACGCATGGCTCCCAAGGGGAAGATATTGATGCCATTGTTGATCGTGAAGGGATATTCCCCCTTCATATGGGTGGTGCCCCGCAGCTTGAGAATTTCCACAGTGCGCCGCCGCCGTTCCCCCTCAAGCACATTGCGTAAAATCACCACGTTATCGGAGACAAATTCCTCCACCCCAAAACGCGCCACTGGCCCATATTCATCTACCCGCTCGGTGGTCATAATGGTGGTCACGCCCAGTTGCTTCAGACGAAACGCCAAGCGGAAAATTTCCCGCCGCACCACTGAGGCGGCATCGTACTGCTGAAAAACAGCTGTTACGGAGTCAATGGAAACCCGTGTTGCTTTGTATTTGCGAATTGCGTACTGAATGCGCTCAATCAGAGCAGATAAGTCAAAATCCCCAGCTACCTCCTGACCATCGGGATCTGGGGAAGCATCGAGGATAAAGAGCTTGCCTTGATCAATGAGGCTTTGCAGATTCCAGCCAAAGCTCAGGGCATTTTTAATAATGTCTTGAGGCGACTCTTCAAATGTAACAAATATACCTGGCTCATTAAAAATCGTAATGCCGTTGTAGAGAAACTGAACTGCAAAAAGGGTCTTCCCTGTGCCGGAGGTGCCACTCACCAAAGTGGTGCGTCCTTGGGGCAGTCCCCCATGGCTGATGTCGTCAAATCCCTCAATCATTGTCGGGATTTTCTTGACTTCCGCAGGCGATTGCTCAGTTGTACTGAACTGACTTTCAGGTAGGTTCGTCATAGAAGATGTTGAGATCAGTATGCTGCCAAAAATTCCAAAAGGTTATTCTAAACTGAGATACTCTAACCACTGCGCCTATTCCAAACTGAGATCGTCATCCGCTGGCTCACCAATTTCTTCATACAGCAAGTCCAAGCCAATGAGCACCTTCTCTCGGTTGGACAGATCACCGATGATGCGACGTACAGGCGGCGGCAAGACTTTGGCAAGGGTTGGGGTCGCTAAAATTTTATCCTCCTCCGCCAGTTGCGGATTTTTTAGGACATCAATCACTTTGAGGGCATAAACCCCCTTAAATTCCTTTTCAAGAATATTATTGAGGGTTTTCAGAGCCCGCACGGAGTTGGGGGTGTTGCCGGCCACGTAGAGTTTGAGAACGTAAGTTTTCCGCAGTGGGGTCATGGGCGCTACACCTCACGCGGAATTGAGCGACGGTACATTTCGCACAAATGGGCAATGACATCAATGAGGGTCAGGCGATAATCGAGCAAAATGTCCTCACTGCGGCCTTCCAGTTTGAGTTGCTTAGAAAAATTATCCATGAGTTCAACGTGAATCTCTAGGACTTGGGAAACGGAAATATCTGCGAAGAATGCTTTGCTAACAAATTCATCAATACGCTCATTAACTTTGGAATTACTGCTGAAGTACTCCAGAATAATGGTACGATAAATTGAGCGCAACTCATCGAGGAGCTTGCGCTTGTCGGCAGCGGACATCCGCCGAAAGAAAAAGGCGGTATCGCGCTTATAATACACCCCAAGGTAGCCTAGGCGCTCCTTTAATTTTTGGGACAAACGGTGCTGGGGGTCAAGGTTGCCACTGTCCTTGAGGGTCGGCATGCGGAACATGACGTGGGGGGGCACCGCACACCCCGGACACAACTTGATAAATCCGGTGATGGCCTCCTCAATAGACTGATTCAGGGAATGCAGATTATCGGTGCTAAGAATGATTTCAGCAATGTGATAGTGGGGGCCTGGGGGAAGTGGCGACAGGTCAGCCGGAAAGATAATAATTGCCGGCAGGAGGGTGGCGCTGTGGTGCAGGTAGGTAATGATTTGCGGAGTCCCCTCTCCCCATTCTAAAATTAAACAAGCGATGCTATTTCGCCGCTGCTCTACATAGCTGCAAAACTCTCTCTCGGTCGAAAAGTAAACCAGTTCATCGATGTCGGAGTTGTGCAAACGGACTAATTCTTGGCCAATAGCGGGCGAGTAAACTAAGCCACAGATTGTTAGTGCGGTTGACTGCGCCACGTGCTTTCAGAACTTGAGTTTGCATCTGATAGCATCCTATCACTTTCTCGCTGGTGGTGGCAGTGTTTTCTGGAGGAGTGTTGCCATTTCATTACAAGCTTAGGACCAACAGCCCTGCTCACAAGGACAGAACACACTCAAGAATGGCAAAGCCAGCGTAAAACGGCATCCTACTTCATTATTTGATGTATCCCCCGTTGCAAAAAAGGGCTGTATCCATGAATTCCCTCTCCCTAGCCAGCTTTACTGAACCTGCAATGACGGTGGGGGCAGGTTTGTCTCTCAGCGAGGTGTGCCAGCGTTGGCAAGAAACCCTCCCAGAGACGATCGTCATTGTGGATGAGGGGCAAAAACCCTTGGGAGTGGTGCAGGGCTGGCGGTTGGCGTTGAGTTTGGAGCGGGAAGGGACGTTAGCCGACTTGGCGGTGGGGAGTGTGACGGCTTCTTGGCGATCGCCCGTGATGGTGGTACCCGCAACGTGGACACTATTGCAGTTTCAGGGGTGGTTGCGCAGCCAAGTCCAGATGCCAGCCTATATTGCGGTTGTGGATGCACAGGGTTGTTTTTTGGGACTGCTGGATCAGCAACGCTTGCTCTATCGCTGGGCGTGCCAGCCCCCTTTGCCTTGGCTGGAGGTGATTGAAGAATTGCCTTTGCCGGTACAAATTCAAAACGCCCAAGGGAGAGTCGTTTGGCAAAATCGCGCTTGGTCAGAACACTTAACTGATTTCTTGCCACTGGTGCAGCCTAAATTTGAAGGCATGAATTGTCAGGCACTAGAGGCGCGATCGCGTAGCGCGCCCTTCGGGCGATCGCTCTGGCAGGTGTGTTCGTTTCCCTTGAATTTAACGTCGTTGGACTGGGAGAAGGCAGAAAGCGGTGTCGCGGTGGCGAGCGATCGCTATTGGTTATTTTTTGCCCAACGGCGGCAGGAGTCAGATCCGACGACCCCCACCCGCTTGCACCAACTGCGCCTCCATCAGCAAAAGCGCCTCCTCCTGAGCTTGGGGCATGAACTCAAAAATCCCCTAACGGCGATTCTCAGCCTCACCCAACTTTTGTGGCAGCACCCTCTACCAGAGCAACAGGACTACCTTGCCCTGATCCAGCGTAGCGGTTGGCAAATGAATCGCCTCATTCAGGCGTGGCAGGACCACACCCGTGCCCTTTGGCGAGAGTTGGAATTGCAATGGGAAACCGTAGAATTGGCGGGTTTGTGGTTGCGATCGCAGGAGTTGGCGGAGCATCTTTACCATCTAACCCCGCCGGGTTGGCAGTGGCAGTGGCACATTGATCAGCCCTTGAGCCATGTGTACCTCTACGGCGATGCTCTGCGGCTACGGCAGATTCTTGCCCATCTCTTGGGGTGGCTGATGCTCTTTCCCAGCGATCGCTATGGACTACGCCTGAGTCGCTGGCAAAATTGGCTGGCGCTGCAACTGTGGGAAGAGGGACATGGCATTCCCCTCAAGGATCACGATCGCCTGCTGCACGAATGCCTCGAGGACTACGCCGAAGTCACCATGGGGCTGATGCTCGCCCGCCAACTCTGTCGTCTCCACAATGGTGAGCTTTCCTTTATTGCCCAAGCTGACGACTCCAGTGAGTGGACAGTACTACTGCCCTTTGCTGAGGAACTTCCCCCTGAATTACCCACTACGGCTCAATTGATCCTTTTGGTCAGTAATGATGCCACGTGGATCATGGACACGACTTCCGCATTGCAGCGCAGTCACTACGGCTATGTGGTCGCTCGCCATCCCCTTGAAGCGCTGGATAAGCTGGAGCAACTGCAACCCACGGCCATTGTTGTCCGCCCCGCCAGTAGTCTCATTTTGGCTGATGTGGTTGAGAGTCTGGCCACCAGCCCCTTCACGGCCACTGTTCCGTTGATCATCCTCTCCGATGAAGCCACTCCCTTGGGCTTGACCGGTTTTGTGCAACGGCTGCCCTTGAGTAGTCATCCCAGCCTGCTGATTGATGTCCTCGATCGCTGGTGTTTCCCGCGATTGGCTGCTCCAGTCGAAGAATCGACTTTTGAGCGTCCCCTCCTCAATCAAACGGTACTCCGCCTCGGCCTCCTCCATGACATTAGCCTGCCCCACCTGCGGCTCCTCGAAGCAGAAGACCTCGAACAGGCCGATCTCTTGGTGGAGATTTGGCAACCCGATGTTCTGATTTGGGATTTGCCCGCTGACGAGGTCGCCGATCTGGAGAATCATCCCAAACTGCGAAAACTCCCCATGATTACCTTGGCCGAAGATAGCAGCCGAGCCATTCATCAATTGGGGGATGTCATGGTCTTTCCCTGCCTCAACCTTGCGGACTTAATGGATGTGGTGCTCCTTGCCGCGACGGTGAAAGCTCAAAGCTGACTCAGCACTGTCCGCGCTGCCGCAATGGTGCGCTCAATATCCGCCTCTGTATGGGCAAGGGAAGTAAAGCCCGCTTCAAACTGGGATGGCGCAAGGTAAATCCCCTGCTCCAACATACCCCGGTGGAAGGCCGCAAACTTTTTCAAATCGGACTGCTTGGCTTGCTCATAGTTCGTCACCGGACCAGCGGTGAAAAAGAGACCAAACATGCCACTGATGTGCCCACCACACACCTCATGGCCAAATTCCCGTGCGGCCTCTAACAGTCCTTGGATCAGCTTGCCTGTGATCCGATCCAGCTGCTCATAGCTACCGGGGCGGCTGAGAATTTCCAAGGTTTTAATGCCCGCTGTCATTGCCAAGGGATTGCCAGAGAGGGTACCCGCTTGATACACCGGTCCTGCCGGCGCCACCATCTTCATAATGTCAGCGCGACCGCCATAGGCACCCACCGGTAGGCCACCGCCAATCACTTTTCCGAGGGTGGTGAGGTCTGGTGTCACACCAAATTTTTCCTGAGCACCACCATAGGCGATGCGAAAGCCGGTCATGACTTCATCAAAGACCAAGAGGGCACCGTACTGTTTTGTCAGCTCTCGCAGCCCTTCGAGAAAGCCGGCATCTGGCGGAATAAAACCAGCATTGCCGACCACAGGTTCAAGGATCACCCCCGCAATGTCATCGGGATACTGTTCAAAGAGGCGACTGACCGCTTCGAGATCGTTGTAGGGTGCGGTTAATGTGGCGGCGGTGGTTGCTTTCGGCACGCCGGGAGAATCGGGTAAACCCAATGTAGCGACTCCTGACCCTGCTTTGACCAAGAACATATCGGCATGACCGTGGTAGCAGCCTTCAAACTTGATCACCTTTTCCCGCTGGGTATAGGCACGCATGAGCCGCAGCACTGCCATACAGGCTTCGGTGCCAGAATTCACAAAGCGCACCATCTCGACACTAGGGACAGCGGCAATCACCATTTCCGCCAAGATATTCTCAAGCACGCAGGGGGCGCCAAAGCTGGTTCCCTTTTCAAGGGCGGCATGGAGAGCATCAATGACTTCGGGATGGGCATGGCCGACGATCGCGGGTCCCCAAGACCCCACATAGTCAATGTATTGGTTGCCGTCTACATCCCAAATGTGGGCACCCTTGACGTGATCAAAGACAATGGGCTGGCCGCCGACGGACTTGAAGGCACGCACAGGTGAACTGACGCCACCGGGCATGAGTTTTTGGGCAGCGGCAAAAATTTCTTGGGATTTTGTGGTTTGAAAAACGGTCGTGGTCAACGTCAACTCCCTCAAGCATTGGCGTGCTCACAGTATTATAGGCAATTCCCTGCCCCTTCCTCTAGCGCTTTGCCTCTGAACATGTTCAAACATCGTAGGCCAGTGATGTTTATTTCCTATGGAAGCTTGTTCTGCTTTTGCATAGGCGGAGCGCTTGGCGAGAACTGATGATTGGCTCAAAACCAAACATAACCGTTTCTAATTGTTCGCTTGCCGAGGAGTGGGGCACATGCCAGTTTTGCAGACCATGGAAACCGTTGATACCCCCCTATTAGCCGCTGCTCAATCCATCTATAATCTCTACCAGCAGGTTCATGGGGCAAAAACGGTGCCTGCGGGTGTCGCTGTTAATCGGCAAACCCTGCGGGGCTATGTGCTGTTTACTAGCCAACCAGTGCTGCTGCCCCAAGAATGCTTTATTCCCTACGATCATCTGCCGGAAGTAACACGCCTATAACTGCACTAACTTTTTTGACCTTTGCTAGCTACTGCCTTGTCTTTGGCCTTGGGGCAGCGGTGGGGAGCTTTCTCAATGTTGTGATCTACCGTGTGCCGAGTGGGCGATCGCTCCTTTATCCGCCGTCTCGCTGCCCGATCTGTTTGACCACACTCAAGCCCTGGGACAATATCCCAATTTTGGGCTGGCTATTCGTGCGGGGGCAATGTCGTTACTGCCATGCACCCATTTCTTGGCGGTATCCTGCGATTGAGCTGTTGACGGCACTGCTGTACGTCCTGATTGTGGCTGTGAGTGGCTGGCAAGTGCAAACCCTTGTGCTCTGGCTGCTGAGTGCGTGGCTCTTGGCTTTGGCCTTGATTGATCTAGACACGATGACGCTGCCCCATCCCCTGACAAAATGGGGGTTGATTGTCGGCCTGCTCGTGAGAGGGTTAACGACGGGTCTAGGCGGACTCACGGAAGGCATCATTGCCGCAGTGATTGGCATTTGGCTCTTTGATCTGATCCGCTGGGGGGGGGCGATCGCCCTTGGTCAGGAGGTCATGGGGGGAGGGGATAGCAAACTGGCGGCGATGATCGGGGCTTGGCTAGGTTGGCAGGGATTGCTCGTTACCTTTTTCTTGGCCTGTGCCCTCGGTGGCCTGATGGGTGGACTGGGGATTGCCCTCGGTTGGATTCAGCGGCGGCAACCGATTCCCTTTGGCCCTTTTTTGGCAGTAGCGGCTATTGTCAGTGGTCTCTTTGGCCGCCAATTGATTCATCTTTATCTCGAAACCTTTTTGCCCGGCGTGTTTGTGCGCTAACTCCTATCAAAGTAAAGACAACTTGACAAGATAAGCCAAAATCCCCTGACAAGGGCGACAATAAAACCCCATAGGCGGGCATCCACCACCCGCTGGCGATCGCTCAGATCAGCAACTTTCTCATATTAGCGCGCATTCCTCTCACTTCCTCAAGGAGTTGACCCATTTCAGAGCGGGTGGCTGGCTCAGTCATGGCTATTCTCGTAAATCCTGCCAATGGGGTGCCTTATTCCCAGAGTACAATCCAGTATGATGAAATAATGTTCTTGCCGTTTGTTGCGCTCCGTTGAGACTTTGCTCCAATGACCTCGTCCCCCTCTGCGTCGGCGACAATTGCCCTCACAGGTGATCAAATTCGCCAAAAATTCCTTGAGTTCTATGCCGCTAAGGGACACACGATTTTGCCGAGTGCCTCGCTGATTCCAGAGGATCCGACGGTGCTGCTGACGATCGCCGGCATGCTCCCCTTCAAACCCATTTTCCTCGGCCAAGAAACGCCAAAGGTACGCCGCGTCACCACTGCGCAAAAGTGTCTGCGCACCAATGACATTGAAAATGTGGGTCGCACTGCTCGCCACCACACGTTCTTTGAAATGTTGGGCAACTTCAGCTTTGGCGACTACTTCAAGGCGGAGGCCATTGGTTGGGCATGGGAATTGATGACCACGGTTTATGGTTTGCCCCCGGAACGGCTCTTGGTGAGCGTCTTTGAAAATGACGATGAGGCCTATGACATTTGGCATCGCCAAGTGGGCTTGCCCAAGGAGCGCATCCAGCGCATGGGAGAGGAGAGCAACTTCTGGACGGCGGGGCCAACGGGTCCCTGTGGCCCTTGTTCTGAGATTTACTACGACTTCTATCCGGAAAAGGGGCTAGCTGACGTTGATCTCGATGACGATCGCCGCTTCATCGAACTCTACAACCTGGTGTTCATGGAGTTGAACCAAGACGATCAAGGGCGCCGCACCCCCCTCAAGGCGAAAAACATTGATACCGGTATGGGCTTGGAGCGGATGGCGCAGGTTCTGCAAGGGGTGCCCAACAACTACGAGACAGACTTAATTTTCCCGATGATTGAGGCGGCAGCGCAGCGCGCCGGGATTCAGTACCGCAAAGCCAATGCCAGCACCAAAACGTCCCTCAAGGTGATTGGCGATCACACCCGTGCCGTGGTTCATCTCATTGCCGATGGCGTCACCGCCAGTAATGTGGGGCGTGGCTATGTCCTGCGGCGATTGATTCGGCGCATTGTCCGCCATAGTCGGCTGTTGGGGATCAATGAACTGGTGACCCCTGCCTTGGCTCAAGTGGCGATTGATCTGGCTGCCAATGTCTATCCCAATGTGCGCGAGCGGCAGGCAGTGATTCTCAGCGAACTCCAGCGGGAGGAGGAACAGTTTCTTAAGACCTTGGATCGGGGTGAGAAGCTCTTAGCGGAGATGCTCGCTCCATTGAAGACAACTAAGGGCAAAAAACGCAGTAAACCACAATTGGCAGGGCGCGATGCTTTCGTTCTTTTTGATACCTATGGCTTCCCCTTGGAGTTGACCCAAGAGATTGCCGCTGAGCAAGGCATTGGTGTGGATGTGGCTGAGTTTGAAGCCTGTATGGCCGAGCAGCGGCAACGCTCCCAAGCCGCTCACGAAACCATTGATATTACCGTTCAGGAGGGGATTGACTCCCTAGCGGATCAACTGCATCCGACGCAGTTTCGTGGCTATGACGAGTTTAGTTTGACCACGACCGTAACAGCGATTTTGGTGGCGGGTCATCCGGTAACAACGGCAACAGCAGGGACTGAAGTGCAGGTGATCCTTGAGGAAACTCCCTTCTATGCTGAATCCGGTGGCCAAATTGGCGATCGCGGGTATCTCGCCACCAGTGATGCGCTAGTGCAAATCCACGATGTGCAAAAGCAAAAGGAAGTGTTTGTTCACTACGGCAAAGTGGAGCGGGGCAGCCTCAGCGTTGGCGATCGCGTGAGCGCCCAAATTGATCTCAGTTGTCGGCGGCGGGTACAGGCGCACCACACCGCAACGCATCTCTTGCAGGCGGCCTTGAAAAAGCGGATTGACGAAAACATTTCCCAGGCGGGATCACTGGTGGCTTTTGATCGGCTGCGGTTTGACTTTAACTGCCCCCGTGCCCTCACTCGCGAAGAGCTGCAACAGATTGAAGATCAAATCAACACGTGGATTAGTGAAAGCCATGCCACCCACACGAGTATCATGGCGCTCAATGAAGCCAAGGCCAAGGGGGCGATCGCCATGTTTGGTGAAAAATACGGTGAGCAGGTGCGCGTTCTCGATATTCCCGGTGTCTCTATGGAACTCTGTGGTGGCACCCATGTCCACAACACTGCTGAAATTGGCCTCTTTAAGATCATTAGCGAAAGTGGTGTGGCGGCTGGGATTCGCCGCATTGAAGCCATTGCTGGACCGGCGGTGCGTGACTATTTGCAACAGCGCGATAGCATTGTCCGCGAGTTGTGCGATCGCTTCAAAGCCAAACCGGAAGAGATTCTAGATCGCATTAGCCAACTCCAAGCGGATCTCAAAGCCCAGCAAAAGGAACTGGAACACCTCAAAGCCGAACTAGCTCTTGCCAAAACCCAAGCCCTCTTGGAGCAGGCTGAAGCCATCGGCACTACCCATCTGCTTATTGCCTCGCTGGCGGGGGTAGATCCCCAAGGGCTAAAAACCGCTGCTGAATGGCTCCTGAATAAACTGGGCAGTGGAGCTGTGGTGTTGGCCACTCAACCGGCTGCTGACAAAGTGAACCTTTTAGTCGCCGCCAGTCCGGATGTTGTAGAGCGGGGGGTTCATGCCGGTCAACTGGTGGCGGAACTCGCCCAAGTCTGTGGTGGCCGCGGCGGCGGGCGTCCCAACTTTGCTCAGGCCGGCGGATCTCAACCTCAGAAATTGGCCGAGGCCTTTGAAAGGGCGCGATCGCGGCTACAGGAAATACTCGAGGGTTGATCGATTGGCATCACTATCTTCTTTGTCGATCTTTGCTCAGTTGGAGTGAGAGTCGTGAAGCACAACTGGCTGCCCCGGAGACAGAAACACTTAACCGAGAGCAACAGTCTGCTCGTGCAGGCGAGAGGTCACAACCTATCGGTACGTTTAGTATTCAGCTATTGAAATGCAATATACTACGGCATCCACTGCTGTATTGTCTCAACCCCCTGAGTTCCTCAGCACTATTAGACATCTTGATAAGCAGCTACACGATCGGTTCAGAAACAGATTCGACATTGACCCTACACTCTCGCGTTTTTTGGTGAGTTTCCAAGGCAATAAAACTAGACCTTCTTATCGTTGGTACAAGTTCAAAGAAGCGTTTTCAGCCTCTTTAGTCGAACATTTATTTCATAAGTACGGCATTAACGCAGGTAGAATTCTGGATCCTTTCGCAGGCAGTGGAACAGCTTTGTTTGCTGCAAGTGCAATGGGTATAGATGCAGATGGGATCGAGTTGTTACCCATTGGTCGCGAAATCATTGCGGCCAAACAAATTCTAGATGCCGAATTCACCCCTGAAGACTTCGAGAGATTGTGCCAATGGTCGACGTTGAGAGTTTGGAAAGAGTCGCAAATAAGTGTTCCCTTGCCAGAGCTGCGAATCACACAGGGAGCTTATCCCAAAACAACAAAGGAAGCCATCGAAAAATATATAGGCGCGTACCAAGTCGAGAATAGTAGAGTTCAATCCATCTTGCGCTTTGCTTTACTTTGTGTACTGGAATCCATCAGTTTTACTCGAAAGGATGGTCAATACCTTCGGTGGGATTACCGCTCTGGACGCACACAGGGTAAGAAAATTTTCGACAAGGGCGAAATCCTAGAGTTCGATCAGGCTATTTGTGAAAAGATAAACGAGATTTTAGAAGATGTATCACCCAATCATCAAACAACTTTGTTTGCTGCGGAAAAACTTCAGGCTCAAATCCGTTTGTTTGAGGGTTCATGTCTTCAAATATTGCCGCAATTACCCGACAGCACCTACGATGCAATTCTGACCTCTCCGCCTTACTGCAACCGCTATGACTATACGCGTACCTATGCACTGGAACTCGCGTTGTTGGGCACAGATGAACAAAAACTACTGAGATTTCGCCAAGAGATGCTTAGTTGTACAGTGGAAAATCGCCCAAAAGACTTGTTGGGCATTAACCCGCAATGGGCAACAGCATTGGCTGCTGCTGATGAGGAGGAACTATTACAAGCCATTCTGAAGTACTTGGAAGACCAAAAAGCGCAACGGGCTCTGAACAATAACGGAATTCCTCGGATGGTAAAAGGCTATTTTTATGAGATGGCTTGTGTTATCGCCGAATTTGCGCGTGTGCTGAAACCAAACGCACTCTTGTTTATGGTCAACGATAATGTCCGTTATGCAGGAGCGAGCGTTTCGGTCGATATGATCCTCTCTGATATTGCAGAAAAATTAGGCTTTCATGTTGAACGTATTCTCGTTTTGCCAAACGGCAAAGGCAATAGTAGCCAGCAGATGGGGGAGCATGGACGCGAAGCCCTACGTAAGGGCATTTACATCTGGAGAAAATTGTAATGTCTTCGCGCCCATACCGAAACCATCTTCAGTCTAGTGCTGATCTCGTCACGAGCCATGAAGCCACACGCGCGGGTTTTGTTGCTCTTGCACTCGAAAAGAATCGTCGCTCTACACCTTATGTCGCCGAAGCAAGGGCATTGCAAGAAGCTGCATCAAGGGCTAAAACCCCTGCTGATTTGCTGGCTATCAAAGGCATAGAAGTAGGTCTTCTCAGGGCAGCAGGATTATCTGACAAGGCGCTGGTTCATCTGAGCATTGGAAAACTGCGCGAGTGGCTCTTGACCGTATCTGTGAAGCGTTTTCGAAAGCGAAACACTCCCCGCATGTTTTCTTTATAGGTGCAGCGATTGAGAAGAAAATGGCGGTCGAGATATGGGATCAACTGGAAAAGGGATTACTTGCCAACGCTGCTAACCTAAACAATCCAAATCAAATTGCATCGATCTGTCGCTGGTTATGTGATTTGTAAAAGTGCTGACCCAATTTAGTTATACCAACCAGCGATCGCCCCAATGGAGGACTCACTTTTGCTGCAAGTACTGCTTTTCAGGCCGTGAGCTTTACTGTGCAGTTCCAGAGGCTTATAGAGCAATCGCTGGCGAATATGAGTGAGGAAAGCGTGAATAATCCCGTATTCTTTAGGGTGCTCATCCTGAAAGATATTGAGTTGCCCAAACTAAAGAATCACTTTAGAATGTTTGAGGTTAAAATTTAACAAATCTCCCTGATTGCAGTCTAATCTATGGCCTTTGTTAACGCAAACTACCTCAAACTCAAGGCAGGGTATCTCTTTCCGGAAATTGCCCGCCGTGTCAATCAATTCTTGCAAGCCCATCCCGATGCCCCCCTGATTCGTCTCGGCATTGGGGATGTCACCGAACCGCTGCCGGCAGCCTGTCGACAAGCAATGATTCAAGCGGTGGAAGAAATGGGCGATCGCGCCACCTTCAAAGGCTATGGGCCTGAGCAGGGGTATCCTTGGCTACGGGAAAAAATTGCCGCCCACGACTTCCAAGCCCGCGGCTGCGACATTGATGCCAGTGAAATTTTTATTTCCGACGGCTCCAAGTGCGACACAGGGAATATCCTCGATATTTTTGGCGACGGCAACCGCATTGCCGTTACCGACCCCGTTTATCCCGTCTATGTGGATACCAATGTCATGGCAGGGCACACGGGGGAAGCCAATGAACGCGGGGAGTACACTGGACTGGTCTATTTGCCGATTACCGCTGAAAACCACTTCACCGCCACGCTACCCAGTGAACCTGTGGACTTAATCTACCTCTGCTTCCCCAACAATCCCACCGGTGCGGTAGCCACACGGGAGCATTTACAGGCGTGGGTGGACTATGCCCGTGCCCACAAAGCAATTATCTTCTTTGATGCCGCCTACGAAGCTTTTATTACCGATCCCGCTATTCCCCACTCCATCTATGAAATTCCCGGTGCCCGCGAGTGTGCCATTGAATTCCGCTCCTTCTCGAAAAATGCCGGATTTACGGGAACTCGCTGTGCCTTTACCGTAGTACCCAAGGGTCTCAAGGGGCAAACCCCCAGTGGCGAGGCCGTCGAACTCTGGGCGCTGTGGCAACGGCGGCAATCCACGAAGTTTAATGGTGTGTCCTACATTGTGCAGCGGGGCGCCGAGGCGGTTTACTCTGAAGCCGGTCAAGCCCAAGTACGGGAACTGGTGGCCTTCTATATGGACAATGCCCGTCTCATTCGCGAAAAACTCACCCAAGCGGGCTTTGCAGTCTATGGTGGGGTCAATGCTCCCTATGTCTGGCTGAAAACGCCCCAAGGGATTGGCAGTTGGGACTTTTTCGATAAATTGCTGCACACTTGCTATGTAGTGGGTACCCCCGGTGCTGGTTTTGGGGCAGCGGGTGAGGGCTATCTGCGCCTTTCGGCCTTTAATAGTCGGGAAAATGTGGTTGAAGCCATGGATCGGGTGGTGGCAGCCTTTGCCTAAGAATTCACCTAGAATCAGGACAAGGCTCATCAAAACGGTTGGAGCGGCTTTAAACCCTTTTAGCATCACCGATGACAGCAAAACATTGGGGCGAACAGGCAGCGAAACAGGAGGGCATTCTGCTGGGGTTGTTCACAGCAGCTGGCTATACCTTTTTTACGCTTCTACCCGATAGTCACAGTCTCATGGTGGCGTGGCCTTGGGTCTTACTTTGGCAAGCCGCGCTGGGGGTGCCTCTGCTTTGGTTTTTGCAGGTGTTGGCCTATCAACGGCGGGTGCAGCCCTTGGGAAATGGCTTTGATGGCGTAGTGCTATTACTCCTGTTGGCATTGGCGATTTCAGGGACGTGGAGTACTTTTCCCCATCAGGCTCGCTGGTATGGCTGGGCACTGTTGGGAGGTATTGCTGTTCTTTATCCCCTCGGGGCTTGGTTGCGCACCCCAGAACGCCGCTGGCAAATTGTGCGCTTTCAAGGCTATCTCACTGCCCTCGTGATTCTTGTCAGTTTAGGCCTTTGGCTGGGCACAGCGATCGCCCCGGCAATTTTTGATACTCCCCAAGGATTAACGCCCCACCTCAATGTGGACACTTTGGAACTCCGCAACTGGGCACCCTTTGGCCACCAAAATTACGTGGCGGGCTATCTCCTATTGGCTCTACCCTTGGTGGGACTTTTGGCCATAGAAGCAGAAACCAGTGGATCGCGCCGGTTTTGGATGGCGGTGCTGCTTTTGGGTCTAGTTACCCTCTATACAACATTTTCACGGGGGGGCGGCCTCGGCTTACTGGCAATGGTCATTCCCCTTGGCGTGGGTTGGGTTTGGCACTATCGCCGCCAGCGTCGCTCTTGGTGGGGCTTGTTGGCTTTGGTGGGCTTAGCGGTGGTCGCTTTGGCCAACGATCGCCTGCGCCGCAGCTTAGTGGCTCTCTGGCAGGGAGGACAAGGGAGCGAACTAGCCTACCGCTGGATTACCAGTATTGTTGGCTGGCGGATGGGGGCCGCCCATCCTCTGAGGGGCAATGGCTTAGGCAGTGTGCCCCTGTGGTATCAGCACTATCGTCCGGGCTGGGCTGGCCGTGAAGCGGAGTGGATCTATCAACTCCACAGTACCCCCGTACAACTGTGGGCCGAACTTGGCCTTTGGGGCATTGCCGTATTGCTCTTGGGGGTGGGGCTACTGGTTTATTGGGCAATGCGCTATCGTTGCTGGTGGCCGAACTTAACACAACGGGAACAACGGCTGGCGATCGCCGTCTACCTTGCGCTTTGGGGCTACGGCGTACTCAGTCTTACGGATTTTCAACTGGACAATGTTGGCATTGGTGGCCTCTTCCTAATTGAACTTACCCTCTTAACAACCCTGATTCGCACAGGCCAAGGGCAAACTCCTCCTCAACGGTTGCGGGTACGCTGGGCACTCTCGCTGGTGGGCGTGGGTTTAGGAATCATCCTAGTGATGGTGGGTTGGCTGACACCGATTCACCGTGCTTGGGCAAGTAGCAGCGAAGGTTTTCTAGCCCTCTTGGAAACCCCTCCCGACTGGAATCGCTTTACTGAGAAGCTCTTCCATGCTCAGGAACTCGCCCCTTGGGAACCCTACTACCCGCTGCAATTGGGGTGGCACTATGGCCAGCGGGGCATGATGGCAGACAATCCCACAGCACGGGCAAACCTCTTGCGTACAGCAACGGTTGAGTTTGAAAAAGGAATTGAGCTGTCCCCCTACCTTGAGTTTGGTTATAGTAACTTGGCATGGCTTTATTGGCGCGAGGGCAATTTGGGTGCAGCAGTTCCTACCTTTGCCAAAGCGGCTCAACTGGTACCGGCTAAACGGGGCAATTTTCTGGGTCTCGGCTTAGCCCTTATCGGTCAGAATCAACTGCAACTCGCCACCCAAGCCCTGATCCTTGAGGTGCTGCGCCATCCCATCTTCATCACCAGTCCGGCTTGGCGGGTTGCTCCCCTCGCACCCTTTTATCAACCAGTTCTGACGGCGGTCACGGAGCGTTATCGTCAGCTTGAGCAGGACATTGCCAGCGATCGCCCCTCAGGCGCCTATGTGCGTCAAGTGTCAACCCTCCTCCGCTGGTGGCAGGGGGAAGTGCCCGCGGATGCCGATCCCCTAGCTGCATGGCTGCAACCCTTGGCCAACCCCCAAGAGGCAACATTGAAGGTTCCTGCAACGCTGCAAACCTTTCTCAAGGCATGGGATGACCCTAACAACCGCCGTGACCTCTTGGCCTCCATTTGGTCGGGAAGTCCAGAGCAACTGGAACAGATGGTGCGCTCCATGGCCGGTCAGCCAACACCCCTTGAGTGGTTGCGTTCGGCGGCGCCTGCCGTGGCGATTACCTATAGCCGTAGCGGTTTTGGGGTGAATAGTCGCCACATTGATGGCCCCCAACCCACCGACTTTTTCATTGCCATTGACAGTCTGCCAATGGTGACTTTATTCGCGCCGCTGTGGCCAGACAACACCTTTTTGCCAGAACTAGATCAGGCTCTAGAGGGCGATCGCCAGCGTCTTTTTGCTGCTCTTAACCAAAGGCTCTAACGGCAAACCCCCGTGGGTCGCTCAATTTGGGTGGTGGGGGGATGGGCAGCAATGTCCAAGACAATCTGTAGGATTCGCACGGCTGCACACTGGTCTTGGGGCAAAGGCATGGGCATTAAGGGCCGCGTCACCCCTGCAAGAACATATTCCCGTTGCGGGCGCAGCTCAAAGAGCCGTTGACCATTCTCCGCCAAGCCTCTGACTGTGATTTGATCCGCCTCGATATGCACATTGCCCCGATTACTGACAGTCATTTGCAGGGTTCCCTGCTGCACTTGGGCATTGAGGAGTTGCCCCTGCCGCCGAATGACCGCTGGTTTGATAAATACGGGTAGGCTATGCACCGTTACGAGGCGCGTTTCTGAGCCGATTCCTTGAGGGGCTGGAGGAATTTCTGCAACTAAAAGCCGATATGTCCGCTCGACATCAGCAGCCGGCAAGCGATGGCCAAGGCGAATTTCAGCCCGTCCGCCCACGGGCAGATGCAGGAGGTTGGGAAAGGCGACTAGCTCTAGGCTATTTGCGGGTAAGAGATGGAGTTCATCTTCCCCCGTTGCCCGCTGTTGCCACTGCTGCACCCGCACCTTAAAGTCGAGGGGGACATTGCCCGTATTAGCGATCGCCAGTACCGTAAAAGGTTCTTGGGGTGCCAGTTCAATCTTCAGCGCACTCAAGCGATATTGAGCCGTCTGCGCTGTGGACATGCCAAGAATCAAGCTAGGGAGAGGAATTAAAGGAGCTAAGAAGCGCCAGAATCGATTAAACATCATGAATGGCGGGGCATGGATTTGAACCATGGACCTTCGGGTTATGAGCCCGACGAGCTACCAGACTGCTCTACCCCGCGTTGCTCTAGCTTGTCTAAGATAGCGTATTCCCTAGAGGATTGGCAAGCGATCGCTAGAAGATTTATAACATCCTATCAATACCCTAAGTTTTTCTTGGGTCAACTGTAGCAACCCTTACTTCCATCATCCCGACAAACAGATATAAAGAAAGTATTAAGATTACCTAGGTCTTTTTAGACTAACTCCTTGAGCAATGCTGCTACCGCCTCTTCTCCTCGATACTCTGAGGGAAATTTATCAGCGCCAAGGCTCAGCCCTCTCTGCCAGTCCCCTGCGAACTGAAAATCAGCTTCTCCTGTTGCTTGAAGGACTCCCAGAAGCGAGCCGTGCCACCCTAGAAACACTACTGGTGTCCTACGCTCGGGCTAAGGCGTCTCTCCCTATCAATTTGGCCTACCTCTTGGCACTAGAGGGTGAAATCCTGAACCTGCTTGGTGTGACATCCGCAGTACGCCCCTTGTTTACGCCACCAGTGGTACAGACGCTGCAAAACTATCTGCCATGGTTTAGGAAGGCAAGCCAGATCGTGCAGAATCACCTCGGTTGTGCCCTTGTGCGTAACTACTGGTTGATTACCCGCCCGACTCATCCTTGGCTGCGCACGATTCGGGTTGAGACCTTTTACACTGAGCAAGTACCTGCTCCCGATCGCTACCTCAATGAGAAGCAGCAAGACCTGCTACAAACATGGTTAGAGCAATTTCTTCTCTACTGTTATCGCCTTGTACCCACACTGCCAGCGGAGGCGATCGCAGCGGGAATTCCGGTGCCGCCTCAGTTGCTACAAGCAGCCGCCTAACTCAAGAGGATTTCGCTAAAATTTTGGTGTCCATCGGCCATCAATTGATGTTGTGGAGCACATTCTGCTGCTAGAGGATGAAACGGAACTCGCCGACCCCTTGGGTCACATCCTGCGCCAAGAGGGCTACCACGTTGACGTGGCCTACGATGGTGAAACGGCTCAAGCCTACTGGCAAACGCAGCGCCCCTACCACCTCTTAATTTTGGATTGGATGGTGCCACCGCCTACGGGGCTAGAACTTTGTCAACGATTGCGCCAAGCCGGTGATGAGACTCCCGTTCTCTTTCTCACTGCTCGAGATACGGTGGATGACAGGGTGCGGGGTCTGGATGCCGGTGCTGATGATTACTTGGTTAAACCCTTTGAACTGCGGGAATTGCTGGCACGGGTACGAGCACTGCTGCGACGGCGCCACACGATGGGGTGTACGGCACCGATTCTTTGCTGGCAGGATCTGCGGCTCGATGTCGAAGGTCGCTTGCTTTACCGAGGAACACAGTGTATCTCCCTCTCTGAGAAGGAAACAGCGCTCCTAGCTCTTTTCCTCAAGCACCCGACGGAACTTCTCAGCCATGAATTGATTGCTAGTCAACTGTGGCCGGATCAGACCTGTGTCAATCGCAACCTATTGGCCGCCCAGATTCGACTGCTACGGCGCAAAATTGAGCATGCCGACGAACCCTCCCTAATTCAAACGGTCTATGGTCAAGGCTATCGGCTACGCCCCGTTGCGGCACCGGCAAGCTAAGACCACTGTTGCCGTATCTTGGAGAGGAACGTGCCAGATACAATAGATAAGCTGTTCTTTTGGGAAAACTGTTGTGGACGATCGCTACGACCCCCAAGTGATTGAGGCCAAGTGGCAACGGGAATGGGCTGCCCGCCAGATCGATCGCACCAACACCGATCCGCAAAAGCCGAAATTCTATGCCCTCTCGATGTTTCCCTACCCCTCCGGGAATCTGCATATGGGGCACGTCCGCAACTATACGATTACCGATGTCATTGCCCGCTGTCGGCGGATGCAGGGCTATCGCGTTCTCCACCCGATGGGCTGGGATGCCTTTGGCCTGCCGGCAGAAAATGCCGCCATTGAACGGGGGATTCATCCTCGCGTCTGGACACAGCAAAACATTGCCCAAATGCGCCAAGAACTGCAACGCCTTGGCCTGTCCTACGATTGGGAACGGGAAGTAGCCACCTGTCACCCCGACTACTACCGCTGGACGCAATGGCTCTTCTTGGAATTCTTTGAGGCGGGTTTGGCCTACCAGAAGGAAGCAGCGGTGAACTGGGATCCCGTGGATCAAACAGTTTTGGCCAATGAGCAGGTGGATAGCGAAGGGCGATCGTGGCGATCGGGCGCCTTAGTGGAACGGCGACTGCTTAAGCAATGGTTCCTGAAAATTACCGCCTATGCCGAGGAACTGTTGAATGACTTGGAACAACTGACGGGCTGGCCAGAGCGGGTGAAATTGATGCAGGCCAACTGGATCGGCAAGTCCACGGGTGCCTATCTGGAATTCCCAATTGTTGGCAGTCATGAGAAAATTGCCGTTTTTACCACCCGTCCCGATACCGTCTATGGGGTGACCTACGTGGTGCTGGCGCCCGAACATCCCCTGACACCGAAAGTCACCACTAGCCGCCGCCGCAAAACCGTCGAAGCCTTTATTGCTAGTGTCCAACAGGAAAGTGAACTGGAACGCACAGCGGGCGATCGCCCCAAACGCGGTGTGGCCACCGGTGGCAAAGCCGTCAATCCTTTTACTGGGGAGGAAATTCCTATCTGGATTGCCGATTATGTCCTCTACGAATATGGGACTGGAGCCGTGATGGGCGTACCTGCCCACGATGAGCGCGATTTTCAGTTTGCCAAAGCCCACAAGCTCCCCATTCGCCAAGTGATTATTCCCCCAGACGGCAAAGCCAGTGCCCGCCTCAAGGCCGCCTATACGGAGCCGGGGAGATTGATCAACAGTGGTCCATTTGATGGCATGGACTCCACCGCCGCCAAAGCAGCGATTACCGAGTATGCTGCTACCCAAGGTTGGGGACGCGAACAAGTGCAGTATCGGCTGCGGGATTGGCTCATTTCTCGCCAACGCTACTGGGGTGTGCCCATTCCGATCATTCACTGTCCGCAGTGTGGGGCGGTGCCGGTGCCGCGGTCAGAGTTACCTGTGCTGCTGCCAGAAGAGGTGGAGTTTAGCGGTCGTGGCCCTTCTCCCTTGGCCAAACTTGCGGCGTGGCGCGATGTTCCCTGCCCGAAATGTGGTACCCCTGCCCAGCGGGAAACGGACACAATGGATACCTTTATTGACTCCTCTTGGTACTACTTCCGCTACGCCGATGCGCGCAACAGTGAAGCCCCCTTTGACCCAGCGGCCATCAAGGACTGGTTACCCGTGGATCAGTATGTAGGGGGGATTGAGCACGCCATTCTCCATTTGCTCTACTCGCGCTTTTTCACCAAAGTTTTGCGCGATCGCCAGCTTGTCCATGTCAGTGAACCCTTCCAACGCCTACTCACCCAAGGCATGGTTCAAGGGCGCACCTACAAAAATCCGCGCACGGGCAAGTACATCATTCCTAGCCGCATCGCCGATCTCAGCCAACCCACCGACCCGGACACAGGGGAGCCCCTAGAGGTGGTCTATGAAAAAATGTCCAAATCTAAGTACAACGGCGTTGCCCCCGGCGATGTGATTCAGAAGTACGGGGCGGATACTGCCCGCATGTTCATCCTTTTCAAGGCGCCCCCCGAAAAAGACCTCGAGTGGGACGATGCCGATGTCGAAGGCCAATTTCGCTTTCTCAACCGCGTTTGGCGCCTCGTGCAAACCTTCAAAGCCAATGGCGGTCAGCTTGGCCAACCCTTACCTACTACCCTGACTAAAGCGGAAAAAGACCTGCGCCGTGCCATTCACACTGCCATCAAAGAAATTAGCGACGATCTGGAAGGCGACTATCAACTCAATACCGCTGTTGCCGAACTAATGAAACTCAGTAATGCCCTTGGCAGTGCCGACTGCCACACTTCGGGGGTCTATAGCGAAGGCATCCAAACCCTACTCACCCTACTCGCCCCCTTTGCCCCCCACATCAGCGAAGAACTCTGGCACCAACTGGGCGGCACCGACTCCATCCACCGCCAGCCTTGGCCAAAAGCAGACCCCACTGCCCTCGTTGCCGATGAAATCACCCTTGTCATTCAGGTCATGGGCAAAACCCGTGGCGCGATTCAAGTGCCTGCCACAGCTAGTCAAGTGGAACTGGAGGAAGCCGCCAAGCAGTCGGAGATTGGCCAACGCTACCTAGCGGGCAAAACGATCAAAAAAGTGATTGTCGTTCCCGGCAAGTTAGTGAACTTTGTCTTAGCCCCCTAGACCCTCACTGGTTGCCGCAGTCCACTTAACTGTATTGACCTCCTATGACCCACTCCGAAGGCTTAACTCTCTAGTTTACTGGTCTCTCTGGGGCTGGTAAAACAAGGCTGGCTCACTATGTCCACAAGCAGCTTCAGGCGGCTGGCCATGCTGTTGAACTTCTCGATGGCGATATTGTCCGCCAGCATTTGACAAAGGGGCTGGGGTTTTCTAAAGAGGATCGGGATGAAAATATCCGCCGCATTGGCTTTGTGGCTCAACTGCTGACTCGCCACGGGGTGATCGTGATTGTCTCGGCAATTTCGCCCTATCGCGAGATTCGGGATGAGGTGCGGCATAAAATTGGCCGCTTTGTTGAGGTTTATGTGAATGCCCCCTTGGCAGTGTGTGAGCAGCGGGATGTAAAGGGACTCTATAAACGGGCGCGGGCAGGGGAGATTCGCAATTTTACGGGGATTGATGACCCCTATGAGCTACCCTTGAATCCAGAGGTGGAATGCCGCACGGATTTGGAGACGATTGAGGAGAGTGCGGCTAAGGTGTTGCAAAAGCTGGCGAAGTTTGGTGTGGTGTGCCCAATCGTTGAGTCCTAGAGGGTCATTGCCCCGCAAAAGTATCTAGGATAGAGATTGTAACCGTTCGAGCAGCGAGTATGGGTGAGGCAAAACGGCGCAAGGAAACCCTTGGTGAGGCCTACGGTCAAGAAAAGGGGGGCTGGCTCAAGAAGGAGCAACTGCTGCTGATTCAGAAGTGGGTGACGCGGGGCACGTGGGTCGGCATTGGCCTACTGGTAGTCATTTGGCTCACAGTTCGCTTTATTGGCCCCAGTTTGGGATGGTGGCAATTGACAGCAAATTAGAACGGGTATGCTAGATTTGTTGGCAGCATTGGCATGGTACTGGGGACAGCCGCGCATTGAGGCATTAAAGGCAGTCATCTTTCCCTCTGAGGTGGCACTGTATCAGTATCGCGATCGCTACCTGCAAACATTGGCACAGGAGGGTTTTTCTCCCAATCAACAGGGCATCTGGGTTCAAAGTGCTCAGCAGTTACTCGTGAACCACCAAGGCGATCGCCCCCTTGCGGCTGCATCGGTCACTAAAATTGCCACGAGCCTTGCTGTGCTGGATAAATACCCCTTTGACTATCAGTTTCTGACTCGCATCGGCACCACAGGCACGCTGCAAAATGGTGTTCTCAGGGGGGACTTGGTCTTGATTGGCGGCAATGATCCCCTCTTTGTCTGGGAGGAGGCGATCGCCATCGGTAATGCCCTCAATCGCTTGGGCATTCGTCAAGTGCAGGGGAATTTAGTCATCGTTCCCCCTTTTGTAATGAACTTTTACCCTGAACCCCAGACCGCCGCAGCGCTATTCAAACTCGCCCTAGATCACCGCCGCTGGACGCCTGAAATTCAAACGGCCTATGAACAGCACCTGAAGGGACAACCCCGCCCCCAAGTAAGTATGACGGGTGAAACACGCTTCCAAAGCACGATCCCTGCGAGTGTTACCCTGCGCCTCGAGCATCGCTCACTCCCCTTGGGGGAAATTGTGCGGCAAATGAATATCTACAGTAACAATGAGATTGCGGAAACCCTAGCAGAAATGGCAGGGGGTGCTGCAACCGTAGCTCAAGTGGCCGCCCGTAAAGCCAATGTACCCCCCAGTGAAATTCAACTGATCAACGGCTCAGGTCTGGGGGAGGAGAATCGCATTTCTCCCCGGGCGGCGTGTGGGATGCTTTTGGCGCTTCAGGAGATGCTCGCTCAGAAAAACCACAGTTTGGCGGATGTGCTACCCATGGCGGGGCGCGATCGCGGCACCGTTGAGTATCGTCAGTTACCCACCGCCACACTGGTGAAAACCGGTTCCCTTTGGAATGTGAGTGCGTTGGTTGGCGTCTTACCCACAGCAAAATACGGCACTGTCTGCTTTGCGCTTCTCAATGGCGGAGACAACCTAGAAGGGTTTCGGCGGGCACAGGATCGCTATGTGCAGCACCTGAGTCAAACGCTACAAGCGACCCAAAGACTGGGTGCTGAATTTCACCGCCAAGCCCCTGCTCCGCGGTTTGGCGACCCCCAACGCATTCAGCTCCTGAAGGCGCAATAAACGATGACAGCACAACAACTGGGAATTGTTGTCCAAGGCTCTCTCAGTCAGGGCTTAGAGGTACGACTGTGTGGCAACGTCTCTGTAGAAGAACTGCGGGTCGGCCAATTTTTAGTGATCCAAGGCCAGCGATCGCGCTTCTTTTGTCTGCTGACGGATGTCGTGCTTGGTACGGCCAATCCCCGCATTCTGCTCAATCCCCCCGCCCTTGAGGATACCTTTTTGCAGGAGGTACTGGCGGGTACGGGCACGTTTGCGACGCTAAGTGTGGCACCGATGTTGATGATCCTCAACGATGAGCAGGATTTACTGCCCGTAAAAACGATCCCTGCCCATTTCAGTCCTGTCTATGAGGCCAGTGAACGGGAGTTTCGCGCCGTGTTTGGCTGGGAAGACGATCCGCAGCGGCGCAACTTTGCCATTGGCACTCCCTTAGATATGGCAGTCCCCATCTGTTTGGACTTGGATCGCTTTGTCGAGCGCAGCAACGGCATCTTTGGCAAGTCGGGGACGGGCAAATCCTTCCTAACGCGGCTGTTGCTGTCGGGGATTATCCGCAAACAGGCGGCAGTGAACTTGATTTTTGATATGCACTCGGAGTATGGCTGGGAAGCCACCCGTGAAGGCAAGTCAGTCAGCACCGTTAAGGGATTGCGGCAACTGTTTCCACAGCAGGTGAAGATCTATACCCTTGATCCCGAATCCACGCAACGGCGGGGGGTGCGCGATGCCCAAGAACTCTACATTGGCTTTGATCAAATTGAGGTGGAGGATCTGGCGCTGGTGCAGGGGGAACTTAACCTTTCAGAAGCCAGCCTCGAAAATGCCATTATTCTGCGCAATGAGTTTGGCAAGGGTTGGATTAGTCGCCTTTTGGTGATGACAAATCAGGAGATTCAGGAGTTTTGCGAAACGAAGATGGGCAGCAAAGCCTCGATCATGGCGCTGCAACGCAAACTGACACGGCTAGAGCAACTGAAGTACCTGCGGAATACCTGTACCAAGAACTACATTGGTCAGATTTTGGACACTCTTGCGGCGGGTCAACATGTGGTGATTGAGTTTGGCTCCCAAGCCAATATGCTCTCCTATATGCTGGCGACGAATATTATTGCCCGCCGCATCCACCAAGCCTATGTGCAGCAGTCGGAGATTTTTTTGCAAACCAAGAATCCCAGCGATCGCCCGCGTCAACTGGTGATCACGATTGAGGAGGCTCACCGCTTCTTGAATGCAGCGACGGTGAAGCAAACGATTTTTGGGACGATCGCCCGCGAAATGCGCAAGTACTTTGTCACGCTCCTCGTTGTTGATCAACGGCCTTCGGGCATTGATAGCGAGATCATGTCGCAAATTGGCACCCGCATCACCGCACTCCTTAACGATGAAAAGGACATTGAGGCCATTTTCACTGGGGTGGCGGGTTCGCAGCAGTTGCGATCGGTGTTGGCCAAGCTGGATTCTAAACAACAGGCGCTTGTGCTGGGTCATGCGGTGCCGATGCCTGTGGTGATCCAAACCCGCAGCTATGACGAAACCTTCTATGCCGAGATCGGCGATCGCGATTGGGAGGAACTCCCTACACCCATGTTATTGGAGGCGGCTCAAGCGGCGAAGTCAGATCTGGGGATCTAGCCTAGAGCTTTAGAATTGATCCTGAATCAACTCTCAGTGAGGAAAACGCTGTGGCGCACACCATTGTCACGAATACCTGCGAAGGGGTTGCCGATTGCGTTGAGGCGTGTCCGGTGGCCTGTATTCATCCGGGACCGGGGAAAAATGCCAAGGGCACCGATTGGTTCTGGATTGATTTTGCCACCTGTATTGACTGTGGCATTTGTTTGCAGGTATGTCCCGTGGAGGGGGCAATTGTGCCTGAAGAACGCCCTGATCTGCAAGCAACGCCGGCATGATGACTGAGCAATGGCTCGATCGCGTGCGGCTTTTGGGGAGCGATCGCTGGCAACAAGTACAACTTACGAATGGCAAAGTGACGGCGATCGGCACTGACCTGATTCCCCCCGATGGCTCTGAGGTGCTGGACTTCGGCGGCGATTATCTCTCCCTTGGGGGCGTCGATCTGCAAATTAACGGTGCCTTGGGCATTCCCTTTCCTTGGTTAAAGACCACCGAACCACTGCCAAAAATTGGCCGCTATCTTTGGCAAGAGGGGATTGATGCCTACGCCCCGACGATTGTGACTGCTCCCCTAGCGGAAATTCACACTGCCTTGAGGGTGATCCACGAATACGTGCCCAATGCGCAAGAGCCTGAAGCCAAAATTTTAGGTGTGCATTTGGAGGGGCCTTTCCTCAATCCCCAGAAGCGCGGTGCTCATCCTCAGTCCCATCTTCAGCCCTTGAGCCTAGAAAGGGTGCAAACAGTTTTAGGGGAGTTCAGTGACACCGTTCAGATTCTCACCCTTGCTCCAGAGTTAGATACCAATGGTGAAGCGCTGCCCTATGTGCGGCAGTTGGGAATTACCGTGAGTTTAGGTCACTCTTTGGCCACCGTGGAGGAAGCGCAGGCGGCTTTTGATGCCGGTGCCACAATGATCACCCATGCCTTTAATGCCATGCCCCCTCTACATCATCGCCAGCCGGGACTGTTAGCAGCAGCCTTGACAGATCAGCGGGTCTGGTGCGGCGTGATTGGTGATGGGGTGCATGTTCATCCACAAATGCTGAAGGTATTGTGGCAGTGCGCAGGCGATCGCCTGTTTTTGGTCAGTGATGCCTTGGCACCCCTTGGCTTGGGGGATGGCATCTACCCGTGGGATCAACGGCACATTGAAGTGAAAAATGGCACTGCTCGCCTTGAGGATGGGACTCTCTGTGGCACAACGGTTCCCCTCTTGGCAATGGTGGGGCGCTTGGTGGATTGGGGAGTTTGCGATTTTGAAGCAGCGTTGACCCTCGCAACGGTGAATCCTCGCCGCGCCATCGGTTTGACGACAGAACTCCTACAGCAGCCGGTGACCCATCTTCTGCGCTGGCGATCGCCCCACCACTATGAACGACTGGCCAGCGAGCTACATCCCCCCTTGCTCAGCCATGATTGAGAGCACCATGAGTACCGCATAAAGGGCACCACCGAGCAATCCCGCAATCACCGAAATCCAAGTAAATAGCTTGGCCTTGTTTGAGGCCTCCAACGCCCCGGCGCGATCGCCTACTGCTAACCTTGAATTGACTTGGGCAGCAAAAATAATAGCGACAATACCGAAAGGCAAACAGCAGCAAATCGTGGACAGAATCGCTGGAACCATGTAGTTAGGAATGTTTTCATTTGAAGGGTTCATTGTTAAATTTCCTTAAAAATCAGGTTTGAATAGGGTTTAAAAAATTGACAGCAATTGATTAGCGATCTTTGAATAAGCACAGGCTAGCCTATTTTTTCTCTAAAGGCAATCATCTCCCTTCCACTTTTGTCAAGAGTCGCCCTCAGTCACCGCAAACGTCGGTAGGGTATGGCAAACTAAAGAGGAATTCACTTAGCTTGCAACACGGAAATTGATCGTGCCTAAAATGTTTGCCCGTTTAACCCTGAGTCTGGGTCTTGTTCTCCTGAGTGGCAGTCTGGCAACGGCACAAGTGGTGTTACCGCGCACCCTTGAACTCAATGCCAAGGAGATGGAGCAAAATGGTTTTATTGTGGCGCAAGAAGCCCTGCAACTGGCACAGTTCCAGCAATTTCAAGAGGCGTTGGTGCGGGCAAAACTGGCAGTGCAGTTGGCACCTCAAGCCCACGAAATTTGGGCATTGCTGGGGGGACTCTACCTCACGGTCAATCAACCCAAGGATGCAGTGCCAGCCCTAGAGCAGTCTTTGAAACTCAATGATAAAAATCCGGGGGCTTATTTCAACTTAGGCTCTGCCCATTTTCGCCTCGGACATTATGGAGCCTCAGTACGGGCGATCGAGCAGGGATTGGCACTGAAACCCGATGCCAAAGAGGAATGGTTCAACCTTGGCAACGCCTATCTAAAACTGGGACAAAAGGATCGGGCGATCGAGCAATACCGCCGCTCATTGCGCTTGGATCGTCAGTTTTGGCCAGCCTATACCAACATTGGCCTCGTGCTCTATGAACAAGGCAATATCCGCCAAGCGGCAAAAAACTGGGAACAGGCGGCAAACATTGACCCCAAAGCCAGTGAGCCGAAACTTGCTTTGGCCACAGCCCTGCTGCAACTGGGGAATGAAGCAAGAGCACTACAACTGGCAGCGGAAGCCCTGCGTCTCGATAGCCGCTACGGCACGGTGGAATTCCAGCGGGAAAACCTCTGGGGCGATCGCCTAGTGGCCGATACGCAAACCCTATTGGCCAAGCCCCCTCTGCGGGCACTGATGAGCCAACTCCAACCTGAGCAATCTGCCCTTCCTCAGCCCTAGAATGATTGAGATTCGTGCGGCAGAGATCACTGACCTTGCCAGCATTGCCCAATTAGTGGCCTTGAGTTTTCACCCCGGTGGTGGTTGGCAAGCCCTTTGGCGCAGCTTTGTCCAGTTGGGGATGGAGCAGGATTTGCGCGATCGCTGGCAGCGCGAGCGTCCCCACTACCAGTGTTGGCTAGCCGTCATATCCATGGGAACGTCTGCTCTATGTGTGGGGAGTGTGGAAGTGCAGCTCCGTGAGATCAAGGGTGAACCCAAACCTTACCTGTCCAATTTGGCAGTGCATCCGGACTACCGGCGGCGTGGCATTGGCCGTCGCTTGTTGCACACTGTTGAGGGCAGCCTTTGCTCTACCTATTGCGATCTCTATCTGCACGTCCTTGCTCACAATCAAGCAGCACAGCAATTATATGCCCGCTGTGGCTTTGCAGTGGTTGAGGAAGGCTTCACCTTTTGGGGAGAGCGGAAATTGCTCCTACGGAAGTCCCTCGCGGGCGATCGCCCCTATTCTCCGTCACCCATGTCATCGTGGGTATGAGTCACCGTATTGGCGGAGACAACTGCCCCTTGGTCTAGCTTTTGCCGCACCTGCTGTTCGACCTCTTGGGCAAAGCTGGGGTTCTCCTCCATGTATTTAATCGTGTTGTCGCGGCCTTGGGCCAAATTTTCGCCGTTGTAGGAATACCAAGCCCCTTTGCGGCTAATCACACCGGTTTCCTCGGCCATATCAAGAATGCAGCCAAGATTGGAAATACCCTTACCAAAAATAATGTCAAACTCGGCAATGCGAAAGGGCGGTGCCACCTTGTTTTTGGCCACCTTAACTTTGGCGCGAATCCCAAATTCCTCCGTTCCCTTCTTCAGGGTTTGCACCCGCCGAATATCCAAACGCACTGAGGCGTAGAACTTAAGTGCTGTTCCCCCCGTTGTCGTTTCTGGGTTACCGTAGGTAATACCAATTTTTTGCCGCAATTGGTTCAAAAAAATCACGGTGCAGCCCGTTTTGCCAATATTGCCGGTAATTTTGCGCAGGCCTTGGCTCATGAGGCGCGCTTGCAGCCCCACATGGCTGTCGCCCATTTCCCCTTCTAGTTCAGCGCGGGGCACCAAGGCAGCAACGGAGTCCACCACCACAATATCTACGGCTGTCGAGCGCACCAGTTGATCAACAATTTCTAGACCCACTTCGCCAGTGTCTGGCTGGGCAACCAGTAGGTTTTCAATGTCCACACCGAGGGCAGCTGCATAGGTGGGATCAAGAGCATGTTCAGCATCGACAAAGGCAGCCACCCCACCCGCTTTCTGGACTTCGGCTACCGCATGGAGTGCCAAGGTAGTTTTCCCGGAACTTTCAGGGCCATAAATTTCAATGATCCGCCCCTTCGGCAGTCCACCCCCCAAAGCAAGGTCAAGGGTGAGTGCCCCGCTAGAGATGGTTTCCACTTTCATGCGGGTGGCATCCCCAAGGCGCATGATGCTGCCCTTACCAAAGTTGCGTTCGATTTGGGAGACGGCAAGCTCAAGGGCCTTGCGCTTTTCGGGGGAAAGGGTGGTGTCACTCATAGCAAGCTGAAGAAGTTGGCACTTTTCTAGGTTAGCGGATTGGCGAAATTGATGGCTTAAGCTGCGAGGGTGAGTTAGATCAGCTTGCGACGCACAACGATGGCATTATCACCCACCACCGGATCGCGGACAAGCAGGTGACCTTCGGTATCCACCACAATGACGGTCTGATACCCCAAGTCATGGGCAGTTTGCCAAAGGTTCTGGGCTAGTTGATCCTGCTTTGTAGGACTGAGATCATACCAACTGTTGGCCAGCATCAATTCCAAGCGCTGTTCGCTGGGGGTGAGGGTGAGGGTGGGATCAAGAGCGTTGCTGTAGCGATCGCAAAGGGCCAGCAATTGTTGGCGGACGGTGAGGCTGTCACTGACGAAAGTGGAAGGAGCGATCGCCCCTGGTGACGGAGTGGGTGTCGGTGTCGGCTGGGGTATTGGGGCGGGTGTTGCCGCCACTGGTGTGGGTGCCGGGCGGGGTTGCACAAGGACACTGGGTTGGGGACGCTGGGTTGCTTTCACCGTTGGCCGAGGGGGAGATTGAAACCAACTCAGGGGATTCAACCAGAGCAAAATGAGAAGTAGGGCGATCGCGATCCCAGTTAGAGTAGCGCGGTTATAACGCTCCTGGAGATGACTCGGCAGCCGTTGCTGCACCCAGCCCATTCCCTGCCACCATAGGGCTGCCCCTCGACTGACCCATGAACGTTCCGGAGTCAACTGCTCTGGGGCGATCGCCCGTTGTGTGGCCACCCCCTTGAGTTGCTCTGTGGCCTTGCTAAGCAGGTTATTGATCCCCTGTAGCATGGCGATCGCTTCCCGTAACAGCAGGGGGAAAAGTTTTTGCCAAAGGGTGGGCTTGGGGGTCATTTGGGAGCGCCAATCGATCGTATGAGCTATTTTTGATCCTACGGCATCAGATCGCCGCAAATCGCTGCTGCAAAACCGCCGCTGACTGCTACCATGATCCCAAGACAAACCGAGATAACAACGTGAAGGGCATTCAGCAATTTAATATTGAAGGATTCCAGCGGCAAATTCGCAGTGCCCCCGTGCCTGTGATCGTGCATTTTTGGGCTCCTTGGTGTGGCCTCTGCCGCCTTATTGATCCCCTGCTGGATCAACTGGAGCAGTCGCTGCCGCACCGGTTGCAAATTCTTCGGATCAATGCCGATGAAAACTTTGCCCTCAGTCGTCACTTTCAACTGACGAGTCTGCCAACCCTTCTTTTTTTTGAGCGCGGCGAATTGGTGCAGCGGTTTGATCCTGCTCTTGTCAAGGGGGACTTTCGTCAAGCCTTGCAGCAACTGCTTGCCCACTCCTTTCCTAGCCTCTTGCCTGCTGAGTCCCACCGCTCCTAAGACCCGAAGTTGCGATGACTAAGCTGCGTCGCCTCAGTCAGTTTTTAGAGGAACGCTGGGTGACCCCCGCCTATGCGGGACTGCTGCTATTGGGCATGAATCTCTTTCTTTTTGCGGCAGCCATTAATTCGATGGCGGGTTGGCTGTACGTGATTACGGGGATCATTTTTGGTCTGCTCTTGGTGGCGGCGATTCTACCGCCGCGCTATTTGCGGGGATTGGTGCTGGAGCGAGCCAAGGTGGATCCAGTTCATGCGGGCGATCGCCTACGCCTGACCGTCTTTCTGACCAATGCCACCCAAACGCCTCGCCACAATTTGCAAGTGATTGACCCCGTTCCCCGTGGCCTCTGGTCAGCCACCCAGCGCGAATGTCCCCAACAGGCGATCGAGCGGCTGCCACCACAGGAAACAACCACTTGGCAGTACGATCTCATCCCACCGCGGCGGGGGATTTATGAGTGGCAACAGCTTCGGCTGCGCACCGCTGCCCCCTTGGGCCTCTTTTGGTGTCAGCGCTCATTTCCCGTACCGCAGCAGGTGGTGGTTTATCCGCAGGTTTTGCAACTGCAACAGTGTCCTTTACTCGATCAACTGGGGCAAGAGATTTCCCAAGAGTGGCGCGATCGCCAGCATCATCTTCACGTTGCCCAAGAGGGCATCACCCGTGCCTTACGTCCCTACCGCTGGGGAGACCCTTTGCGTCTAGTGCATTGGCGCACCAGTGCCCGCTATGGCGAACTGCGAGTGCGCGAGTTTGACACCTTTAGCGGTGGCAATGCGGTGATCATTGCCCTTGATACCCGTCCCCACTGGAGCGGCGAAGACTTTGAGCAGGCGGTGATTGCGGCGGCTAGCCTCTACCTTTACAGTTTGCAACAGCAAATTCCTGTCCAGTTTTGGAGTCCCGCCACGGGGATGCTCCACGGTCAGCCAACGGTACTGCGGGCCCTAGCAGCGATCGCCCCCGGCGACACCGATGCTGAGTATCCCATCGATTCCCTTGTCTGGCTCACCAGTCAATGGCCTAGCCCTGAACCTTTGCCCCCCGGCAGTATCACTGTGCTCTGGGGAGAGCCACCCTCACGGCGGCAAGGGGCAATTCTGTGGATTGATCGCGATCGCCCCCTCGGCAGCCAATTACAAACCCCTATCAGCTACCCCCTGTCTTAGGGCAGCGGGCGCCACTCACCACTGCTAACAAAGGCCGCCCAAAAATAGGGAATTTGCTTACTGGAGTCAGTCATTAACTGCAACTGCGCTTGCCGTAGGGCTTCACTGCGTCCCTTGCCAGCCGCTAGATTTTGATAAAAGGCAACCATCAGTTGTTGGGTCGTGGTGTCATCCACCTTCCAGAGGGAACTCACTTGGGTACGTGCCCCCGCCAAGGTAAAGGCTCGCCGCAAGCCATAGACACCATCGCCATTGAGAATATCGCCACGCCCCGTATCACAGGCGGACATCACCACTAACTCGGTACCATCAAGGTTAATGCCGGTGACTTCAAAAGCCGTTAACACGCCATCATCCACCCCACTCTGCCGTTGATTGAAACCCGCCAAGGCCAAGCCGGAGCGCAACAGTGGATTTTCCCCCCTAAAGGGAGTATTGGCATTGAGACCACGAGTGTTTTGCAGCACTTGGGGAGAGACGGGCGGACTCTCTAGGAAAAATCCATGGGTGGCGAGGTGAAGTACCCGTGGCCGCTGCGTTTGTTTGATGGTAGTTTCGGTGGCACTGCTACCCGTGAGGATCTGCGCTTGGGGCAAGAGCGTGCTTACGGTTTTCACCTCCGTGGCGGTTCCGGGTAACTCCGTAAATGTCAGGCTGCGCAAATCCAGCGATCGCGGGTTCACTCCCCGCTGACTACCGGCCACAGCACGACCACTCCCTTGACTAAACGTGGGATTACCCACTACCAAGGGGGGATTTGCCGGTTTGCCCCGCTGTTGCAGCCGCAGCAAGTCGCGTCCTGAGGTGAGCAGTGTGATCGTATAGGACTGCACCAGATAGCGATCCTGCCGATCCACCAAGGCCTCAAAGGAGAGAGTATTGAGCTGACCGTCGGGAGCCACCAGCAGATGGGTACTGCCCGCTAGGAAGGGTTCCAGAGGAGCCAAGAGGCGCTCATAGGCCGCCTTCAAAGAGGGCTTCGTTACCGTAGCGGGCAATCTTGGATCCGCCATCCGCTGGCGTGCTGCCTTAATGACCGTATCGAGATCAGCGACGGTACCCAAGTCTCGCCATTGGGGAGCACCCCTATTTTTCAGGGCATAGAGGGCGTAGCGGGGGGCTTCCCAGCGGTTGGCTTTCGGGTTGTAGGGCACATACTGGATAAACTCCAATAGCACAGCATTGGCGGGAATTGCTTGCTGCACGGCACTGAGGGTGACGGGGGTGACGTCTAAACGGAAGCTGACATTTTGACTCATCAGCTGGGCTTCCAGTTGGTTAGCACGCTGTTCGAGTTGGCTAATTTGGCTGGCCGGCGGTGGGCGATCGCGCACAAAGGTGAGGCTAGCAATCTGTGTTCGCACACGAATTAATTCATCCAGTTGCTGCTGCCCCGAGGCATCCAATTGATGGCGTAGGCGACTGGCCGTTGCCGCTAAAACATCCAACAACCGACCTTTACGGCGCAACATGGTGGTCAAGGCTAGGTTGGCCACTGCTGGATTCTGGGGATTCCCCTGCAAATGGAAGGAAATCGCGGTGTTGGTGGAGTCTTGAAACGTGGCCAGATAGTTGCGCTTGTATTCCTCGGAGCCAACCACGAGGTTGCGGCTAAGGTTGACCTCTTCAATCTCAAGGGCACGGTTGAGAGCGGTTAAGGCCTCATTGATTGTCCCCTGTGCCCAGTAGGCTTTGGCTAAATTGGCAAGACTCAGCGCCAAGTAGGGATGTTCGCCACCAAGGGTACGCTGCCGCAGGGCAATACTGCGTTGATAGAGGGGAAGCGCTGCCCCGTAATTGCCTTGGACTCGATAGAGTTCAGCCAAGTTGTTGAGGCTAGTGGCCACATCGGGGTGATCTGTCCCCAGCACTTTTTCGCGGATAGCCAAACTGCGTTGGTAAAGGGGTAGTGCCGCGCCATAATTGCTCTGAGCACGATAGAGTTCGGCAAGGTTATTCAACACCGTTGCCACCAAGGGATGTTCTGCCCCTAAGGCGGGTTCGAGGAGACCCAGACTGCGCTGGTAGAGGGGCAAGGCTGTGGTTAGGCTGCCCTGCAAATGGTACATCACTGCCAAGTTGTGCACACTCAAGCCCACATCGGGATGGGTCTTGCCAAGGGCTTGTTCACGGATGGCAAGGGCGCGTTGATAGAGGGGCAGGGCCTCACCGTAGTTGCCTTGATCGGTGTAGAGGTTGGCGAGGTTATTGAGGCTGGTGGCAACATCGGAATGATTGGCGCCAAGGGCTTGTTCACGGATGGCTAAGCTGCGCTGATAGAGGGGAATCGCCTCACTAAAGTTGCCCAGTTCCTTGTAGGTGACAGCAAGGTTATTCAAAGTTGCAGCCACAGTGGGGTGATGGGCACCTAAAACCCGCTCAGCGATCGCCACCAATTCCCGCGAGGGTGCCACTGCTGCGCCATAATTTCCCTGTTTTTGCAACTGCTCAATCTGATTTGTGAGGGCAATGACATGATTACTATCGCCGCCAAAAGAGGTTTTGCGAATCACGTCTAGTTCACTGACGGCGGCACTATAGCGCTGTTGTAGGGCATCCAACCGCTGCATAATATCGCGCAACTGTTGGGCTTCATTTTGTGCGAGTCCCCGCTGGTAAAATCCTGTGGTTGTGGCGATCGCCAACAGAAGCGCAAAACCACACCGATGACCCGACATCTGTCTCATAAAGCACCTGCCGCTGCTGTCATCTCTATCCTAGACAGCCAACTTTCAGAATGCGTTCCCAATGTAACGACAAATTACAGTTATCCCCTAACCCCTAGGCGTTGCCTATAATAGAAGTGTTACGGTTGTTAACAATTCACGATAATCTCTCATTTGCAACCGAACTTAGCAATAGTAATAGCAGCCTTAATGCCTGACGGGCAGGGTTTTCGGCTATTCTTGGGAACACTCGCAGAAACAACAATCGCAGTTAGGGTAGGCTTATCTAAAGGTCATCAATTTGTAAAGACGTGTGATTCATTTTTCAATTCTTTATTTGTATTGATGAGAACGAAGTGCCTATGAAGTATTTCCACTCACCAATCATCCCAACTGATCAATGTTTCTTTAGGTGATTTTCTGCGTCAACTCAGCCGAGAGTATTTTTATGGATAGTGATGGTTATTTACCAGAGATTCTTACCCTTCTAAGACAATTGCTACCTTTGTTGATTAGCCTTTTAGATGATGCCTTTGCCCTTGTCCTGACCCGCCTCGGTTGCCATCTTCCTTGGCTCGAGAAGATCATGCCTTTTGTCCTCAGTGGAGTGACGCTCTATGTGATTATTCATGGCGGTAAGGTGATCCACGAGTTTTGCCAGCAGAAATGGGAATCACCTCAATCCCCGAATGTATCCCCGTTGCAATAGTGTTAGGAAATCCCCACAAATCCCACTGCATTTTGGTAGTCATTTTTACAATCGTGGGCGATCGCCATTAAGATCAAGGTGAAGCCTATGACCGGTTGAATGTGGGTGTGGGAAGCGCACGGAAGCCTGTGTCGCCGTACAACGGTGAATTCGAGGCAACCTATGGAACTGCAACGTTCAGTCCCCCCAGCAATTGAGCAAGAATTTATTCGACGTCAGGTGGTGAGTCAACTCCTGCAAGCGCGTTTGCGGGCAACTTGTGGGCTGACGCAGACCTCGACACCCCTTCCCCTAGGGACACCAACGGGCGATCGCCCACCCCTACGGCCATTACAGGAGCCAAGGAATACCAGTGTGATCGAGGCTAGCCAACCCTAGAGTCGGCCACGGGCTTTCAGCAGCAAATAGCGATCCACCAGTTGCTCACTCATTTGATCCGCAGGCGCGTCAAGGACAAGAACCCCCTGTTGCTCCAAGTGGGCAAAGGCACGTTGTCGCTGATGCAGCAGATCGAGAGCGACGGCCTGTTCATAGAGGCTGGTCACTTGATCCACGGCAGCTAAGGGCTGTGGCATCAACGGGCGGTGGGCAAGGGTTTCAATGTAGCGATCGCGCAAGGCAACGCAGAAGGGTAGAAAACGCGGCGTAAGGCGCGCCATGGCTGCGAGGAGTTCTTGGGAAGCCACTTCATCAATGACCTCTGTGAGAACCACCACAAGGGCACGGCGGGTATAGTGTCCCAAGATCGCGCTGACGGTGCCCACATAGTCAGATTCTTCGAGAATGGGTTCACAGCGATACACCTGACTCAGAATCTGTCCCAGATGGGAATCGCCACTTTGAGGCGCAATCCACGTGTGCAGTTGCTGATCAAAAATCCCCAAGCCCACCTTATCCCCCCGTCGCAAGCCCGTCAGCGCCAGTGCCAATGCCGCGTTTAAGCCCCAGTCAAAGCGTTTCAAACCAGCGACAGTAGCGGTCATCAAGCGGCCTCGATCCAAGAGAATAATCAGGGGTTGATCCCGTTCGGGCTCCATGGCGCGCACAAGAGGCCGTCCGCGGCGGGCACTCGCTTTCCAGTCCATGAGGCGCAGATCATCCCCCAAGTGGTACTCCCGCAATTCGGCAAACTCGGTGCCCCCCAAGGCATAGCGTCGTCGCCGCAAGCTGCCACTGGATTCTAGGCTCAGGCGAATCGAGAGCGATCGCAAGCCCATCAAATCGGGATAGACTTCCACTTTAGTCACAACGGGTGCAAACCAGCGTCGCCACGCCAAGCCCCAAGAACTGCGCAGCCGCACATCGCAGCCTGACCATTGAAAGGCACCCCGTCGCGGTGGAAACACATGGTAGAGCAATTCCAACGTACTCTGGGCTGAGGCCGCAAAGGCAAAGTAGGGGATTTCACCCGTAAACTCAGCAGGCACATAGTCGTAGAGTTCAACCCAAATCTGCTCATTCAAGGAAACCTGACCACGGGTGTGCAGCCTGAGGCGAATCGGGTTTTGCCGACCAATGGAGAGCCGTGACTCACAGGCGCGATCGAGGGTCAGTTGCCAGCGACCGATGCGGATATAGTCCCACAGGGACAGGCCGAAAATGACCAGATCGTACAGTCCCATCAGGAGCCATCCCAGCCCCAGAGGCCAGTGGTGCAACCATTCCCGCAACTTCCCTTGGGGAACCGCCTCGGTGATCGGCCATAGCTCTGCTGGCAGAAAGCTGGTCAGCACTGGAAAGAGAAGCCCCAGCAGCAACAGGCCATAGAAGCGAACCGTGGGCACCCAGCGGGGGCGATGGCGACCAAACTGATAACTGGCAGGTGCTTTCATCGGGGGACAGCAACTTTCGCGAGAATACCTTGGATCACTTGGGGCAGCGTGGTGCCGTCTAACTGGGCTTCGGGCTTGAGGATTAAGCGGTGTTGCAGTAGCGGGGTGGCGATCGCCTTCACATCTTCAGGGGTGACATAGCTGCGATCCTCTAACCATGCTTGGGCTTGGGTGGCACGTAACCAGCCCACCGCCGCTCGTGGGGAAGCCCCCAACAGCAGTTCGGGATGTTGACGACTGGCCTGCACCAAGGCCAACAGATACTCCAACACCGCAGGCGCCACATGGACTTGCCGCACTTGCTGCCGTGCTGCCAAGACTTGCTCAACGGTAATCAACGGCTCCAAATTGAGTTGATCGAGATCCCGCGCCTCAAAGCCCCCAAGGGCATTTTCAAGCATTTGCCGTTCTGAAGTTGGCTCTGGGTAGGGGACGACTAGCTTAAAGAGAAAGCGATCCAGTTGGGCTTCTGGCAGCGGATATGTCCCTTCAAATTCCAAGGGGTTTTGGGTGGCCACTGTCCAAAATAAACCCGAGAGGGGGAGAGTGGTGCCGTCAAGGGTTACCTGCCGTTCTTCCATGGCTTCGAGGAGAGCCGCTTGGGTCTTAGGCGGTGTGCGGTTAATTTCATCCGCCAGCAGCACTTGGGTAAAAATTGGCCCCTTGCGCAGGCGAAATGTGCGACTGTTAAAGTCAAAGATACTCGTACCGAGAATATCGGCGGGGAGGACATCGGGGGTGAGTTGGATCCGGCGAAATTCCGCTGCAATCAGGCGAGCGAGGAGCTTCACAAGGAGGGTTTTGGCGGTTCCCGGCACCCCCTCAAGGATGACATGGCCTTCGGCGAGGAGTGCCACAACCAACCCTTGGGCGATCGCCCCTTGACCGACAACAATCTCATTGAGACGCTGCTGAAGGCGATGAAAAAGCTCTTTCACACCCGTTCTGTCACTGCTAAACTCTCCCAATGCTAGCAGAGGTCTTGACAATCTCCCCTTGATGACAATCAATAAATTATCGTCTAGGAAAATTGGCTAAAATACAGATCGAGGGACTTTTGGCAAACCTGTGACGACAACGACTTCTCCAATTGCCACCGCTGCCCAACAAATCGTCCAGCATCCGCAGCACAGCCGTCTTTTTAAGCTACTGTATGCCCTGCAGCAGAATCAGTGGCCGACCCAAACACCGCCGTGGACCGTGAGCGAGGTACAACAGGCCGTGATCCAAATTCTTGAGCGGCTGAAAACCCCCACCCTTTTGGGACAGCGCCTAACGGCCATTGTCAATAGTCTCAACAAAGCACAGGCTTATCAGGTTCTCTCAGCGGCACTCCTGCAAATTTTGGTGCCCCTCTACACCCAATCCCCAACGGCCACACTGACCATCGAGGCGCCAACCTTCAGCACCGCCGATCTCTACGATTTGCGCTTGGAAGTCACTCGCTACTGTACCCCCCTGCAGATGAAGCTTCTTGTGGCTGCCCTGTTGACCACCAAACCGGTGCATGCTCAAGGCCTAGAGCGGTTTACCCTCATTGATTTACTGCAACGGCTGACTCGCCGCTATGGGGATTTAGAGATCTTGCAGACGCAGATGGCCGCTGCTTTGGCGCGCTTGCCCGATGACCCTCTCTATGCCAGTGCCGGCGATCGCCTGATCAAACTGCTGACTACGCTCTATCAACGCTATCAACACAGCCCCGCCCCAGACATGACCCTTGGCACTACCCCACCCACCGTTGCCCCACCAGATCCCTCAGAAACCGAGGAAGAACTCACCTGCCAACTGCTCCCCCACAGTCAATGAACGCTAGGGAAGGGCTGGCCTGCTGGTAAAGAGATTCTGTACTTAGCGGGGAATCCTTGGCGATCGCGGTAGAACAGAAGGGAAGGGCTGACTACTAATCGCGTTAATTCTTTGCGAGGATTCCCACAATGACCAGTCTCATTCCGCCCGGTTGTCCCACGGTGCTGACGGAAGACGATCGCACCGGTACGAGTATTGAAACGCTGCGCCGCGCCTTTATGGATAATCTCTTCTTTATCCAAGGGCGGTTCCCCGAAGTGGCGACGAAAAATGATTACTACTTGGCCTTGGCCTACACCGTGCGCGATCGCCTGCTGTTGCGCTGGCTGAATTCTGCCAAAACCTATCGAGATCAAGAAAGCCGCACCGTTTGCTATCTCTCCGCCGAATTTTTACTGGGGCCCCACCTTGGCAATAACCTAATTAATCTTGGGCTCTATGAAGCCGTTGAGGAAGCCATGCGGCAAACGGGTTTAAACCTCAAGGAACTCCTTGATCAGGAGGAAGAGCCGGGCTTGGGCAATGGTGGCTTGGGTCGCTTGGCCGCCTGCTATATGGATTCCCTCGCCACATTGGAAATCCCCGCCATTGGCTACGGCATTCGCTATGAGTACGGCATCTTTGACCAAGAGATTCGCGATGGCTGGCAAGTGGAGATTACGGATAAGTGGTTACGCTACGGCAACCCGTGGGAAATTCCGCGGCCAGAGTTGATTTTGCAGGTAAAGTTTGGCGGCCATACCTATAGCTACACCGATGATCAAGGGCGCTATCGGGTCGTTTGGGAACCTCACCAAGTGATTCAAGGGGTAGCCTATGACACCCCAATCTTGGGCTACAAGGTGAATACCGCCAATCTTCTGCGTCTGTGGCGGGCAGAGGCGGTGGAGTCCTTTGACTTTCAAGCCTTTAACACGGGCGACTACTACGGTGCCGTCAACCAAAAAATTGCCTCAGAAAACATCACCAAGGTGCTCTATCCCAACGATGAGCAATTGCAGGGCAAAGAACTGCGGCTGATGCAGCAATATTTCTTCTGCTCCTGTGCCCTTCAGGACATGATCCGCCTCTACAAGCAATCGGGGAATAAGGATCTCAGCCGCTTCCACGAAAAGTTCACCGTGCAGTTGAATGATACCCACCCGGCGATTTCGGTGGCAGAACTGATGCGCCTGTTGGTGGATGAGCATCTCATGCCTTGGGATCAGGCGTGGGACATTACTTGCAAGACATTTGCCTACACCAACCACACCCTCTTGCCCGAGGCACTGGAAAAATGGCCGCTAGATCTCTTTGGCTCACTACTACCCCGCCACTTGCAAATCATCTACGAAATTAACCAACGCTTCCTCGATCAGGTGCGCCTGCAATATCCGGGGGATAACGATCGCCTGCGGCGGCTGTCGATTATTGATGAAAGTGGCTGTCGCTATGTGCGCATGGCACACTTGGCAGCGGTGGGGAGTCATGCCATCAACGGAGTGGCGGCGCTGCATTCAGAACTCTTGAAACAAACGGTGCTCAAGGATTTCTACGAACTGACGCCGCAGAAATTTTCCAATAAAACCAATGGCGTCACCCCTCGGCGCTGGATGGTGCTTAGTAATCCCGGATTAACTCGCCTGATTACCGAACGCATTGGCGAAGATTGGGTGAAACACTTGGATCAACTGCGGCGATTGGAACCCTTGGCAGAGGATCGCGACTTTGCGGCTCAGTGGCGATCGGTGAAGCATGGAAATAAGGAACGCCTTGCGGAATACATTCGCGATCGCGTGGGCGTGAAGGTGGATCCCCATTCCCTCTTCTCCATTTTGGTGAAGCGCATCCACGAATACAAGCGGCAGCACCTGTGTGTCCTTAAAATAATCACGCTCTACCAGATGTTAAAAGACAACCCACAACTGGAGATGGTACCCCAAACGTTTATTTTTGGTGGCAAGGCAGCACCGGGCTACTACATGGCCAAGTTGATCATCAAGCTCATTAACTCGGTGGCTGAAGTCATTAACCGCGATCCAGCGGTGCGCGATCGCCTGAAGGTGGTCTTTTTACCCGACTACAATGTGACTCTGGGACAGCGCGTCTATCCCGCAGCGGATCTCTCACAGCAGATCTCAACGGCAGGCTACGAGGCCTCAGGGACAGGGAATATGAAATTTGCCCTCAATGGGGCGCTGACGATTGGAACCCTCGATGGTGCCAATGTGGAGATTCGTGAAGAAGTAGGAGCAGAAAACTTCTTCCTCTTTGGCAATAGGGTGGAGCAATTGCAGGAATTGTGGCGTAACGGCTACCGTCCGTGGGAGTTTGCCAATAATAACCCGATGCTGAAGCGAGTCCTTGACCTCATCGGCTCTGGTTACTTTTCCCATGGGGATACGGAACTCTTTCGCCCAATTGTGGAACACCTCTGGCAAAACGATCGCTATTGCCTCTTGGCAGACTACCAAAGCTACATGGACTGCCATCAACAGGTGCTTCAGGTGTATCAAGATCAAGCCCAATGGGCAAAAATGTCGATTCTGAATGTGGCACGGATGGGCAAATTTTCTAGCGATCGCGCCATTCGCGAGTACTGCCAAGAGATCTGGCACGTTGAACCGGTGAAAATTGTTCTACCGGAAACGTCCTATATGACGCCACCCGTGTCGTAGGTGAATGTTGTCTAGCGTCTGAAACGACTCAGATCATCCCCCTCCTTGCGAGGGGTTTTTGAGAACCTAAACCCTAAGGTTCGCGCTGCCGATAATCGCGGCAGTTTTGGCAGGGGCCTTGGGGATTGACGGCACAGCGCAACAAGGGTGAAAGCGCATTCCAGCGGCAGGAGGGATCGCCAATCACCCACTGGCCATTGACGAGATGGCGATCGCTCGTGGTGTCACTATGCTGCACATAGAGGGCAATTTTTTCCAGTTGATAACGTCCGCCACGAAACCGGTAGCGATGACGGCGTTCTAACACGGTATAGGTTTCCCCTTCATGATCCACATGGCAACCAGGTTGGGGTGTCCAGTCGAGATAAACATGACCCAGCGATCGCCGCGGGTTGATCAGGTGCAACTCTGTCGGTAAGTCGGATGGGGTTGCCATGGCTTCAGATTGATCGCGGCCTTAGGATCGCCTGTCAACTGTGTTGGGCATAACTAACGATCAATCTATCGTATCCTAGCAGTGGCAACATTTCCACCTCCCGTAATTTTTTATGGCAAAACTGTCCACTGACCTCGAACGTGCCTTTTTGAGTCCTGTGCCCAGCCCCAGCGATGGCGAGGTGTTAACGCAGCAACTGGTGTCCTTGGGGGATATTTTCCAATTGGCGGGGGAGCGAACCTTTGGCTTTTTGTTGGCTGTTCTTTCACTGCCCTCGGCGCTACCCTTGCCAGCTCCCGGTTACTCCACTCCCTTTGGCATTGTGCTGTTACTGTTGGGCTGGCAATTGCTCGTGGGTGCCTCAACCCCTTGGTTGCCCCCGCGGCTGCTCAAGCGCACGATGCCGCGATCCCAGATTCAAAAGATTGTGCGCACAGCTTTGCCTTGGCTGCAGCGGATTGAATTGATCTCCCGTCCCCGCTTGCGCCCCATTTGCACGACCCGAGGCGGACGTTTGGGCTTGGGAGTTGCCGTGTCACTGATGGCAATCTCGATGATTTTGCCCATTCCCGGCACCAACACCATTCCAGCGATGGGCATTTTTACGATTGGCTTTGGTCTTTTGGATGACGATGGTTTGATTAGTCTGGTAGGGGTGGTCATCTCCTTGATTGGTTTAGCAGTCACCACATCCATTCTCATTGCCCTTGCTTGGGGGGGAAATAGCCTCCTCGATGTATTGAGGGCATGGCTGCATTCGTAATATTAGGAGGTAATCTCCCTCACGCCTAAGGATCAATGAAAAGCCTATCCATACTGAAGTCTTGCGGTCTCTGGCTCAGCACAGTTGGGGCAATTGCTTTAGTGGCATTGCACCCCGTTAGAACTACCGCCAATCCCAGTACAGAAGACCTACCGCCAGCGGTTGCCGAGGCGATCGCGCTGCCGGTCAATGAAAAGCAAGTTGTGGTTAGCGAGCAACCCTCGGCAGTGGGCCTGACCGTACCGAGTCTCTGGTGGGCAGCTCAGCAGTTTGGGGAAGGGGTGATTCAGCGCTGGCAGGCTTTTCCGGCCATCACAGCGCCGGGGGGTAGAGTTGAAGCCTTTGTGTCGCCGTCTGCTTGGGGACGCCTGCCCTATTTACGGCGTTTTGCCCTGATCAATCAGTTGGGGAATGCCAGTCGCAGCTTTGGTTATCAGTTGATCCTGCGCGATCGCGCAGCGCGCCCTTTGGGCGATCGCCGGCAGGTCATTTATGGTGCCTACACCTGTCAATTTGATGCCCTACCCCTTGAATATCTGCCAGAAGTCACCGATGCCGCAGGCAACCCGATTCCTTTTTTCCCACCCAGTACCGAACTCGACTGTCAAGTATGGGTGAATCCCAATATTCCCGTCATGTTCCCAACTCAAGAACTTCGCTAAAAGGACTGTATCTAGGCCAGAGTCGCCTTTTCCATCACTGTTAATAATTCCTGCCATAGCTTTTGGGTCACAGGGCCTGGACAGGCGGGAAAGATCACCTCATCCACTTGGCGAATCGGCATTAGCAGGCGCACCGATGAACTCAGAAAGCCCTCACTGGCTCTCGCCAGATCCTGTGGGGTGAGAATCACTTCCCGATGGGGCATGCCCAAGTTTGCAACGATCTGCAACAGCGTCGCTCGCGTAATTCCGTGGAGCATCCCAACAGCAGTGGGGGGTGTCTCGACCACACCCTCACGGACAATCCAGAGGTTACTGGTCGTGGCCTCGGTCATCTGCCCTTGGGCATTGAGCAACAGGGCGTCGTCAAACCCAGCTTGCTGCGCTTCCAATAGCGCCAAGATATTGTTGAGGTAATTGCCCGTTTTGGCGGCAGGATCAAGGGCAGCGGTGCTCGTGCGTTGACGCTTGCCTATGGTCAGGCAAATTCCCTGTTCGCTCAATGTTGGTTCGGGGGCGATCGCCATCAACACAATCAATAACCTTGGTTGGGTCGTTGGTTCTGGCAGTAACCCAATCCGCTGGTCGGCGCCACGGGTCACGACAATCCGAATGTAATATTCTCCCGCTGGGGCAGCCGCTAAGGTGCGTTGCACTTCTTGGGTAATGTGCTCATCAGACCACGGCACGCTCATGTAGAGATAGGCGGCTGAGGCGCGCAACCGTGCGAGGTGCTCTGGTAGGGCAAAGGGAATCCCGCGGTAGGTACGCATCACTTCATAAACACTATCACCGTAGAGAAACCCGCGATCAAAAACAGAAATCGAGGCCTCTGGCGTAATCACCCCATCCAAATTGCAGAGCAACACTCGCCCTCTCCCCTAGGGTTGGCGTTCCACTTCGGCTTTCATGCGCTCAAGGGTTTGATGCATTTGATCAAACATGGTTTGGGCAGACATACCAAACTGGCTGAGTTGGGTCTCCAATTGTTTGATGGTCATCTGCGCCATGAAGTCATCGGACAACTCAAAGCGCTTCATAAAAATACGGTAGCGCTCCATGAGTTCTTCCATTTTTGCAATATAAATCTTCTTCCCTTCGCGGTCAAACTTGCCGTACTCGGAGCCAAGCTGCATCAACTGCTGGTAGTCCTGAAACAGGCGTTGTGCTTCCTGTTGAACAATTTCTGAATCAAAGAATCCCATATGACTCTGCCCGATACAGCAACAACCCAAATGCCAACGATTGACCGTTTGGTTTGTTATCTAGTTGCATTCTATCAAAGGCACTTTAGGCGGGGGTAAGAGGGAAAACCGATCCTTGACTCAGGGTTTGCGCCCAAGCGATCGCCGCCAGAAAACTCTGGGGGTCTGCCATCCCTGTACCCGCAATATCAAAAGCCGTACCGTGATCCGGGGACGTGCGAATAAAGGGCAAGCCAATCGTCGTATTCACCGCTTCCCGAAAAGCGAGCATCTTCACGGGAATCAACCCCTGATCATGGTAAAGCGCGAGGTAGGCATCGTAGGCAGTTGCCGGGGCAGGGCGTCCCCACCACGCATCGGCAGCTCCAATCCAGAGGGTATCGGGGGGCACAGGACCAATCAGTTCAACTTGGGGATACTGCTGCTGGGCTGCTGCGAGCCATGGAATCAGCCAAGTCACTTCCTCTTGGCCTAAGTGTCCCTGCTCACCACTGTGGGGATTCAAGCCAGCAATGGCAATGCGAGGCCGCTCCAGATGCCGCCGCTCCCTCAGAAACTGCACAAGGAGCGCGAGTTTTTCATTGAGGCGTTCGGGGGTTAGTGCTTTGGGCACCTCTTGCAAGGGGATGTGGGTCGTCGCGAGTAAAGTGGTCAGCACCCAGTTGGTTACAGGCGATCGCCCCAAGAACACCATGCCCACGTGGGCGGTTCCAGTAAAGTGAGCCAGCACTTCTGTTTGACCCGGAAAAGCATAGCCTGCCGCCTGCCAACTGGCCTTAGAAATCGGTGCCGTCACAATGCCTGCCACCTCGCCAGCGATCGTCCGCTGAATGGCTGTTTCTAAGTAGGCAAAGCTTGCCGCCCCACTCACCACACTCGGTTGCCCCGGCACAATCACCGCATCGAGGGGATGCTCCCAAATCCGAAGCTGGGCAGGATCAATGGCCACCTGTCCCTGCTGGCAGAGGCGAGCGTACGTTTCCTCTAATACTTGGCCTGTACCAGCAATAAAAAACTGCCCTAACATTTCTGAGGGCAGGTGAGCTAGGGCTTTCAGGAGAATTTCTGGGCCAATGCCCGCTGGATCCCCAAGGGTGAGGGCAAGGGACATCCTAGGCTTCTTGAAGAATCGGCTCAGCCGTATCGTCTTCAGTGGCTTCGGGAATGTCTTCAATGACTTCCTCAGTGGTCTCTGCGGTGGCCTGCTGCTGTTGTTGCAGGAGTTGCTGACGATAGCGCTCTGCCATCTCTTCAGCCTTTTCATAGACCAACTGCGGATTTTTCACCATGTCACCGGGTTCTGGCTCCAGTTGCTTGGTGGACAGGGAAATCCGACCCCGCTCAGCATCAAGGTCAATAATCATCACCTTGACTTGGTCATTGACATTGAAAACACTGTGGGGCGTATCAATGTGATCGTGGGAAATCTCGGAAATGTGCAGCAGACCGCTAACCCCACCAATGTCAATGAAGGCACCGTAGGGCTTAATCCCACGCACGGTTCCAACCACCACTTCGCCCACTTCCAGTTTGTTCATCTTGCGTTCGACAAGGGCACGGCGGTGGCTGAGGACGAGGCGGTTGCGCTCTTCATCCACTTCTAAAAACTTCAGGGGTAGCTCTTCACCCACCAATTCTTCTTTGTTGACACGGGTGCTGATGTGGGAACCGGGGATAAAGCCGCGCAGCCCTTCAATGCGCACAAGGGCACCCCCACGGTTGGTGGCAAAGACCTGAGAACGAACGGTGGCATCTTCCGCTTGCAGTTGGCGAACGCGCTCCCAAGCCCGCATATACTCAATACGACGAATCGAGAGGGTAAGCTGCCCTTCCTCATTTTCATCCGCCAAGATAAAGAACTCACGGGTTTCGTTCGGTTGCAGGACTTCTTCCGGACTGTCAATCCGGTTGATAGACATTTCTTGGATAGGGATGTAGGCAGCGGTTTTCGCACCGATGTCAATCAGGGCACCCTTCGGTTCGATGCTAAAGACGGTGCCAGCAACAATGTCGCCGGGGTTGAAGTGGTAATCGTACCGGTCCAGTAAGGCTGCAAAATCAGCATGCGTAAAGCCCACGTCTAACGTTTTTTCCTGATTGACCATGCGAGTGTTTTCCTAGCTCCTTTAACGAAAATGGGGGTGTATAGTGAGTTATCAAGCGGGCAGAAGTGGGTGCCATACGCAATCATACCAGCGATCGCTCGAACACTTTCTGACTGGATCTACAATGTTAGCCTAGAGTTTGCCCGTTGGCTAGCAGCATCGATAAAATTTTGGTCATTGATGAAGATAGATGTTAATTTTTGTGTACTACTGAGGAATGGGCATGGCGCGACTAAACCGCCGACAGGTCAAGCAATTTTGGCAGGAGTTCCGCGAATTTGCCTTAAAGGGGAATGTGATTGATCTAGCGATCGCTGTCGTGGTGGGGGGTGCCTTTGGCCGCATTGTTACTTCCGTTGTTGAAGACCTCATCATGCCCTTGGTCAATCCTCTGATTCCCGGGGGCGACTGGCGCGAACTGACCGTCGGCTCAGGCATTCGAATTGGCAAATTTTTGGGTAGTTTACTCGACTTTGGGGTGATTGCCCTCAGCCTATTTATTCTCCTGAAACTGATTTTGCCCTTGCTGCCCAAGAAACCGCCTGCCCCCGAACAACGGGAGTGCCCCTACTGCTTGGAGTCTGTGCCCCTCAAGGCGAGTCGCTGCCGTGCCTGTACCTCTGAACTCCCCCCCCTGTAGGAGTCCTCAGCAATGCGATCGTGGCAACGCTGGATCTCTGGGCTGTTGGTGGGGCTATGGCTGGCCATCCTCACCAGTTGTGGAACAACGCCGCCTACCCAAGGCACCCAGATTGAATTCTGGACCATGCAACTGCAACCGAAATTTACTGACTACTTCCATCGCCTGATTGCGGCATTTGAAGCCCAACATCCCGATGTCCATGTGCGCTGGGTGGATATTCCTTGGACAGCAATGCAGACCAAAATTCTCATGGCAGTATTAGCGGGCACTGCTCCCGATGTGGTGAACCTGAACCCCGACTTTGCGGCGTTGTTGGCAGGACGCAATGCGTGGCTCAATCTCAATGACTATGTGCCGCCAGCCGTGCGCGAGCGTTATTTACCGAATATCTGGCAGGCAACGACGTTAGAGGGCAAGAGTTTTGCCGTGCCTTGGTACCTCACCTCGCGGGTAACGATTTATAACAAAGCGATTCTTGCCGCTGCTGGGGTCGATCGCCCCCCGCAAACCTTTGCTGAACTTGCCAGTGTTGCTAAAGTCGTGAAGGAGAAAACGGGCAAATACGCCTTCTTTATCACGATGGTGCCCGAGGACTCTGCCGAACTGATGCAGGCCATGGTACAGATGGGGGTAAAGCTTGTCGATGATCAAGGCCGTGCTGCCTTTAATTCCCCAGTGGGCAAAGCCGTTTTCCAGTATTGGCTGGATCTCTATCGTCAGGGACTCTTGCCGCCACAGGTGCTGACTGAAGGCCACCGCCAAGGTATTGAACTCTATCAAGCGGGACAAACGGCGCTAGTGATGACCAGTCCGGAATTTTTGAACGCGATCGCCACCAATGCCCCCACTATTGCAGCCGTTTCAGCCCCTGCCCCCCAGTTGACCGGAGACACTGGCAAGAAAAATGTTGCTGTGATGAATTTACTGGTGCCCCGCCAGAGTCGCCATCCTGACCTAGCCGTAGAATTTGCCCTCTTTGTCACCAACAATGAAAACCAACTCGCCTTTGCCAAGGAAGCGAATGTTCTGCCTTCTACACAAGCAGCCTTAGCGGATTCCTACTTCCGTACCATTGGTGAAAATGCCACCCCTGTGGACATTGCCCGATCCGTCAGCGCTGCTCAAATGAGCCAAGCAGAGGTTCTCATTCCCCCCCTGCGGGATATTAAGGAGCTACAACGACTCCTCTACGAAAACTTGCAAGCTGTCCTCCTCGGACAAAAGACAATTGATCAGGCTCTCAAGGAGGCCGAGACCGCTTGGAATAGCCGCCTAGGATGACCTTTGCGAGTGGGTGTGAAATTTCATCAGCCTTCCGGGCTTTTAACATTGACTTAAGCTATCGAAGCGAATATTGGCTTGAGCCATGCGTTTGAGGGCTTCACCCAAGCGATCGCGATCGGCAATGAGGCTAATGCGCACGTATCCTTCACCCCCTTCGCCAAAAGCATTGCCGGGGGTCACAACAACGCCTGTCTCCTGAAGCAGCTTGAGGGCAAAATCTGTCGAACTCATGCCCACGGGTACGGGCACCCACAGGTACATCGTTGCTTGGGTTGGGGTGAGTTGCCAGCCCAGTTCATTCAAGCCTTGAATCAGAAAATCCCGCCGTTGGCGATAGCGATCGCACACAGAGGCAATGTAGCTATCGGGCAGGCTCAAGGCCACCTCTGCCGCTTTCTGTAAGACGGAAAAAACCCCATAATCTAAGTTCGTTTTCAGCGTACGCAAGCCCTGAATAATGTGGCGGTTGCCCACCACAAACCCCACCCGCCAACCGGCCATATTGTAGGTTTTTGAGAGGGTATGGAACTCAACGCCGATTTCCTTGGCACCGGGAATTTCCAGTAAGCTGGTGGGTTGATAGCCATCAAAGGCCAGTTCAGCGTAGCAAAGGTCATGCACTAGAAGGATTTGATATTCGCGGGCAAAGGCAACGATTTCTTCAAAGAAAGAGCGGGGGGCGATCGCCGCCGTAGGATTGCTGGGATAGTTGAAGTACAAAACCTTGGCTTGGCGGGCAATGTCACTGGGAATCTCACTGAGATCAATGAGCCAGCCCTTTTCCCGTTTGAGAATGAGGGGATAGATGTTGGCACCGGCGATCGCAGGTCCACGAAAATGGGCAGGATAGGCCGGGCTGGGCACGAGGACGACATCCCCCGGATTGACATAGGCAAGGGCAAGGTGCGTCAGTCCCTCTTTTGATCCCAACAGGGGGAGGGCTTCCCCATCAGGATCAAGGGAGACATTGTAGCGGCGCTGATACCAACGGGTAATGGCTTGACGGAAAACCGCTGTGCCTTCAAAGGGGGGATAACCGTGGTAGCTGGGTTCCTCAAAGGCGGCGATCGCTGCTTCAATCACCGGACGCGGGGCGGAGCCATCGGGATTGCCCATCCCCAAGTCAATTAAGTCCAGTCCCTGCTGGCGAGCTTTCAGCTTCAGTTCATCGAGACGCGCAAAGACGTAGGGCGGCAATGCCCCCAAGCGATCGGCCGGCTGAATCCACTCTAACCCCATCTAACGGGCACTCCCATCCAAGACTGTGGCACTGTAGCCGACCACGGTGGACACCATTGCTTCTAGCACCAGATCAGGCGTCACCGGAAACGGCAAATGGTGAATATCGGAGTGGGGGGCACAAGCAACCGTAGCAACATGCTGGAGCTGGGCTAAGCTGGCCTCTTGGAAACCCAAGTCCTCTAGAGTCAGGGGCAAACCCACCTGTTCATAGAACTGGCACAGCTGATGGCGAGCGCTAGCAGCTAGTTGACTGCCTTGAACTAGCTCTTCCAAGCGTAGTTGCACCAGAATACCGTAGGCCACTTTTTCTCCATGGAGGGTGCCCCTACTTTGGGGCAGTTGGGTCAGACCGTTGTGCACCGCATGGGCTGCCACCGTGCGGCATTGGGCACCCCCCAAGCCCCCAATCATCCCTGCCATGAGGACACTGGCATCGACGACATTTTCCCAAGCGGTACTGCCCACATTGGCCAGGGCCTCAGCGGATTGCTGCAAGAGAATATCGCGCAATACTCGGGCTTGCTGTACCGCCGCCACAATCAGGGTTTCTTGACGGTGACCACTACTCACCGAGGCCTCATACCACTTGGCAAGGGCATCGCCAATGCCGGCAAGCAGGGTTCGCTTCGGCGCCGTTTGAATCAGGGCATAGTCCAAGAGCAGCAGATCCGGGCAACGGTGGAGTGCCACATCATAGGCAAAGGCACCGGCCTCCGTATAGATGTTGGAGAGGGCTGTCCAAGCGGCACAGGTGGCTGCGGACGTGGGGATCGTCACTACGGGCAAGTGTAATTGATGCCCCAAAAGTTTAGCGGTATCTAGGGCTTTGCCACCGCCAATGCCAATGATGAGATCGCTGCCTTGCGCCTCTTGGCGGAGCTGGGCAAGGGTGGATTCACTGCACTCACCATGGAATGTCCCTACGCTGAAGGTGAGATCATGGGAGCGGGCGATCGCCTGACACTCCTGCTCAAGCTGCTGATACCGCTGCGGTGAAACCACTAAAAGGGGATGATGCCCCAATTGAACAATGGCTTCCCCCGCTTGGGAGAGAATTGACCAACCGCGATAGACGTGGGTAGGTGCAATACAAAGGGGTGAAAACGAAGCAGCAGTCACAGGCCGTATAAATAAGGACTATTTAGAGCATCTGCGGCAAAAATAGAGTCGTTTTCGCTCTAGCCGTAGAGATCTATCTTAGCTGCTCTTCTTCTGACTTTCCGTTTGCACGTACAAAATAATCAAGAACACTGTTGGCACCAAGACAAACATGGCTGTTGCCACCAAGCCAAAAGGATTCACTTCCATGGTATGTACCCCACAACGCTGGCTTTTATTTTATCAATGCTGTGTCCCCCTTGGGGCGATCGCCCTTGGCCAAGGTCAGCCTCAGGGATTGGGCAATTTTTTGGGCGGTGATGGGAGCCAGCAAAATACCGTTGCGGTAATGGCCAGTGGTCAGCCAAGTGTGGTCGTCTATTTTTTCGATGATGGGTGCCGGACGATCGCTCGGGCGGGGTCGCAGTCCCTGCCACTGTTGGGTCACAGGAGCCGTTTTCAGAACTGGCCAAAGTTCGATCGCCCGTCCATGCAGTTGATCAAGGGTTTGCGGATTCGCGGTGAGGGTGTTGAACTCCACGGTGGCGCCCACCCACACCCGCCCCCAAGGCAAGGGGACAAAATGAATGCCTTCAGCCGTCATCACTGGTGTATTGCCATCAATATGACAGGCAAACTCTAGGGCTTGTCCCAAAACCGGTTCCACAGTGACAGAGCGATCGAGGGCTTGCGTAAGGGGCGTTGTCCCTAGACCTGCCGCTAAGATCAGGTATTCGGTCTCGATGGCTGCTTGATTGAGCTGTAAAATCCATCCCCCTTGGGGCGATCGCTGGAGCTGCCGGACAGGGCTTTGATACAAGAACTTGACGCCCCGTTGATGAGCCGCTTGGCGCAGGGCTTGAGTCAAGGGTTTAGGGGTGACTTGGCGATCGCCCGTTGCCCAAAGTGCACCGTGAATGTGGTGGATATCCACAAGGGGACATTGATCTTGGACTTCTTTTGGCGAGAGCCACTGCACGCCTTGGGGAGCCTGTTCCTGCAACCATGCTTGGGTGGCGATCGCCTCGTCCTTAGTGGTACAGATTTCGATAATGCCTCGGCGCTGGTAGGGAATCTGAACCCCCGTTTCTGCCGCCAACTCCGGAATGAGGGTTTCATAACGTGCCAAACTGGCCTGCCGTAGTTGAAAGTTGCGTCCACGTCGCCGCCGACTGAGGTGGACAATGAGAACACCAAGAGCCGCACCGGTCGCTTGCCAATCTTCCTCCCGTTGTGCTTCAAGGACAAGAATCGGCGTTTCCGCTGGATCAAGCACACGACTCAGTTCGTAGGCGATCGCCGAGCCAACCACCCCAGCGCCCACAATGGTCACTGTTGCATTTGCTGGCAGCACCGTCACAGTGTGGCAACTGTATTAACTAATTCCCAATTTTCATTTTCGGCAATGGCGCGACTCACACGGTCAAACCATTCAAAGCAGTGATTATTTTTCTTGAGGGTCAGTTCCTTATTCTTGAGCACCAGATCAAACTTGGTGACATCCTTTTGGGGCGTGGTTTTATCAATCAGGACTTCAACCGTGACCAGTTGGGACATTGAAATGGCATCGAGCGCGCTCTCCCGTGCCACGACGTAATCATCCCCCACATGGGTTACCGTCAAATCGCAGGCTTCTAGGGTTTGCACCAGCTCTTCCTTTAGCCGTGCCCGAGGGAGTGCAATAGTAACAACACGAGCATATCGAGCCATAACCGCCAAGTGGTAAACTAATAATTCGCGAACAATGGTTCTAGTGTAATCACGGAACAGACGGGGCGCTGTCACTGCGGGTGTTCCTAGGAAATCACAGGGAATTGAGCATTACCCCCATTGTAAGGTGACCTGCATTGTATGGCAGGATGCCGCGATTATATCAAACCTTTCTTCAAAATCGCTGAATTCATGCATCCCTACACTGGTTTGTTTATTGTCCTAGAGGGGGGAGAGGGTGCCGGCAAAACGACCCAAATGGGGGCGATCGCCACATGGCTAGAGGAAAGTGGCTGGCTGGCAAAATTACGATCCGCTGACATTGATCCGCCCCTGCTGCTGACCCGTGAACCGGGGGGAACGCCCCTTGGCCAAGGCCTGCGGCAACTGCTGCTCCATAGTGATTTAGAGATTGATCCCATGGCAGAACTCCTTCTCTATGCCGCCGATCGCGCCCAGCACGTGGCGACGAGTATCCGCCCCCAACTGCAACGGGGGGGCATTGTCCTGTGCGATCGCTACACGGCTTCCACCATTGCCTACCAAGGCTATGGGCGGGGACTGGACTTGAGCCTCATCGAGCACATCAACCAGATTGCCACCGCTGGACTGATGCCGGATTTAGTTCTCTGGCTGGATCTGCCGGTTCAGGTTGGCCTTGCCCGCACCCAACGGCGGGGCATAGCGGATCGCCTAGAGCAGCATGCGGTGGCCTTTCATGAGCGAGTTCGTCAAGGATTTATGGCCTTGGCTGAGGCAGGGGGCGATCGCTGGCAGCGAATTGCGGCGGATCAACCCACTGATCAGGTGAGTGAAGCTATTCAAGATTGTCTAGCGGCTCATCTGCACCGCTGGTTTGAGACCTTGAGCCAGCGCCGTACTGGGGGCGATCGCGAATTGGAATAGCTCTCGTCCTTCCTGAAAAATTTGCTCAATGGGCAGCATCTGGCCACGGGTGGTCATAAAGCGGTGATCAGGTGTCGCACAAATCGTTGAGCCATCCTCAAGTTCATACTCATACACGGGACGGAAGCCCTGAAAGTGCCATTGGGCAATGGGCTGGGTATAAAGATGCCCTTGGGAATCAAGGCTGTACACCTGACAGGCCAATTTTTCCTGCACCAAGCGGCGAATCGGGACAGCCCCATATTCCACCGTCATCACCGCCGTCTCGCCACTCAGACAGTATTCAGCAAAATCCAGCATCTGCTTAAAGAGTTCTTGGGCGACTGTGCTGGGCACCCCATTTTTCGCCGCTCCCTCAATAAAGAGGGCTTCATGTTTTTCCATTTCCTCTTTTTTCTTCTTGCCCATCGCGCGGCGGAGCAGATCCGCTTGACCCAGAGAATAGCCTGCCAAGTCCTGCGCCATCCGCATGATTTGCTCCTGATAACAAAGAACGCCGTAGGTTTCCTGCAAAATGGGTTTCAAAAGCTCATGTTGATATTGAATGGGTTCCCGACCATGCTTGCGGTTAATGAATTTGGGAATCAGGCCTGCATCCAACGGTCCCGGTCGATAGAGCGCCAGCACCGAGGAAATGTCTTCCAGATTTGAGGGCTTGAGATCTCGGACAATTTGGCGCATCCCCGAAGATTCTAGTTGGAAGATCCCCTCCAGTTTACCTTCCGCCAGAATTTGGTACGTCTTGGCATCATCTAGGGGCAATGCATCCAAATCAAGGGTTTGACCGTGGTTTTTCTGGATCAGCTCCCGCGTCTTTTGGATCATTGTCAGGTTCTTGAGACCCAAAAAGTCCATCTTCAAAAGGCCAAGGGATTCCAGATCCTCCATGAAATACTGGGTAATCACCGCCCCATCGTTATTGCGTTGCAGCGGCACCAGTTGATCCAAGGGTTCTGAGGCAATGACAACGCCGGCTGCATGGACGCCATAGGTTTTGTTGGTGCCCTCAATGCGCATCGCCATATCAATCCAGCGGCGCACCAGCGGATCACTGTCGTACTTTTCCTTGAATTCTGGCGAGGGGGTGTCATCGGAGATCATCACCGCCAATTTAACTGGTTTGCCCCGCACCACCGGAATCAGCTTTGCCATTTGATCCGCTTGGCTATAGGGAATATCCAGCACCCGTGCCACATCCTTGAGCACCGCCTTTGATGTCATGCGGTTGAAGGTGATGATCTGGGCGACGCGATCGCTGCCGTATTTTTCGGTGACGTACTGGATCACCTCCTCGCGGCGGTCAATGCAGAAGTCCGTATCAATATCGGGCATGGACTTGCGCTCAGGGTTCAAAAACCGCTCAAAGAGCAAGCCGTGGTGTACGGGATCAATGTTGGTAATGCGCAGGGCATAGGCTACAAGGGAACCCGCTGCCGATCCCCGCCCTGGCCCGACGGGAATGTTGTGGTCGCGGGCATATTTGATGTAGTCCCAAACCACAAGGAAATAGTTCGAAAACCCCATCTGCTGGAGTATTTTGAGTTCGTATTCCAAGCGCTGCCGGTAGGTGGGATCCAACTGCTGGCGATCGCTGAGGTGAAATCGCTCCAACAGTCCTTGCCACGCCACTTGCTCTAGGTAGGTATCGGCTGTATGGCCAGCAGGCACTGGAAACTCTGGACTTTGGGGTTCACGAAAGATGTCATAGGGTTCAATCTTTTCGGCCACTTCAAGGGTATTCGCCAAAGCCTCTTCAATGACCTCAGCGGGCAAGTGATCCCGAAACAGCCGAGCCATTTCAGCAGCGGATTTCAGGTACTCCGTGCCGCTATAGCGCATCCGCTTGTCATCGGTGAGCAGCTTGTTGGTCTGGATACAAAGCAGGGCGTCGTGGGCTTCAACGTCATTGCAGGAGATAAAGTGGGAGTCATTGGTGGCAATAATTTTGATCCCCAACTCGCGGCCAATGCACACCAGTTCAACGTTGACTACCCGATCCTCTTGACTGCCGTGGTCTTGGATCTCAAGGTAAAAATCCTCACCAAAGGTCTCTTGATACCAGGCAGCAACACTGCGTGCCAAATCCGGCTTGCCCTGCAAAATGGCTTGGGGAATCTCACCACCGAGGCAAGCACTGGTGACAATGAGTCCGTCGCGGTATTGCGCCAACAGTTCTTTATTGATGCAGGGGCGAGCAAAAATGCCCTTGCCTTGGAAGCCCTGCAGGTGGGAGATGGTGGTGAGTTTGCAGAGGTTGTGGTAGCCCTGTTTATTTTTGGCCAGCACCACTTGGTGAAAGCGGGGTTTGCGCTCCTGTTTGGTGATGTCGCCATTGATGACGTACATCTCATTGCCAATGATTGGCTTCAGGGGTTTGCCGCGACACAACTTTAACAGTTCAACGGCGCCATACATCACCCCGTGATCCGTGAGGGCGATCGCGGGCATCCCCAATTCCATTGCCCGTGCCACTAGGTCGGGAAGCTGGCTAGCTCCATCGAGGAGACTGTAATCACTGTGAATATGCAGACCGACGAAGGACATGGGCAACGGCTATCAACCTAGGAGAAACGCAGGGGACTAGGACAACTCAGGCAAGCTATTGAGATAGGCCTTGAAGTCCGCTTCAGCATCACGGAAGCCCTCTTGAGCCACGGTGACACTATTCAGATCCGCCCCCTGATCAATTTTCAGGAAGTCATCCGTCAGGGCACGGGTCAAAGCTGTGGGGGTGGGTTGATCCTTGGCCAAGAGATTGCGGTTGAGGGCACGCATATCCATCAGCATTTCACCGAGAGGGCCGCGCATAATGTTGCGGGCTTCCTGCCAATCCCCTTTGGCCACACTGACCTCTAGGTCGGCAAAGCGTTCAGCATTTTTCTCAATGTCACTCAGGTAGTCTTGAATGCGAGTAATTTGCAACTCACTATAGGTGGGCGGAGGGGTGGTCGTGGCACTGGGGCTGCCACAGCCGACTAAAATAATGGCAACAACGCTTAATAGGATTGAAATTAGGGATTTTCGATTTAGGCGCAGCATAGAACCTCAGCAGTCAATGGTGTCGTAAAAAACACGGTTCTATTCTGCCATGATCCCGTGGCGATCGCCGCCAGCACCCCCTTGGGACAGATCGGAAGAGCCATCACTGACACTCAGAGGGCACCCCCACACCACTGTCGCCTGATCATAGATCACCATCCCCGGTGGAGCGCCCTTCGGTTTTTGCACATACTTGCGGCGAGTATAGACCACGGGTACTTGGGCACTGGCACGGGCTTGACTATGGTAGGCCGCCAAATTCGCCACGTATTGAATATCTTTCTCACTGGGCACCTCCCCCGCTGCGAGGCGGAGAATCACGTGGCTTCCTGGAATCTCTTGGGTGTGAAACCACCAATCGTAGGGACTGGCAACGCGAAACGTAAGATCGTCATTCTGGCGGTTGTTGCGCCCCACGAGAACCGTGAAGCCACTTGGTGTCGTATAGCGTAGGTAGGGACTGGGCGTGGTAGGGGGACGATAGTAATCGGGCGCCGTCAGGTATCCCTGTTGAATCAATTCAGCGCGAATCTCCTCAAGGACATCTAAGGATGTGGCTGTGGCGAGGGTGGCCGCCACCTGATCGAGATAGGCGAGTTCCTCTTCAGCAGCGGTGAGGAGCGGCGTAATGTGCTGCTGGGCACGTTTGAGTTTCTGCTGTTGTTTGTACAGCTCCTGCGCCGTTTGGATGGCACTCTTCTCTGGCGAGAGGGAAATGGCAAGGGGTTCTTGGGTGGCAAAGTCCGTCACGATCAGTTTCGTCATCCCCGGTTGCCACAGGTGAGCATGGGCCATCAGTAGGTCGGCCAAATACCGCTGGCGATCGCCCCCAGCCGCCGCCGCTAAGCGTTCCCGAAAGCCCTCAATTTTGGCGATCAGTTTTTGCCGCTGTGCCTGTAGGCTCTGGTGCAACTGTTGACGGAGTTGCTGCGTTTGCTGTTGCCGCAGTTGGTCTTGGTAGTAGGTGGCAAGCAGCTCATGGATAGTGGCCGTTGGCTGGCTCTGAGTCCCAAGAGGGGGAATGACGCGATAGCCCGTTGATGTCAATTGGGGGACAAAATGCCCGCTCTCTAAACACGCCAGCCAGTGCTGCCAATGGTCAAATAGCCGTCGCCATTCTTCAGCGGTTAGCTCTGTGGTGTGACTTTCTAGGGACAATGCGGCATCCGCCAGTAGTTGCTGTACCAAGGCTGGACTCAGTCCCCGATAGGCCTTCAGAAGTTGCTGCCGCAGCAGTCCGGGAATCACGCTTACCTGTTGTTGCCACTGCTCAAAGGGAATCTCGCAACTGGGCAACGCGGCCGTTAGGGGGGGTGGGGGCACATAGGGTTGACCGGTCAGAATTGGGCGCAAGCGGGACTGTTGGGCATTGACTTGGTGGGCAGCAGTAACAATTTCCCCGGCAGCGTTAACCAGAATCACGTTGCTGTACTTGCCCATGATCTCGGCATAGAGACGCCACTGCGTTGCTGCCTGCGGACGAGGGGCAAATTCCAAGACCAAGACGCGCTCCCAAGGGTTGACTAACCCCACCCGCACAAGGGCAAGGCGATTGAGTTGGGCATGGAGTTGCTGACTAAAAGTAAAGGTGTCGGGTTGGCGGGGGGGCGGTGGTTCAAAGGCAATGCGTGCCGCTTGGGGATGCCAACTGAGGGTCAGCCAATCCTGTTTTTTCAGCGTGCGCAGCGCCAAGGCAATCGTGTGGCGATCGCGCTGGTAAACCGTTTCGAGCCGTGCCGGTAGCCAATGTTGGAGATCGGCACAAACAGCACGCAGGGTGGTCAAATCAACGGGTTGCACCGTCCAAACTCCGCAGAATTTTTTGAGGGAATCGGCCTCAAGCTATACTAGTCTAGCCACTCTCTGGCCTTTTGCCACCGCGTGTTTGCTATGGCACTTTCCCGTCAATATCCACCCCCCTTACCACTGGCTCAGCCTTGGCGACGGGCGATCGCCACCAGCATTGACTTTATCCTCATCTGGTTGACGAGTGTTGTCGGTATCACGCCGGGGGCAGCCATTCAGTGGGAGCAACTGTTTGTTTTTGCCATCGTTTGGTGGTTGCTGCGGGTGGCGATGGTGAACCGCAATAAGGGTCAAAGCCCCGGCCATTGGCTAATGAATGTGCGCCTGTTGGATCAGCGGCAGCGGACACCGGATCTCCTTTCCCTCAGCAAGCGAGAACTGGTGATTGGTGTCGGGGCGCTGTTGACATTGGCAGGCTTGGAGTCCTATGGCCCGAGTATGGCGCTGATTATTTTGGCACTGCCCTTGGCCGTTGACTGTAGCTTGGCGTGGATTGATGAAGAGCACCGCACGCTCCACGATCGCCTTGGCGGCACAAAGGTATATCGCTGTCGGCGGGGCTTTGCCCTTGATCGCAAGCTCATTGAATTGGTGAGCAAAATCCGCAAAGATCTGCCATAATTAGAGATCGGCTCACTGGATAGATAGGCAAGACCATGGCTAAAGCAAAAGGCGCCAGAATCATTATCACCCTAGAGTGCACAGAGTGTCGCACTAATCCGGCCAAGCGATCGCCTGGCGTATCTCGCTACACCACCACCAAAAATCGTCGCACCACCACAGGGCGGTTAGAACTGAAGAAATTTTGCCCCCACTGCAACAAGCACACCATTCACAAAGAAATCAAGTAATTAGAGGACAGCTATGGCATTTTATCGGCGACGCATTTCTCCCATTCCCCCTGGACAGCCCATTGATTACAAGGATGTTGATTTACTACGGCGCTTTATCACTGAACGGGGGAAAATCTTGCCGCGGCGGGTGACCGGTCTCACGGCCAAGCAACAGCGACAACTTGCAGTGGCGATTAAGCGGGCACGGATCATGGCACTCTTGCCGTTCTTGAATCTCGAAGGCTAAAAACTCGCGATCGCTAATTGGTTTTTGCGAAGGGGGAGGTTTAGACTTGCCCCTTTATTTTTGCTTGCTCTCCCTGCCTAAGTGTGCAAATATGAGAATGGTTATCATTCATCTATTTCTCTATGGCTATCCAAGCTCACCTTAAACGCTGGGGGCTGCTGGTAACTCTGGGGGTATTTTTGGGCAGTTGTGCCCCCCAAGCCCAGTCGCCACAGGAGCAAGAGACCTCACAGGCAGAAGCCCAATTCACCATTGTGACGACTTTCTTACCCATCACTGCCTTTACAAAAGCGGTCGCAGGCGATCGCGCCACTGTTGAGCAACTCTTGCCGGCCAATATTGACCCCCATGACTTTCAAGCGCGGCCTGAGGATGTGCGGCTGCTGGCCACAGCAAGGGTTTTGGTCAAAAATGGCCTTGAGATGGAAACCTTTTTAGACAAACTGATTGAAAACGCCGCCAATCCCAATCTCAAGATCATTGATACCAGCGCGGGGGTGGCCACCCTTGCCAGCGAAAAGGATAATCACGAGCACCACCACGATCACCACCACGACCACGCTCATGATGACCACGGTCACAGCCACGGTGAATTCAATCCCCACATTTGGCTAGATCCCCAGCGTGCCATGCAGCAAGTGAAAAACATTCGCGATGGTCTGATTGCTGTGGATCCCGAAGGGTCTGCCATCTACGCGCAAAATAGCACTGCCTTTATTCGAGAGTTAGAAGCCCTAGATGCCCTCGCCCGGGAAAAACTTACTCCCTTTGCGGGCAAAACATTTGTGGTTTATCACGATGTCGCACCCTACTTTGCCGAGAGTTATAACCTGAAAGCGATCTATCTCGTGGGCATTCCGTCGGTTAACCCCTCACCTGCGGATGTGCAGCGGGTGATGCAGGCGGTGCAACAAAGTGATCTGAAAACGCTCCTGACGGAACCGGGGCAAGAACAGGTCTTTGAAAGTTTAGCGCAGGATTTGGGCGTAAAAGTGAGTGTGTTTGATCCCCTAGAGCGTGCTCCCACTGCCGCTGATCTCACGCCGACCTACTTCCTGCAAAGAATGGAGCAAAACATTCGCAATCTGGCTGAGGCTTTTGGGGCGCAACAGCAAGCCTATCGTCGTCCCGATGCGATCGCGGTGGTAGGGACATGGTGGATGCAGGTGAATAGACCGTTAGGGGCAGCACTGTGAACGAATACCTGCTAGAGGTGGAAAACCTCTCGGTGCGGCGGGGCGATCGCTGGGTGGTGGAAAATGTCTCCTTTACCCTCGCCGCCGATACGAATATGGCCATTATTGGTCCCAATGGGGCGGGCAAAAGTAGCCTGATTCAAGCCATTTTGGGCATTATTCCCTACCAGCAGGGACGGGTGACCCTCTTGGGCTATGGTATGGGCTATCGCCGCACGCTCCCCTATGTCCGCCAACAGGTAGCCTACTTGCCGCAAAATTTTCAGTGCGATCCACGCATTCCGATCACCGTGGCTGAATTTGTGGGTTTGGGCTGGGGGCAACCTACGTGGCAGTGGCCTTGGCAGCATCGACAACAGCGCGATCGCGCCATCTTGGAAAGTCTCCAACGCCTGCACCTCGAGCATCTTGCGACACAACCCATGAGTTCCCTTTCCGGGGGCGAAACAAAGCGCGCCCTCTTGGCCTATTGCTTGGTGCAACCCCGTCGTCTCCTGATTTTGGATGAAGCTCCCGCTGGCTTAGATCTCCGAGGTGAGCAACAGTTTTATGACCTACTGGAGACCCTCAAGGTGAGTGAGGGCTGGGCAATTTTACAAATTTCCCATCACTTGGAGCGGGTAAGGGCAACCTGTGATCAGGTGCTGTATCTCGATCGCTCTGTCCAAGGACTGGGAACCCCCGAACGGGTGCTGCAACAGTTTGCTGCTTAAACGGGGGATTCTCTCCTAGCAAAGAAATCCAGCAGAATGCGCTGGTGGATGGCGCCTAAGGGGCGATCTTCGCCGAGGGTTTGGGCATAGTGAACCCCAGCCACCACCGAATCGTAGGGTACCAAGTCCATGCCCTGTCCTTCGTTGAGTACCAAGTTTTCCAGTGCACACGTCAAAGGGCCTGTGAAAATATAGCGATGTACTTGGGGATCGCCGTACTCTCCAAAAAAGGTGAGGTGAGGTGGGCAGTAGCCAATCTCCTCATAGACTTCCCGCTGGACGCCCGCGAGCGGTGCTTCTTCGGGTTCAAGATGACCGCCAAAAAGTCCCCAGTGGCCGGCATACAAAATATGGGGACTGTCATCGCGCAGCTGCATAAGGACGCGATCGCCTTGGTAAAGAACCGCAAGGGCAACGGGAACAATCGTGGTTGCTGGCATTGTCTTGCAAGATATGTCGTTAGGGCTACTCTACCCTAGAAACGTAAAGCCAATCCTAAAGTAGATTAAAGCTAAAATGAAGAGTATAGTAGCAAGAACAAATCAACAACCGCTAAAACGTTGAGCAAAGGGTAGCCAGAGGTAAACGTCGCGCTTTGGAGGGCTATCCCCAGCGGGCAGCTGTTAAGTCTCCTCTTTCATAGGATGGTTTCGATAACAAATTTGAGCTTCCCTTATTTTTCTATCAAATTTTACAAATGGCTGCAGGAATTTAACAACGTTGGTACGGCCTTGCCCTTTCTTAAGATTGTCTTAATATTTCCCTAGCAGCTGTGCTATAACTTTGTTCATTGCTTGGAGTGCATCGTCCTATGTTTTACCGTTTAGCCGAACAACACCGCCAGTTTATTCGCGATTTAGTGTTGAACCTGCAAGCTCTGGCAATTGCCCTAGAAAACCGAGGCTACATGGCCTCCTGCTACACCTGTGGCGGTGAACTCAACAGTGCCTCTTTCATGGTCAGCTTGGCCGACAACCACCTGATTCGCTTTTTGGTCTCTGACTATGGGATCACTTGGACTGAAATGCGCGATGACCGCGAACTCATGAAACTCGAAGGGGCAGAGGCGATCAATCAACTGCAAGAACTGGCCAATCTCCTCAAGGAAGTCCGTATCCCCACTGCGGTTTAATCCTGTCGGGGCTATCCCTCGATCTTTTGTCGGTGCTAGCTTAAAAGTAGCTGGACTTTCCTTCTACCTTGATCCCCACCCTCAATGACTGAAGCGTCCCTTAGTTGGCAACACCAGTACCTCAGCGTTAACCAAGTACGCCTGCACTATGTCACCCAAGGCAGCGGTGATCTTGTGATTCTGTTGCATGGCTTTCCAGAGTTTTGGTACTCTTGGCGATTTCAAATTCCCGTACTGGCTCGTCATTTCAAGGTTGTAGTGCCAGATCTACGGGGCTACAATGACTCCGAGAAGCCTGCCCACGGCTATGATCTCGATACCCTCAGCCAAGATGTCACGGCGCTGATCCAAGAACTGGGCTATGAACGCGCCCACATTGTCGGCCATGATTGCGGTGGCCTGATTGCTTGGCACGTGGCGGCACGTTTTCCGCAGAGGGTGCAGCATTTAGCCGTCTTGAATACCCCCCACCCCTACCGTGTGGGACTGGAACTCTGGCAACAGGTAGAGCATTTTTGGCGCAACTGGCCACTGTTGGCTTGCCACATCCCCGGCTTGGCGGAATACTGGCTAGGGCATAATCTGCGGAGTTTTTTGCAGGATCTCTTTCAACGCTACTCCATCCGCAAGGCTGCCTTCTCGGCAGAAACCGTGCAACTCTATCAAGCGGCTCTCGAAAAAGCGGGGGCGATCGCTGCGGTGCTCAAAAGTTATCGCCATCTTTTTTCACCCCAACAGTGGTGGCACCTACTGCAACAGCACACGGAAGCCATTACCAGCCCCACCCTGATCCTCTGGGGCGCCGATGATCCCCTCGCCCAACCCAGCCTTGCCAACGGTATCGAAGCGTGGATCCATGCACCGTGGCGGCTGAAATATCTGCCCGACTGTGGCCATTGGGCACAACAGGAAGTGCCGGGGCTGGTCAATCGTGAACTGCTTGCCTTTTTGCGTGCCTAAAAAAATCCCCCCACCACTCGGCAGAGGGAAAGGCACGGATTGAGCCAACTAACTCGCTTAGGCCAGCCACTCCAGCACTGCTTCTTCCTTGGGATTGGTGCGACGTTCGGGGGTTTCGCGGGTGAACTTCATGTGAATGGCGCGGTTTTGTTCCCCATCTGCCGCCACTGCCAAGATCGGGAAGTCAATGAGGCCATCTTGGAAGGACATTTGGAAGCGGAATGTACCATCGGGATTGAGTTTGATCGGGCGCCCACCAATGGTGACGGTGGCATCTGGCTCCGTAGCCCCATAGACAATGAGTTCAGCATCCGCCACCAACCAGAATTTGCGGGGACGAATGGGAGCCGCCGAAGCTGAGAAGCCAACGCCCGACATCGTCAGACCCGACACCGTCGGCACAGCCCATAGGCCAACCCCAGAGGGGAAGACGTAGGAACTGATGGCCATTTCGGGCAACTGGGAGATGGAGCCGGGGACTTGGTGCATGGAACCAAAGAGAGAACCTGCCACCCGCTGCGCTTCGGCTCCTTCGGCCATGGCAAAGATGCCTTCGTAAATGGGATGGGGTTCGGCAGTGCCCGCCAAGGGTGCCCCCAGATCAAAGAGGGTTTTGCCCCGCAGATCCATATCCCAATCCACCGTAATGAATTGATCCCAGACCCAATCTGAGGGGTAGGTGGGGGGAATATGCACAGGGGCAGAACGGGCTAGAACCAACCAGCGGCCATCGGCACAGCGGTAGCCAATTTCCACCACATAGTCGCGATCGCTCACGGGGATGGGCAGATACCACTCCCGCGCCAACTCATCGCAGGGGTACTCCTGAACACTGTGGGGAATTTGGCTATCGAGGTTGATATTCGTGGCATCGTAGAGCCGGAGAGCCAGTTGCTGACCCCCTTGCCGCCGCAATTCTTCGCGGTGCTCGTTGGGCACATCCCAATAGGCGTAGGCCCACTGCGGATCCCGGGGCATGAGGACAATGCGGCTTTCACCATAGCCCCCCGGCAAATCCCCAAGACCTTCATCTACAGAGGCCAAGAGAACATCCTCTTGAGCAGGACCGAGGTCAAATTTTGCTGCTTCCACTTTTTCTTGCGACTCCAGATTAGAGGGGACAGGTTGGACAGAAATGGTAGTGGTGGATCCGTTGGCTTGCGCCTGCTTTTCACGGATGGCAGCGAGGAGTTGATCTTTGCGCATACGGCTATAGCGGGACACTTGCAGTTCACTGGCAATGCGCCGCAACTGCCGCAAGGTCATTTCTTCTAAAGGGGGGCGATCTTTCGGCATGGGTGCCTCCTTATCGTGGGTTGATAGACAGAGCTATCCTTTGCCCTTGATCTTTGGCAAAAAAGTCTTGGGGCGTCAAGGGAATTCGGGCACACTTCTAGGAATTTATACGCAGTTTACTCTTTTGCAGGGATCAAATGTCAGGATTTCATAACATTTATTCTGCACGGGGATCAAGATAGCGGTTTGCTATTCCTGTTCAGCCTCAAACCACCTTCTGCGAGGGGGAAGGGAGTATAGTGAGAAATGTATCCCTGCAAATGCTGTGGGGACTTGCAAGGAAATTCCTGAATGTTACTGATGCCACCACAACCACTATGACGATCGCCCCGAGCCGCTCCCTCGCTGACCTTTGCCGTGCTGACTTTCCGATTTTGGCGCGACAGGTGCACGATCGCCCCTTGATTTACTTTGACAATGCGGCCACCTCCCAAAAGCCCTTGGCAGTTCTCAATACCCTTGAGGACTACTATCGTCGCTACAACTCCAACGTCCATCGGGGCGTACATACCCTGAGTGCTGAGGCCACCACGGCCTACGAAGGGGCACGGGAAAAAGTGGCGCGTTTTGTTAATGCCCCCCATGCCGAGGAGATTATCTATACCCGCAATGCCAGTGAGGCGATTAACCTCGTGGCCTATAGCTGGGGCATGAATACGCTGCAGGCAGGGGATGAAATAATCCTGACGGTGATGGAGCACCACAGTAATTTGATTCCGTGGCAGTTTGTGGCGCAGAAAACCGGTGCTCGCCTCAAGTTTGTGCAACTCACTCCAGAGCAAACGTTTGATCTTGACCACTACGCAAGTCTTTTGAGCGATCGCACGCGATTGGTGGCCGTTGCCCATGTATCCAACACGCTGGGGTGCCTGAACCCGATTCCCGAGATTGTGCGTCTTGCCCATGCCAAGGGGGCGCGGGTACTGGTGGATGCCTGCCAAAGTGTGCCTCATGTGCCCGTTGATGTGCAGCAGTTGGGCTGCGATTGGCTGGTGGCCTCCGGTCATAAAATGTGTGCACCCACGGGCATTGGTTTCCTCTGGGGACGCGCGGAACTCCTGCGGCAAATGCCCCCCTTCTTGGGCGGTGGCGAAATGATTGCCGATGTCTTTCTCGACCATGCCACCTATGCCGATATTCCCCATAAGTTTGAGGCGGGAACGCCAGCGATTGCGGAGGCGATCGCCCTTGGGGCAGCGGTGGATTATCTGAGCCAGTGGGGGATGGAGCGCATTCATGCCTACGAACAGGAACTGACGGCTTATCTCTTTGAACGTCTCCAAGAACTGGCCGATGTGACGATCTATGGCCCGAAGTCCGGCGATCGCGCTGCCTTGGCCAGCTTTACCGTTGGTGAGGTGCATCCCCACGATCTCTCGACCATCCTTGATCAGTCGGGGATTGCCATCCGCGCAGGACACCACTGCACACAGCCTTTGCACCGCCATTTAGGGGTTCAGTCCACGGCACGGGCCAGCCTCTATTTCTACAACACCCGCGCTGAAATTGATCAGTTTATTGCTGCCCTTGGGGAAGCCATTGCCTTCTTTAGGGATGTCTTTGCCTAGAGCTTGAGACTCAACAGTTCACTCGCTTCAGCCTGAAAACCGGCACTAGCAAGGGCATGGCGGGCGCGATCGGCATCTTCAACGCGAAACTGTGGTCCTAGGCGTACGTACTGGGCATGGTAGCCATCGGTCACTTTGACCACTACCGGCACCTTGGGCATGTCGCCCACCTGTTGTTTGAGCACTTCCGAGAGGCGACTTTGGGCTTGAATGTCCCCCGCTTGCTCAACAGGCAAATCCACAAGCACCAGCTTCACCGCTTCAAGGGGTTCGGCATCTTCAATCAGGAGTTGGGGGCGATCGTCGCGCATCTCTAGGGTGCCCCACAGCAGTAGCCGATGATCAAGCTGTAACTGCCCATGAATGCGTTCGTAGGCTTTGGGAAAGACGACAGCTTCCGCTTGACCCGTGAGGTCTTCCAACTGCACAATGGCCATCCGCTCGCCGCGCTTGGTGGTAATGGGCTTGAGTCCTGTCAGCAGGGCAATGACACTCACTATCCCTTGACCTGTGTACTGCTCGAGATCCGCCAAGCTAATAGGGGCAATCATGGCCGCTGGCCGATGAATATCCTTGAGGGGATGGTTCGACACATAAAATCCCAGTAGGTCTTTTTCTTGGCGGAGCTTTTCGGCATCCGGTAGGTCGTCCACTGGGGGCGCACTGGGGGCTGGGTCATAGCTACCGCCGGATTCATTGCTGGAGCCACCCGCCAACATATCAAAGAGGTTGACTTGCCCCACCGCCCGATCCTTGGCGCGCGCCTGTGCCCACTCCAGCACGAGGGGGAGATCCTGCATCAGTTGGTTGCGGTTGCGCTGCGGATGCAGACTATCCATGGCACCACAGGCAATCAGGGATTCAAGGGCACGACGGTTGAGAATGCGACTATCGCCCCCCGCACGCGGAACCCGTTCGCAAAAATCCGCCAAACTTTGAAAGGCACCCCCCTCTGCCCGTGCCTGCAAAATGGCCTCAATCACTCCCTGACCAACATTGCGTACGGCCGACAGACCAAAAAGAATTTTGTCCCCCACGGGCGTAAAGTCAATATCCGAGCGATTCACATCGGGGGGAAGAACCTCAATCCCCATGCTGAGGCAGGTGGCAATATAGCGCTGTACCTTGTCTTGGTCGCCACTATTCGCCGTGAGCAAGGCGGCCATGTACTCGACGGGAAAGTTGGCCTTGAGAAAGGCGGTTTGATAGGTCACATAGCCGTAGGCCGTGGAGTGGGACTTGTTAAAGCAATTGGCGGCGATCGCTCCATTGGCCAAGAGAAAATTGTGATCCCCAGCTAAACCAATGTCATAGACCGCTTGCCAACCCACTAGCCGCCGGCGGACAATCTTCACGCTTCACCTTTCCAAACGCTGCGCTCTCTATTCTAATCGCCGCACTGTCTCGCGAGCGGGAATCCGCAGATCCCGCAGGGGCATGGCGCTTAAACACTGGTAGTGAGCTGTGAACCAATCAGGCGTTTGCACACCAATACTGGCTAGGGCCGCCACGGTTGGAAAAGGCCACAGTCGCTCAAAGATCACTTCCCCCTGCCAGCCAAATTGCAGAAAATAGCAGCCTACCGGTGCCTGTAAGTGATCTAGGAGTCGCCGTCCGAGGGCATAGAGGGTTTGTCGCTGGCGATCGCTGGCATGGATAGGTAACTGCCATGTCCCTTCAAGGCAGCCAATGATTTCGCCAAAGAGCGTCCCCTTTGCCGTTTGCGCTAGTGGCAACTGATAGAGACCCCCTGTGCTGGTTCGTATCCCCCACTGGGTAACCAAGGCACGCAACGCTTGACACTGCTGCCAAAGCTCGGATGATGCCCAATGGGTGAGGCTATAGTCTAGCACCTGCGGTTGGGGAGCGATCGCGATCGGGGCATCGAGAGGACAGATGGCAATCTCGGCACTGTCTTGGCACTGTTGCAGCAGGGGTACCACTTGGGTCGCGACTTGATCCGCAGACAGTTCGGCTTCCCTTGGCTGTGCCGCACACCAAATCCGTATTTTCAATCCTCTAATCCTCCTGCTGCGAGGGCAGCTAACCAGCGATCCATGAGCATGGCGTGCTGTGCTAACCGCGAGAAAATTGCATCTGCCAAGGTCTCATTGTAGGTGTGGACGGTTAAGTTGCGATCATCCACCATTTTTAGCGCTAAACGGCCTTCCTCTGGAGTAAGTAGGCCAACAGCCAAGCAAGCACGGATCACGCCCTTCGGTGAGGCGATGTCTAATCCTTCGCGTTCCCGTAGATATAGTTGTGCTGCTTTCCAGACGGCTTCTAGGGTGTATTCAAATCGCTGAATTGCAGCATCCCGAATAATCGTATCTGTGCGCTTACCCAAGGGCAATTCTTGCAAAGCAGCTAGCGCTCTTTGGGCAACCACTAATCGTTCCCTGAGCCGATCCACTCAATTCCCTCTGCAATCACTCGCGATCGAAAGTCGGCGGACACTTCTGATAAATCCACGACATCGACTGGATAGATCAAATTGGACATCTCTAGGTGCTCCCGCAACTCACTCAACAGCCCCACGGGCAGTGGTGCAAGGGGCAAAATCCCGACATCTAAGTCAGAGCTTTGGCGGAGAGCACCACGGGCAGCCGAGCCGAATAGATAGACCTTGACGGGAAACCCTGTAAAAAAGTCTTCTAGTATTTTTTTGAGTTCCCGCAGATCTTCGTTGGCAGGGGTCACGCTTTGATTCCTGTCCACCTAGGTATTAAAGCTGGGAATCAAGCCAACGCGCGCAGGTTGCAATGAGGGGAATCCCTGCTGTTGTTGCTGGCGGGCTTGAGCGGCCAAGAGGGTTTGCAGATTCCGCAGTTCGGCACGCAGTTGCGCGTTTTCTTTTTCGAGGCTTTCAATTTTGAGTTTCACTTGACTCAGCCGCTCACTAAATTTTTGCCGATAGACTTCGGGCATTTCCTGGATGACGCGCTCTAGCATCTCATTGCGATCGCTCAATTCAATGACTTGAGCTTTCAATTCATTCATTTCCGCTTCACGACTTTGGCTCTGCTGCTGGTAGGCAAGGATCTGTTCTTGATAGGCAGCAATTTGTGCTTCCACCTGTTGCACTTGGGCTTGCAGCAACTTCAGGGCTGCGGCATTGGCTGCCTCGGTCTTGCGGGCTTGGTAAAAGCGCACAAATAACTCAGGATGCTGCACCATGAGTTGATAGAGTTCCTCTGAGAGTTGCTGCACGAGTTGATCCCGTATCAGCAGTTCATCGGCTAAGTTGAGGGAAGTATCGTTCACGGCGGCTGCTCTCCAAGGGATTGTGCTGTGGCAAATTTTACGCTGGTTCTGATCCGCTCATGCAAGATTTGGAATTTTCCACCTACCATCAACCGGTACTGGCAAGCGCAGTTCTGGAGGCATTGCAACCCAAGGCCGGGGGACTCTATTTGGATGCAACGGTGGGAGGTGGCGGCCACACGGCACTGCTATTGCGCAGTGAACCTACCTGTCGGGTGCTGGCGATCGATCAAGACCCGATGGCTCTAGCGGCGGCTCAGGAATTCCTCGCCCCCTTTGGCGATCGCGTCCAGTTTTGGCACGGCAACTTTGCTGATCTGCCTGTGGCTGAGCCGATGTTTGATGGCATTCTCGCAGATTTAGGAGTGAGTTCCGCCCAGTTGGATCGTCCAGAGCGGGGCTTTAGTTTTCGCTTTGATGCCCCCCTCGATATGCGCATGAATCCCGCTAACCCTTTGACAGCGGCAACGGTGATTAATCACTACAGCGAGCGAGAACTGGCGGATATTTTCTACGAATATGGCGAAGAACGCTTTGCCCGCCGCATTGCTCGCCACATTGTTGCCCGTCGTCCCCTTGCCACCACCCAAGAACTGGCGCAGTTGGTTGCCCACTGCCTCAAAGCTTCTCCGCGGCAACGCATTCATCCAGCCACACGGGTTTTTCAGGCCTTGCGTATCTATGTGAACCAAGAGCTAGCGGTGCTCGACCAATTTTTGGCGCGATCGCCCCAATGGTTAAAGCCCGCAGGGCGCATTGCCGTCATTAGCTTCCATAGCTTGGAAGATCGGCGGGTGAAGCAGGCGTGGCGTGGCAATCCCCTCTTGGCAGTTGTGACTCGTAAACCGATTGTGGCGGATGCAGCGGAAGTTGCTCTCAACCCGCGATCGCGATCGGCAAAGCTACGAATTGCAGCGCGTACTTTTGCATGAATTGCCCGAATGATGGTTTATTTATGGGTATCTTTACAGTGCGTCATAATCTTTTAGGGTAATAAATTGCTGAGGAGTGCTGGAGTCTATGGTTGCTGCCCCTAAATTCAAATCCCGATTTATTCCCCAATCGTCGCCAACACTGACGGAAATTCGGCCTCTCCCCAAGCCGCAAATGCCCCTGTGGCAAAAAACTTTGCTGGGGATTCAATGGGTTTCTGGGGTGGCAGCCACCGGTGCCCTTGTGGCTGTACTGCCTCTCTATGGTTGGTCAGCCCTCTCTGAGCAGCAGTGGAGTCAAGCCTATGACCGCTTAGAAACCCTCAAACGGCAGGAGCGGGAGCTACTCGTCAGCAATGAAACCCTCCGCTATCGGGTGACGCAGCAAGTCCAACGCGCGCCCCAAGGTCTCGTGCCCCAAACGCCGCAACACATTCTTTTTGTGCCCAATGAGGGCAAGATTGCTGCCAAAACTCATTTTGAACGCCCCCCCGTGACACCACCACCGCAGCGCACTGTCAATTACTGATCGCTATCCATGACAACGGCCCGCCCCCAAAACCAATCCCTGCCACCCTTGCGAGTTGGCTTGATCTTTGGCTTTTTGCTGATGGTGATGGGGGGTGTGGTTGCTCGCCTAGTTTATTTGCAAGTGGTTCAGGGGAAAACCTTAGCGGCACGGGCACAGCAACAACAACGGCGCTATACTCCGCCAACCTTGGCACGCTACCCAATTACCGATCGCCGAGAGACGGTTGTTGCCCTCGATCGGCCTGTGTTTACCCTCTTTGCCCATCCAATTCAGTTCAAAGTGGAGCGGCGGGCGATCGCCCGCGATCTGGCCCCTTTACTCAAGCAATCTCCAGAGCAACTGTTGGCCAAGTTCAGTACCTACCCAACGGGGGTACCCATTGCCTACGACATTGATGAGGAAACTGCTGCTAAAATTCGCGCTTTGAACTACGATGGGCTAGAACTCAACCAAGCGTGGCAGCGCATTTATCCGCAGCAGGAACTCATGGCGGGCGTTGTCGGCTATGTGGATCGTGACCACCAAGGTCAAGCGGGGATTGAGTTTAGCCAAAACCAGTTTTTACAGGTTTCCCATAACCGCCAGCTCCTATCAACCAATGCTTTGGGTCAATGGTTACCTGCCCTTGCCCCTGCGGATCCGCGTGCTTTGAGTCAGGGGTACCATGTGCGCCTGACGATTGATACTCGTTTGCAACAAACAGCACGCCAAGCCCTGCAACAGCAGTTACGCAAATTCAACGCTAAGCGGGGCACGGTCATTGTCCTAGAAGTGAAAACTGGTGCACTGCGGGCACTGGTCTCAGAGCCTTCCTACGATCCTAATCATTACTACCGGGCTGATCCAGCCCTTTTTCGTAACTGGGCGGTCTCGGATCTCTATGAGCCGGGATCAACCTTTAAGCCGATCAACACCGCGATCGCCCTTGAACTCAATGCCATTACTCCCGATACAGTGCTGCCCGATGAGGGGCGGATTACGGTGGGGGGCTGGCCAATTCAAAACAGTGATTTTAGCCAACACGGCGGCCGCGGTGCCCTCAATATTGCCCAAATTCTCGCCTACTCCAGCAATGTGGCCATGGTGCACATGATGAACCGCATTCCCGCCCGCCACTACTATCGCTATCTGCATCGCTTGGGGCTGACCGAGAAGGTGGGCAGTGATCTCCCCTTTGAAACCGCCGCCCAGTTAAAGCCCCCGGAGCAATTTATTAACTACCCCATTGAACCGGCAACAACGGCCTTTGGCCAAGGCTTTTCCCTGACGCCGCTGCATTTGGCTCAACTATTGGGGGCGATCGCCAACGGGGGAGAGATGGTCACTCCCCATGTCATTGATGGCCTCTACGATGAAAATGGCCAACTGCAAAAACGCCTTGAGCAACGCCCCCCTCGACGGGTCTTCTCGCAGCGCACCAGTCAAGCAGTGGTCAGAATGCTGGGAGAAGTGGTGCGCTTCGGTACAGGGAAACCCGCCCATATTCTCGGCTACCGCTTGGGGGGTAAAACCGGCACAGCACAAAAAGCAATTGGCGGTACCTACAGCAATCTGCGCATCACGAGCTTTGCGGCTATTTTTCCCCTTGATCAGCCGCAGTATGTGATTTTGGCGGTAGTGGATGAACCCAAGGGGGATGATGCCTACGGTTCAACGGTGGCGATTCCGATTGTGCGAGCGGTAACGGAGTCCCTGATTACGATTGAGGGCATTCCCCCCTCACATCCAGAGGAATTGCGCCGCCCCGCTACGCCAGCTTCAGTGTCACAATAGGGGAGAACAGCGCAAAAGGACGGTATGATTCAACGGTTTTTTGCCACAGCGTTGGCGATTCTTGTGATGTTGCTGGGGGGGTGTTCGGCCACCAGTGGGCTACAGGCCTATGTGGATAGCTACGATGGCTATGAGTTTCTCTACCCCCGCGGTTGGGTACAAGTACAGGTGGATGACCCCGTGGATGTGGTCTTTCACGACATTATCGAGACGACAGAAAACGTCAGTGTGGTTGTGAATACGGTTTCCAGCACAAAGTCTCTTGAGGAATTGGGATCCCCTGAGGAGGTGGGCGATCGCCTGCTGCGAAATATCATTGCCCCAACTGAAAGCGGGCGCAGTTCTGCCCTGATCTCCGCGACCTCCCAAAAGGCAGATGACAAAACTTATTACATTCTGGAGTATGCCGTCACTCTGCCGGGGGATGGGGACAATGCTCAGCAGCGACACAATTTGTCGAGTATTGCTGTGAGCCGAGGCAAGGTCTATACTCTGAGTGTTTCAGCTCCAGAGGAGCGATGGCCAAAGGTAGAAGACCAATTTAAGACCATCGTGTCCTCGTTTACCGTATATTAAAGAAAGAATCGGGGAGTTAGCTCAGTTGGTAGAGCGTCGCGATCGCACCGCGAAGGTCAGGGATTCGAGTTCCCTACTCTCCATATTTTTGCCCCCTTTTCAATCCTCGATCGCCTCGTTTCAATCCTTGATCGCTCCGAAGGACGATCGCAACCTCATTCAATGGGGCGAGTCATTCGTATTGAATAGTTTCAATCCTCGATCGCCCCGAAGGGCGATCGCAACTCCGATAGACACCCCTTGCTACCACAGTAGCTTCATGAAATTTGAAATTTCTACACCGCTTGGATTTACGGTTAGAACCTCTGAGGAGTATTGGCAACGGCTGCTCATCAAGCACCCTGATATTGAGGAGTTGGAAGATTGTGTGCGGTTGGCTCTTTCTACACCAGATGAGGTTCGTCGCAGTAGCCGAGATTCAGGAGTATTATTGTTTTATCGGGTACAGCGAGAAAAACGTTGGGTTGTTGCAGTGGCACGACGCTTAAATGGAGATGGTTTTTTAATCACTGCTTATCAAACTGGCGCCATTAAAGAAGGGGAGAGAGTGTGGCTCAAATAAGAGTATTTTATGAGCCAGAAACAGAGCTGTTAAGTGTATTCTGGCAAGTTCCACGAAGAAACCAAGTTGCGACAGAACTTGGAGATGGGGTGATTTTGTTCAAGGATGGGGTGACTGGGGAGCCAATTGGTTTAGAAATCCTGTCATATCGTCCCGGAGACGATCGCTTTGATGCTGTCAGTGGCGTTTCAATCCTCGATCGCCCCGAAGGACGATCGCAACATCCTCCAGTGCAGTAGAGTTGGAGTTTTTTCGGGTTTCAATCCTCGATCGCCCCGAAGGGCGATCGCAACGATAACTTAACCGCGCGAGTTGTCGCAACTGCAGGTTTCAATCCTCGATCGCCCCGAAGGGCGATCGCAACATGTGCCAAGCGATTTGCGCACTAATCTTACTGCGCGTTTCAATCCTCGATCGCCCCGAAGGGCGATCGCAACCCTACCGAATTCTCTCAAAAAAGTAAAAAAGGCAAGAGTTTCAATCCTCGATCGCCCCGAAGGGCGATCGCAACTTAAAATGGCATACCCCAAAACTTGGTTATGCCATATCATGTTTCAATCCTCGATCGCCCCGAAGGGCGATCGCAACATCTCACAACCTCGATTCACTCCGTCCCGTTTTGGTTTCAATCCTCGATCGCCCCGAAGGGCGATCGCAACGTACATCGGTTTTTGGGTCAACAGAGGTATCTTGTGTTTCAATCCTCGATCGCCCCGAAGGGCGATCGCAACGAAGGGGGCATAACCGCGGACATAGTTCTCCAAGTGTTTCAATCCTCGATCGCCCCGAAGGGCGATCGCAACCTTACTGTGCTGGCCAAGGATAAAGCTTTGCTTAAGTTTCAATCCTCGATCGCCCCGAAGGGCGATCGCAACGCGAGTTTTGCTGGCGTGTTCCGTAGGCATCAGCGTTTCAATCCTCGATCGCCCCGAAGGGCGATCGCAACGCGGCCACAGATGGTCGCACAATTCGCTACGGCAGCGTTTCAATCCTCGATCGCCCCGAAGGGCGATCGCAACAAGCAAGGCGCGGGTGAATTTGCGCGCCAAATTGAGTTTCAATCCTCGATCGCCCCGAAGGGCGATCGCAACCTTACGATTTTAACCAAGGATAAGGCCTTGGCTAGTTTCAATCCTCGATCGCCCCGAAGGGCGATCGCAACCCCCCCGCTTTTACCCCCCGTTGTAAACTAAGCAGTTTCAATCCTCGATCGCCCCGAAGGGCGATCGCAACGTCGATTCAGTCGATTTAGGAGCTAACTATGAACGTTTCAATCCTCGATCGCCCCGAAGGGCGATCGCAACGTTCGTTACTAAACAAGCACAGTACTTGCTCTTGTGTTTCAATCCTCGATCGCCCCGAAGGGCGATCGCAACTCGCAACTTCCTCGCCTAACAACCCAGAAGAAAGAATGTTTCAATCCTCGATCGCCCCGAAGGGCGATCGCAACCGCCCAGTCCGCGAGGTCAAACACGGAATCCCTGTTTCAATCCTCGATCGCCCCGAAGGGCGATCGCAACACGTCCCTGCCGATTTTCGCATGGGGCTGTACGCGTTTCAATCCTCGATCGCCCCGAAGGGCGATCGCAACGCTCCTCGTCCTCCGCCTCCCTTACTCGTAAGGAGTTTCAATCCTCGATCGCCCCGAAGGGCGATCGCAACGGCCATTATTGGCCGAATTAATTGTAGATTATTTAGTTTCAATCCTCGATCGCCCCGAAGGGCGATCGCAACCTGGGATTAGTCATAGGATGCGCAGGAGTACTACACGTTTCAATCCTCGATCGCCCCGAAGGGCGATCGCAACTTCGCTTAGGAGTACCTACCGAAGTTTGGAACGGTTTCAATCCTCGATCGCCCCGAAGGGCGATCGCAACGCAGTCTCCTCTCCCTGATCGGTCAATAAGGGGAGTTTCAATCCTCGATCGCCCCGAAGGGCGATCGCAACTACCTATCTATTATATGCCACGGTAGGCAGAAGGGCAGTTTCAATCCTCGATCGCCCCGAAGGGCGATCGCAACTGCGGCTATTATAACCCCTGTCAGGCAGGGCGTTTCCAGCATTTTTAGCGCGAATATATTTTTGATGGAAGGAGAAAATGTGATCCAATACCCCATGATTGCCCTCAAAGCCTGAAAATTCAACCACCGCGACCCCCCTAGGAAAATAGACCCCACTCCAGATCCGCGCTCTCAAAGAATCAACGGCTCATCAAAATCAACATAGTGATCTAAACCAAAGACCTCCACGTATTTCTCTCTGGGCGACATCAGCCGATAAAATCGCAGACTATCTGTTTCCTCGTTAATGACCTTCACGAGTTGCGCTCTCAACGTCTCGTACTGCCCCTCGCTGACACGGCATTCGAAAACTGAAAGCTGAACGCGCTGGCCGTAGTTTTTGCAGATTGTAGCCACCCTGCGCAGTCGTTTTCGCCCTGCTTTTGTCTCCGTATTTACGTCATAAGACACCAAAATATCCATAGTTAACCTCGCGGAATAAACGGCTGATAGTGGGGAACATCCCCCCGTAAATACCGCGCGAGTAATCGTGCTTGGACGTGGGGAATCAGCCCAAAGGGAACTTTTTGCTCCAAAATGGGGTGCATGACTTCCTCTTGCTTGCGTTTTTGGTACGCCGTCAAAAAAGTTTTGCGTCCCTCATCATTCAAGTAGATCGCTCCACCCGGACGCTCAATAAAATCCTCAGATTTGAGTTGCTGACGGTTAATTAGCGTCAATACCAAGCGATCCGCAAAAATTGCTCGTAGCTCCTCCATCAGGTCCAATGCTAATGCGGGCTTACCCGGACGCAAGCAATGCAGAAAGCCCACCTGAGGATCAAGGCCAACACTTTCACACGCAGCAACATAGTCATTTGTCAAAAGTGTGTAGGCCAGTGATAGCAAAGCATTCAGGGGATCACGAGGGGGTTGCTTTGAGCGACCAGTAAACGGAAAGGCATTCCGCTGTTGCCGCACCATCAGACCAAAAACGCCGAAATACGTCTTGGCTGCCATCCCCTCAATTCCGCGCAACGAGTCAATACTCTCTGCATGGGATGCCTTACTTAATCCTTCGACATGGTGCTTAGCCGCTGCTTGCAGAGCGTCTCGCTCGGTGGGGTTCGCTGCTTCTCGAGCTGCTCGTAACAACACATTGCGGGCATTCTGTAGCTTCGCTGCCACCACAGTCCGAGCAATAGTCAGGGATGTCTCTACAGAAACTGCTGCCTCATGTAATGCCTTGCGCAACAAAACATTGCCAGTGGTTGAGCTAGTTAGTCGCCCCTTAAAACGGCCATGCTCTGTGAGCCACACCACAGTGCGACCATCCTCAGCGCATTGGTGAATCAGAAAGGGACTGATCAACACGTTGCCAAATAGGACGATGCTACCGAGGTGATGTAACGGTATCTGAAACTGAACCTCCTTCTCCACCTCCAACTTCAATGTTTCATGCTCAAGACGTACATAAGTGCCTTGGGTCTGCACAAAGAGTGTATTAAGGATTGGCTTCATTGTCCCGACACCTCAAAAATGGCATTTCTTGAAGCTCTAGAGCCAAAATGAGTAACAGCATCAGGCATACAAGTTTCAATCAACGAGCAGTCCCGACACCGTTTATCGGCAACAGGCGCAGGCAACTTTTGGCTAGCAAGCAACGTTCGAGTTCCCTCAATCACTTCGATCGTGTGCTGTCGCAACCTAGCATCAAAGTGCACCTCCAGTCGTCGTCGTGAGCCATAGTAAACAATGGCTCCTACTGCAATAGCGCATCCAAGCATCTCTTCTAGGCACAAGGCTTGGGCACACAACTGTACTGCATCAGCCAGACGGGATTTCGTTGTTCCTGCCTTGTACTCAATGGGATAGGGCAGACCGCGATCCGAAAACTCAATCACATCTGCCACACCACGAATCCGCAACTGATGGGAGCATAATGGCACCGACCGTTCAATCCGCAGTTCTCCATCCAAGAATTCATCCCCCGGTGTATGTGCCTTTTCATGGACTCTTGCTCCCCGCAGTGTGTAAATGTTTTCTTCCCATACTTGTTCTGTGTAGATAAGAGCACACTGACGCGGGCAAAACGCAAAATGCTGGAGTGCACTCAGCAGCACATAGTCCTCATCGTCCATACTCACGACCCTGAGATAACCCTTCAACTATTTATCCAAGGCCATTAAGGTAATCATGCACAGCTAAGTCAAAACTTTTTCGTATGGCAATTATTGATCGCCCCGTTAATGTAATCTGTTAAAGACTTGGGGCGATCGCAACACTAGGCCAAACGAGTTAATGTGACTCCTTCCGGCAAAGAATCCTCACAAACCGTTACACGATAGTCCTCAAACTTTCGCGGGGGTAAGGCTTTGTCTTTCAGTTCGACATGGATACGCTCAAAGAGTTTGTGGGCAGGGGCACGTCCCAACTTGTTGTCATGGGTAAAGATGTACAGCCCACGTAGCGCCATCATTCCTCGACTAGCAGAGCGATCGTGATCCCACATCCCCAAAAGGGCATGCCAAAAAAGCTGAAGGTCTTCTGCCGTTACCCCCGTTTGTGCCGCCAAATAAGGGGAAAAGAACCCATAACTACGGTAGAGACCGTAGGGAATTATTGCCTTACGGCCCATTGTTTGCAGCTTCTCTCGATCCTTGACATCTGTAACCGCTACCCGCGTAATCGAGAGGTCTGTGGGCAAAATTGGATCTAGCGATCGCCCAAAGGTCAGTTGCATCGGACCGCGCACCTGACCCGCATTCAGCCCCGTGGACATCACTGCCCCAAACATCCGCACGTCGTAAAAATTCGCACACATCCACCGCCGTGCCCTCTCCGCATTATCGCGATCTTTTGCCGGCTTACCCGCCTTCTTCACGACCTCCTTGAGAAAAGCAGCTAGGGCTTTGTTTTGCTTGAGGAGTTCTGCAACGGTATCTTTGCCATAAAACTCCTTCAGTTCATCCTCACTCAGTTCGCCACTATAGGCTAGCGTTGCAGTGACCTCATCCGACTCCTCATCACTGTCGGTAAAGGTAAACGCATCCGGTAGCTCATCTTTAAGTTGCCGCAAGCCTTCTAAAACCTTGCCATCTTTCACAGGTTCCTTAACAGTGGTACCCACAGGAATCCCTTCAGCTACATAGGCTTTGCGGATTTGCTCGTTCAAGACCCCCCGATGTTCCACAAAGATTTTCAAGCGCTTTGCTTCTTCCTCAGTCGCCTCAAACTCCGCATAGGTGGCAACATAATTACGGACTTTTCGCTTCAGGGCAACATCAGTCACCAACCCTTGAGCCGTTTCGGCATCAGTGCGCGGCAAATTGCCACCATCGGGATCCCCATTAGGATTACCATCAGTGACATCAAAGAGTAGCAAAAAATCATGCCGTTTCTGAGGATCACAGTACACTGCAAAACTATGAGTCGTATTCGTCATTACTTTCGTTCTCCTTACTTTAGTCAAAGTCAATATTGGCTTCCGTGCTGCCTCAGCCGTCAACCATCGCCACGGATGATTGCTTTGCCACCTGTGCCTGACGGCGCTGTTCTGCCCGTTGGTGGTAGTAGCCCAGTCCAAACAAGCCCTGCTGCTGTAGATTCAGTGTTTTCGGAAACGTAGGTAACTGAGCAATCACCTCCTCTAGGGTCTCTTCCAAGCGTTTCGCCGCTCCTCCTTTCTCCTTCCGTAGCTTTGAGAGGTGAGCACGTGCCCCCCGCAACAGGGGTGGAAACGCCACCGCAGGTGTATTTGAGGCGGCACCATAGTAGCGATCCACCAATGTGGCATTCAATGACCCTAGGGCTGCCCGTTGAATTTCCTCTAAAAGAGCCAGCAAGCGACCACAGGTATAGGCCGCCAAGTCAGCGCCTTCAAGGCTAGGATTGGGATTCAAGGCGTGCATATTTGTCATTAGGGATTGTCTCCGCTTGTCACGACAAAAGATTAACTTGAGGAGCACAGCGCGAGGGTAGGTCAGCTTACGCTCCGTACAGTTGCGGCGCACCAGCTTAGCCAGTAAATCCTCTGGTAGGCGATCGCCATAGAGGGCAGAACGAGTCAAAGCCGTCACCACCCTTGCCGGCATCTCCCGCCGCGCCGCCTCGCGATCGCGATAAAGGCTTTCAGCCAAAGTATAAAGACTGAAAAATCGTGGCTCGCCCCCCATTGGCGACACCAACCGCTGTGCCTCAAACCACGTCTTCAACTGCGCCTGTACATTGGGAATCGTTGTTTCCAGCCAATCGCAGACCACCGCACGGCTATTGTTGGCACGCAAAGCAAGAGCATAAAACAAGTTGGCGCGATCGGCATCAAAGCTAGTGGCTTGCTGACCGGTTTGAACCGACTTTAGCAGACTGGCAACCTCATCCGCTTGGGGCTGCGTCAGAAACATCATGACATCGAATGTCGTTTTTTCCCGCGTCCAAAAAAGGTAAGTCGTCTCCGCCACACACAGGTGGGATTGCTCATCCCGCAACAAGTGGTTCAGTGCCTTCGTAAACTTCTCCGCCGCCTCCGCAGACATGGGTGACGTTAGAGAGTATTCCAATCCATAAGACGTAAAGGCTTTTGCATTCGCAGAAACCATCGCTACTCCTGAAGTTTGCCCCCCGAGCAAACCCTTAATCATAAATGGCATTCGCTTTGCCACTACCGTCTTTTTCCCAGTCACCAAGCAGGTCATTGTGGGGTTATCGTCGCCATTCTCAGACTCTGACTGTTTCCCCGTGTACTGCTGCCAAAACTGCTCAATAGAGTAGAGGTTAGCCCTTGCATCCGCAGGTATAAGCTGCCCTCCTATCCGAAAAGTTACACCCTCCCCCGCATCGAAATCTTTATAGGCTTGCAGGGCTTGCCTAGCCTCCTCGACCGCGTTTGCTGATTCATAGAATTTTGAAATGGCTTGGACGCTTGGCTCCTGAGTGTTTTCTGCACAGGACTTCACTAAGGCCACAAACTGATGATAGCAGTCTTCAGCCCGCTCAAGCTCAGGCTTAGAGGTTGACCTTGGCCGACGAATCCCCAACACATATTCCGCTGTATCCGCTAAGAGTTTGGGCTTAACGGCACTTGTTCGTCCAACGTGGGGGGTGACAAACCGTTGTCCCCGTTTCGCCTCCTTACTTTTGAGGGGAGTAATGCCCCGAAAGTTGCCCGCATCATCTAGCTCAATAAGCCAAGCAATGGTATTTTCGCCGTACATTGAGGGGGGCAATTCAAGCCGCTCCTCGGCATAGGTTTTCAATACCGTGAGAATTGTCATTGGGACACCTTTAAGACACCATTAATCAATCGGGCATGGAAAAACTTTGGCTCTGCTTTCCCAGTAGTTAAATGGGCGCCATTGCCATCGTGGCGCCAGTAGCTGAGGGTCTTTACCTTGGTATCCTGCTCATAGACGACATCCAGCAACATCCACCCCAAATCATCACTGTGGGCAATCGGCTGATCCGCTGGCGTAGGTTCCTCAAAGAAGGCACTAAATTCACGAGTACCTAGGTAAGGCTGGTGGTGGCATTGCCCCTTCCTGACCCGACGGCGAAACTGCTCACAGTACTTGGCAATGTCAGCATTGACATGGGGACGTAGAACAATCTGAGCCTTGATCACATAGGCCACATCCCGCAGTGCTAGGGTATGGCGCTGGGCACGATCTTCATCAGCAAAATAGCGGTAGCTCTCTTGACGGGCGGCGCGATCGCTTTGCAGAGAGTTGACCTCATTGCGGGTAATTGAAAAATGACGAATCGGCTTCAGAACGTGGATTTCTTCCACTTGCCAAATAAACTCAGGTTTCCAAAAAATCGCCTCCAACACCCCCCGCGCGGCACTAGGTGTCATCACTGGATAGCTCACCCGCTCCACCTTAAAGGCAGGATTGGTGAAGCAAGCATAATCCCCCCAAACTTTAACACTGAGCATTGATTTGATTTTAATTGTCATCGCCAGCTTACTTTTGATTGGCTTAGGAAAGCCGATGATGCCGTTCCTCTAGTTTAACTCTGACTGACCTAAAAAATAAGATCGCTGGGATCTGCGACGATGGGGCTTGTTGCGATCGCAATCCCTTTGAGAGGGTCATAGTCACCCTGCCAAGCCCAGAGGCCAGCAGCAATCAGTTCCCGCAGGTGCTCAGTGTCATGAAATTCCTTGGTGCGTAGGTTGACAAGGTAAGGCTGCAATGCGCGGATTTCTTTTGCCCTTAAGCCGCGTTGCTGAATACGGCGAATTAACTGTTTTACTTGATTGTGTTCATCTTTATTTTTTGCTTGATCGGGCACAATGACAACTGGATACGTGTGATCCTCGATGAGACGAAAGCGTTGCGCAACTTCGGGAAAGTTGAATGCCTGACGATACTGCTGAATTTTTTCGGTATCAAGATCATGAACTTGGTAAAGCTGCTGGAAATACCTCTGAAAAACTGTAGGGTCATTTAGGTCAACCATGGCTTGCCTGAGTAAAGTGCGAGTAGTTTCAACAGCGGTGCAATACTCCCCTTGAGGCGTGCGACCCTCTTGGGGGTCAAAAATCACGACCCGTCCCAAGGATGAACGTTGCCCTTCACGGTTACAGCGACCTGCCGCCTGCACAATGCGATCCAGTGGCCCCATGGCGCGATAAACGACCGGAAAATCTAAATCTACACCCGCTTCGACCACTTGAGTAGAAATAAGCCAGCAGGGTTGATTGTTTCGCAGGCGATCGCGCACCTCCTGTAGGACAGCTTGCCGATGGGCACCGTAGAGCAATGTTGAAAGATGAAACTGGCGATCGCGCTCCTCCTCACCCAAGGCATCCAGAATAGCAAGCGCATCTTTGCGGGTATTCACCACGACGAGGGCTTGATGTTGCTGCTTCAAATCCGCCACAAGGTCTTGCCATGACCACAGGATTGGCAGCTGCTCATAATTGACCCGCTTCAGGGTGCAGAATTGTTGTTGAGCTTCTTCAGGCGGAATGATATCCCTGACATTGTCAAATCCCTCTAGGTAGGGCGTTGTTCCAGCTAAGGCGGGCTGCGTTGCCGTACAGAGCACAACCGTGACTCGATACCGCGCTACTAGTGTCTTCAGAACACTCAGAATAGGAGCTAACAGTTTCAGCGGCAGGGTCTGTACCTCATCTAAAATAATTACACTGTTGACAATGTTGTGAAGTTTGCGGCAACGGCTGGGGCGATTGGCAAATAGGCTTTCAAATAGTTGCACCGTCGTGGTGACAATCAGCGGTGCATCCCAGTTTTGAGCTGCTAGGCGGGCACAGGCTTGGAGCGATCGCGCATCATCTTCATTCTGAAAATCTGTTTGTACTGCGCTGTGGTGCTCCAGAACAGTGTCTTCACCCAGAATCTCCCGATAGACGGCGACTGTTTGCTCAATAATGCTGGTGTAGGGCACCGCAACAATGACGCGATCTAACCCATGTGTTAAAGCATGCTGAAGGGCAAAGGCTAGACTGCTGCGGGTTTTACCACCGCCAGTGGGGACTGCCAAGCGAAAGACTCCCTGCGGCTCCTTGGCTGTGGTCAAGCAATGGTGATAAACATCCTTACGAACCGTATTAACAGGCGTGTTTAGGCTATTGGCCATCAATTGAGTCTGATTCGCTGCAAACGCTGACCATAGCTGTTGTAGGCAGGGGTACTGCCCCCGTTGGGCTGCGGCGGTTGGATCAAAATGGGATTCCGTATCAAGGTAGTCCGCATCCACTAAGCAGGAAAACAGCAAGCGCAGGAACAGTTCAGTATTTAATTTACAAGTTGCAATGTCTAGCTCAGGGCTAGCAATGGAAGTTAACTCTTTTTGAAAATCTGCTGACGGGTCTAAATCAATCCCATCCGCCTTGGCTAGGCCTTTAATATGCTCGTAGGTTACCCGATCAACCTCCGCCAACCGATTCTGCAAATCTGCCATATTAGGCAGGCCGCTGTGGTGGCCATAGATCATTGGTGCAAGAGGCTGACACTTCTGAAAAGCGAGGAGCGCACCATACTTAGCGTGAGGGACTTTCTCTTTAACAGCTTGATTTTGGGCACAGGCTTGGAGATAAGCCTGAAAATCAGGGTTGTATTTGCCTAAGTCGTGCCAAAGGCCACCATAGTTGCCCAGTTGAGGTGTACCTAACTTTCCAGCCAGCTTCGACGCTCTACCAGCCACTTTAGAAAGATGCGCTGACAGGGAATGCCATTGACCATCTTGGTTTGGAGTATGAGCATAGTAATTTGACATCATTTCACATAATTCTTTCTCAGCTTATATACTTCACATTGAGATTGAGAGAAAGAATTTTGACCCAACCTTGACAATACTGCGCAACATCGTGGCGGGATGACAAGCTATCTTCACTTTAGATTTTAGCGAAGTCCCTGAGTTGGGAACAGGACGGGAATATTGGGATTGACCCATACTTGACAGTTGAGTTCGGTACTGGGTGGGAAAATAGGAAGTTTTTTCGATTTTTGATTATTTGATTAAATGTTCTGCCAAAGGCGGGTTCGCGAGCTGCCCTGCAACTGCTCATGGGTTTCGCGCAATAGCCGAGGAATCTCCAAGCCACTGGGACAGCGGGGCAAACAATCGCCACATTCAGTACAGCGGTTGGCGGGTTGACCGGGAAACCAATGCCCGGCACGACCAAACATCCCATAGCGATACTTGCCAAATTCTGTCATGTCGTAGGCGACGGCTAAGTTGTGAAGCCGCAGCACTTCGGGGATGTGAATTTCCTCAGGGCAGGGCAAACAAGCATAACATTGTTGACACAAATCGGTGCCCAAGGTTTCCTGCATCACTGCTTGCAGGCGATCGCCCACCGCTTGCTCTTCAGCGCTCAGGGGTGCCACCTGATCAGCCACGGCCAAGGGAAAGGCCAACTCGGCAACGGTGGCCGGTCCAATACTCAAGGTGGTGATGGCCGGCTGACTCAGCAACCAGCGATAGCTCCAATGGAGAGGGTGAAAGGGCGCACAGAGGTCTTGGAGCCGTTGGGAAGGCCGGTAGAGTTGTCCTCCTTTATCGGCTGGCGAAATGATAAAAATCCCCATATCCCGCTCGGCGGCAGCGGCGATCGCTGGGGCATTGCGTTGCTGAAAGTAGGTGTAATGCAGATTCACAAAGTCAAATTGGTTGCTAGCGATCGCCCGCAAAATCACAGACAACGATCCATGACTGGAAAAGCCTAAAGCACCAATCACACCCTCTGCTTGCAACTGCCGCAGCATTGCCATCCCCTCAGTGCTCAGCCATGCGAGATGCTCAGGGGTGTTGAGGCCATGGAGGGCGACACCATCTAACCGTGAGACTTGAAGACGCTCAAGGGATTGAGCAATTTGCCGCTGGACGTGATCCGCATCCCCTTGGGGCAAGAGTTTAGTGGTGATAAAAACGGGGGGCTGACCCAGTGCCTTGAGGGCACGACCAATATAGGCTTCACTGGCACCGTAGGCGGCGGCGGTTTCAATGTGGTTCATGCCGTGGGCGATCGCCCCCTCAATGACCGCCTGCATCACCTCTGGACTGCCCAAGGCACGCATCGTTCCAAGGGAAAAAACCGAGAGGTTCAGCCCCGTGCGACCAAAGCGGCGGTAGCGCATTCTAGCCTGCGGAGGAATCCTCTTCCATTCCCCGGCCCTGCTGAATAAAATCTTCAGGGCGAATCGAATCTAAAAAGCGGCGAAAGGCTTGGCGTTCTTCCTCGTCAGCATCGCGATCGACGGGAATCGAGGCATCGGCAACAACCGCTTCCATCACCCAAATCGGGCAATCACAGCGCAGGGCAAGGGCAATGGCATCGCTGGGACGAGCATCAATCTCTTTACGAGTTTCTCCTTGGCGCAGGGTGAGCACTGCATAGTAGGTGTTGTCTTCCAAGGAATGGATCACCACCCGTTCTAGGGTCATATTCCATTCATTGAGAATGTTGACCATCAGATCATGGGTCATCGGTCGCGGTGCTCGTTGATTTTCCAAGGCCATTAAAATTGCCCGCGCCTCATTATCACCAATCCAGATGGGCAGTGCTCGCCGTCCAGCACCGTCTTTGAGTAAGACAATTGGGGTGCGACGGTTAGTGGCATCGAGGGCAATCCCAGCAACGGTCATTTCAATCATGGCCACCTCAGCGAGCGCAATGGCGGTGCATTCCCTTCTATTATTAACATACAGTCCTTCCCACCAAGATGGCACACCCCTACCACTGTAAGACTCCCTATGGGGGAAGTAACGGAGGGGCGACGCGCAGGCATTCCTTGGGACTCCATGCTTTAGAAAAAGACTGGCGAACGACGGAATCATGGGCAGTGGCAACTAGACACTTTTTTGACGCTCGCTTCTCGGTACACTAAAGTTATTATTTATTATTTTTGGTATTTAGACGGCTATGATTGCTTCCCCGATCCCGATCTGCATTACGTTGGGTACGCGCCCGGAGGCAATCAAATTGGCACCGGTCATTCAAGCCTTCCAGCGATCGCCCCTGTTTGAACCCTACGTTGTCCTCACGGGACAGCACCGCGAAATGGTGGATCAAGTGATGGCACTGTTTGACCTGCGGGCAGATCGGGACTTGGCCATTATGCAGCCCAAGCAAACCCTGACCGAAATCACCTGTCGTGCTCTCCAAGGCCTTGAGCAACTCTATCAAGAACTCCTGCCCCGTCTTGTTTTGGTTCAGGGGGATACAACAACCGCCTTTGCCGCTACCCTTGCCGCCTTTTATCAGCAGATTCCTGTCGGCCATGTGGAAGCGGGCTTGCGCACCGACGATCTCTACAACCCCTATCCAGAAGAAGCCAACCGCCGCCTTATTTCCCAATTAGCGCAGTTGCATTTTGCCCCTACGGAGCAAGCCGTCAAGAATCTTCAGGCGGCCGGGGTCACGGGTAGTATTCACTTGACGGGCAATACCGTGATTGATGCCCTGCTGCAAGTGGCCGATCGCCAGCCAGTGTGCCATGTCCCCGGCCTTGACTGGCAACAGTATCGCGTGATCCTCGCCACCGTTCACCGACGGGAAAACTGGGGTGCCCCCCTAGAAGACATTGCCAATGGCTTCCTGAAAATCTTAAACACGATTCCCGATACCGCTTTGCTCTTGCCCCTGCACCGCAATCCCACTGTGCGTGAACCCCTCAAAGCCTATTTGGGGCATCATCCCCGCGTTTTTCTGACGGAGCCACTGGACTATCCTGCTCTTGTGGCAGCGATTAAGGGAGCAACGCTCCTGCTGACGGATTCCGGTGGTCTCCAAGAGGAAGCCCCTAGCCTTGGTAAACCGGTACTGGTGTTACGGGAAACCACTGAGCGGCCGGAAGCGGTCACCGCTGGCACTGCTAAACTGGTGGGCACGTTTGCGGATACGATTGCCGCGGCAGCCATTGAACTGCTCACGGATCCAGTGGCCTACAACCGCATGGCGACGGCGATTAATCCCTTTGGCGATGGTCATGCGAGCGATCGCATCCTTGAGATTGTGACCCAGTTTTTTGCCCAGCAGACACAGTAAGGAGCCACGGCCATCTGAGGATAGCAATGACAATGTTCTGGGCAGGAATTTTGGTCACCAGTTGGCTGGGCTTGGTGCTGTTAACCGCAGAACTGATTCACGCTTGGCTTCCCAATGCCAAGGAATGGTCACGGAAAGTGGTTCACATTGGTGCCGGTCAAGTGATTCTCATTGCCTATGCCTTGGGGGTACCCACGAGTTGGGGAATTGTGGCCGCAGCGATCGCTGGCGTCGTCACACTGCTTTCTTACCGCATACCGATTTTTCCCAGTATTAGTGGCGTGGGGCGTCAAAGCTGGGGCACCTTTTTTTATGCGGTGAGTATTGGCACATTAATGGCGCTCTTTTGGAACACGCTGCCGGAACTGGCGGTTCTGGGAATTTTAGTGATGGCTTGGGGAGATGGCTTGGCTGCCCTTGTGGGGATTAACTGGGGACGCCATCCCCTGCCGCGAACCAGTAAAAGCTGGGAAGGAACCCTGACCATGTTCTGTGTGAGTACCGTGGTGGCGGCTCTATCCCTCACCCCCATTGCGACCTTAGAGTTGCTCTGGATTGCCCCCTTAGTAGGTCTGGGTGCGACCCTTTTGGAACTGATTGCTTGGCGAGGGGTTGATAATCTCACAGTTCCGATCGGTAGCGCTTTGCTTGCCTATGGGTTACTCAATTTGAGTTGATGTTAGGCAGGGTCTTCTCAATAAACTGGCGGGCGATCGCGATCGCGTCTCCATTAATTTCATGAGCCATGGGTAGGGCATGAAACGCTCCCTTCACGCCTGCCGCTTGCAGGGCTTGCCAACTGGCTTGGGCACTGGCAAAGGGCACGACAGGATCGGCTGTGCCATGGATCATCAGCACGGGCGGTGAGGTAGAGCTTACCCCTGGCGGGCGCACCAAATAGCCACTAAAGACCAACAACCCTGCCAAGGGCAACGTTAACCCCACAGCCAATGTCAGTGCTCCCCCTTGGGAAAACCCCCCTAACATTGTGCGGCTCAGATCAATGGGCAAGCTGGCAATCCACTGCCGCAGTGCCGCTTCACTGGTGGCTAGATCCATTGCCCGCTCATCGAGCAGTAATGAGCCACCGAGGGCATCGTGCTGATTCAGGTCGTACCACATCCGCCCTTGGGGGACGTAAGGATGGGGAAAGGGGGCTTCCGCTGCATAGGTTTGGGCTTGGGGAGCCAGCAACGATCCAAGGGAAATCAGATCTGCGGCATTGGCACCCCAGCCGTGGAGCAATAGAAGGCTGTGATCTGCCGCGATCGGCGGATCGGGAAAGGTGAGAAATTGGAGGGTTGTCATGCTAGACGGGGTTGAGTTCCTTGGCCGGCGCCACACTAGGATAGGTGAGGCTCGATTCAATCATTTCCCGACCCTCGGTGGACACATAGTCAAAGAAGGCCTGAGCCACAACCGACAGTTGTTTGCCCGCAGGATAGACCAAATGCCAGTGCCGCTGAATCGGGAAATGTTCGACATCGAGAATCGTCAACTGGCTGGACTCGCGATCAAGGGCTAAGCAGTGGTGAGACAGGACAGAAATCCCTAGGCCGCCAGCGATCGCCTGCTTAATGGACTCGTTACTTCCCAGCTCAAGGCGGATATTGATCGGCACACCGTGCTCTGCAAAGAGCTTCTCCACCGCTTGGCGGGTGCCCGATCCCTGCTCCCGCATAATAAAGGGTTCTCCCGCCAGTTCTTGGATCGGGATTTTACTGCGACCACTGAGGCGATGGTGACTGGGGGCAACCACCACTAAGGGATTATCCAAAAAGCGGTGGCACTCCACATCCAGATTCTCCGGTGGGCAACTGGGAATATAGAGATCGTCCATATTGCCTCGAATGCGCTCTACCACCTGTTCATGGTTGGTGACCGTCAGGGCAACATCAATCCCCGGATAGCGCTGGCAAAATGGCCCCAGCAGCCGCGGAATCACATATTTGGCCGTGGTAATGACACACAGCCGCAAGTGTCCCTGCTTGAGACCCTTGAGATTAGCAACGGCCATTTCAAAGCGCTCAAGGCGCTCAAAGATGTCTTGGCAGGTGGCCAGCAGTTCCTTGCCGGCTTCTGTCAGATAGAGCCGCTTGCCCACTTGCTCAAAGAGGGGCATACCAACGGCACGGGTCAACTGCTTCATTTGAATCGAAACGGTGGGCTGCGTCAGAAAGAGTTCCTCGGCAGCGCGGGTAAAACTTCCGTGGCGAGCAGTGACCTCAAAAACCTTAAGCTGATGTAGGGTTGCTTGTTTCAAACCCATTCTCCTTTCGTCAGCGATAGAGCTACATAGATGAAATTCTATCAAATTTCACGCCACGATAACGAAATGTGAGGAATCTCAAGGCAAGAATGATGATCAAAGGGCACTCAAATCAGGTAATGAGCGATCGCCTGCGAGGGGGAAAACACCTCTGGAACGAATGGCGGCAAGCTTATCCTCAGCTTACTGTAGATTTGAGGGAAATGAATCTTACGGGCATGGATCTGCGGGGCTATGACCTGCGGGGCTGCAATCTCAGCCGTTCCTGTCTGCGAGAGGTGAACCTTGCCCATGGGGATCTGCGCTTTGCTAACCTCTATGAGGCGGATCTGACAGCGGCGAACCTCGATGATGCCGATTGCCGAGGGGCGTTGTTCTTAAAAGTGGTGGGCGATCGCGCCACTGCCCAGCGGGCAAATTTTCAACTGGCCAACTTGCAGTACGCTCGGTTGACCTATGCCGATTTCTCTTGGGTCACTCTTGAACAGGCGGATTGTCGCCACAGCAATTGGTGTCAAGCAGATCTCAGCCATGCCCGTGCTGCTTCTAGTGATTTTTCCTTTGCGCTGCTGATGGGGGCTAGCCTCAATGAAGCCACGCTGCGGTTTGCTCATTTGGTACAGGCGTCCTTGGAGGGGGTTCAAGCCTATCGCTGTAACTTCTATGCGGCCAATTTAGCCTATGCAGGACTGACGCGCGGCTATTTTTCCCATGCCCTTTTTGTGCGCGCCAACCTTAGTCATGCCATCTGTCGCTGGGCCAATTTTCGCCATGCCAATCTCCAGCAAAGCCAGTGCGAGCAAACGGATTTTCACTACAGCCTGTATGTTCGCTAGTAGTTCATCTTAAGCTTCTGACTGGAGCAGCGCCACGGCATAGGCGGCAATGCCCTCTTCACGCCCCACTGGCCCCAGTTTTTCATTGGTGGTGGCTTTGATACTAATCTGGTCGCGATCAATCCCTAGGGTGGTTGCAAGGCGATCGCGCATCTGGTCGAGGTAGGGTTTCAGCTTCGGACGCTCTGCCACCACTACGGCATCAATGTTGCCCACTTGCCAACCCCGTTCTGCAATCAGTGCCGCTACTTTCGCCAGCAAGACTTGGCTATCTGCCCCTGCCCATTTGGGATCACTGGGGGGAAAGTAATGGCCAATATCGCCAAGGCTGAGGGCACCCAAGAGGGCGTCCATAATTGCGTGGGTGAGGACATCGGCATCACTGTGTCCCAAGAGTCCCAAGGTGTGTTCTAGTTTGATACCGCCTAAAATCAGAGGCCGCTCGGGCACCAATTGATGGATGTCGTAGCCATTACCAATGCGAATTTTCATACTTGCTGCACAGGACAACGAAGGGGCGATCGCCAATGCCACCGCCCTCTATTGTTGCAGAGTCTTCTATCTTGGCCAACCTAGATATTCACTTCACTCAGTTGCCGACACATGTAGTCAAAGGGTTGTTCGACAATACTCGTGTCCTCGATGCCCGCCGCTGCCACGCGATCGCGCACAATCTCCTTCATGATTTGAATGCCGCGCACCGTTGGTCCAATGGGTACCCCTAGGGAGTTGTAGGTTTCCCGCAGACCTTCGAGGACGCGCTCATTGAGGACATCCACATCCCCGGCCACAATGGCGTAGGTGGCATAGCGCAGGTAGTAGTCCATATCCCGCAGGCAGGTGGCATAGCGGCGTGTGGTGTAGGCATTGCCGCCGGGTTGAATCAGTTCCGGCTGCTCTGTGAAGAGGGCAGAACCCGCTTCCTTCACAATGGCTGCGGCATCGCCATTGATCACTGCTGCCGCTTTAACCCGTACCGCACCGGAATTAAAGTAGGAGCGCAAACTGTCAACAGCATCGCGATCGAGGTAGCGACCGGTGGAGTCATAGTTTTTAATCAGTGTGGTGACGGCATCACGCATAGGTTTTTCTTACTCCTAGAACTGGTAAAACTAGCGTCAACCCGAACGCCAGCCGAAATTGCGCGGATCTAAAATCGTACTTAGCTTATCACGGTAGGGTTTCTCCCCCTTCGCTCCCGTTTACGGACTGTTGCGAACTATTACAAAAGTTCATAATTCTAGGGGTGCCCCACGAGGCGATCGCGCAAACGCTTAATTTGATCGCGGTAGCGGGCAGCCTCCTCAAAGGCCAATTCTTGGGCAGCCGCCTTCATTTTCGCCTCAAGGTCTTGGATCAGTTGGGGGATATCCTCTAGGCTCAGTTCCTGTAAGGCTTGGGAAGATAAGACAGGCACCGACTCGGCATTGAGGCGGCGAGACACATCCAAAAAGGCCAAGATGGCATTGCTGGTTTTCTTGACAATGGGTTGAGGGGTGATGCCGTGGGCTTGGTTGTAGGCCAGTTGAATGGCGCGGCGGCGCTCTGTTTCTTGGATGGCTTTTTGCATACTGTCGGTGAGGGTGTCGGCATAGAGAATCGCCTGTCCACGGACGTGCCGGGCAGCACGGCCAATGGTTTGAATCAGCGATCGCTCCGCCCGCAGGAAGCCCTCTTTATCTGCATCAAGGATGGCCACCAAGGACACTTCAGGTAAATCCAGTCCCTCCCGCAACAGGTTGACACCAATCAACACATCAAAGTCCCCTTGGCGCAGGGCTTCAAGAATCTCAATGCGCTCAATGGCATTGATTTCTGAGTGCAAATAGCGCACTCGTACCCCCCGTTCTTGGAAGTATTCCGTGAGATCCTCGGCCATGCGTTTCGTGAGAGTAGTCACCAGTACCCGCTCTTGGCGATCGCACCGCAGGCGAATCTCCCCATAGAGATCATCCACCTGTCCTTGGGTGGGACGGACAAAAATTTCTGGATCCACGACCCCCGTCGGCCGAATAATTTGCTCGACAACTTGCCCTTCAGACACCGCCAATTCCCAATCGCCGGGGGTTGCCGAGACAAAAATACATTGCTTCACCTTTTGCCAAAATTCCTCCGCCTTCAGGGGGCGATTATCCGCCGCACTGGGCAGCCGAAAGCCGTGATCAATCAGCACTTTTTTGCGGGCTTGGTCACCATTAAACATCCCGCGAATTTGCGGCACTGTTACATGGGACTCATCCACCACCAACAGCCAGTCGTCAGGAAAATAATCAATCAAACACTCCGGCGGTTCCCCCGCTGCCCGGCCGGCGAGATGGCGTGAGTAGTTTTCCACACCGTTGCAATAGCCCACCTGTCGCAGCATTTCCAAGTCATAGCGGGTACGTTGACTCAGGCGCTGTGCTTCAAGGAGTTTATTTTGGGCTTCCAAGTAAGCCACTTGGGCTTGCAGTTCCGCTTCAATGGCAGCACAAGCCGCTTCCAGGCGTTCGGCAGGGGTGACAAAGTGCTTCGCGGGATAGATATTCAGGCGTTCGACACTCTGCAATGTTTCCCCCGTCAGGGGATCGACATAGCGAATCGCTTCAATGTCATCCCCAAAAAACTCAACCCGAATGATGCGATCCTCATAGGCTGGGCCGATTTCTAAAACATCTCCCTTGACACGGAAGCGCCCCCGCCCCAGTTCCACATCGTTGCGCGTGTATTGAATGGTGGCCAGTTGCCGCAGCAGTTGTCGCAGATCCGTTTCACTGCCCACCTCCAAGGAAATCGCCGCTTTGAGGTACTCTGCTGGAATACCCAAGCCGTAGATGCAGCTAATGGAGGCAACGACAATTACATCCCGCCGTTCAAAGAGGGAGCGGGTGGCCGAGTGTCGCAACATATCAATTTCTTCATTGATAGAGGCACTTTTTTCGATGTAGGTATCGGTAACGGGAATGTAGGCCTCGGGCTGATAGTAGTCGTAGTAGGAGATAAAGTACTCGACGGCATTTTCTGGAAAGAATGAGCGCAGTTCATTGCACAGTTGCGCCGCAAGGGTTTTGTTGTGGGCCAGCACAAGGGTCGGGCGGCCAAGGGCCTCGATAACGCGGGCGATCGTGTGGGTTTTGCCGGTGCCCGTTGCCCCCAGCAATGTTTGGAAGCGATATCCCGCCTGTACCCCTGCAACCAGTTTTTGAATGGCTTGGGGTTGATCTCCCGTCGGTTCAAAGGGAGCGTGAATACGAAAGGGAGTACTGGTCATTGCCCAATTTCTAACGAATTCTTACCTAGCTTTTAGGGTAGTCGAGCAACGGAGGAGCGAGCCACCCAAAATCTTGTTCAGAAGGATTGAAGGCGCTTGAAACGGTCAAAACCACGTCCTCGCCTATTTGAGAAAGCAGCCCTAAGATTTGGTATTCTAAATAACAGTTTCTCGTGTATTGTAACAGTTAATTGCGCCAAATCTAAAGAATTGGTAAAAGCTTTCGCTCCCCCAAAATATCGGCAGTATCGTAGGGAAGCAAGATACCTCCTAACTGCGTCTTTGGCCCTACCCGCTTGGCGTAGGGTCTCTTTTTGCGGGAATTTCGCTAAAATCTGTGAATTCCCTACCGTGACGGCTATGGCTGGTGAAGTCGTTGAAATTCTCAGTGCCGATGATCTACGGCGCACTGTCACGCGCTTAGCCTCCCAAGTGGTGGAGAAGGCTCGCGATGCCCTCGACAAATTAGTGTTGTTGGGGATTCATACCCGTGGGGTTCCCCTTGCCAAGCTGTTGGGGCAACAAGTTGAACAACTGGAAGGAGTGAACCTCCCCATTGGTGAGTTGGATATTACATTTTATCGCGATGACTTGGATCGCATTGGCCCGCGCACACCGCGTCAGACCCTGATTCCCGTGGATCTCTCTGGGCGGATTGTGGTCTTGGTGGATGATGTGATTTTTAGTGGCCGCACGATTCGCTCTGCCCTCAATGCCGTCCATGATTACGGTCGCCCCAGTGCCATTTGGTTATTGGTACTCATCGATCGCGGGCACCGCGAATTGCCGATTCACCCCGACTTTACGGGTAAAGTACTGCCCACGGCTCGCGATGAAGTGGTCAAGGTACTCTTGCAGGGGATTGATCAGCGGGATGGGGTAGAGCTATGGAAACCCTCTTAATCTTGGGAAAACTCAATGCCATTCATCTCAAAAAAAGAAGCCTTCTTTCAAATGAAAGATACATGGCTATTCAATGCCAATAGCCTTGATGCTGATTTATTTACTGAGCCTTTTATTGACCTGATTGTGACTTCCCCGCCCTACAATGTGGGTCTTGAATATCGCTCAGTCAAAGATGATGTCCCCTACAGCGATTATCTAGAATTTAGTCGCGCTTGGCTGTCCAACTGTTTTCACTGGACAAAAACGGGCGGGCGGTTTTGCCTTAACATTCCCCTCGATAAAAACAAAGGGGGACAGCGCAGTGTTGGCGCGGATTTGACGGTTTTGGCTCAAGAGGTTGGCTGGAAATATCAGTCCACCATTGTCTGGAATGAGGGTAATATTTCGCGGCGGACGGCTTGGGGATCGTGGATGTCGCCCTCAGCACCCTATGTGATTGCGCCTGTGGAGTTAATTGTGGTGTTGTACAAAGAGGAGTGGCGGCGCAAGTCCGATGAAAAGGCCGATATTACTCGGGAAGAATTTATGGAATGGACAAACGGGCTATGGACATTCAGCGGCGAAAGCAAAAAAAAGATTGGTCACCCTGCACCGTTTCCAAGGGAACTGCCGAGACGATGTATCAAGCTCTTTAGTTTTCCGGGCGATATCGTCTTCGATCCCTTTTGTGGCAGCGGCACAACACTGGTGGAAGCTTTTGCCAACAAACGAAAAGGCGTCGGCGTTGAAATTGATCCTCGATATGCAGAACTGGCAAAGGAGAGACTCCTGAATGAGATTACACTTTTTGATGTGATCAATTTATAGGACTTTTCGAGCTTGACGGGTTCTATTAGCCAAGCTTCTAGGTCAGTCGTGCCACTACATCTATCGCTAGCTAAAGCGAGGTACCCGTTTTTCTAAACTATCGGGGACATCAGCGGAGAGGGGGGGATTCGAACCCCCGTTAGGTGTTACCCTAAACTTGATTTCGAGTCAAGCGCATTCAACCACTCTGCCACCTCTCCAAGGATCTCCAATCATAGCAAAGGTGAATGCCAAAGGCACACTTCGCGATTGACTCCGTCACGCTCCCCCTCAAGGCAATTCTGGCGGCAAACCCCTTTACGATAAAAGTATTCAGTTAACTTAAAACAACGACGGCATGGATATTAAACAGGGTTTTGTCGGCACCGTCGGGCAGACGCCGCTGATTCGCCTCAACTACTTTAGTGACCTCACAGGCTGTGAAATTCTCGGTAAGGCAGAGTTCCTCAACCCCGGTGGCTCTGTTAAGGATCGGGCTGCCCTCTACATTATTGAAGATGCTGAAAAAAAGGGCCTTCTCAAACCCGGTGGTACGGTGGTCGAAGGCACAGCAGGCAATACGGGCATTGGCCTAGCCCACATTTGTAATGCCAAAGGCTACAAGTGCCTGATTGTGATTCCCAATACCCAATCTCAAGAAAAAATTGATCTGTTGCGTACCCTAGGTGCCGAGGTGCGCCCCGTTCCCGCTGTGCCCTACAAAGATCCCAATAACTATGTGAAGCTCTCTGGCCGGATTGCTGCGGAAATGGAGAATGCCATCTGGGCAAACCAGTTCGATAACTTGGCCAATCGCCAAGCCCACTACGAAACCACTGGCCCTGAAATTTGGCAGCAGACCGATGGCCGCATTGATGCGTGGGTAGCAGCTACTGGCACGGGAGGCACCTATGCGGGGGTGGCGATGTACCTCAAGGAAAAAAATCCCGCGATTCGCACTGTGATTGCCGATCCCATGGGCAGTGCCATCTATAGCTATGCGAAAACGGGCACCCTCAGTAGCAGTGGCAGTTCCATTACCGAAGGCATTGGCAATAGCCGCATTACCGCCAACTTAGCAGGCGCTCCCATTGATGATGCGATTCAAATTGAGGATCAAGAGTGCCTTGAGATCATTTATCAACTGCTGCACTACGATGGCCTCTTTATGGGTGGCTCCGTCGGGATTAATGTGGGGGCAGCGGTACGCCTCGCCAAGGAACTCGGACCCGGTCACACAATTGTTACTGTGTTGTGCGATGGGGGTTCCCGCTATCAATCGCGGCTCTTTAATCCAGAGTGGCTGGCCAGTAAAGGGCTACGGGTGCCAGAGATTAAAAAACGTTAAGCCTTGGGAACAATGTCTGAAATAGAGGGGTCAGAAGGGGGCAAGTAGCCGCTAGGCGTGGGTGTGGACTTTACGCGAAATATTAGCCGTGAAAAAACAACGTTGGTTTCTCCTCTTTGCCAGCTTGGTCTGTGGGGTGGCGATCGCTCTCCATCCTGTGGCTGCACAGGCCCAAAATCTCTGGCAGCGGTTACTGTTGCAGGGGATTCAGGTCATCCAACTATCGAATATCTCGCCCCGCCAAGAGGTGGCCTTGGGGCAACAGATCCATGAGCAGATGCTGCGGCAAGGGATGCGCCTTGTTCGCAATCCCGCTGCGCAAAACTATGTGCATAGCATTGGTGACCGCTTGGTTAATGTCGGCGAACGTCGAGGTGTGCCCTACCAGTTTCACATCATCCAAGACCGCCAAGTGAATGCCTATGCCACAATGGGGGGCTTTGTCTATGTCACTACAGGGCTAATGCTGCGGGCGGAAAACGAGGCGGAACTAGCCAGCGTCATTGCCCACGAAATTGGCCACATTGATCAGCGCCATGTGATTCGTCAACTGCAACAAATGGCGATCGCCCAAGGCTTAATGACGGCTGCGGGCTTGGATCGCGATCGCGGGCTACAAATGGCCATGGAACTTGCCTTTCGACGTCCTCGCAGTCGTGAGCAGGAACTAGAGGCCGATCGCTATGGGTTGGGGCTATTGGCTCGCAGCAACTATGATCCACGGGCGATGGTGACATTTCTGCAGAAATTGCAACGGGAGGGAGGGGCACCGCCAACGATTTTGAGTACCCACCCTGCGCCGCGCGATCGTCAGTTGCTTGCTGAAAACTTAATTCGCTCTGGTTTGAGCAATGACTGTGTGGTTGCCCCCCAACCCCTGTGTGGCACCGATCCGGTGGTCTATCAACAACAACTGCGCTCCTTCTAATCTCACCTAACTAGCCAACAGATTGCGCCAGCGAGCATAGCGCCCCAAGGCCGTCAGCGGAAAGTGCTGCTGGTAGTAGTGGTACTTCAAGTAAAAGTGGCAGGGAAAGCCCGTGCCAGTGAAGTAATCCTCGTGCCATGTGCCATCGGCGCGCTGGGTCTGCAGCAGGTAGGCAATCCCCTTTTCAATGGCTGCTGTGGCGTAGTCTCCTGTGGCATTGCCAGCGGCCAAAAGGCCAATAATGGCCCAAGCAGTTTGGGAAGCGGTGCTATCGCCTTTGCCCTTGAGAGAAGGGTCGTTGTAGCTCCAGCAGGTTTCACCCCAACCACCATCGGCATTTTGACACTGCACCAACCACTCAGCGGCACGGCGAATGCGCCAGCGATCGTAGCGAGGAGCAACAAGGGAGAGGGCTGCCAACACCCCACTCGTGCCATAGAGGTAGTTCACCCCCCAGCGGCCAAACCAACAGCCTGCCGGTTCCTGCTCATGGCGCAAGTAAGCAAGGGCGCGATCGAGGGCACTACTGTCAAAGGCCAACTGACACCGCCCCACCATCTCCAGCACCCGTGCCGTGACATCAGCAGTATTCGGGTCAATCATTGCCTTGAGATCGCCGTAGGGAATGGCATTCAGCCAATCTTGGTCATTGTCCACATCAAAGGCTGCCCAGCCCCCCGGCCGACACTGCATTGAGGCAATCCAAGCGACTGCCCGCTCAATGGCTTGCCGTTTGAGGTTTTCATCAGGCAAGGTCACAGCATGAAGCGCCATCACCACCACCGCTGTATCATCCACATCGGGGTAGAAGCGATTCTCAAATTCAAAGGCCCATCCCCCCGGCTGACCTTTTTTGTTTTTTACGTGCCAGTCCCCATAGTCAAGGATTTGCTTTGACAGCAACCATTCGCCAGCTTTGACCAGGGCGGGATGATCGGGGGCGACGCCTGAATCCACCATGGCGCGCATGACCAAGGCAGTATCCCAAACTGGGGAGACACAGGGCTGGACGCGATACTCGGTGTCGGTTTCAATCGCAAAGCGATCCACTGCTGCCATCCCCCGCTGCACCATGGGGTCATCCACAGCATAGTCAAGGGCACGCAATGCCAATAGGGAGTTGAGCATCGCCGGAATAATGCCGCCCCAGTCGCCACTAGCTTCTTGACGCTCGAGCACCCATTCTTCGGCGGCCTTTAGCCCCTGTTCTCTGAGGGGATTAATGTTCAGGGTTTCAAAGAGCTTAAAAACGTGATCGAGACCAATAAAGACATCACTCCAGTCGCCTTGGCGGGGCAGTTCCCAGATCACATTTGCCCGCCCTTCGGCATAGAGTTCATCGAGGGTAATGGGCGGATCCATGGCATAAACGGGCTTGCGATCCATGACAATCAACAGCGGCACGGTGCTGCTGCGTGCCCAACTAGACATCTCATAAATAGTGAAGGGGCTACCCTCCGGCAGGAGCATGATCCAAGGGGGGAGGGAGGGAATCCCACGCCAGTCGTAGCAGCCAATGAGGGCAAGGTGCAGTTTGGTAAAGATGCGAGTTTTGCTAATGCCACCGCGAGCAAGGATAAATTGCCGTGCCTTCACCAAGGCAGGATCATCGGCGGGCACGCCCAACAGTCGCAGTCCCATGTAAGCCTCAACACTGGTGCTGAGATCGCCGCCATCGCCATAAAATAGCTCCCAACCGCCGTGATCCCGCTGATGGTTGCGCAAATACTGTTCCGCTTTGGCCAAGGGTAGCCGCTGTTCGGTGCCCCAGATTTTGTGGAGCAGGATCACCTCTGCGGTCATGGTCACATTGGACTCTAATTCTGCCCACCAGTAGCCCTCGGCATATTGCTGTGAAAAGAGAAAGTCTTGGCTGGCACGAATCGCCTGTTGGAGTTGCTTTGGGTCAATGGCAGCGGCAATTTGAGTTTGCATGATTCCTCGGCTGTTAGACTCTTGGTTAGTTTAGCGGGGGCGATCGCTCCCTCGCAAGCGGCACAGACTTGGGTTAGGATCAAGGCTATGTCTCTCCGTCAACACCAGCATCCCCTAATTCAGCGGCTCGCCGATCGCATTGAGCAGATTTGGCAAAGCACTTTGCCCTTAGCCCCCTATACCCTGCCTGAGGATCTCGGTTATGTCGAGGGCAAACTGGAAGGGGAGCGGCTAACGATTGAGAACCACTGCTACCAAGCGCCGCCCTTTCGCAAACTTCACCTTGAACTGGCACGGGTGGGGGAGAGTCTGGATATTTTACACTGTGTCATGTTTCCAGAGCCGCGCTACGATCTGCCAATGTTTGGCTGTGACCTCGTGGGTGGCCGAGGGCAAATTAGTGCCGCAATTGTGGATCTCTCGCCGGTGACGGGTGAGTTGCCCGCTGCCTATACATCGGCCTTAAATGCTTTGCCAAAACTCACCTTTAGTCAACCCCGTGAGTTGCCCCCTTGGGGACATATCTTCTCGTCCTTTTGCATTTTTATTCGGCCACAGGGAGACACTGAGGAACAGCAATTTCTCGATCGCATTGGTGAGTACCTCACGCTCCACTGTCAACTTAGCCAGCAAGCTGTGCCCACGGATCAGCCCGAAGCCGTGATTGCCGGCCAACGGCACTACTGCCACCAGCAACAGCAGAACGATAAAACCCGCCGGGTTCTGGAAAAAGCCTTTGGTGCTGCTTGGGCAGAACGCTACATGACCACCGTTCTCTTTGACTTGCCCCCTGCTGCCTAGAACCCCTTAAGGACTCTCTCCCCGATGAACCGCATCAGCCAGTGGATCGGTCAGATTCAGATTAAAGGAATAAGGAAACATTGGAATGTTGAGTCGTCAATTAGGGATCAATACCTTAGAAAACCGTCGAGAATCCCTTAAAAAATTTGCAGTAAAGACCCTGCAGCTGTTTGGTTCAGTGGCACGGGATGAAGCTCACGCTGAAAGTGATGTTGATTTGTTAGTAGAGTTTGAAAGGCCTGTTGGATTATTTACCTTCATTGAGCTAAAAGAATATTTGGAGAAAATCTTAAGCTGTTCTGTTGATTTGGGCACACCCCAATCTTTACGTTCAAGGCTTAGGGAGGAGGTATTAAAGGAGGCGATTCGTGCCTTCTAGGAAGCTATGAGAACGCCATAGTTTAGCTGTCATTGGATCTGACAATGTGGCGCTGGCAAACCACTGACCTCGGGCGCTTTCTCACCTGCGATCTTTTGCAGGGGTTTCAGCATGGCTTCTTTACTCGCGATTGGCAAGGACAAGACCTCAGCACTCTCACCGCAGCCCTAGGCACGACAGCAACACCGCTACGAACCCAACAGGTGCATGGCGATCGCGTGGCTTTGGCAGCAGAAGTTTTAGCCCGTGATGAACGATTGGCAGCGGATGCCCTTGTGGCCACAGGGTCTGATCAAGCCCTCTGGGTGTGTAGTGCCGATTGTGTGCCGCTACTCATTGCCGATGTGGGCAGTGGACGGGTTGCGGCGATTCATGCGGGGTGGCGGGGGACAGCGATCCAAATCTCTAGGGCCACGCTCCAGCAGATGCAAGCATTCGGCAGTGATCTTGCCAATTTACGGATTGCCATGGGGCCTGCGATTCGCGGTGAGGTCTATCAAGTGGGGCTGAATGTGGCCCGTGCCTTGGCGCAGACCATTCTTGAGGGGGTGACGGAAACCACTGACCGCGATGATCTTTACCAGCGTCTCGCTGCCTTAGACCCAGAGATGATCTTTCTTGATCCAGACCCTGAGCGACTTCGGGTGGATGTGGCACGGGTGAATCGCTTGCAATTGCTGCAATTGGGGCTAAGGGACGAGCAAATTGCCCTGTCTCCCCACTGTACGTTTCGCGATGCTGAATGCTTTTTCTCCTATCGCCGTGAACACCTCAAGCAGGTGCAGTGGTCGGGAATTATTAGTCGATTAGTATGATTGGCGTTGCCACGGGAGAATCCATTGCCCGCGCTTGGGGCGATCGCCACTGCCAGCACCCCGACTTTCCTGCCCTAGTCTGTGTTCTTGGCTTTACGGAAACGGCATTGATTCCCGGAATCTCGGCAGCGGGTCAAACCCCCAGCGATCGCCGGATCACAGCCCTAGCGGATGGCGAGTTTCTGCTGCGAGGCATTCAACCCCGCTACCACTATCCCCTGCCACCCCTGACGGCGGGTGCCTCGCCTGCCCTAATTAGTCGTGCCCTTCTTGAGGCGCTGGCATTGCCGCTGTACGTCTTTAATGCCGGTTTACCGCTGCCGCGTCTGCCCGAGATGATTGATTTGGGAGGCGCACCGGCGCGCTGCCTAACCACGGGTGAAGCGATGACAGCCCAAACTGTAGCGCAGCTCTGGGAACAGGGATGGTCTTGGGGAGCCAAGCTCAGCAGCCAATATCCGTGGCTGATCATTGCTGAATGTGTCGTGGGCGGCACAACCACTGCCCTTGCCCTCTGTGAAAGTTTGGGCATCCCCGCTCGCGATTGTGTAGGCAGTAGTCATCGCCAGAGTAACCATGCCCAAAAGTGGTCACTCGTGCAACAGGGGCTTGCCCATCTCCCTGCTAATGCGGATCCTTTCACTTGTGTAGCAGCGATTGGCGATCCAATGCAGGTGGTGGTGGCGGCTATGGCCCTGCGGGCAAGTCAAACCTGTGGTGTGTTGCTGGCGGGGGGGTCACAAATGATGGCGGTCTATGCCTTTGCGCGAGCGATCGCCCAGTGGCGTCAGCTTCCTTGGTGTCCCGCACAAATCGTGGTGGGCACAACCCGCTGGCTGATTGAAGATCAAACGGCTCAGATTCACCGCTTGGCAGAGCGTGTTCAGTGTCCACTCATTTACACGCAACTTGATTTCAGCGCATCCCGTCATCCTGCCCTGCGTGCCTATGAACAGGGGTTTGTCAAGGAAGGGGTTGGTGCGGGGGGGTGTGCCATTGCTGCCCATCTGCTGGCGGGCTGGAGCAATTCAGACATGGTGCATATTATTGACAGGTTGGGCGATCGCTGGTCTAAAGGGATGTGATCTTCTTTGAGAGCGACTTTCATTGGGGAAAAGGGGGAAGTTACTGGGGATTCAGCCACTCGATACTGCCCGGAAGCTGTCTTAGAATATCGGTTTCGACTAAGATGAGGCGATCGCTCCGCCCTGAGCGACGGTACACAGGATATTTGCCTTGATGTTTTTTTAGAGCCTCTGTAGGTTGGGTCACTTGAACGGCGAGATCGACATTCTTTTGCACAAACGCTATCAGTGCTGTGCGCTGCACCAAAATAAATGAGTTCAACGTTTGAAAGGCAATATAGTCTGAGTGACCGCCAAACAACCAGCCTTGATCACGTACCCCCTGCAATTCTATCCAAGTGTATTGATCTTGGGGCTGCGGGTCTTGGCGTTGAATTTTCTTGACTGCCTTGATGTCCACTTTCAGGGACTCATGCCCCTTAATCAACAAACAATCCCAGTGCTCATGAATATCAGCAGCTTCGCTCGCGTGGTGAACTTGGAATCCCTGCTTGCGGGCAAGCTCTAAGAAGGTGTCCTCTGCTTTGAGACCACGTTTGAGATTTTCGCCCTGACCGTCATACTGGTTGGGTTTCATGGCTCACTTTCGGTTCCTTCATCTCCTCTCAGCGGTTCACCCATCGCCAACTGACAGGCCGCAAGACTGGCACTGCTGTACATCTGCTCTAGGGTGGCCATTAACTGCGCCACTTCACTGGGAACCTCATGGGGAAAGGGGGGTAACACGGATAGCACCGCATGGGGTTGACCACTGGGGACAAGCACCACTAACTCTGGGGGTAGGGGCTGGCGATATTGGCAAAAGGGAGCATCGGTTTTCGGTGGCTCATAGAGGGGTGGGGGGGTGGGCACCATAGAGGGGGTAGTCGCCGTTGCCCGATAGTGGCGCAGGCGTTGGAGAATCTCCTCTTTGGTTTTGCCCCGCAACTGAAAGAGTAAAAAGGGGTCTTCGTTGAAGTATTGCCCCAGCAAGTAATAAACCGCGCCAATATGTTTGCAGGGATTGACGGGGTCAGGGCAATTGCAGCGGCTATGGATGTCGAACTTAGTAAAGGGAAATAAACTCAATCCAGCTTGGGTAAAGACTTCTTCAATACTGGGGGGCAGTTCTCCCGCTAGGAGCTTCGCGGCATAGAAGGCTTTTTGTGCCATGCCGTCAATGGCATATTGCCACTGCTCTTCACTAAAGGCATCCAAATGCAGTTTGACGTGATAGGGTTCGGGAGCCGTGCCTTGAACTTGGGCATGGACTTGGTTGCCCTTGAATTCCAAGGTGAGCACCCGTCCTTCACGGACATAATTGCGTGCCCGCTCTAGGCGTCGGCGCCAGCCAAAGGACTCTAGCACACCAATCCAGCGTTCACTCCACCAATGTTGACGCCCTTGAGCACTGTCGCGATCGCCCGCTGCTACCTCAACGACGGGTTCAGAGGCTACCGTTGTCGCTGTAACATCAAGGGTGGTGGGAGATGACTGCTGCTTTTGCTTTTGTTTCAGACTGGCCGCTTTGCGGGTAATTTTGAGAATCTGGGGCTGTTTCATGGGGCATATCCCACGGCTATTCTTTCTATCATAGGCGGCTGGCCTAGAGGATGAGGTCAATTTCCCAGGCCGTAATATCCCACGTTTGCAAAATATACTTGCCCTGATGCTGCCGAATCAGCCAAAGGTGGCGATCGCCCGTAAAGCCGAGGCCACAAATCTCCTGCTCACTTTCAGCCGTGCCGACAATTTCGCCGCTGTGGGTCACTAAGTTCAAACGATGGCGACCCGCCACCACATAGCCCCAAGGCGTAGCACAGAGAAATTGGGGACGAAACCGCAGCCCCAAGCGTTGAATCCGCCAAGGCCGCAAATGGAGGAGCATCAATAGAGGTTGCTGCGGATGATCTTCAAACGCTGCTAGTTGCCATGGCTGGTGATGGGCCGGGGTAAACAATGTCAGGTGGGCAGGCAGTTGGGTGTATAGCCGCCAGTGTCCGCGGCGGTCAAAGAGTTGAAAATGGGTGGTGGCATGCTCCGTCTCAGGATGTTGGGAACGACTGATGACCAAGCCATAACGACGATTGAGGAGGAGTGTATCCACAAAAGCTCGTCCCTGCCATCCACAGCGGAGAGTGCGCTGTCCTTGACCATTGAGCAGTTGGACATGAAGTGTTAATTCTCCTGCATCATCAATCTGCGTTTCTGCACACCAATAACCAGTGGCGTCAATGGCTAATCGGTTCAGAGTGGAGCGAAGATGACACTCTAGGGGAATGATCCCGTCATGGATACAGAAAAGCTGCGGTGGCTGCCCTTGGATGCCCAGCCAAGCCCTCAATTCACCGCCATAGAGTTGAATCGGCAACGGTGGCAGCGGCCATTGGCCAATCACTTCAGGGTGAGATTCCTTGGCTTGCCAGGCCCACAGGCGATCGCCCACCACCCCATAGAACCTTGTGGCCGTACTAGCAACCTGTTGGGGCGGTATCGCTAAAGAATAGCCTTGGGGTTCCCCCAGCCAAACCGCCGCCGGTGACCTAGAGAACAACAACAGCTGCTCATGACGCTCTGCCTCGATCACCTCTAGGGCTAATTGCACCGCCATCGTCATTTCCGCTGCACTTTTATAGCGGCGCTGCGGTAATTTATCCAACGCTTTAGTAATAGTGCTCCGCACCAGAAAGGGCAAGCCTTCAGGAAGGGTATAGGGACGGCTAAGGTGGGCAGTCATGAGTTCAGCAGGTGTGCCGTGGAAGGGGCGATCGCCAACGATCATCTCGTACATGAGAATCCCCACTGCATAGAGATCCGAAGCGGGCATCGTCTGACCATAGAAACGCTCCGGCGCCATATAGGCAGGAGATCCCGTTTGACCGCTGCCCTTGACATCCTCAATGAGGCGTGCGACACCAAAATCGGACACCTTTGCCTGCCAGCCCGTAGCAGTCACCTCCAGCAGGATATTTTCCGGTTTGAGATCGCAGTGGAGAATGCCGCGATGATGGGCGTAGGTCAAAGCTGCCAGCACATCCAGCGTAAGGCGCAAAGCGGTGGTCAGGGGTAAGGCCTGTTCTTGCTCTAGGAGCGATCGCAAGGTCCCCCCGGCACAATAATCCATTACCAAACTGCGGCTTACTTGGGAGCTATGGTGCACGCGAATATAGCCAATCGCCTGACAACCCACCACATGGGGATGCTGAAGCGTCAGGAGAAAATTCAACTCCCGCAAAAAGCCACGGGTCAGCAATTGCCGCTCGCTGAGCACCTTAATTGCCACCAGTTCACCCGACTCGCGATTGACCGCCAGATAAACTTGTCCGTACTGGCCTTGACCGGCTAGATCCACCAGCCGGTAACGGGAGGTTTGGGCAGCACGAGCCGTGGCCAACAAGGAGCCTCAACCATCAACGAAAAACATTTCTCAGAATGATTCGCAATTTTGCCCCTGTCAATGCAGGGTCAGCAGCAAAATGAATTGTCCCCTAGGAGAAGAGGATTTCTAAGGGTACCTCTTTATTGTCCTGTTCAATACTCCCCACTTCATGGATACGCTTGGCCAGATCCCGTGCCCGCTGATAACTGCTAATGTCCCCTTGTTCAAAGAAGAGCTTCGCCGCTGTGCGCAAATCCTCTACTGCTCCCTTGCGATCGCCCAAAGTTGAGCGCGCTACACCGCGATTGTGATAGGCCTTGGCATAGCTATCGTTAATTCGAATCGCTTCTGTGTAATCGAGAATTGCTGCTTCGGCATCCCCTAGACGCTGATGGGTCAGACCGCGATTGTAGTAGGCCTTGGCATGGCTGGGATCCACTTGGATCACTTGGGTATTTTTCTCGATTTCCCGCAAGCAATCCAGCACTTCCTCAATTTGTTTTTGCTCGGTGTCAAGAATGCGGGTGTAGTCGTGGAGATCCCGTGCCCCTTGGTTGAGTTGCATGACCTGTTTCTGCACATCCTCAAGGCGATCGCATACCTGACTCAGGGCCAAGGTAAGGCCGCCGACCTCTGACTGCTGCTGCCCTTGGGACGCCACCAATTCAGCAATTTTGGCCTCCTGTTGCTGCACAAAGGCTTGGAACTGGGCATCCAATTTTTTACGGCTCACTAAGTTTAAGCCCACCGCCAATGAGAGGGGCAAAGGAGCGATCGCTGTCAAAATGGCCTGTTGGGTCGCAGCCGCCGCCACCGACAACACAACCGTTAGCCCTGTTGCGCCCCATTCTAGGGGTGCTAGCCCCCTGCCCGATGGCGTGTCATGGGAATTCAAACTACGGTCTTCCATAAATGGTGCCTCCCTGAGGATGAAAATGAAGTGGTTGGTTAGGCATCCGACGTATTGGCGAGATATTGCCCCACCTGCACTTGGGTATCTTTCAGCTGGGTAATCATCGTGCGGGTAATGAGCTTGCCCGCTTCCACCAAGACGCGGCCATCGAGGGGGTGCAAAATATCCTGCTCAGCCCGCCGCCCAATCAAAGACTCAATATCTTCAACCGCGCTGACATACATCCCTGAGGGTAGCTCCACCACTACCCCCGGCCCCAGTACCCGTGCCTGACAGGCCAAGCGAGAGGTGGCATTTGCCGTTGTAATCACTTCAAGGGTGCGTTGCTCACGCTTACTGATCGGGGAGAGGCTCTCCATCCCCTCTTTGATATAGACATGGCAGGTGGCACACATCCCGCGCCCGCCACACTCCTTGAGCACATGGAGTTCAGAGTCCAATAGAGCAGACAGCAAATTGTCATTGGTATTAATCGTGGTTTCCCGCGAGATGGGTTCAAGTTTGACAACTTTGGCCACTGCTCTTTTCTCCTTTTAATGACGCATCGAGAGTTACTTTAGGATCATACTCAAGCGGCTTGAGTGCGACATAGCCGCTCCATAATCGTGTCATGATCCTGTCCCTCTTGCAGCCAAGCCTTAGCCGGTTCGACCCGCTCCCGCAAGCCCAAGACAAAGAGGTTATTGGTTGCCCCTAGGGTTTCACAGGCAGTTTGCACACAGTGGAGATCGCGACCGGTCAATTGGCTAAAGAAGGACTCTAAAATCCCCGCCTCGGCAGCGCATTGGGGCTGACCCGTATTTTTGGGAGCCGCCGCCGCAAAGGGGGAGTCCCACGTTTTCACCACCAAAAAGCCCTGCTGGTAGAAGCTCACATCGAGATCAATCGTGCCCCAACCGTGGGTCTTCCAGCATTCCTTGAGACACTGGAGAAACTCCACCATTTCCATTTCCGCAAGGGGACGGCGATAGTACTCGCTGACCTCCTCGACAAATCGGCGATAAAAGTTCTTGCCCCACCAGCGACCACAGTTAAAGAGAACCACCCCACTGGCCTGTCCCACTTCCTGATCGAGGCCGGCATAGATGGCTTGGAGCAAAATATCGGGTAGGGCAATCAGACGGGCACCTTTGCGGTTTTCAATCAGACCTGTTTCAAAATCCCCCTGTACATAAGCATCGGCAGCGTAGTAATTGCCGAGGATGATGGGGTCTTTGACCAAATCAGCAACGGAGATCATAGGGCATCCTCATTCGTAGGCATAACAAGCACTTTCAGCAGACTTCCAACCCTAACCTAGGCGTGGACAGAGACCACCGCTGGCAGACCCACAAGGGTCGCTTGGGCGTGATCCAACAGCGGCAAAATCAAGTCCTGCTCAGCCTCGGTGAGCATTTCCTTGAGGCGGGCACTGAGAAGCTCGTGGCAACTGCTCCATAGAGTTTGGGTTTGGTGGGCGTTGACCACTTTCGTGAGCCACTCGAGGAGCCGATGCTGCAAAAACTCGGGGTTATTCAGGAGCATGGCCATGGCGGCATAGCGCAGTAGGGCGATCGCTTGACGCAACACTTGCTCAAGGGTTTGGGGATTTTCGGTGGGGTATTTCTTTTGCAGAGTGTCGGCTACAGGCTGGAAGATTTCAATTTCATGATCCCGCAGAAATTCATAGGTACTCAACCGCTGTTGCAGAGACTCGATGTGGTGGCGGAAGACTTTGATGTCCACATTGCTGAGGTAGTTTTCTTCGGCTTTGTAGTAGAGATTCATTAACTCCGTGTGCATAGGGATCTCCTAAAACAGGTTTGATAAGTCTGAGAGGGTGACTTCGGGTTCCATGGGGGCAGGGGGCGGGGGTTCTACTTTCCTCACTTGGGCAATCACGGGTTGGCCTGCCCAAGGAATACTGGCACAGAAGTCTTTGACCGACAGGCGCCAGAGGCACAGACTTGGCTCGAGGGAGATGGCTTGATCCGGACGGCCTTCCCAGTTGAGTTGGCGGAAGAAGGTTTCTACCGACCATGCAGCCCAAGGGAGGGTAGGGGCAGCAACGGGGGGAGCCGCCATTTCCTCCTCTAGGGGGGGTGAGATCGCAGGCAAGATGACCTCAATCCCTTCCCAGTTCATGTGACCAAAGAAGTCCTTGACGCGGTAGCTGGGCCATTCTGTGGGACTCGTGGGAGCGATCGCCCCTTTGACCTCAAGCCCCAGCCAATTGACCCGCTGCCAAAATTCTCCTACTTTCAGGGATTGCCAGTTGAGAACCAAGGTTTCTGCGACCGGCTGCTGGTGCACCAAGCCCAGCCAGTTCAGTTCCTCAAAGAATTCAGCAACGGCTTGCTGTTGCCAATTACCGTTTCGGTTTTTCATAGACCAGTTCTCCACTGCGGAGCCGTTTTTCAATATCTTTGGCGGAGGCTCCTTCGTTTTGCCAGAAGGCAGCGGCATCAATGCGATCTTGCTTGCCGAGCAGGAACTTGCAGTAGGTTTCTCCCATAGCGTAGCACTGGATTTCAATACAACTGAGTTCTTTTTGAATCAGGCCGCTAAAGAAACCGGCAAAGAGGCCTGCGTAGAGGTGGCACACGGGTCGGCCAACATCCCCCAAGGTACGCGCCACAACCGAATCAAAGATGTTGATAAACATGAAGCCGTGTTTTTGCTCACTGAGATCCACTTCCCAGTTGCCCCAGCCTTGGGTTGTGTAGGGCCACCACCAAGCTTCGAGGACATAGGGAAGCCGCATTTGCTTGATCCCCTGCTCATAGCCATATTCGGTCGGGAACCATTTGGCAAAGAACTCGGCATCGCGGCGTCCCCATTCTTCACCAATTTTGTACATGACGACGCTGGAGGCAGGACCAACTTCCTCTTCAAGGCCTTCAATGAGGCCAATGACGAAATCTTCGGTGACGAGGAGGTTGCGGGCATTGTTCCAATCGGTGTAGGTACCGCGATCGCTATCGAATTCAAAGAAGTCCCAAAAGGCATAGTGATGGTGGCGTTTCGGGTATTTTTTGCGCAGGAGATGGTTAACACCATAGCGATCGCCAGTGGCGGCTTGGGGTCGGGAACTGGTCATGGTCATAGGGTGACTCCATCAAATAGCGTCAAGAATATCGACAAAGAGAATTGGGAACTCAAGTCAAAAAAGCATAGAAGCCATCATTCAGCAAAAAGCAATTCGATGAGAAACACATCATGGTTCAACACAAAACAACGAATTCCACCCTCCCCTGCCTCAGCATTACTGCTGCTTAAATCATGACCGATCTATCTTTTCGGGGGCAGGTGTTCTTAATTGAATTTAGTAATCCTGTTACCACCCTTAATGTTTAATCTAGGGGGTTCATTTTGATGCTTTCCTCCGTAGGAATACGGATTTAGAGGAGTTGAATGTGCCTTAAAATGTGAAATCTTATGAAGACAGACACGCAGGCACTGACGTTTCAACAAAAAATTTATTGGTTAGTGAAGCAAATCCCCGTAGGACGTGTGGCCACCTATGGCCAAATTGCCGCCCTGTGTGGTTGGCCGCGTCATGCACGCTATGTGGGCTATGCCCTTTATCAAGTGGCACCGAATTCTGACATTCCATGGCATCGGGTGGTTAATGCCCAAGGCAAAATCTCCTACGCGCCCCAACGCCAAGGGACGGATGAGTTACAGCGCTGGTGCCTAGAGGCAGAGGGGATTATTTTTGAGGCAGGCGATCGCATTAACTTGAGGCGCTACCAGTGGCAACCGTCGGTTATAGTTGATGAGCTGTTGATCGCCACAGAAACCTCAGCGGTAGGGTAAGTCTCCTTGCAGTTTCGCTCACTATAAACCCGGTATCATAGTCCTTAGTGCCGCTGCACCTGTGAGTTTGCTATGACGGTTGCCTATTTTGACTGCCCTGCTGGGGTGGCAGGGGATATGTGTCTGGGTGCCCTCCTTGATCTGGGGGTTCCCCTCGACTACCTCCAAAGCGAATTGGCAAAGCTCGGGATTGCCGATGAGTTTGAGTTGACCACAGAAACGGTGCAGCGCAAGGGACAGCGGGGATTAAAAGCACAGGTGCATCGGCGCGATCGCCACTCCCATCACCATCGCCATTGGCCAGACATTGCAGAGCAAATCCGTGCCGCCCACCTCAGCGATCGCGCCCGTGACTGGAGCCTCAAGGTTTTTGAAGCCTTGGCCATTGCTGAGGGCGCCGTGCATGGCATTGAGCCAGAAAAAGTACATTTCCATGAAGTGGGAGCGGTAGATGCCCTCGTGGATATTGTCGGCACCTGCTTGGGGTTGGATTACCTCGATGTTAGTCACATTTACTGCTCGGCGCTACCCACTGGGGGCGGAACGGTCAAAGCGGCTCATGGTCAACTACCAGTCCCTGTTCCTGCGGTCTTACAACTGTGCCAAACCTACCAAGTGCCCCTCTATAGCAACGGCATTGCAAAAGAACTGGTCACGCCTACGGGAGCTGCCTTGGTTTGTGCCCTGAGTGAGGGCTTTGGGGCACCGCCAGCGATGACATTGAAACGGGTGGGCTTAGGCGCTGGGAGTCAAGAGTTGCCCCTACCGAATCTCTTGCGTCTCTGGTTGGGAACCCTGTCGAACTCAGCAGAAACAACTACGGCAAAAACCATTGTCGAACTGCAAACCCAACTGGATGACATGACACCCCAAGCCCTCAGCTATACTCTTGAACAACTTTATGCTGCTGGTGCGATTGAGGTCTTTTACCAACCCATTACGATGAAAAAGTCACGCTTGGGGGTGTTGCTCACGGTGTTGTGTCCCCCCAGTGCAGAGGCCGCCTGTGTCCAGACCCTCTTTCGCGAAACAACGACGCTGGGGCTGCGGCGGCAGGTACAGGAGCGCTATATCCTTGAACGCCAAATCAAAACCATCACAACATCATTTGGTGAAGTACGGGTGAAAGTAGCCGAACACCAAGGACAGCGGCTCAATGTCCAGCCCGAATACGAAGACTGTGCCGCCCTTGCCCGTCAGCATCAGCAACCTTGGCAGGTGGTCTATCAAGAGGCCTTGGCCGTGGCGCTGCCACTGTGGCCCCTAGGCTAGCTTGGGTTTAATAAAGACAATGGCCTGTTTCCAAATAATGGTGGGTTGATCGTAGTGATCGACAACGCAGAGGCAATTCATATCCTGCCAGCGCACCTTACCAACCACGAGATCACTGGTGCTGAGCTTGACTTCAACCTCGGTGCTATCTTTAATGAAGGTCTGCAACTGGCGAATGCTGGGCAGTGCCGTATTGAATTCGTCGGTCATTGGTTTCCCCTCTCGTACCTTTTTAATTCTATGAGCCTATCTTTTCAGAAGTACCAAGGGTTAGGAAACGACTTCCTCCTCATTGACAACCGCCATCAGGAAGAGCTGCTCTTAACCCCAGAACAAGCGCAACACTGGTGCGATCGCCACTTTGGCGTGGGCGCCGATGGCGTCATTTTTTTGCTGACAGGCACGGGGGATACCGACTACCGCATGCGGATGTACAATGCCGATGGCTCAGTGGCCGAAATGTGCGGTAATGGCATTCGCTGTTTGGCCAAGTTTATTTTTGCCCTTGAGGGTCGCTCCGCCGGCGAAATCGTGCGCTACCGCATTGACACCCTTGCCGGTCTCATTGTGCCAGAGGTACAAGCGGATGGTCAGGTAACGGTGGATATGGGCAAACCCCAACTCTTGGCGCAGCAGATTCCCACCACCTTGGCAGCCGCAGATCAAAAGGTGATTGATGTGCCCCTAATGGTGGGCGATCGCCCGTGGTTGGTGACGTGTGTGAGTATGGGAAATCCCCACTGTGTCACGTTTGTCGAGGATGTTGCTGCGGTTGATCTGGCAACCCTTGGCCCACAGTTTGAACATCACCCCGTTTTTCCCCAGCGTACCAATACTGAGTTTGTCCAAGTCCTAGGGAGCGATCGCCTGCGGATGCGCGTCTGGGAACGGGGAGCGGGCATGACCCTTGCCTGTGGAACGGGAGCCTGTGCCACTCTCGTCGCTGCCGTCTTGACCCATCGCCTGAGTCCTGTGGGCGATCAAGCCCAAGCCACGGTTGAACTGCCGGGGGGAGATCTCCATATTCGCTGGGATTTGCCTAGCCAACATTTGTATATGACCGGGCCTGCCCTCGCAGTCTTTAGCGGTACCTTGCCTTAGGTGAGTTATGACCCGTCGGCGACAACTGTGGTATTACCCTCTTTTTCAGATTCCCCTCATTCTTTTCATAGGCTGTGTCCTGCTGGCGCTGCTCTTCTCACTGTTGAATTGGGGACGCCCTAGTGTCGCCGTTGTCCTCTCCCTTGATCTCAGCGGCAGTACGTTTGGCAATAATCCGTTGCAATTTAATCAACCCCAAACTGTAATGGCGCAGCAGGTGCTCGCTGCCAAGCTCTACTTGCAACGCAACCAACGGGAACTCACCAACCCCAACGAAGTCATGATCCACGGCTTTGGCCGCAATGTGGTGTTCCTGACGCCGCGGTTTGAGACCAATAGTGATCTGCTCCTCACCCAATTGGATCAAGCCCTCAATCGCAGTGACTTGCTTGCCCAAGTGGATCCCAGTGCCACCAATCTTTCGGGGGCGATCGCCATGGCCACCCAACAACTGCAACAGATCTCGAATCGCTGCCGCCAACTGCTCCTCATTACCGATGGGGAAGCCCCAGTAGATGCAGGCGTGGTGGCCAATGCCCGCCAACAACGAGTCAAAATCAACGCCATTGTTGTCGGTGATCATGCTCCGCAACTGGCCGCCGCTACCCAAGTCACAGGTGGGCAATACCGCTCTGCCCCCGTCGCCATTCTCGAAGAACTGGTGGGTCAAACCTTTTTTGAGGGCTTCAATAGCAACGCCCGCTGGCCAATCTTTTGGGGCGGAATGGCCGTCATTTGTTTTATGTGGCTCTTGGTCTTGCCCTTGGATCGCTGGGTGTTGCAGGGATGGTTGCATCTGCCGATGAATCTGGCGGGTCAAATTGCCTTGCTCAATGCCTTTTTCTGGACAGTGGCAATTCCCCTTATTCTCTGGCGATTTCCGGGCTGGCCCTTTGTACAAACCTGTTGAGGAGCAAGGATGAAGCGTCGCTGGTGGTTCTTGGTGTGCATGGTTGCCCTAGGATTGATGCTGGGCGGTACCCAAGGGAATTGGGAGTCCTTGGCAGGCACCGCAAACCTGACGCGCCAGAATATCCAACTGCCAGCAGCAGTGCATTATCCGTTGCCCCCCTCCCTAGCTGAGATTCCTAGGAAAGGTGAGGACTATTTTGATGAAGTCCAAGCGGTGGAAGTGGGCTATCTACTGTGGACAGAGTTCCCGGTCACCGTTGCCATTGAACCGCCGCCGTGGGATCCGAACCATGTGTGGCAAGCAGCGGCAGAACAGGCCGTAAAGGAGTGGTCCGCCTATTTGCCCCTAAAAATTGTGGATGCCAGCCTGGCGGCGAATATTCGCTTGCTCTCGCAGCGACCCACGGATCAAAATAACCGCCGCGCCCGCTTTGCTGAAACCAGCTACGAACTCTTTGTGGATAGCCAAGGGGTGCTGCGCCATCGCTGCCGTGTCGTGGTGCGTCCGACTCAAGCTGCCAAGTTTGTCCTTGCAGCGCTGCGCCACGAACTGGGTCATGCCCTCGGCATTTGGGGACATAGCCCCCTACCCACTGATGCCCTCTATTTTGCCCAAGTGGCGGATCCGCCCCCCATTTCACAGCGGGATGTGAATACCCTGCGGCGGGTCTATGAGCAGCCGACACGGTTGGGACAGCGGCTAGCGGAGTTGACCCCCCATGGATGACTTGATCCTTTGGGGCATCCTATCGACGCTGACGGCGCTGGGGCTATGGCTAGAGCAGCGTTTTCCCTGGGCAGCACGCTTGGGGTCTGCGCTGATTGTTTTGATTCTGGCTGCCATTTGTGCAAATTTGGGTCTTATTCCCCAACAATCGCCGGTCTATGACACGATCTACGGCACCATCACCTCCTTGGCGATCGTCTGGCTACTACTGCTGGTGAATTTACAGGATGTGCGGCGCTTGGGGCGATCGGCGCTGTTGGCCTTTGGCTTGGCCAGTTGTGGAACCTTGGTGGGCGCTCTCCTTGCAGGTGTGCTGTTCCATCGTTGGTTTTTGGAGGATACCCCCCGCTTGGCGGGCAGTTTGGCGGCTAGTTATATTGGCGGCAGCATTAACTTCGTGGGGGTTGGGCGTGCCCTCAACCTTTCGGATTTGCTCTTTAGTGCGGCCACGACGGCGGATAACCTGCTCACGGCAGTTTGGCTGGCGATAACCCTTACTCTACCCTCGCTATTAGCCCGTTTTTATCCTTCACGGGATGCAGAGGCAACTGTTAGAGTGATGCCGCTACCGACGACCTCAGCGATCGCTCCTGTGGATTTGGCCATTCTCCTCAGCTTGGCCATAGCTATCTTGGTCTTGTCAACGGCACTGCATCAGTTTTGGCCGCTGATTCCCACTGTTGTCTGGCTCACCACCCTCAGCTTGGCGCTGGCGCAATTCAAATGGATGCGCTACCTGCGGGGCACGGGCGCTTTGGGAATGTTTGGCCTGAATCTTTTTTTTACGGTGATTGGTGCCGGTACCCATGTGCCCTCGCTCATTCCGGTGGGACTGGAAATGATTCTCTTTACCACCATGATTGTGTTTACCCACGGTCTTGTCACCTTCGGCCTTGGGGCACTCCTGAAGTTGGATGTGGAACTGCTTGCCCTTGCCTCCCAGGCAGCTGTTGGCGGACCAACCACAGCCGTTGCCCAAGCCACGGGTCGGCATCAACCCCAGTTAATGGGGGTCGGGATTACCTTGGGACTGCTTGGCTATGCGATCGCCAGCTATTTGGGACTGGCGCTTGCCCAAGTTCTTGGCTGGATGGGTTTAGGGTAAACTAACCAGAACAAATAAACTCAATTCCAAGCGGGTCAAAAGGGCTTGCAGTTGTTGCCGTGCCACCCTTGGTTCAATGGGTTCTAGGGTGAGGGGGTCGAGGGGAGCCAAGCGTTGATAGCGATCGCACAACTCTGGAAAGGCCAAGGGCTGATCAAACAAGGGCAGCAGTGTTGCCAATCCCAGCGGATCCACATAGACCGACGTGGGACTAGAAAAGGACATAAATGTGCCCAAGTCTACAATCATGTGGTCATTGAGATACCCTAGCCATTTTTCCTTGATTGCCTCAGTGCGCAGTTGCGGATGCAGATAAATCGTACTTTGATCCCACTGCTCCTCAGACCATTCCCCTAAGTCGGGTACCGCGGCACGGGGTTGCGGACTACACCAAAAATCCAAGAGGCGATGCACGGGATGCAAAAGTTCATACATCTCCAATTGCACTGCCTGGGGCACATCGGGCAAGCTCAGCGCTAAAAAGGTGGGCAGGTTCTCTGGGTCTTTGAAGAGATCCACCAGATTCCAGTGGCGCCAGTTAACCATGGAAATGAATTCCAGACCCGCTGCTTCTAGGTATTGAAAGAGTTGGGGAATCGTGCTGCCCTTATCGCCCACCAGTAAATGATTCGCCAAGAGGGTCTCATTACTCTCCTCCTTCTCATAGTGCGGGTTCCAAGCGCGAACCTTCAGATCGACACCATCCTTGAGTTCTTTCATGATCTCGCGGACAATGTCCATTTCCATTTCTTCGGGATTGTCGTCCATCAAGCCCATCAGCTTAAAGAGGTTTTGGGCACGAAAGTAGGGGAAGCGTTGCAGCGCACTGTGGAGATTGGCGCGCAAGATACCATCGGGCTTAAGGACACTTTTGAGGGCATTGAGGCCTGCGACAGGATCGGGCAGCAGATACAACACCTCATCGCAATTGATGTAGTCAAACTGCTCGCCCCAACTGGGTAAATCCAAAATCGAACGCGCCTCAAAGTAAACGTTGTCAAAGTGATGGAACTTGAGTCGCTCTGCCGCTAACTTCACAGACTCAGGGGACAGGTCAATACCGACAATTTCCGCGCCGGGGTTGGCGATCGCCAGCACTAAGGACTTATAGCCAGTGCCACACCCGGCATCGAGAATCCGCTTGCCCTTGGTCTCTGGCACCCAATGATCCCGCACATAAAAGGCGGTCACCAAATCGTGGACAAAGAGAACATTCGGCTCATCCTTGGGAGTTTTGTCAATGGCAACACGGGGATAGGGGCCATAGTCAAACTGGCGGCGAATTTTCTCTAGATCATCCGTAGCAGCCATCTATTTCTCCCAAGTGGTTCGTTTCTCTGTCAAATTAATCCTACAGAATGACGGCGCTGGAGATAATTGCGCAGAAAGTTTTAACGCCCTCTGGGGAATTGACGATCGCTCGGTAGGGGTAGCAGGAGACCAGCCATAAACCGCAGCACCAGACGTTTGAAGGGGGCAACAGTTCGCAACAGCCACAAGCCCCAGCGGCGCACCCCCACCAAAGGCCACCACGCATTGGAAAAAAGCCGATTGAGTAGGTCGGTAAATCCAAGGGTTAGGGCATTTTGCCACCAGCGTTGACGGTGAAATTGGATCAAGGACGGGCGATCGCCCAGTCTGTCACAAGGTGTAGCAAGAATTTGTTGCGCTAGTGCCCACACATCCCGCAGGCCTAAATTTAGCCCTTGCCCTCCCACTGGATGACAGCGATGGGCGGCATCGCCAATAACCACAAAGCGATCGGCCACATAGGAATTCACTTGCATTAATTGGGTTGGAAAGACAAAGCGATCGCTCACCCCCGTAATCTGCGCCATCTGCGGGTCAAGATAGGGCTGAAGTTTCGCTAGAAAGGCGCGATCGTCGAGGGCAGCAACGGCTTGTGCCTCTGGGTGGGGCAGTGTCCAAACCACTCGATAGCGATTCCCCGCTAGGGGGAGCACCCCCATGGGGCCTGTTGGCCAAAAGCGTTCATAGGCGATCACGGGTTGGGGATGGGCAACCTCGAGGGTAGCAACCACACAGGAGTGACCATACTGCCATCCCTTGGGTTCAATGCCCATCTGCTGCCGCAGGGGAGACTTGCCACCATCTGCTGCCACCACTAAACGCGCTGCCAAGTGAGCCACCTTGGGTGCGGTCGGGTCACCAGAAATGAGCGTCAACTGAGCGCGATCGCCCTTCACTTCATTGGCCACCACCCGCCACGGACAATAGAACGTCACATTGCCAACAGACTGTAGAACGCTCTGAAGGGTCTCGGCGATCGCTGCATGTTCACCGACATAGCCAATGGCCGCTGTGCCCAAATCCTCAGGATAAAAGCGAACGGTCAAGGGGCAATGGCCATCGGAGAGTTGCACCACCTCAAAGGGCTGCACATGGGGCATCAGCTGATCCCACACCCCTATCCCCTCAAAGAAGTAGCGGGACACTTGGTGCAGAGCATAGGCTTGGCCTTTGGTGTTTTCCCGCGCGTAGGGTGTTGCTTCGATGAGGGCGATCGCTAGGCCACTATGGCGTAGGGCGCAGGCCAAACTCAGACCCACAATCCCCGCACCGACAATCGCCACATCCACGGCGGGCAATTCTTGGCCAGAAGCGACCAGCGATTGTTCTGCGGGGGCAAAAGCCGATGTCATCACCATTTTGATTTGGGCACAAAAAACACATGCCCCTTTATTCTAAGGAATTTAAAAGATTGCAGAAAAGGGATGGTAATGGCAGACTAAAGGCAGAGCAATGAGTGTATGAGTTTCCCTATGACCCCAGAGGCTGAGATTCCGCGCTTGCTTGATCTGATGCCGGCGTCGGCACGGATGCGCTGTAAGTTGGTTTCTCGACCACAACAAAGCAAAGTGTTGCGCTATCAGCCCGCTCTTCCTTGGGGCGATCGCCCGATTGAAATTAACTTTCGCCTGTGGCAGCATCTCGATACCCCAGAGCGCGATCTTTTATTGCTGCGGGCAGTGGCGTGGTTTAACACCACGGGTTTGATCAAACTTGACCTCTACCAAGGACTCACGGTGGCAGGCTTGCTGGGTACAGTCTTACAAGTTGTCCAAGCAGATCCTGTCGGCATTTTGGTAGCCGGGGGGCTAACCACCTTTGCTGGCCTTCAAGTGTGGCAAAATACGCGGGGCATTCCCGTGGAAGTAGCGGCCGATCGCCAAGCCCTGCAATTGGCTCAACGGCGCGGCTACAGTGAACAAGAGGCTGCCAAGGCTCTCCTTGCAGGGATTTCTCAGGTGGCAGAGTTAGAGCGGCGTCCTGTCCTCACGGTCACTGAACTCATTCGCTGCCAAAACCTGCGCCAGTTGGCGGGTGAATCTGAGATCAAAGTTCCTGTTTAGGGGGCTTGCAGACTTTGCCAGTACAAAAAGCCGGCCTGTGCCACCCCAATCAAAAAGCCAAGAATGCCCCCCAAGCGGACAATGGCTTGCAACTCACTGCGAACAATGCCCTGAATGGCTAGTTCCAGATTTTCTGGCGAGGTGGCCTTGACCCGATCCACAATCACCCGATCCAAATCCAAAATCGGAATCGCCCGCTCAATAATCAGTTCCATATCCCGTTCCAGATAGCGATCGAGCACTAGAGCCAATTCATCGCTGACCACTTCCAGCGAGGCACCCAGACTGGCTGAATCCCGCAGTCGCCGCAAAATACTCAGGGAAATCGTTTCCCACTCCACCGTTTGACTGAGCGTTTCAACGACACTAAAGCCCTGCTCCTGGATATAGCTGCGCACTGTCTGCCGAAACAGTTGCCGTAGCTCCCGCACCGTACCGAGGGGCAAACTTTGTAGGGTGATATTTTGCAGCGCTTCCACCAAGCGTTGCCGCAGTGCCAATGCCGTGATTAATTCTCCAAGGCGGCGGTTACAAGCTTCGCGTTCATTGAGACAATACTCCCGCAGGCGAATTAACGTATTGCGCACCCCCACCAGATTAGCCACCACCCAGTAGGTGCCACTGGTATTTTGGCGTAGTTCTTGATCGAGGACATTAATCGTGCGATCGGTGAGAAAGTCAATAATCGCCAGTCGCAGGCGATCGGGGGGCAACATGACCGACAGCAGCCAATCTGCCAGTTTTTCCGCCTGCTCATCACTCAGTTGCAGCTCCACTAATACCTGATCAAAGAGTTGATTCAGTTGTGGTTCCAGAAAATCTTCCCGCCGCGACCACACTTTAATCAAACGGGGTAGGGCACTGCCAAAAAAATCCCGTAGAATATTGGCCAAAACTTGGGCCGATCGCTGTTCACTTTGAGCCTGAATTTGGCTCAGACTTGTTTGTAGGAGCCAATGGATGACCGCCTTCACTCGTTCCACTTGCAACAGACGCCGCGCTAAGTTTTGCAGCTCCTCTGGCGTCAGGAGAGAACCCAGAATGGCATCAGCAATGCGACGAGCCAGCCGCTCCTGATTGCGGGGAATCAGACCGGGGGTAAAGGGGAGTGGCTTGCCGCCGACATAAATAGGCTTGTAGGGGCGAAAGAGCATGGTAATGGCTAAATCATTCGTAAAGTAGCCGATGACGCCCCCCGCCAACGGTGGTACGAGCAATGTCCAATAGCTGATATTGGCCAATCCTGATTGATTCCTCAAACACCTTTCTTTTGAAGAATTTTACAGGCGGCGAATCGCATCAATCAGAACTTCTGGCGGCTGAACCCCTTCCCAGCGCTGAACCTCACGGCCTCGGTGGAAAAGAATCAAGGTTGGCAGAGCATGAACGTGGTATTGACTCGACAGTTGGGGATAGCGCTCGGAGTCAATTTTGACGACCTCAACAGCCGATTTCAAAACTTGCTTGACCTGCTCTAAAATCGGCGCCATCATGCGGCAAGGACCACACCAGTCGGCATAAAAGTCAACCAAGAGGGGTTTGTCTGTGGTGGCTAGGAGATCGCTGAAGCTACTAAATTGACGTGTGGTCGCCATAGCAAATTCCGATCAGGACTCTAGTTCTCATCATAGACACGGCAGAAGAGAATCGGGGCGAGCAAATCTGAATGCCCGTGAAAAAGGGAGTATTGTTGAGGTTGGGCACTTTTTGTGATTGCTGCTGAATGCTGGTTACTGCCTCTACCTATCGTCCGAGTTGCTGGCTCCTGTTTCGCCGTGTGAGCCAAATTGTGGGGGTGTTGGGGCGCTTTGGGAGTCAACTGCTGTGGGACTATACTTGGCGGCGGCGGAGCGATCGCGCCCAATCTCAACGTGCGCGTTGGCTCGTACAGCAATTATTGGTCTTGGGGCCGACCTTTATTAAAATGGGTCAGTTTCTCTCCACTCGTTTTGATCTTTTGCCCCCGGCATACATTGAAGCGCTAAGAAAGCTACAGGATCAGGTGCCTGCCTTTGACTCGCGACAGGCGATCGCCCTGATTGAGCAGCACTTGGGGCAACCCCTTGCCGATCTCTACGCCACCTTTGATCCCAAACCCCTTGCAGCCGCCAGTCTCGGTCAAGTCCATCGCGCCACACTCCACAGTGGTGAACAGGTTGTTGTCAAGGTACAACGCCCCCATCTAGAGGCGAAATTGTATCTGGACTATCTGGCCATTGGTGAACTCATTCGCTGGGGCGATCGCTGGCTGCCCTTTCTCCGTCCCTATGCCCTCCAAGAGATCTATGAGGAGTTTTTTAGTATTCTGCTGCGGGAAATTGATTACGTTCAAGAGGGGCAAAATGCCGATCGCTTTCGTGCCAACTTTGCCCAAGACCCCCATATTCGCGTCCCCAAGGTCTATTGGACGCATACTTGCCGCTATGTCCTGACGATGGAGTATCTCCCCGGCATTCGCATTGACAATCGCGCCGCCATCGAAGCCTTTGGCTTGAATCCCCAGATGATTAACCAGCGGGGAATTTGTTGCTATCTCAAGCAGTTATTGATTGATGGCTTCTTCCACGCTGATCCGCATCCGGGGAACTTGGCCGTGACCAAGGAAGGCGATCTCATCTTCTATGACTACGGCATGATGACAGAAGTGCCAGCCCTGAATCAGCAGCAGATGGTACAAACATTTTTTGCGGTGCTGCAAAAGGATAGCGATCGCGTGATTGCTGCCTTGATTGAACTAGGGCTATTGATGCCTGTTACCGATAGAGTCCCCCTACAACGGATTATGCAATTGATTTTAGATCGATTTACCGAACGGCCTGTGGATTTAACCGCGTTTCGGGAGTTGCAACAGGATGTGTATGCCCTTTTTGAGCAGCAACCCTTTCGCCTACCCGCAAAGATGACCTATATTCTCAAGTCCCTCACAACCCTCGATGGGATTGCCCGCAGTTTAGACCCTGAGTACAACCTGAGTGCGGCGGCCCAACCCTTTGTCAAGGAATTCATGCGTCACTCGCGGGGGGGCTGGCGAGAACTGATTCACCAAACCCAAACCCTAATCAACCAGCGATTACAGCAGCCCAGTCGGGTTGAAGTGCGGCTGCAACAGTTAGAGGATCGCTTGGCTTGTGGCGAACTGCAACTGTCGGTGCGCAATCCCACCATGGAGCGGCAACTGCGGCGCATTGAGAGTTTGTTAATTTGTTTAGTTTATTTGGGATTGGCTGGTTTTACCCTTTTGGCGGGGGCGATGTTGTGGTCAGCCAAAGCTTTGGGGGGGGCGATCGCTCTTTTTACAGTAGCAGCACTAGCGGGTTTGGCACTCCTGCGTAGTTGGCTGCGCTTTCTTTGGTTATGCCGCTGGCAATAGGCGGTTAGGAGGATTCCCTGAGGGCGCGGCGAAAGCCCAAGGCAATCAGGATATTGGCCAAGGTTAGAAAAAATTCTGCCCCCCCGTGCAACCCATCCACATTGGCCAAGGTTGTGTCATAGACCTGCTGGGCATAGAGTCCCGCTGGAATGGTGACAGCAACAAACACCAGTGTCCCATAGAAGCCAATGAGGGCTAAACGGGGGGTGTTGGGGTTGCGGGTCATGAAGTACAAGAACCCCAAATAGGGAAACAGCGAGAGGGCAAAAAAGGCATTCGTCAGCATTAGCGGCGTGCCAGCTTCTTGCTCATTTTGCGCAGTCGGATGGATTGGGGCGTTACCTCCACCAGTTCATCGGGGCCAATGTACTCCAGTGCCCGCTCTAGGCTCATTTCCACAGGTGCTTGCAGTTGCACTAGTTCATCCCCCGTTGAGGAGCGGAAGTTGGTGAGTTGTTTGGCTTTGCAGACGTTGATTTCGAGGTCTTGGGGACGGTTGTGCTCACCGACAATCATACCCTTATAGACTTTGGTGCCGGGGGTAATGAAAAAGACACCACGATCTTCGGCGTTTTTCAGGGCATAGAAGGTGGCCGTGCCCTCCTCAAAGGCAATTAAGACGCCATTGCGACGGGTGCTGATCTCGCCTGCCAAGGGACGATAGTCCAAAAAGCTGTGGTTCATAATCCCTTCGCCGCGCGTTAGGCGCATAAATTCGCCCCGGAAACCAATGAGACCCCGCGCCGGAATCACAAACTCCAGTTGCGTCCGACCATTGCCCCCCACCTGCATATCCTGCATTTCACCGCGTCGCTGGCCGAGGCGCTCAATACAGCCGCCAACGGCTTCATCGGGAACGTCGAGCACTAAGCATTCGTAGGGTTCGCAGGGCTGACCATTGACTTCACGATAGATCACCTGTGGCTGGGACACTTGGAATTCATAGCCTTCGCGGCGCATCGTTTCAATGAGAATGCCAAGGTGCAATTCACCCCGACCAGAAACGGCAAAGCGATCGGGGGAGTCGGTTTCTTCGACCCGCAGTGCCACGTTGGTTTCCAGTTCCCGAAACAGGCGATCGCGCAATTGCCGCGAGGTCACAAAGGTTCCCTCCTGACCGGCAAAGGGGGAGTCATTGACCGCAAAGGTCATTTGCAGGGTCGGTTCATCCACCTTGATCAGGGGTAGGGCTTGGGGGTTGTTGGGGTCGGTGATGGTTTCGCCAATGTTGGCATCACTAAAGCCCGCGATCGCCACAATATTGCCGGCACTGGCCATGTCCAATTCAATCCGCTTCAGTCCCTCAAAGCCCAAGAGTTTGGTCATCTTTGCCTTGACAATTTGGCCGTTATCCTTGACCAAGGCCGCCTGCTGTCCCACCTGCACGGTGCCGTTGTGAATTTTGCCAATGACAATTCGCCCTAGGTACTCCGAGTAATCCAAGGTGGTCACCTGCAGTTGCAGCGGCGCATCAGGATTGCCCACGGGCGGTGGAATATGGCGGACAATGGCCTCAAAGAGGGGCTGCATATCCTTGCCCTCTTCGTCTAGATCTGTTTTTGCGTAGCCCGCCAAGCCCGAAGCAAAAAGATAGGGAAACTCGCACTGATCATCATCCGCCCCCAGCTCAATAAATAAGTCCAACACCTTATCAATGGCTTTGTAGGGTTCTGCCTGCGGCCGGTCAATTTTATTCACAACCACAATGGGGCGCAGACCTTTTTCCAGGGCTTTTTTCAGGACAAAGCGGGTTTGGGGCATTGGCCCTTCGTTGGCATCGACAATCAGCAGACAACCCTCCACCATGCCAAGGACGCGCTCCACTTCACCGCCAAAATCGGCGTGGCCGGGGGTATCCACAATGTTAATCGTCAAGTCTTTGTAGCGAACCGCTGTATTCTTGGCCAGAATCGTAATGCCACGCTCGCGCTCCAGATCATGGGAGTCCATGACGCACTCAGGAATGTCTTCCCCTTCACGAAAGGTACCCGACTGACGCAGTAGGGCATCCACCAGAGTGGTTTTGCCGTGGTCAACGTGGGCGATAATGGCAACATTACGAATCGGCAGACTCATAGCGACTTCCTGCGGGTTTTGTAATAGAGCGTTGAGGAGCGTAAGAAACCTTTACAATCCTAGCGTAGTTTGGTAAAGGAACTGAGCCATAGGTAGTGAGGTGTTTCCTCATCACTAATTTTGTTGGGGGGTGCCCTCGATGACCGATCGCCTGAGTTGGCTGCAAACCCATACTCCTCTTAGATCGCTTTCTTTGGCAGCATTAGAGGCGATCGCTGCCGCCCTGCGCACAGAATCCATTGCGGCCAATCGTCGCATTGTCCTTGAAGACACACCCGTTACTCATCTGATGATCCTGCGATCGGGAGAGCTGGAAGCCTACCACACCACCCGCGATCGCCCCGCCACTATAATGACCCTGCCACCGGGAACGGTTTTGCACTGGCCAGAACTGGTACTGGAGCAACGGGCACCGCAAACAGTGATTACCCTCACGGACTGTGAATTGTGGACATTGCCCCGCGAGGTGTTTGCCACATTGGCTGATCAATTTCCCGAACTCCGCCAACAGGTGTCGCAGCAGTTACAAAGTACCCTCAGTGATCTTGCCCACGAGCAGGAGCGGCAGGCAGTCTTGCGCCCCTATCTTGTACCGCGCGTAAAACAGGGAATTGTGGGGAGTAGTCGCTATGCCGTGCGCTTACGCCAAGGGATTAAAGAGGCCGCGAGCGATCGCCAGCCGGTATTGATTTTTGGTGAACCGGGTCTGGAAAAGGACAATATTGCTGCGCTAATTCATTATGGCTCGCGCGATCGTCGCCAACCCCTGATTCGTTTTAACTGTGGCACCCTATCCGCCAATGGGGCAGAACTCTTTGGCAAAGCCACGAAACTAGGTCTGCTTGACTGGGTCGCAGAGGGCACCCTGATCCTCAACAATGTCCATGAATGGCCTGCCCACCTCTATCCGCAACTGCGCCGCCTTGTGGCCGAACAGACCTATGAACCCGTCGCCGACCCCCCCGTACCCTCCCGCCGCTTTCCGGGGCGATTGATCTTGATTGCCGAAAAGAAAGGCTGCGGTTACCAAAATCTGGTGCACCACCAAATTAAAGTACCCCCACTGCGGGTGACAAAAGCAGATATTGAAGCCTTGGTGAATTACTATATTGCCCTCTACTGCCGGCAACGGGGCATTCCTAAGCCTCAGATTACCCCCGAAGCCCTACGCCGGCTGCAAAGTTATGATTTTCCCGGCAATTTGCGGGAGTTGGCGAGTCTGGTGGAGCGTGCCCTTGTGCAAGCAGACGGGGCGGAGTTACTCACTGAAGAAGTCTTTTGGCCGGAGCGATCGCGCCAACGGCGATTTCGTTGGAACCTACTCAATGCCTATCCCCAATTGCGTGCTTTTCTACGCAGTCCGTGGTGGCCCGATCGCCTCAACTATGGCCTGACCCTTTGGCTTTTTCCGCTGATTGTCGCCATTGGCCTCTGGGGACCCCAAGATCGCCCAGACAACTTTACCCTGAACCTCTTCTGGGCGTGGTGGTGGCCGGTCTCATTGCTGATCTTTCCCTTCTTGGGGCGCATTTGGTGTGCGGTCTGCCCCTTTATGATTTACGGCGAAGTCCTGCAAAGGCTATCCCTCAAGATTTGGCCGCGCAAGCTGCGCCCTTGGCCGCGTCAACTGGCGGAACGCTGGGGGGGCTGGGTGCTCTTTGGCCTCTTTGCCGTGATTCTCCTGTGGGAAGAATTGTGGGATTTACCCAATACGGCCTATCTCTCCAGTTGGCTACTGATCTTGATTACAGCGGGAGCCGTGATTTTTTCTCAGCTCTATGAACGTCGCTTTTGGTGTCGCTATCTCTGCCCCATTGGTGGCATGAATGGCCTCTTTGGCAAACTCTCCATTCTTGAATTGCGGGCACAGCAGGGGGTGTGCGCTGCCAGTTGCCAGACCTACCAATGCTACAAAGGGGGGCCCGCCCTTGGGGAAGGTCAAGAAACGGGGGGCTGTCCCGTCTATTCCCATCCGGCTCAACTAACGGATAACCGCAATTGCGTTTTGTGTATGACCTGTCTCAAGGCTTGCCCGCATCGCTCGGTGGAAGTGAATCTGCGTCCGCCGGCTATTGATCTCTGGACTAGTCATGAAGCCACGGCGGCTGAAGTTTGCCTGCTGTTTTTGCTCTTGGGGGCGGTGGTATTGCACCGTTTACCGCTGCTTCTGGCATGGCTGGGACTTGCAGAGGCCAATTTGGGCCTGCAGGCGATGATTGCGGTGGTGGCGCTAGCTCTGCCGGGACTCTTGGCATGGGGTTGGCATCAGATACACCGACAAGGCTCGGTTCCCTTTGTGCGCTTGGCCTACGGGTATCTGCCTTTGGTGCTGGGTGCCAATTTGGCCTATTATTTGCCCCTTGGTCTAGGGGAGGCGGGTCAGTTGTTGCCCGTAACCTTTGCAACCTTTGGCCTCGATGGCACGAGTTTGCCCAGTTGGCAAGCCCATCCAGCAGTGATCGGGTTCCTGCAAACGACCACACTTGTCGTCAGTACCCTTGCCAGTTTGCTCCTCAGTCAAAAGATTGCGCGATCGCCCCTACGACAGATGTGGCACCCTTGGCTAGGCATTCTCGCTCTCGCTTGGGGAATTGCCTATTTACTTTGATGGGCTGGGCTGGATTCGCAAAACTTCATCAAAGGCGTGGCGTGTCAAAGAACAGCAGCTTAGTGATTAAGCCAGCAGCCAGCACTAGCAGCGTCACCAAGAATCCCCACAAACGAGCATCGGTTCCATCCTGCCGTTTGACAATTTGCTGCAATGTGGTCTCTACTGTGTCAATGCGCTGCCCCAATTGTGTCTCTACGGCACTAATACGCTGCGACAATTGCGCCTCTACGGCATTGATGCGCTGTTCCAGCTTGGCCTCAACGGCATTGATACGCTGCTCTAGCTTGGCCTCAACAGCATTGATACGCTGCTCTAGCTTCGCCTCAACAGCATCAATTTTGTCCTCAAGTCGTTGGAACCTCTCGCCACTGGTGGCAATGTGAATATCTAGCTTTTTCTCTATAGCCTGAAGACTGGCCTGCATCCCTTGGATGGCATCCAACACTTGACTCCATTCAGATCGCGTTACAGGTTCACTCATGCTTTTTTATCTCTATGGGCCGGGCTGGATTCGAACCAGCGTAGGCGTAGCCAACGGATTTACAGTCCGCCCCCATTAACCACTCGGGCACCGACCCTTTCATCGCGATTTTTTAATATACCACATCAGGGGGGAGACTTGAGCTTCCCGTTTTGAGAAAACCATTCCCTACTCGTCGAGGGTGTAGCTTTGCAGGTTTTCTAGGGGTTGCACTTTGAGGAGACGTTCGGCGCGGCGAATCTCGCTGTCGCTACCTTGAATTAGGATCAGGTATTTGCCCCGCTGCAATCGCTTTTCAAAGGGGATGCCCGACTTACCCGTAATCACCACTTGCAGACCACCACCTACGGTGAGACTACCGAGAGCGCCAGCGATCGCCCCAAAGATGCCCCCCAAAAGACTATTGTTGAGGCGATCCAGCATCGGCAGAATGTCAATTTGAGTCGCTTGGTTAAAGGTAAAACCGGCAAAGAAGCCAAAGGGAACAAGCCAGATCAACATCCGTTGCATTTGCTGGCGTGCCACTTGAAAGGGATCGGTAAGTCCCAACTCTGACCACTGTTTGTAGCCTCGACCCAAAAGGGCGACCTTTGCCATGGGGAAGCCGTCCTTTTCCAGCTGGGTATAAACGGCCTCGGCTTGGAGGCGATCGCCCAATGTCGCTACCAAGTAATTTTTCATAGCGATAGGATGAAGAAAATCTCTTGCTTGCTTGCAAAGCTATGCTGCCCCTATTGTCCCACTTTCGCCGCACCTTTGCTGATCTGGGCCTGATTGTCGTAGCCAGTGCCATCGCCAGCACGGTGGTGATTGGGATTCGCGAAATGGGTTGGCTCCAACCCCTGGAATTGGGTGCCTACGATCGCCTGATGCAATTGCGCCCTATGCCCGGCCCCGATCCGCGACTCTTGGTGGTGGCAGTCACCGAAGCCGATATTCAACGTTACCGCTCCCTATCGCTGCCGGATCAGATCTACGCCCAAGCTCTAAAACAACTCCTCAAACATCAGCCCCGTGCCATTGGTCTTGATATTTACCGCGATTTTGCTGTACCGCCGGGACATGAGGAATTAAACCGCCTTTGGTTAAGTTCCGATCGCCTGTTTGCGGTCACAAAACTAGGGGATGCCACTCACCCAACCATTCGTCCGCCGGCGGCCCTCAGTGCCGATCAGGTGGGATTTAATGATGTCACTGTGGATGCCGGTGGCATTGTCCGTCGCAGCTTGTTATTTTTGCCGGACGATCAGGGGAATACGCTGTACTCTTTCTCCTTGCGGCTGGCGCTGCGACACTTAGCCGATGAGGGGATTGAGCCACGAGGCAGTGATGCCGATCCCAATGTAATGCAGTTGGGGCAGAGTATTTTCACACCCCTGCAACCCAATGACGGCGGTTATGTGGGTGCCGATACGGCGGGCTATCAAATTATGCTCAACTATCGCGGTGATCAGCGGGCAGTGACCTGGGTACCTTTGGAGGATGTGCTCAATGGGCGGGTTGCTCCTGCATTGATTCGCGATCGCGTGGTTCTCATTGGCAACATTGCCGAAAGTGGCAAAGACTTTTTCTATACCCCCTTTAGTTCCGGCCTGCGGGACAATCAGCGCATGGCAGGGGTGTTTATCCACGCCCAAATGGTGGGGCAATTCATTGATGCGGGTTTGGGCGATCGCGCGGTTATATGGTTTTGGCCCAACAGTGTGGAGAACGTTTGGATTGTTCTTTGGGCATTGATTGGTGCCATCCTTGCTTGGCGCGTGCGGCATCCCTTGGCTCTAGCAACGGCAGTGGGCACGGCTCTCCTCATCCTACTGCTGGCCTGTTATGGGTTGTTTTTGAAATTGGGCTGGGTGCCCCTTGTACCGCCAGCATTGACCCTCCTCCTTGGCAGTGGCGGAGTCGTCACCTACACTGCACAACAAGCCCAACAGCAACGGCAAATGGTGATGCGCCTCCTTGGCCAAAATATCTCACCGGAAATTGCCGCTGCCATGTGGGAACGGCGGGATGAACTCCTCAAGGATGGTAAGTTGCCCGGCCAACGCCTGATTGCCACACTGCTTTTTACTGACTTGAAGGGGTTTAGCACCATTTCTGAAGGTATGGAACCGGAGGAACTCTTTAACTGGCTCAATGCCTATCTCGAAAAAGTGGCGGATGTGGTACAAAGCTACCACGGCGTGATTAATAAGTTCACCGGTGACGGCATTATGGCCGTGTTTGGCGTGCCCATTAAACGAACCAGCCGCGAAGGAATTGCCATTGATGCCCGCAATGCCGTGGATTGTGCCTTGGCCTTGGGACAACTACTAGAGGAACTGAATCGTGAATGGGCGGCTCAAGGGTTACCGCAGGTGATGATGCGGGCGGGGATCTACACAGGTCCGATTGTGGTCGGCAGTCTCGGTAGTAAAAATCGCCTCGAGTACGGTGTGATTGGCGACAGTGTGAATACCGCCTCGCGCCTTGAGAGTGTGGACAAGCACCGCCAGCCTAGCCCCTGTCGGATTTTAGTGGCACAGGAAACGCTGGAGTATCTCGGCGATCGCTACGAGGTCGAGGCATGGGGACCGTTGGAACTCAAGGGCAAAGAGCGCAAAATTCAGGTCTTTCGCATTCTCGGCGTCCGCGAAGGGCTGGCGATCGCCCCCAATCAGCCCACCGCCATTGAAGTGGAGATCTAACGTCCGGGAATCAGGGAACTGCTGAGCCGTTGGATGGCACGGCCAGCAATATCGCGATAGCGCAACTCACCACAGAGGACTTGACCGAGCCGCTGGGTAGCGGAGGGGCGTTTCATGGCAAGGTGGTAGCCGACCTTCGGCATGCGATGGAAGAGTGCTGCGAGGCGTTGCGCCCACACTAAATCCGCTCCCCATTCCTCCTGCAATCTTTTGCTGTAGGTGGCCAAGGCATCCACTTCGCCAGCAAGAGCTGCGTCAATGGCTTCAGCAGCCCGCATGCCACTGTAGAGAGCAGGACGAACTCCCTCAGCCGAAAAGGGATCTACCAGACCAGCGGCTTCACCCGCAAGGAGGGCATGGTGGGTATGGAGTGGTTGCTGACCCTCCCATACCCGCAGGGGATGGTATTGAATGGCAGCGTCGGCCAACTGCAGCCCATGGGCAGCGCAATACTGTTGCAAAATCGGTTCCCAATTGGGGCGATCGCTGCCCCGCACAACAGCAACCCCAACGGTTCGCTGGTTCCCCTTCGGAAAACTCCAGAGGTAACCATTTTTCACGAGGCCAAATTCAAAATGCGCCGCGCGATCCCCCCCTAGATTGGGGATGGTCATCACCGCCGCCGTGCGCACCACTTTGGGCTTAAACCCCAGCCACTGAGCCACTTGACTATTGGCACCATCGGCAGCAATGAGATACCGCCCACCATAGGTCGTGGTTGCCGTGTGGATCTGCCAGCGATCTGCTTGGAACGTAATCCCAGTAACCTCGGTCTGATCTGTAACAACCGCACCCCTTTGTTGTGCCTGCTGCAACAGGTACTGATCAAACACCGTGCGATCAACAATCCAGATGGGTTCGGGAATGCTTAACTCGGCTTCAATGGCATCACTGAGCTGCCAACTGTAGCGCACAGTGCGGGTGGTATCGGCAATGGCGGGCTGAAAATCAAAATCAAACCACTGGGCAATGGCGGGTGAAACCCCTCCAGTGCAGGGCTTTGAGCGGGGCAAGGCCAATTTTTCTAGAACTAAAACCTGACGTCCGCGGCAAGCGAGATGATAGGCGGCTGACCCGCCAGCAGCACCCCCACCCACCACAATACAGTCGTAGATTGCCTGCATACGGTTACTCACGGGAGGCAAAAGCGCCCCCACGATAGCGGTTTCCTCAGGGGATAGCAACCCCCAATTCTAGCGATCGCCAGTGTGTTCCAGCTGCCGCGATGGGCAAGGAACCGTGCCGTAGCTACAGAAGACACAACAGTCCCCCGCCTTGGGTTTGAGGTGGGCATGACATTGGGGACACTCCCAGAACACGACACAGGCATCGCTGGGCATCCATTCCGCTTGCTCCGTGTGACAATGGGGACAGACCAAGGTGCTGGAAAACACAACTGACGGTTGACTCATCTTCCTCAGCAGAGACTCAAAGGGTAATGACTTGATCGAGTCCGCTGTCTGCAAGGCTAGCATAAAACTGCGGAAAGCAGCCACATACTACCCCTTCAACCATCCCCTTGGCTTTGACAGAACCGGTACCACATTCGTCAAATGTTCCTTCGGCCAAACCACGGCGCACCGCACACTGATCACAGGCCATGAGTAAAATCCCCTGTTCCTTGGCAATGCGGGCTAAGCGCTCACCAACGGGATCCCCTAAACGCAAACAAAAGAGGTTATCATCAAAAAACATCATACCCACCACTTCAGCGCCATGATCGCCCCGCTCCAGCTGCGGTAAAACCATCGTTGCCAGCTTAAAGGTGCTGGCCATGTCAGTGGCAAAAATATAGGCAACTTTCATAGAACCATTCCTTTTGATTCAGCAAAAGCACATTAACTTTGGGCTTGGGAGCGCCGCCGCCGACAGCGCTCAGAACAGTACTTCACCTCCTCCCAGCAATTCGCCCATTTTTTGCGCCATTGGAAAGGCCGGCCACAGATCAGACAAATTTTGCTGGGAAGGTTTTCTTTGCGCCGTTGCTTGGCCATGATTGGGGGTTATGCGTCAGTGACACAGGCGGCCAACTGGGTCAGCAGGGTTGGATGATCCAAATTTTGGCCAATGAGCACCAGTTGATTTTTGCGATCGCCTTTCCATTCCTCATCATCGAGACTAAAGCGCTTACCACTGAGGTGAAAGACGTGGCGGCGGGGACTTTCCTTAAACCAAAGGATGCCCTTGGCACGAAAGACGGATTCCGGTAGCTGGTGATCCAGAAAATACTGGAATTTGCGCAGTTCAAAGGGGCGATCGCTCTGGAAGGAAACGGAGGTAAAGCCATCCTCTTCAAGGTGGTTGGAGGTCTGATGGGGGTGAGGATGATCATGATCGCAATGGTCATCACACTCATGATGATGGTGGTGACCGTGGTCGTGATGGTGGTGCTCATGGTCGTGTTCTGAATGCTGGGGCGCTGCCTCAGGCTGGAAGTAGCGATCGCTCTCAAACAGCCCCACACTCAAAATCAAGGGCAGGGGCACTTGCGCCTTCACCGTACGAATGATCCGCGCTCCCTCCCGCATTTCGTGAATTCGCCGTTCTAACTCCTGCAAGCGTTCCTCAGTCACCAGATCTGCTTTGTTGAGGAGAATAATGTCACCGTAGGCAATTTGGCTTTGGGCAGCGCTGCTATTGAAAAGATCAAGACTAAAGTTCTCCGCATCCACCACCGTAATAATTGAATCCAAACGGGTGAGATCCCGCAGCTCAGTTCCCAAAAAGGTCAGAGCCACCGGCAGTGGATCCGCCAAGCCCGTTGTTTCCACGACTAAATAGTCCACCTTGTCAGGACGTTCGAGAACCCGATAAACTGCATTCACCAAGTCATTGTTAATCGTGCAGCAGATACAGCCATTGGTGAGCTCCACCATGCCCTCATCTTGGGTCACCAATAGCTCATTATCAATACCAATTTCCCCAAATTCATTGACAAGGACGGCGGTCTTCAGTCCCTGTTGATTGGTCAGAATATGATTGAGGAGTGTGGTTTTACCACTACCGAGAAACCCTGTAATGATAGTTACCGGTAGGCCGTGCTTCATTGCCTCCATTTTGGCAGTTGTAGGCAGGGAAGAAGTCGTCATAGGCAGGATGTTAAGAGCGAGAATTATTCTCAAATTATAGCCGCTGCACCTCGCTCAAGGGGTGAGCGATCGCTGTAGGCTAGAAACAAGACCCGATTGCCACCAACAGCCGTTACCGTGGGTGGGACAATGTCTAAAACGCTCCTGCATGTCTCCCCATGTCAAGCAAAATAGGGTAACCTGTTGAGGCCTAACGATTAAGTTGAATATGTCGAACCAGCCGTTGCAACGCCGCACTAAAATTGTCGCCACCATTGGTCCAGCGGTTAGCCATCCCGATAAACTGCGCGCCATTATCCAAGCGGGAGCGACTACCCTGCGCCTGAATTTTTCCCATGGTACCCACGACGATCACCAGCGCAGCATTCGCCTGATTCGCCAAATTTCCTATGAGTTGGGGCAACCCGTGGGCATTTTGCAGGACTTGCAAGGCCCCAAAATTCGCCTCGGGCGGTTTGAACAGGGCGCCATTTCCCTCAAACGGGGCGATCGCTTTACCCTCACCAGTCGCTCCGTCATGGGCAACCAGCACATTAGCTCGATTACCTATCCTCCCTTGGCTCAGGAGGTTCCCGCCGGCGCCACGATTTTGCTGGATGATGGCCGCGTGGAAATGGTCGTTGAAGAAGTGGATAAGGAGGCGGGTGAACTCCACTGCCGAGTGGTTGTTGGCGGCACGCTCTCGAATGCCAAGGGCGTGAACTTTCCAGGGGTTTACCTCTCCATTAAGGCTCTGACAGAGAAAGATCGTGAAGATCTGATGTTTGGCCTCAATCAAGGGGTAGATTGGGTGGCCCTCAGCTTTGTTCGCAATCCCCAAGATGTACTGGAGATCAAAGAACTGATTGCCAACGCTGGGAAGCAGGTGCCGGTGATTGCCAAAATCGAAAAGCACGAGGCGATCGAACAAATGGATGCCATCCTCTCCCTCTGCGATGGTGTCATGGTGGCACGGGGAGATTTGGGGGTGGAACTGCCCGCCGAAGAGGTGCCGATTCTGCAAAAACGGCTGATTGCTGCCGCCAACCGCTTGGGCATTCCCGTGATTACGGCCACACAAATGCTGGACAGCATGGTGAAAAGCCCCCGCCCTACCCGTGCCGAGATTTCCGATGTTGCCAATGCTATTCTCGATGGCACCGATGCCGTGATGCTCTCCAATGAAACGGCCATGGGGGAATACCCCGTCGAGGCAGTGAAGATGATGGCCACGATTGCCGCCCGCATCGACAACCAACCCCAACTGCGGCAACCGCCCGTGGCTGAGTCCATAGCGGTGCGTTCCATTCCCAATGCCATTAGTCAAGCGGTGGGACAGGTGGCAGCACAGCTTCATGCCAAGGCCATCATTACCCAAACCAAGAGCGGCGCTACAGCCCGCAATGTCTCCAAGTTTCGTCCCCAAATTCCGATTTTGGCGGCAACGCCCCATATCGAGGTGGCACGGCGCTTGCAGTTAGTCTGGGGGGTCGAACCACTGCTGACTCTGGATCATCCCTCGATGCGGCAGTCGTTTCAGGCAGCCATTAATGCGGCACAGGAGCGGGGCTTCCTAGAGGAAGGGGATCTAGTGGTGATGACCGCTGGCACGCTGCAAGGAGTCTCTGGCTCCACGGATATGATCAAGGTGGAACTCGTCACCTCGGTGATGGGACGCGGCTGTGGCATTGGTCATGGGTCGGTGAGTGGCCCGGCGCGGGTGGTGCACGAAGGAATGCCAGTTCGCACGTTTAATAGTGGCGAAATTTTGGTGGCCGAGCGCACCAGTGCTGAATTGGTGGAAGCCATTCGCAAAGCGGCAGGCATTATTACCGAAGAGGATAGCCTGACGAGCCACGCGGCGGTCTTGGGGTTGCGCTTGGGAATTCCAGTGATTGTCGGGGTCAAAAATGCCACCCGCCTGATCCGCGAGGGCACGATTCTCACTATGGATGTGGAGCGGGGCTTGGTCTATTCCGGTGCTCGCAATGGCGTCGAGCGATCGCCCGAGTAGGAGTGGAACAGGCAATGATTTTTTTTCAGGCCAACACCTATCTCACGGATTTGGTGACGCGGACGCTCCAAGCGACATGGCAACACTTTCCTTGGCTGGGACAAGAGGACATTGCCCTGACCTTATTGGTGTATCCACCCCCCATTCCCGTGAATACGGGCGGAGCGCTGACCGCAGCAGAATTTTGGCAGTATTCGATTCCCGGCGCCCATTATCGCGGCGATGTGCCGATGTACCCGGCCAGTGTGGTGAAGTTGTTTTATCTGGTGGCCTGTCATGAGTGGCTCCACAGCGGTATGCTTCAGCCGGATGCGGAATTAGCACGCGCCCTGCGGGATATGATTGTGGACTCCAGCAATGATGCCACGAGCCTCGTGGTGGATATGCTCACGGGGACGACTAGTGGCCCGGTGCTGCCACCGGAACCTTTTCGCACATGGCAATACCAGCGCAATATCGTCAATCGCTATTTTCAATCCTTAGGGTGGCCAGAGCTAACTAATATCAACGTGAATCAAAAAACGTGGTGTGATGGCCCCTATGGACGAGAGCAGGAATTTGTCGGGCGCGATCGCCAGAATTCTAATCGTCTGACCACTGATGCCACGGCCAAGTTAATCCACAGTATTGTGGGCGGTGTTGCCGTGTCTGCTAGCGCCAGTCAAGCGATGATGGAACTGATGGAGCGTTCCCTCGATCCAGAGCTTTTGGCCGAGGATCCAGAAAACCAAGTACAGGGCTTTTTGGGGGAAGGGCTACCTCCGGGGGCAAAGTTGTGGTCAAAGGCGGGACTCACCAGTTGGGTGCGCCACGATGCGGCCTATATTGAACTCCCCAATCATTGCCCCTATACCTTGGTGGTCTTTATTGAGAATCGCACTGCCAGTATGAATACAGAGGTTTTGCCCTTTATTTCCCGTCAAATTGCCAGTGGTATTCCGACCCTAGAGGGCACCGGAGTACTGTAGGCCACTGACAACCCCGGCCGCCAAAAGGTGACCAAAGCTGGTGGTAGCCAGCAATTCGGGCAGACCAAAGCCTTCAAAGAGGGCGGGCAAGGAAACGGGTAAACCGGGGCCTTTTCCCCGTGATTGAATGGCATAGCGGCCAATGGCGATCGCAAACAGGTTGCAGAGGATCACCACCAAACCCACAGACGGCGTCCAAGTGGTATCGGGGAGCGTGGCTAACACCATGGTTCCTCCTAAATGGGTACAATTGCCCATGAATTATACGGAACGGCCTGATCGCCCACCGCTAGTTCTTTACAAAATGGTGCATCTCGTTACAAATGCTTAACTCAACTGTCCCTGTCAAAATTGCTGTCAAAATTTGTGGCTTGACTCTACCCGAACAGGCGATCGCGATCGCCCAAATGGGCGTCAGTGCTCTGGGGTTTATTACCGTGCCCCATTCCCCCCGCTATGTCCCGGCAGCAACCATTGCCGAGATCTGTCGCCAGTTGCCCCCCTCAGTACTGACTGTTGCCGTGGTTGCCAATCTCGATTTAGCAGCATTAGCCCATTTAGTCACAACCACAGGGGTACAGGCACTGCAGCTTCATGGCAGCGAATCGCCCGAGTTTTGCCAACAGGTGCGCCATGCCTTCCCTAATATTGTGTTGATCAAAGCCCTGCGGGTGCGATCGGCAGCCAGCCTCGCCGAGATTCCCGCCTACGCCCCGATTGTGGATCGCATTCTCCTAGACGCCTATCACCCGCAGCAGTTGGGGGGCACGGGGCAGCCCTTTGACTGGACATTGCTGAAAGACTTAGCCATTCCTTGCCCTTGGTGGCTGGCGGGGGGCATCACGCCGGAAAATTGCCGTCAAGCGATCGCCCAAACCCAACCCCAAGGGATTGACCTAGCCAGTGGTGTGGAAAGCCAACCGGGGATCAAGGATTTAGGGCGCGTAGCAGCATTGCTGAGCAACCTAGGGATAAATGCAAATCATTCCCTGCACCCTGAGGGCACCCGTTTCTAGGCGCAACTCTTGGATGGCCACCCCCTCACCCAAATCAATGGCCACCGTGGGGTGAGGGTCACCTTCCCCTTGCCAATGCACCTTTTCTAAGCAGAGGGTTCGCTCATCCTGCAAGCGCACCTGGGTCATCAAATGCCAATCCGCCTGCTCCCCTTGAGCATTCACCATCGAGAACACCAGTTTGAGGCACCCAGCACCCAATTCTGCCTGCGTACGCCGCAATTGCCACTCTTGCAGATTGACCCCTGCTTTGCCCAAGCCGCGCTGATCGAGCAATTTCAGCAGTTCCCGTAGGCTGGATTGCAGGAGCGGCGCCCCCAAAGAGGCGTCGAGATCGGCTTGGCTGAGAATTAGTTCCCCGCGCACCGGCACTGGTGCCAAGAGTTTTAGGGGTTTGCCTCGCAACACTTGCCCTAGATTAATCTGAATCTGTTCCGCTTGGACGGCTGCTTGGCGCAATTGAATACCGCGATAACTGGCGCTAGCTGCGGCAACGCGCACGTGGGGTAAGTATCCCCGCAAAATCTGGCGATCGCCCCCTTGAATTTGAATTTCCAAGCCTGTTGCCTGCTCCAACTGCGCAGATAACCACCAGTGCAACGCCGGTTGCAAGATCCGGGGAATTAGTCCGCGTTCAGAAGCGGCACCAAACGCCTCAGCCATTTCTGGGGACGTTAACGACATACGTACTCCTCACACACTTTTTGGGTGATACCTAGGCCAACCTATGGGGCTAGTTCGCTGATTTTAACGAAACTGGACGTAGGTTTGGTCTGGTCAGAGGCAACTTTCCTAATTTGCTAGAACTGGGGTAGTGGAAATGCGATGAGAGGCTGCTCAGCCATGCTGACGATCGCCCTACAACCGGTGCTGGAACTAACCGATGAGCAGTTTGCCGCAATTTGCCGCCAAAACCCTGATCTGCGGCTGGAGCGATCGCCCCGTGGAGAACTAATCATTATGCCCCCCACAGGTGGAGAAACTGGCAGGCGTCATCTTCAAATAGCTGTTCAACTGTACCTCTGGAATCAGCAATCCCGATTGGGCGTTGCCTTTGACTCCTCGACGGGATTTAAGCTGCCCAACGGCGCCATTCGCAGTCCCGATGTTGCTTGGATTCGAGGCGATCGCTGGCACGCCTTGACCCCCGAACAACGGCAAGGATTTGTACCGCTTTGTCCCGATTTTGTAATTGAGCTGCGCGCTGCCAGTGATGATCTGCGGCCACTCGAAGCCAAAATGCGCGAATATCTGGACAATGGTCTGCACCTAGGTTGGCTGATTGACCCGCAAAATCAACGGGTAGAAATCTACCGTTCTCAAATGCCCCCTGAAGTCGCGATCGCCCCTTGGCACCTCTTTGGGGAAGACCTGCTCCCCGGATTCGTGCTGGATTTAACGGAGATTCTTCCCTAGGAAGAGAGGGCAACCAATAGTTGGGGATCAACCTTGAGGCGGATAGCTAAGGTTTGTAGGTGCCGCCGATCGCCCTCGCTGAGGTGCGTGCCCTTCTGCCGCAGTTCACCCATCAGGGTATAAAGCTGTTCCTGTGCCCGATCCAGATTCAGGTTCAAACCTAAGGCATCGCCAATGGTGATCAAGTCCTGCAGCAGGGGACTCAACTGGCTAAGGGTGTCACTGTCGAGGTGGTGGGCAAGATAACGCAATCCAGTGCTAATTTGCTGCTCAAGGAGTCGCTGTTGCTCTTGAAGGCTAAGGTGACAACCCAACAACCGTGCTTCACGGGCGATCGCCATCAATTCTGCCAAATGGTTTTGCAGATCCGCCAAGGGCAAATCACTGAGATCGCTGAGGTCTTGCTCTAAACTCCGCAAATGGCTAATGGCACGATGGGTCAACGCCACCGCTGCCGCGACTTGCAATTCTTGGGGCACACTCAGGCCATCCCGCTGAAACCCCATCAGGATGCCGTAGTTATCGCGATAAACTTGGGTATAAAGCTGATCCAAGCGCGTAAGGGTTTCCCGCGCCAGCACCCCCATGAGACGGTGTCGTTCCTCAGCAAAGAGATCATCCAAGCTGTAGGCTACCCCCCCAAAGCGTTCCGTAATTGCCATCACCACCCGTGCTGCACTCCCCTGTTGGAAGGCTTGCAGGAGATGGGTCTTGATCTGGCTATATTCCCGCCGCCCTTGGAAGGGTTGAATCGCACAGTGGAAATCCCAGCCCCCCAAGTGCAAGACAGCAAAGATCAGCAGTTGGGACTCGGTTGTCATCGTCGAGGTGAGTTGAATCTGGCCGATCGCCAAGGTCAGGCTGCCCATGCGTTGGAGATGATAATCCCCCTGCTCAATCTCATAGCAGTACAGTTGATGTTGGCGGGGGTAGCTATTAAAGAGGGAACTCATGGCATAGTGGGCGGCCACCTGCTGCAAGCTAATTTGAGCCGTTTTCACCAACTGGTGATAGACCGTTGCCCCATCGCCAAACTGCGGCACATTACTGGGGGCAGCGGCCAGACGCTCAATAAACTCGGGTTCCAACTGCACCCCTGCCACATCTGCCGCGAGTTCGATCGCCCGTGCCGCATAGCGGAGGATTTGCACCCCCTCAGGCCGCGAGAGTTCATCAAAAAACCAGCCACAACTGGTAAACATGAGCAGGGCATGGTGCTGCATCTCCAGCAAGCGCAGGGCATCAATTTGCTCGCTTTGACTCAGGGGGCGGCGTTGGTGTTGTGCCAAAAAACGATGCAGAGTCTCCGGCGAGCGATCGCCAATCACCTCAATATAGGCATCGCGGGCTGCCCAAACATCCTGAAATAGCTCACTGCCCAAGGTTTCATAAATTTCAATTAGCTCATCCCGCAACCAGTTCAGTGCCTCCCGCAAGGGGCGTCGCCACCGTTGATGCCACTCACCGCCCCCACCGCAACCACAATTGTCCTGCCAGCGATCCACACCATGGGCACAGCTCCACGCCGTGACGGGTTTGAGTTCCACCTCCCATGTGGGCGGGAACAGGCTGAGGTAGTAGGCAAAGTTAGTGATCTGCCAGCCCCGCTGTGGAAATTCCACTTTAAAGGCATAGGCGAGGGCTTTTTCACCGCCATACTTGTGATGGCCAAAGGTTTCCCCATCAGTGGCAACGGCAATGATTTGACTGGGGCGATGATCACCGCGCACGGCCTGTCCCAACCGTCTCGCTAGAAATTGCGAGCTAGTGAGCAGATCGCTAAAGCCCATGTCCCGCGAAATGGGGCCGTCGTAGAAGAAGATATCCAAGTAATCCCGCTGGCGATCGCCCCCCGGCAAATAGCAGCGATAGGGACGGGTCGGATCAATTTGGCTGCCACTGACTTCAATCCACTCGCTTTCACCGTCGGCAAGAATGGGACGACAGCGTTGGGCTTGGGAAGGCGCCAAAATCGTAAAGCGAATCCCCTCCTCAATCAGGGCGGCTACGGTTTCATAGTCAATGGCCGTTTCTGCCAGCCACATCCCCTCCGGTTCGCGGCCAAACCGCCGCCGAAAGTCCGCCTTGCCCCAACGAATTTGCGTGAGTTTATCGCGATAGTTGGCCAAGGGCAAAATCATGTGGTTATAGACTTGGGCGATCGCGTTGCCGTGGCCATTGAAGCGCTGACAACTGTGGCGATCAGCCTCAATAATGCGCTGATAGACCTCAAGATCGTAGCGTTCGAGCCAACTAAAGAGCGTCGGGCCGATATTAAAGCTGAGGTATTCAAAGTTATTGACAATACCAATGACCTCACCGCGATCGTTGAGAATCCGCGCAAAGGCATTGGGGCGATAGCACTCGTAGTAAATACGCTCATTCCAATCGTGGAACGGCTGGGCACTGGGTTGGTGTTCAATGGCATTGAGGTAGGGATTTTCGCGGGGGGGCTGATAGAAATGGCCATGGATGGTTACGTACACCCCAAGGGCTTGCAGTTGATCAGCAGCAGGGGAAAACACGGTCGGCGTTACATCTGTTGGATTCAGCATGCAGATCAACCACAAGACAACACATTCACTTTCCTTGATCATCGGCGATCGCCCCAAGGGCTAGGCCGCCTGTGACGAAACTTTAAGCTCCGCAAGATTCAGTTACGCTAGGGTACCACCAAGACCGGACAGGGCGCCAAATTAATCACGCGGTTGCTGACACTTTCTTGAAACCCCTCTGGGGTCAGACCCGTTCCCCGGCAACCCATAATAATCAAACTGGCATTGATCTCATCGGCCACATCACAGATCACAAAGGCAGGTTTGCCGCGCCGCAGCAGTGTTTCCGCCACAATCGCGTGTTGGGCAAAGGCTTCCTTCACTCGATTCAAAAATTCCGCGATCGCCGCCTCTAGCTCCGCATCGGGTTCTGGGGTTTCCTCCACCGAGAGCAGAAACAACTGACTCTGAAACAGTTTCACCATCTCAACCACAGTGGGCATGGCTTCTTGGGTATCACGGCTACGGTCAATGGGAAAAAGAATGGTTTTGAACATAGAGTTCACCTCATTGGAGTCAAGTGGAAGGGCACGCCCTTGGGTAGAATGAGGGTCAGGTGAGGGTTCTGTAACGGGTCACTCCATCGCTGGCTGGGATTGTTATGCCCCTAGTACCATCATCCATGTTTTAACGCATTTAGGAGGCTCTAGCGTGTCTAAAAAATCCGTGGCACAGTTATCGGCTGCCGACTTAGAAGGAAAGCGTGTCCTCGTGCGGGTGGATTTTAACGTTCCTGTCGATGAGAATGGTGTCATCACCGATGATACCCGCATCCGCGCCGCACTGCCGACGATTCAAGACCTGATCAGCAAAGGTGCCAAGGTGATTCTTGTCAGCCACTTTGGCCGTCCCAAGGGTGTGGATGATAAACTGCGCCTCACTCCTGTGGCTCAGCGGCTCTCGGAACTGCTCCACAAACCCGTGGCCAAGCTCGATGACTGCATTGGTGATGCCGTGGTGGCCCATACCCAAGCAATGGCCAATGGGGATGTCTGTCTCCTCGAGAATGTGCGCTTCCATCCGGGGGAAGAAAAAAATGATCCTGAATTTGCCAAGCAACTGGCGGCCTGTGCAGAAGTCTATGTCAATGATGCTTTTGGCACTGCGCACCGCGCCCATGCCTCAACTGCTGGGGTGACGCAATACCTCAGTCCCTGCGTGGCGGGCTTTTTGATTGAGAAAGAACTGGAATATCTCCAAAACGCCATTGAGCATCCCCGCCGTCCCTTGGCTGCGATTGTGGGGGGATCTAAGGTCTCTTCTAAGATTGGTGTGATTGAAGCCCTTTTAGAAAAAGTGGATAAATTGCTGATCGGCGGCGGCATGATCTTCACCTTCTACAAAGCGCGGGGTCTCAATGTGGGCAAATCCTTGGTGGAAGAAGACAAGTTGGAGCTAGCCAAACACCTCGAAGCCAAAGCCCAAGAAAAAGGGGTGGAGTTGCTCTTGCCCACAGATGTGGTGGTGGCGGATAACTTTGCCGCCGATGCCAATAGTCAAGTGGTCAGTATCGAGGCGATTCCCGATGGCTGGATGGGTCTGGATATTGGGCCTGCTTCGGTCAAACTCTTCCAAGAGGCGCTCAAGGATTGCAAAACAGTGATCTGGAATGGCCCAATGGGGGTGTTTGAGTTTGATCAATTTGCCAAGGGCACGGAGGCGATCGCCCGCTGTTTGGCTGACCTCACCAGTGAGGGCGTCTCGACGATTATTGGTGGTGGCGATTCTGTGGCGGCGGTTGAAAAAGTGGGCGTTGCCGATCGCATGAGTCACATCTCCACGGGCGGGGGGGCGAGCCTTGAACTCCTCGAAGGCAAAGAACTTCCTGGTATTGCCGCCTTGGATGATGCCTAGGGGATAGATCATCGCCAATACGCTGTGATCAAATCCTCCGAATCCAAGCATTAAATTCATGAAATTTGTGAATGCCCCATCGTCTCAGCCATGGGGCTTTTTTGTTCTCTGGGGCGATATTCAGACCTTGGGACACCGTGATTTGTTAATTTTTCTAACAACTGTCACTGCCCCAAACTATCCCTGCAAAGAGGATGGAATAGACTAAAAGACTTATGAATCAAGGGTTTGAGAAATTTCTAATGGATAAAAGTGGCTGAAAACCACATATCTTAAAGGTTTCAGGGTTCCAGTTGGGGTCTGGCTATTCTAGAATGAGGCTTGAAAGCAAGCAGAGGCAAGGGTTTCGTGCCTTTCACCCATTTGTTCCTCAATTAACAACCTTTAATGTTTCTGTGGAGTTATCCCCATGAATAAAGCTGAACTCGTGGATGCTGTGTTTAGTCGTGCCCATAGCACCAACAACGTCACCAAAAAGCAAGTTGAGGCGATTATCTCAGCCACCGTCGAGGAAATCATGGAGGCCGTGGCCAAGGGAGAAAAAGTGACACTAGTGGGCTTTGGTGCCTTTGAACCGCGGGAGCGCAAGGCCCGTGAGGGACGCAACCCGAAAACGAAAGAAAAAATGCAAATCCCAGCAACTACCGTTCCCGCCTTTTCAGCAGGGAAACTCTTCAAAGAAAAAGTTGCACCGCCTGCAGCTCCCGAACCGGCGGCCAAGGGCAAGAAAAAATAGTCTGAATGCCCCCCCGCCACGGTGGCAATTTAGCTTGGGCGGCAGCGATCGCTGGCTGTGCTCCCGATGAGATTTTGGATTTTTCGGCCAGTCTCAACCCTTGGGGGCCCCCTGATTCAGTGATTGCCGCCCTACAGACTGCTTTGCCAACGATTCGCGACTATCCCGATCCCGATTGCCGTCCCTTAGTGGATGCTATTGCCACCCTGCATCAACTACCGAGGGATTATTTTTTGGTGGGCAACGGCGCGGCGGAGTTATTGACTTGGGTAGGTCGCGAGTGTGGCGATCGCCAGCAGATTTATCTTATTACTCCTGCCTTTGCTGACTACCAGCGGGCACTGGCGTCTTTTGCTTGCCCCATTGTGCCGATTCCCCTAGCCCGGGTGCAAAGCGACTTTGGGGCGATCGCGCCCTCCCTAACCCCTGAAGATGCCATCCTCATTAACAATCCCCATAACCCCAGTGGACAGCTCTGGTCGCGGAATCAGCTCCAGCCGTTGCTAGAGACGGGTGCCTTGGTGGTCGTGGATGAGGCCTTTATGGACTTTTTGCCGCCGGCGGCTAGTGAATCCCTAGTGGGGGTTGTGCCTCAGTACTCGAACTTGATTGTTCTGCGATCGCTAACGAAGTTCTATAGTCTGGCGGGTCTGCGTTTAGGGTATGGTGTGTCCTCTCCAGAACGTTGGCAACGCTGGCGATCGTGGCGCGATCCTTGGAGTGTGAATAGTCTAGCAATCATTGCCGGTGTCACAGCTTTGGGCGATCGCCCCTTTCAGGAACAGACGTGGGCATGGTTACCGCCAGCGCGTCATGCCTTTGCGGCGGCCTTAAATACTATGCCCGAACTGAAGGTGGTGACCGAGAGTAAGGCAAACTTTCTACTCATCAAAGCAACGGACGCCATTTTGCCCCTGCAAACCTACCTCCTCCAGCAGCATCGCATTTTGATTCGTGATTGTTGCAGCTTTCCCGAATTGGGCGCTTCCTACTTCCGAGTGGCGGTGCGCCGTGACAGCGAAAATCAGCGGCTCCTCGAGGGGTTGCGGGCTTATTACCAACGCCAGTAGGAATTGCATCCCCCAAAGCCAAGGTGGTATAGTAGCGGTACTTAAGGGGGCGTGGCGGAATGGTAGACGCTGCGGACTTAAGAAATTGAGCCTTAGTAGAGAAATCTATTAAGTGAATGCTCTCAAATTCAGGGAAACCTACGTTTGTCCATAGGGCAAATAGGGCAATCCTGAGCCAAGCCGTTTCTCAAACCCAGACTGGAAACGGAAGGTGCAGAGACTCGACGGGAGCTACCCTACCGTAGATCCTCTACGCGGGTAAAGGGAGAGTCCAATCCTCAACACCCAAGGGGTGGTCGCGAAAGCGGCAGGAGGATGAAAATCCGTTGACCTTAAACAAGTCGTGAGGGTTCAAGTCCCTCCGCCCCCACCAAACCACTTCAGGGTCATCATTCCCAAGGGTTGACCCACTTTTTAAGGCGCGATGAAAACAGAGTACCAGCAACGACAGCAGCAGTTTTTAGAGAAATTGGGCACGGGTGTCGCTGTTTTCTGTAGTGCCCCGCGCGCCATCATGCACAATGATGTGGACTACAACTTTCGCCAAGAAAGTAACTTTTATTACCTCACGGGCTTTAATGAGCCAGAGGCCGTTGCTGTTTTTGCGCCAAACCACAGTGAGCATCGCTATGTTCTCTTTGTGCAGCCCAAGGATCTCAGCCAAGAGATCTGGACAGGGGCACGCCTTGGGGTAGAAGCAGCCAAGGAGCAATTAGGTGCCGATGCCGTATATCCCATTAGTGAGCTAGAGCAGCACCTCCCTCGCTATTTGGAGACGGGGGATCCGCTGTATTACCACTTTGGTCACAATGAGCGCTTTAATCAAGTGATTCTCAAGCACTATCAGCGCCTCTTGGCGACACTACCAAAACGGGGCACAGGCCCACGGGCGATCGCCGATCCCAGTATTCTCTTGGCACCGATGCGGCAAATTAAATCAGCAGCAGAATTGGCCTTGATGCGCCAAGCGATCGCCATCACTGTCGAAGCCCATCAGCGTGCCCGCGAAGTGGCTGCCCCCGGACGCTGGGAATATGAAATTCAGGCAGAGATAGAGCATCTCTTTCGCCTACGGGGGGGCGATGGCCCGGCCTATCCCTCGATTGTTGCCTCGGGGTCGAATGCCTGTGTGCTTCACTACACTGAGAACCAACGGCAAATGGCAGCAGGAGACTTACTTTTAATTGATGCTGGCTGTGCCTATCGCTACTACAACGCTGATATTACCCGCACCTTTCCTGTGAGTGGCCAGTTCAGCGGCGAGCAACAGGCGATCTATGATATTGTCCTCGCTGCCCAAAAAGCCGCCATTGAGCAGGTGCAACCGGGGAATACCTACAACCAAATCCACGATGCGGCGGTGCGGGTGATCGTTGAGGGTCTAGTAGAGCTTGGCCTGCTGCGGGGAGCGATTGACGATCTGATCAACGAAGGCAAAGAGAACAATACCCAGAAATATCGCACCTTCTTTATGCATGGCACCGGTCACTGGCTGGGTCTCGATGTCCATGATGTCGGTCTTTACAAGCACAACAAAGAAACATGGGTCACGCTGCAACCGGGTCAAGTGCTGACAGTGGAGCCGGGGATTTATATTCATCCTGAGGCAATGCCCGCTGAGGGTCAGCCCGAGATTAGCGATCGCTGGCGCGGCATTGGTGTGCGCATCGAAGACGATGTCTTGGTCACCACCGAGGGGCACGAAGTACTGACAGCAGCTGTGCCGAAATAATAGAAAGCAGGAAGTCCTCCTCATTGAGTCCTTTACAGCAAGTCCCCGTGGAAAAAACTGTCAAATCCAAACGCCGCGTTCCTGACCATGGTGAAGTCTCACCCCCCAGCACATCGTGCAGGCCATGCTAGATTTAGTCCAGCCAGAAACCGAACGCATTAACTCGCGTTTCTTGGAACCCACCTGCGGTACTGGCAACTTCTTGGTAGAAATCCTCGCGCGGAAGCCCGTTATGCCAAGGTTCAACTTGAATATGAGCGCTACACGGTGCTGGCAGTGGCATCAATTTATGGTATCGACATCGTAGAGGACAATACCGAGAAGTATCGCAAAAGGCACTCATCGTGTAATGAAGAGAAACGGCACACCTTCCCCAGTCGTCAAGCGAAGCAGAAAAAGGATAATAGCATTTGGTTGGTATGGTGGAAAATATTCACACCTTGATTGGCTTTTGCCTCTATTGCCCTCTTGCCACCATTACTGTGAGCCATTTGGGGGCTCGGCTGCTGTTTTATTGAACCGAGAACCTTCAGCTGTAGAAACATACAATGACGTTGATGGTGAGGTTGCAAATTTCTTCCGCGTCTTACGAGATGAGTCAGAGCGTTTGATAAGAGCAATTGGTCTCACCCCTTTTTCACGTGAAGAATTTTCAATCGCCTGTGAAATAGACCCATCTTTAGATCCTGTTGAACGTGCAAGAAGGTTTTATGTACGCGCCCGTCAAGTGCGAACTGGTCTAGCTCAATCTGCAACACTGGGACGCTGGGCAAATTGCAAAAACACGAGTAGAGCAGGTATGTCAGGAGCTGTGTCTCGCTGGCTTGGTGCAATTGAAGACTTACCAGATATAGCCCTGCATTTGTTGCGTGTTCAAATAGAAAATAGACCCGCTATTGAAGTCATACGTTTGTACGACTCACCAGATACGCTTTTTTACTGTGATCCACCTTATGTCCATGACACGCGGGGCGATAGTAACGCTTACGCTTATGAAATGAGCAACAAAGAACATCGTGAGCTGGCGTCCGTGCTGAATTCAGTTCAAGGTCTTGTTGCCATTTCAGGTTACGATTGCGATTTAATGGACGAGTTGTATCCTTCTCCGAATTGGTACAAAAATATCGCCCCGAGCAAAACAATACATTCGACCAAAGATGAGCGAACTGAGATTCTGTGGACAAATTATGCCCCCAAAGCGATCAATCAAAAGACATTATTTTAGGAAAAAACAATGAGTACACCTGATAAGGCTCTTACAAACATCCTAAAACGTGCTTCTAAAGATATAAACAATTCAGCTATTTCAGACCATGATATTCGTTCACGGGTTGAGTATGTGTGCCGACAGATTAGTAATCGGGCGTGCACAAGACTTCTTATGGCTTGCCTGTTAGCCAAAATAGACCGACCAGATGTTGATCCCCGAAAGCCATACTAGGTTTTTTGCACCAATTTTTGCATTTTTTCCACAGGTCACGAGCCAAGTTTTTGGACGCGTATCAAAAGCTAGTATTGAATGAACCCGATAGCGCAGTGAGTCAGCCTCTCAAAGAAGCTTTCTTAGCATTAAGGCAAGCTGCGGAAGCAGATAGAGAATAACACCTTAAGATCGGGTTGAAAAAGAAAAAAGATTTCGAATTATTGGTCAATCTGGGCGTGTTCAATAGTGCCTCGATGAATGATACCGTCTATAACAAACGCGTAGCGGTGAGAAATTGCCAAGGGGCGATCGCTCCCCTGAAGTTTCACATTCATCCATGCAGTCCAACACTTTAGCCAATAATTTTTATTAAAACTTTATTTATTAAAATTTTACATTTTTAGATTGTTGCTCAATTTTGACTGTGGTAGATTTATGCCAATGCCATCCCTTAAGTTGACAATTATTTCTTAAGCCTATGGCCACAGCGTCAGCGTCTATACCCGATTGGCTGCTCAAGCTCATGCTCCTTGCCATCGAAGAGGGGCGGCAGTGGGGATACCAATTTCTCCATGATCCTCGCTGGGGGGGCGATCGCGATCGCATGGCCAACCATGCAATTTATGAAGCCACCCTCTGGTCAGTGGGTTCTGGAGTGGCCACTGGCGTTATGGGCTTGGCTGGCATGCCCCTCGACATTACCTACTTTTACTATACCCAAATCAAGCTGGCAGCGGCGCTGTTCACCATCTATGGCCTAGATTCTGAAAACGAAAATGTGCTGATGATGCTGATTCCCACTGCCTTGGGGGTTACTGCCGCTGAACTTGCAAACCACTTCGGCACCCAATTTTGTCGGCAAATCTTCAAGACCTTTGGCCGGCGGGCGGCGCAAAAAAATTTATCCCAAGTGCTGATGGCGGTTTTCAGGCAGCTTCCGCGTCCCCTTTTGCAGCAGATTTTTGGCAAGGTCTCGAGTAAAAGTCTCACCCTACCTGCGCGAGCCGTTCCCCTTGTGAGTGGCGTGATTGGCGGGGCTACAAATGCCGTCATGATGAACATTTGCGGTCATGGGGTGTGTACGGTGATCAAAACGTTTCGATCGCCTAGTTATTCGATCGCCTAGTTAGGTGTCTTCGACAGGCTCAGACTCGAGGACGGTTTTCAGTGTTGCGGCTAGGGGAATGGCCAGCAAAATTCCCAAGAAACCCGCCACCCGTCCGCCAATGAGTAGCGCAATAAACTGCCAGAGGGGATTCAGACCCATCAAGTCCCCCAGTAACTTCGGGGTAAGCACGTTATCCTTAATTTGTTGCAAGACCACAGCAATCACGAAAATATTCAAAGCCAGCCACGCATCCTGAAAAAGGATAAGCAGTGTTACTAAACCAATGCCCAAGGTCGCCCCCACCACAGGGATGAGCTGGGCAATACCAATGATCAGGGCAAAGAGAAAGCCAAAATTGACCTTGAAGGCGATCATAAAGGGAATCAGGGCAAGAAACATAAACAGCCCCAAAAAAAGCTGTGCCGAGAAAAAACTGCGAATATTCAGCCGCAGCGAGTAATCCACCATCTGCCGCCAAGGCTTGGGTACCAGTTTCATGAGTCCGCGCCAAATCTCACTGCCATAAAAGAGCATATACACCGTTAGGATCAGCACGAGGAGCACATCAACAAATTTAGTTAGGGTTGTAATCGCCACACCCGGTAACATGGCGGCAATCCCTTTGAGCTGGATCGTCAGCTCTTCCATCAAGTCATTCACCCCCACAGGGAACTGGTAGCGGCGCAGCACTTGATCTAGATGGCGCAAATTTTGATTGCCCGTATCCGCCAACTCTGGCAGTTGATTTAGGAGTTCTTCCGCCTGTTGAATAGCAAGGGGGAGCAGCAACAGCATCAAGACACTGACCACCAAAAGGGTAATCAGTAACACCAAGGCGATCGCATTCCGCCGCCGCAAACCACGAGCACAGAGGCGAATCACCACTTGATTGAGCAAAAAAGCCAAAATGGCGGCAATGACAAGGAGATTAATCGGATATTCAAAATAGAGGTAAACTTGCTCCGCCACCCAGAGATTGAGGACAATCAGAGGTCCCGCTATTAAATAGGCAAGATACCGTTGCCAACTCTGCGGCGGGCCAGACCATCTCATGGGACTCTAGGTTGAATGACTCCTAGGCAGGCGAGTGCGTAACCAATTGCCCAGCACCAGCAAGCCCACGATCGCCAGTGTGCCCCAACCCAAGGGACTTGGATACCAATAGGCTGCCTCTAGGTGATTCAGATAACCGGGCATCAATGTCCAAGTCAGGCGATCGCCCCCCCGCTGAACATGAGGATTGACCACGGTATCAGCAGTAGTGGCTGGACGCTCAATCGGGCGCGCCCCCCAAGGGGTTTCTAGGGCAAGTTGAAACTTCAGGAGCGACTGCGGTGCCACAAGAACAGCTTGATCACGGGACTCAATACCCAAGGGGCGCAGATCAATGTCATAGCGAAAGCGCTCCCGCACAAAGAGCAACCAGTTCTGATCAAAAATATCCGCTTCAGCAGTGACTTGGGGAAGATAGGGCACACCACCAATGCGGTTGAGGACAGTGGCCAATTGCTGGCTGGTGTCAAAGGGAATCGTCACCTGAAGATGCGTTTTATCCCGTTCCTTGATCGTTCCCCCCAAGCGGCGCGCCTGCTGAATCACCTGTTCGGTAAAAGGGAGATCGGGTTGGGGCAGCGTCAGCGTGTAGGTGAGGTTCCCCCCAGTTTGTCCCTGATGCTGGATGACCATATCTGCTTGGACGCATCCACTCAAACAGACCACAAGGGGTATCAAGAGCCAAAGTATCCAGCGCTGCATTCCGCCTCTATTCCTTTCCTTGGTTTTGCTGTGCAAGATTATCCTATCTTGGGATGCTGCCAAGGCACAAAAAAACACCCCGAACAGCTCAGGGTGTCGCCATGACTTGTCTAGGCTAATCTAGGCTATTTGTTGGGTTGAGGTGTCAACCGCAGATAGGGCTTAACAGCATTGAAGCCCTTGGGAAACTTCTGCTTCGCCTCTTCATCGCTGAGGGAAGGCACAATCACGCACTCTTGACCCTCTTGCCAGTTGACGGGGGTGGCCACACTGTAGTTGTCCGTCAGTTGCAGCGAATCAATCACCCGCAGAATCTCAGCAAAGTTACGCCCCGTGCTGGCGGGATAGGTCAAGGTCAAGCGCAGGCGTTTTTGGGGGTCAATGATAAAGACTGTGCGCACCGTCAGGTTGTTGAGGGAGTTGGGGTGGATCATGTCGTAGAGGTTGGAGACTTTTTTATCTTCATCTGCCAAAATCGGGTAATCCACCTTGACGTTGTTGACTTCTTCAATGTCTTTGATCCAGCCGAGGTGGGACTCCACACTATCCACACTCAAGGCCAAGGTTTTGACATTGCGCTTCTCAAATTCTGAGCGTAACCGCGCCACTTCGCCCAGTTCTGTCGTACAAACGGGGGTGTAATCCGCTGGGTGGGAAAACAATACAACCCAGCTATCCCCTGCCCACTCATAGAAGTTGATTTCCCCCATAGAAGAGGCTTGGGTAAAGTTGGGTACGACATCCCCAAGTTTTAGGCTCATAGATGGTGGCTCCTAGGCTAACGATGTATCTTTAGCTACGGATTCTATCTTGCCACAAACTCTCGTTTATCGGTCGGAATATAGAGGAAAATATACAAACCAATAGAATTGGATAGGATTTAGGGTTGAGAATTTTCAATCGTCGTTGCCTTTAGGGTCTGGACATACTGCTGCACCTTGAGGTCAATGCCTGTAATATCCGTGCCCACGACCACTGCCCAAGCCCCCAAAGTCAAAGCTTTTACAGCCATTGTGGGACTGGCAATCCCCCCTTCACAGAGAATAGGCACGTTGAGGTGCTCAACCAGCTGACTCAGGAGCGCCCAACTGGGGGGTGGGGTATGCGCCGTGGTTTCAGTATAGCCAAAGAGGGTCGTGCCCACCCAATCAGCACCGGCAGCAATCGCCGCTTCAGCACTTGCAAGGGAGTCAATGTCGGCCATGACGGGCTTGCCCAGTTCATCGTGAATTCGCTGAATCAAGTCCTGTAGGGGTTCAGGGCGCGATCGCGCTGTGGCATCGAGGGCAATCACATCAGCACCTGCTGTCGCAACGGCCACCGCATCGGCAAAGCGAGGCGTAATATACACAGGGTACTCGGGCAAAACTTGCTTCCAGAGACCAATAATGGGCACCTTTACTGCTTGGCGCACTGCCTGAATATGGGCCGGGGTATTGATGCGCACGGCCACTGCCCCCCGCAAAACCGCTGCCCCTGCCATAGCGGCAATGATTTCTGGCGCCGCCAAAGGGGAATCTGCCGGGGCTTGACAGGAGACAATCAGACCGCCGCGAATTTGCGTTGCTAGGTTCATGGCGTTTCGAGGTGTAATTTCTGACGGGCGATCGCCCCCAGTTCCAAGGACAGACCACTCACTTTTTCTAGGAGGTACAGACAATGCTCTGGCCGCAGGAACGTGCCATCATTGCGACAGACTCCCGTGTAGATGAGGCTGACGGCAGGCCAGTGGTCTTGGTGCTCCTTGAGGCGGATCTGCAGCAGGCGATCGCGCAAATTCACCACTTGGGTTTTCCCTGACTTGGTGGTTAGCTCATAGAGAATTTCAGGGGTGGCTCGCAAATCCTCTAACCACTGTTGCCAAGTGTCCCGCTCCACAGGTTCAGGGGTACGGATGAGCAGTTCATAAGTAGCTGCCCGCAGGGCTTGACTTGCTGCCGGTTCACTTAAGGGCACCACTGCACAGGTGTAAAGGGGCACCTCCGCCGGCAGTTGTTGCCGCAATTGCTCCAGCACCGTTGACGGCTCCACCTCGCGATAAAATTCCAGATCAACAATTTCGCCATAACTGGTCACCCCAAGGGGCAAGGCGCTGGCGGTGGAGATGCGGGGTGAAGGATGAAATCCCCCCGTAAAGGCAATGGGTAGATGGGCACGGCGTACTGCTCGCTCAAAGAGGCGCAGTAGATCTAAATGGCTGAGAAGCGTCATTTCCCCAGTTTTCCCAAAGGTGAGGCGCAGACGTTGCACCCGTTCTTGGGGGGCTTGGGGCTGACCTTGAATAGGCGGAATCGGGGGGGGCGGCACGACCACGTTATGGCCAAAGTCAATGCCACAGACGCCACAATGGGAGCAGCCCTCAAAGGAACAATCGGGAACGACCACCGCTTCTAGGGCACGCTGCAAGTCTTCCTTCAGCCATGTTTTACTAATGCCCGTATCAATGTGATCCCAAGGCAGGGGCGCATCAAGGTTGTGGCTGCCACCACTAAAGACATTCCACTCACCCGCTTCCAGTTGACGGTATTTCCAGTCCAGACCCGCTTCTTGAATGGCTTGCGTCCAAGCGGCATAGGCGCGATCGAGGCTTTCCCACCAAGAATCTTCCCGTGCCCCCAATTCCCACGCGCGGCGGATCACTGGCCCCAGTTGGCGATCGCCCCGACCGACAAAGTCTTCCATTGCTGAGATGCGCACATCGGTAAAGTTGGCCTTTAGCCCCTTGATCGTGCGGAATTCCGCCTTCAGTAGCTCCTGTTTGCGCAGAAACTCACTGGTGGAGACGGCGTGCCACTGAAAGGGTGTATGGGGCTTGGGGGTAAAGTTAGAGATGGTCAGGTTAAAGCTCAGGGGCTTGCGTCCTTTGATCCAGCATTCTCGCTTCAGCCAGCGGATCGTTTCAGCAATGCCCAACACATCAGCATCGGTTTCCCCCGGCAGGCCAATCATAAAGTAGAGCTTGACCTTATCCCAGCCCTGTTCGTAGGCAGTTTTGACCCCCCGCAGCAATTCCGCATTGGTCAGCCCCTTGTTGATAATGTCCCGTAGCCGCTGCGTTCCCGCTTCCGGCGCAAAGGTCAGTCCCCCTTGGCGCGTGCCACCGACAATGTGGGCAATGTTTTCATCAAAGCGATCCACCCGCTGGCTGGGGAGTGAGAGGGAGATGTTCTCGTTTTGCAGGCGATTTTTAATTTCCACACCCACGGCGGGCAGAGCTAGATAGTCGGAGCAACTCAACGACAGTAGCGAAAACTCGTTGTAGCCCGTGGCGCGCATCCCCGTTTCAATGGCGGCAATCACCTCATCGGGGGCAACATCGCGGGCAGGGCGGGTGAGCATCCCCGGTTGACAAAAGCGACAGCCGCGCGTACAGCCCCGGCGAATTTCCACTGTCAGGCGATCGTGAACGGTTTCTACATAGGGCACCAAGCCAATGGCATAGTGGGGCATCGGGGTAGCTACTCGCCGCAAAATGCGCTCGGGCACATCGGGACGATTGGGTTTGACGGCGCCATCCCCTTGGCGATCGTAAAATTGCGGCACATAGACCCCCGGCACCTGTGCCAAATCCAATAGCAAGTCCTGCCGACTCAAGCCGGCTCGTTTGCCTTCTGCCACCACGAGGCCAATTTCGGGCAAGAGTTCTTCGCCATCCCCAAGGGCAAAAAAGTCAAAGAAGTCAGCGTAGGGTTCAGGGTTTGATGTCGCTGTCTGTCCACCGGCAAAGATAAGGGGAATCTCTTCTAGGGGTGCCTGTTGGCGTTCTCGCCAAGTCAGGGGTAGGCCGGCCAAGTCGAGCATTTCCAGAATGTTCGTGGCACCCAACTCATAACTGAGGCTAAAGCCAATGAGGTCAAACTCCCGCAGGGCGCGGCGCGATTCCACAGCAAAAAGGGGAGTTTGGGTCACTCGCAATTTGGCGGCTAAGTCCGCTGCGGGTAAGTAGGCGCGATCGCACAGTTGATCGGGGACGGCATTGAGAATGTTGTAGAGAATAATGTGTCCTAAGTTCGAGGCGCCCACCTCATAGATTTCCGGATAGCTGAGCACCCAGCGCACCGTTGCGGCCTGCCACGGCTTATGAACTGCCCCTCGCTCATTGCCCAAATAGCGAGCAGGTTTGAGAATCTCTGGGGTGAGCAACTCAGTAATCGGCACAGCCATGACTCATGAACCCAATTGCAAACATCTAGGGCAGTAAAAAACGGGATTCCCCAGTGGGCAGCGGGCGGGGGGATTCGGGGGGCGCCAAAAGTCCAGCACTGCCGGGTTGGGGAACGGGGGGCAGAACGGTGGGGGGTCTCCATGTCGGTTCTGGCAGTGTTGTTTGGGGTTGGGGACGCTGGGGTGTAGTCGTGGGTAACCCCGCTTGCTGGGCGTAGAAGGTGGCCAGTGTGCTCACCAAGGCATCCCGTTGTTGGCGATTGAGTTGGCGAATGGCAGCCATATCCCCTTCCATGGGGTTGACTGTCAGGTAAGAACGTCCCGGATAGGTTTCTCTGCGCAGGAAGTCATTCAGCCCCAAATAGTCAGCAAGGGAAATTTTCCAGTCAAAACGGTAGAGGGGCGATCGCCCTTTGACAGTGGTGTGATAGACAATGAATCGCTCAAGGAGGGTACTTTCTGGTGCCGGCTGACGGTTGTCTTGACGGATATAGTGGTTTTCCTTCGGCAAACCGGGCAACTTCGGATAGAGGGTTTCTGCCACCAGCCGCGGGTTAATGAGAATTTGGGCAGGGGCATCGGGTAGGTTGGGGTCAGGTTGCGATCGCCCCACACTCCAAGTACTGCTCAGGGGCAGCCACAGAAGTGCCAGCAAGCACCCCCACGTCACCCAGCCCAAAAACGTCCAGCCCCGTCGTCTTCCCATGGCGCCTAATCTGCCAGTAACTCCGGTTGAGCAATTTCATCGGACATTTCGATAATGGCACGGGTCACCGGCTTCAGGGGCAGATCATCGAGATCTTCACTGGCCTCTAGCCCCCGCCGCTGTTTCGCCCGGTTGGCAATTTGCACCGTAATCCGATAGCGATTGGCGGAGTGCTTGATTAATTCTTCTGCTCGGCGGTTAATTTCCAAGGATGAGTAATGAAGGCGCTTTTGCATGGTCAGTCTTTTCCTTAAACGTGGGTGGCCATTGCTTGTAGGGGTTGTGGTGTCGGTGTCACAAAGGGCTGGATAATGCCGCCCCCCAGCAGGCGATCGCCCGCATACCAAACCGCCGCTTGCCCCGGCGTTACCCCAAATTGCGGTTCAGTAAACTCCAATTGTACCTGCTCAGCGTTGGCAGCGGGAATGATAGTCACCGGCACTGGAGGAGTACGATAGCGAATTTGTACCGTGGCTGTGATCGGTTCTGTGGGGGGGGGAATCGAGACCCAGTTCACCCGGGCCACTGTACACTCACGACGGCCGGCGGTGGCGCGATCGCCGACAATGACGCGATTGTGTTCCCGATCCAAGGCCACCACATAAAGCGGTTCAGGTGCCGCAATTCCCAAGCCTTTGCGCTGGCCAATCGTATAGTGGTGAATCCCCTGATGGTACCCCAGCACCCGGCCATGGACATCGACAATTTCCCCTTGCTGACTGGGCAGATACTGATCCAAGAATCGGCGCATGGAGCCATGGGCTTCAATCAGGCAGAGATCTTGGCTTTCCGGTTTACTGGCGGTATGCAGGCCATACTGCGCCGCGAGGGCACGGGTCTGCGCCTTGGTTTGCTGACCAAGAGGAAACAGCACATGAGCCAGAATCTCTTGGGGCAAGTCATAGAGAAAGTAGCTTTGATCCTTATGACGATCCACCGCCCGCCACAGTTCATAGCGATCGCTCGTGGGATTGTATTTCACTTGGGCATAATGCCCGGTAGCAATGTAGTCAATCCCCAGTTGCTCACGGCTATAGGCGAGCATCGGCCCAAACTTCACCAAACGGTTGCATTGGGAACAGGGCAGCGGTGTCACCCCACTGGCGTAGCCACTGACCAGATAGTTCACAATATATTTCTCGAAAATTTCGCGGCTATCCACAATATGGTGAGGGACTCCCAGCTCCTCACAAAGACGCGCCGCATCCACTAGCCCCTCAGAGCAGCACTGCCCCTTACCCTTCATCAGCCACAGCGTCAGACCAACAACGGGGTACCCTTGAGCTTTGAGGCTAGCAATGGCCACGGAACTATCAACACCGCCGGAAAGGCCCACAACAACCGCCGGTAAATCGGACATTGTTAAGATTCACAAAAAATCTACCTCTTTTAGGGTAGCATCCCTACTTTCGCAGCGCAGGCGATCGCAATCGGCTATAATCGGGAGACAAGGTTGGCGAGTAATCGCCGCTTGAGTTTTTTAAGTAGAGCGATTCTTGAGTTCGGTTTTAGGGAAGGTTGGTTACGTGACAGTCGTCTCTCCGAAGTCAGCGTCAACACAGGGTTCAATTTTTGCTTTGGAGCAGATCAGATTATGTCTATTTATGTCGGCAACCTTTCCTACACGGCCACCCAAGAAGACCTAGAGGCCGTTTTTGCCGAGTACGGTTCCGTCAAACAAGTCTATTTACCGGTGGATCGGGAAACAGGCCGTAAGCGGGGTTTTGGTTTTGTGGAAATGTCCACGGATGCTGAAGAAGATGCGGCGATCGCTGATCTCGACGGTGCCGAGTGGATGGGACGGCAACTCAAGGTCAACAAGGCACGCCCCCGTGAAGCCATGGGCGGTGGGAACAATCGTTATTCCCGTAATCGCTAACTCCCGCAACTAGCCCTCTAGGAGGTGCTATATCGGCTCTGACAATGTGGTAGAGAAATAATAACGACCTGCTGAATGCAATTGGAAAGGAACATCATCACTATGGCGCGCATGTATTACGACGCAGATGCCCAATTAGAACTCCTCAAGGACAAAACGATCGCCATCATTGGCTATGGCTCCCAAGGCCACGCCCATGCCCTCAACCTGCGGGATAGCGGTCTCAATGTTGTGGTGGGTCTCTATGCCGGCAGTCGTTCTGCAGAGCGCGCCCGTGCCGATGGTCTAGCGGTGCACTCCGTGGCGGAAGCTGCGAAACTGGCCGACTGGATTATGATTCTTCTGCCCGATGAAGTTCAGCGGGTTGTTTATGAGCAGGAGATTGCCCCCCACCTGCAAGCGGGGAATGTCCTTTCCTTTGCCCACGGCTTTAACATTCACTTTGGCCAGATTGTGCCCCCCGACAATGTGGATGTGGTGATGGTGGCGCCCAAAGGCCCCGGTCACCTCGTGCGCCGCACCTATGCCCAAGGGGAAGGGGTACCCTGCCTGTTTGCAGTCTATCAGAATGCCAGTGGTCAAGCCCGCGATTTAGCCATGGCTTACGCCAAGGGGATTGGAGGCACCCGTGCCGGCATTCTGGAAACCACCTTCCGCGAAGAAACAGAAACCGATCTGTTTGGTGAGCAAGTGGTGCTCTGTGGTGGCCTCAGCGCCCTGATTAAGGCTGGCTTTGAAACGTTGGTGCAGGCCGGTTATCAGCCAGAGCTGGCCTACTTTGAGTGTCTCCATGAAGTGAAGCTGATTGTGGATTTGATTGTGGAAGGGGGGCTTGCCAAAATGCGGGATAGCATCTCCAACACCGCAGAATATGGCGACCTCACCCGTGGTCCACGGATTATTACCGAGGAGACCCGCGCGGAAATGCGCAAAATTCTCCACGAAATTCAAACGGGTCAATTTGCCCGTGAGTTTGTGCTGGAAAATATGGCGGGTAAACCGGGCTTTACAGCCATGCGGCGACGGGAGGCAGAACACCCCATTGAACAGGTGGGTCAAGAACTGCGTTCCATGTTTAGTTGGTTAAAACGGGCTTAAGCTTTGCCCTAGGGGGCAGCAATGGCGATTATTTCGTCGCAAAATTCACCGCCGGAGCGATCGCGCCCCCCTTTACTGCTTTCCAACCAACCCACCCCAGAGGAACAGCACTCGCCGGCTGAAGAGTCCCTACGTCCCCGCTTTTTGCACGACTACATTGGCCAGCAGGAACTCAAGGATGTGCTGCACATTGCGATCGAGGCAGCCAAGGCACGCCAAGAACCCCTTGATCACCTGCTGCTCTATGGCCCGCCGGGCTTAGGGAAAACCACCATTGCCTTGATCTTAGCGGCAGAAATGGGGGTCAACTGCAAAGTGACCAGTGCCCCAGCTTTGGAACGCCCCCGTGACATTGTGGGTCTCTTGGTGAACCTGCAAGCGGGGGATATTCTCTTTATTGATGAGATTCACCGCCTCTCCCGCATGACCGAGGAACTCCTCTATCCCGCCATGGAGGATTTTTACCTTGATCTCACCGTGGGCAAACAGCAAACGGCACGCACGCGACGACTGAAACTCAATCGCTTTACCCTTGTGGGAGCAACCACCCGTGCCGGCGCCTTGACCTCGCCCTTGCGCGATCGCTTTGGTTTAGTGGAGCGCTTGCGCTTTTATCATCCCGAAGAACTCCAGCAGATCGTTCAGCGGGGGGCAGCCCTCTTACAAACTCCCATTACTCCTGAAGCCGCTCTAGAAATTGGCCGCCGCAGTCGGGGTACACCCCGCATTGCCCTGCGGCTCCTAAAGCGGGTACGGGACTATGCCGATGTGAAGCACGATGGCACGATTAGCCTAGAGGTGGCTACCGCTGCCCTTGAACTGTTCAATGTGGATCCAGCAGGCTTGGATTGGAGCGATCGCCGGCTCCTCAGTCTGATAATTGAGTCCTATCAAGGCGGGCCTGTGGGCATTGAAACCCTTGCTGCAGCCACTGGTGAGGATGTGCAAACCATTGAAGAGGTCTATGAACCCTACCTGCTCCAGATGGGCTATCTGCAACGAACCCCCCGAGGCCGCGTTGCCACTCCCCGCGCTTGGCAACACCTAGGCTATACTCCACCAGAAAACCAGTTGCCGTTGTTATCTAGTCCCCATGACCCCTTGTCTTAAGACCCAACTCCTCTATGAGACCGACTATTACCTTTGGCTTAAGGAGACCGTTGCCCACCTCAAGGCAGGGAACTTTGACAACTTAGATGTGGAAAATTTAATTGAGGAGATTGAGAGCTTGGGTCGAAGCGAAAAATGCGCCCTATTCAGCTATCTACTGCGTCTTTGTGAGCATCTTCTCAAGCTCAAATACTGGGAAACTGAGCGACAATACTGCTATAGGGGTTGGCTGTTGGAGATTAGTCATTTCCGTTTAGAAATTGCGCTAATTTTGCAGGATAGCCTCAGTCTTCAGCCATTTGCAAAGGCAGCTTTCCTAGACTCCTATCAAAAGTCAAGGAAAAATATGTTGAAAGCGATTGGGTTATCCCCTGACGTGATTCCGGAAGTCCCCGACTTCACAATGGAGGAAGCTCTAGATGAGGAGTGGCTGCCTTGGCAATCTGATGCGAACTCCGAAGGCTCAGTCTCGTGAATCGCGATCTTGCCCTAAGCACTCGTTGTTGGCCAGCCTTAGCCCGCCCCTGTAATTGGAAAATCGCTGTAAGCTATTGATAGGGTTGATTAAGGTTTTTTAACCTTTCCCCGACTCTCTGCCTCGCCTACGTGAACGACCATGTTGCGGATCATCACCCAGTTAACCGACCTACGCGCTGAACTACGCCGCATTTGCGATCGCACCGATAGCGGGGAGATGAGCGACCAAGAGGCTACTGTTGAGGCAATTTTGCGCCGTGTGGCCAAGGAAGGCGATCGCGCCCTGATTGAGTACACTGCCCAGTTTGATCACATTGACCTCACCCCCGAAACCTTACGAGTGAAAGGAGATGAACTGGATGCCGCTTACCAACAGGTGTCCAAAGAACTCCTCGATGCCATTCGCCTTGCCAAGCAGCAAATTGAAGCCTTCCACCGCCAGCGCGTGCCCAAAAGTTGGGTGCAATTTGGTGAAGATGGCATTGTCCTCGGCAAACGCTACACTGCTGTTGATGCTGCCGGACTGTATGTGCCGGGGGGACGGGCTGCCTATCCGAGTACGGTGTTAATGAATGCGATTCCCGCTCAGGTGGCCGGTGTGCAGCGGATTGTCATGGTCACCCCTCCCGGTCAGGGCAAAGGTATTAATCCTGCGGTTCTCGTTGCCGCCCAAGAAGCGGGAATTCAAGAGATTTATCGCGTTGGTGGCGCCCAAGCCATTGCTGCCCTTGCCTATGGCACAGAAACGATTCCCCGCGTGGATGTGATTACAGGGCCGGGAAACCTCTATGTCATGCTTGCCAAAAAGCAAGTCTATGGGCGGGTTGGTATTGACTCCCTAGCAGGGCCTTCAGAGGTCTTAATCATTGCCGATGAGGCGGCCAATCCTGTTCACATTGCCGCTGATTTGCTAGCTCAAGCAGAACACGACCCCTTGGCAGCGGCCATTTTACTGACTCCGAGTTTGCCCCTTGCAAAGGCGGTGGTTACAGCGGTGAACGAACAATTGGCTGACCATCCGCGCCGGGTTCTCACCGAGAAGGCGATCGCCCACTATGGCCTGATTGGCATTGTCGAGAGCCTAGAACAAGCGGTAGAACTCTCCAATCACTTTGCCCCTGAACATCTGGAATTGGAAGTCGAAGACCCTTGGAGCCTTGTCGAGCAGGTGCGCCATGCCGGTGCGATTTTCCTCGGCTATTCCACCCCTGAAGCGGTTGGCGACTATCTCGCGGGTCCCAATCACACCCTGCCCACCTCTGGTGCCGCCCGTTATGCTTCTGCCTTGGGCGTAGAAACGTTCCTCAAACACTCCAGCATTATTCAATACACCCCTGCTGCCTTGCGCAAACAGGGGGGAGCGGTCATGACCCTCGCTGAAACAGAAGGCCTGATTTCCCACCGCGACTCTGTGCGTCTGCGCCTTGAACCTTAGAAAGTCTTAGAAACTGACGATCAAGTAGGGAGCTTCAAATTTACCCCCGCGAACGGGTTTGCCTTTGAGGCTAGGGGGTAGCTCAATGTGGCGCCGCTGATCGCCAGCTTCCACCGTCAGTTCCCCACTAAACTCGCTGAGTTTCACCTGATCTTTGCGAAATCCCGGTAGAAAAATGCGCACCTGTTGTTGCGTCTCATCAAACTCATAGGGAGCCAGTGCCGCTCCTAGCTGGTTCAAGTCTGGAAGATAGGAAACAAGACTTTGCCAGTTGTTCCAGTCTTTAGGAAGAGCGGAAATGCGTAGCGGTGCAAACGTGCGGCTGACCTCTGGCGTGGGTTCCCCCATACAAAAGACCTCAGAAATAGGGATATTCACCTGTTGAGCACTGCCCCATAACCATTGGGTTTGAGCCGTTGAGATGGCTGTGCCATCGGTTAGCAGAAACACCGATAACCGTTGCGAGTCCGCGGCAATCTGCACACCGCGATCGATCCACTCCTTCGCCTCACCGAAACGCTCACGCACTTTTTGGGTGTCAATATTGGCCGCCATAATTGCGCTGGCGATCGGCCCCCCAATCGCATTGGCGATCGCGTTGAGATCTAGTTGATCCAGCAAACGTTGAAAGCGGCGATAGTACCATGCCAACCCTTGGGGCAACCCAATCAGCCGCAGTGTATCTTGACTATTCCCCCCCACATAGACAATCACATCGTACTCACCGCTGCTGTAGTGCACGCGCAGCGCATTTAGGGTCAGCAAAGTATCCATCCCCGGCAAGATCACCAATTCGCCCGCATAAACCTTACCCACCAATTCTTGGGGCAAATAGGGTTCCACTAAACGGCTAAGTTCTTGCCATGCCGCGTTGAGACTTTCAGTGGCCATCAGCTCGGCGATCGCTAATCCCTCCGACAGCAACTTGGGTTGCCAACCAATCGCCCGATCTGGACTGCCAATGAGAAATTGCAGGGAAGTGGCTGGACTCGGCACCGCTAACAAGGTTCGCTGCTGTCGCCCGGCAAACCACTGGGCAATGGCCAGACCCAGTGCCGTTTGTTGTTCTGGGGTTGCTCCTAGGAGAGTAACAATGCGTGTCATGGCAAGTTTGAGGACGGTAGTTGCTTGGACTATCCTATCGACAAACGGTTATCCCAAGGTTGTCTAGACAACCCCTCATAAAATCGCCTCTATGGGCAGCAAAATCCCCTCAACGATAAAACCTACTCACTAGGGCGATCGCCCTCCTTCTAGGAGCTTCTAGACCCTTCTCAGGCCAAAAAAATTTTTCGCGGCGCAAACAGATCCTTATTAGAGCATCCTGAACCTAAATTCAAATCCTTTTTCACAGTTTTCCCCAAATTCCCCAAAGTTTTCCCCAAGCACTTGGAAGTTCTGATCCTCTAGCCATCTCAACCTTTCGTTTTGTTCTTGTCTTCCTAATGTTTCCCAGTATCACAACCCTCTCAACCAAGATTTCCTCAAGCTCTAAGCCAGCTTCAAACTAACCCCACGTTCCCCAAATCACATCTTTTATTTTTCTCTGGCAGAATCTTATTCCCCTTAGATCTAGGGATCTACTACTGCTACTAAATTATTTAAATAATATTTATAGTAGTAGTAGGGGCTGTGGAAATGTGGAAAAATTTTCGGAAACCCGCTTGCAGAGCGACTTTGAGCCACTTCCCCCCTGTGGAAAACTTGTGGAAAAAGTGGGGGGTTTTTCCACAAGCCATTATCTTAGTGGAAAAAGAATAAAAAGTTTTCCACAGTTTTTCAGAGTTTTTCCGGGGTTTTCCACAGGTTTTCCCCAGAATTTTCCACAGGCTTTTTGGAGTTTTCCACAGGCTAGAGGGGGAAGATTTCCGTATTTCTACGATTCCCCTTGCCGGCGATCGCTCGCACACTGAAAAAAAGAGATTGTGCCAACCGATACGAACGTTCCTGTGGACTCCCTGATGTTTTCCCTAGAATCCCCCACAGCCAGTCTTGAGCAAGTGATTGGTCATCTTCCTCCTGTTGAGCAGATTCGGATGCTGATGTACCACCCTTACTTCACCGGTCGCTGCCCTGCGTGTCGGCAACCCATCCATCACTCCCAACTCAAGATAGGTCAGTGCCATTGCTCCCACTGTGGCTGGCAAGATCAAGCGGGCGATCCCGAGCTTATGCCTAGGTTGACGGCTCAGCATCCAGACCGTTAGCGGCTGTATTCTCTGTTCGGTCTGCCAACGGCGCAAAGCTGGCAACGATCGCCACCATCAGCCACCAAAGGGTAGCCACCTCCGGGCGAAACCAAATCGTATCTACCAACCCATGGGTGAGCATTCCCACCATGGTTGCCACAGCTCCCATCAACCAGAACCCTTGAGGGTTTGCTGTTGTCCGTAACGCCCGCAAACAACGCCACGCGCGATCGGCGAGCACCGCCAACAACCAGAGAAAGACACTAAAGCCCATCACCCCTACTTCCACAAGGATTTCCAGAAAGATGGAATAGGCACTCAATGCTGTGAAGCGCACATTCACCTGATAGAGTGGATAAATCTGGTTAAAGGCCACATTCCCCGGTCCAATGCCGAGCCAAGGCCGTGCCCAAATCATCTGTTGCACTGCCGTCCAAACATTAATGCGGAAATTATTGCTACTGTCCCCTCGGGCAACAAAAATACTCGCTGCTCGCTCCCGCAGCGGCGCCACACTCACAATCGCACCAATACAGAGGGCGATCGCCAGCCCCCCCACAGTTGGCACCCCCCAATGCCGCCATTGCAGCGGTAACCTTGGCCAAAACCAAATCCCCAGCAACCCCACCCCAGCGATCGTCGCCGCAACCAACCCCAACCAACCACCACGGCTAAACGTCAATATCAGGCTTGCTGTATTCATCCCCAGCATCACCACCGCCAACAGCTTTGGCAGCCAGCCTCGCCACACCGCGATCGCCGCCGCACTCAACGGCACACTAGGCAACAAATAACCCGCCAACAGATTGGGATTTCCCAAAAAGCTATACACCCGTGTCACATTTGCCAAGGCCGACTCTGGATCTGTCCACGTCGCCAACGGCTCCGCCCCAAAAATCCACTGCCGTATCCCCTCCACACTCACCAGCAACGCCGTCAGCAGATAGACCGTCAGCAAGCGCGATCGCCACCGCTCATTGCGCATCACCCGCTCCGCCAGCGCAAAAAACAGCAAGTACAACGTCAGCTTCGACAACCCCACCATCGCCGCCCGAGGAACCGGCGACAACACCGTTGCCAACAGCGCAATCCCCCAATACAGCAGCACCAGCAAATGTACCCCCGACCAGCGGCCTTCCCGTTCCCCCGCCAGCGTCCACAGCAACCAAAACCCACCCCCTGCTGCCAGCAGCATCCCAATCATTCCCGACGGCATCAACGGCGCCAGTACCAGCACCAAGCCCACCAGCAGCGCCGCACAATGTGGCAGCCATCGCCCCAGCCAACTCTTCTCCTGCCATCCTTGGAGCAAACCCAAAAGCCGCCCCACCCCACTGTGGCTTCGCCACCCCTCCACATCCAACCGCCGCAGCAGCACATCCATAGCACTATCCCTTAAGCACAGGTATCGTCGATCAGCTTACGCCCAAGCACCGTCGCTGAAAATCCTCCCAAGGAATTCCGCGCTCCAAATACACCGGCGCACTAGGCGTGTAGGGACTACGCAGCCGATCCACCGCCACAATCACCGCCTCCTGCGGCAAAAGGGGAACATCCGCATCCACCACCGTTGCTCCCGTCAACGACGACGACACCCCCTTAAAGATCAGCACCACCTCCTCTTGCTCCCCCACCCGTGCCTCCACCAGCAACACCTCCTGCGGATGGGCACGACTATAGGCCTCCAGCAGCGCCAACGCTGACATGCTCACCCTCCTGAAACGAAAATCTGAAAAATTTTTTAGCCCCAAAAGCCGCTTGTAGAGAGCGTTTCAGCCAAATCCAGAAAAAAATCCGAAAAAAATCTCGAAAAAGGGGTTGACACGCCTATGTAGGCTTGTTAGATTGATAAAGCACTCGATGAGGCGCGCAGCCGAAACGAGTCCTGAACCTAGACAAATCAACGTTTGAAAGCCAAAGCGTTAACCCTCGTCAAGGTACTCAAGTAAGTACATTTTCGATGTAGGTTACACCTACTAGAGCAAAAAGTCAAATTCTCTTTCTTCAAAATGGAGAGTTTGATCCTGGCTCAGGATGAACGCTGGCGGTCTGCTTAACACATGCAAGTCGAACGAGCACTTCGGTGCTAGTGGCGGACGGGTGAGTAACACGTGAGAATCTACCCTCAGGAGGGGGATAACGGCTGG